>NZ_JH164965.1:111508-125922 GCF_000227275.1 Neisseria sp. GT4A_CT1
ACGTCAACCTCAAACGGCACAAAACGGTGGACAACCCGAAGCACATCACCTCCCTATTACCCCGCCCGCCAATATCGTTCTCGGACAAGGCGACAAAGTCTTTTTTGCCGGCGACTCGATGATGCAGGGCGTTGCGCCTTTTGTTGAAAGAAGCCTGAAAAAACAATACGGCATCCAGTCAGTAAACTTAAGCAAGCAAAGTACCGGATTGTCCTATCCCAAGTTTTTCGACTGGCCGAACACCATTGAGCAAACGCTGAAACAACAAACCGACATCCGCCTTCTGGTTGTTTTCCTCGGCCCCAACGACCCGTGGGATTTCCCGAAAGGCAAAAAATACCTGAAATTCGCCTCGCCCGAATGGTCGGAAGAATACCTCAGCCGCGTCAACCGCATCCTGACCGCAGCCGAGGAACACCATGTCCAAGTCATCTGGATGGGCATTCCTTATATGAAACAGGCAAAACTTAACAAGCAAATGCGATATCTCGACAAACTTTTAGCAGACGAGATCAGTCCAAAAGCCTTGTGGATACCGACCGACAAGCTCCTCAGCAACGGCTCCGACACCTACGCCGACTCCGTCAACATCAATGGAAAAATCATCCGCTACCGCAGCAAAGACGGCATCCACTTCTCTGCTGAAGGACAAAAACTGCTCGCGGATAAAATCATGGAAAAAATCGTTTTTCAGACGACCCCTGAAGTGAACGGCGAAGAACGCACGGAACAATTATCCGCACGTTAAGCCCGCATCGGCAGCAAAAGGACGGCGTTTTGTTTATCCAATGCCGTCTTTTTCGTTACAATAGCCGTCCGCCGCGTCCAAAGACGTCGTCTGAAAACCACACACAGGAAACTCATGAACATCAAAACCCTGTCCGTATCCCTTACCGCATTGTGCCTGTCTGCCGCCGCCCCCGCCGCCGATATGCTGCTGGAAAACTACGGCAGCAGCCGTCCCGCCTGGCTCTCCAAGCTCAAAAAACTCGACCGCAGCTCGGACGGCAAATTCCGCATCCTCCAAATCGGCGATTCACACACCGCCGGCGACCTTTTCACCGAACAACTGCGCCTGCGCCTCCAGCAAAAATGGGGCGACGGCGGCATAGGCTGGGTTTACCCCTCTACCGTCAAAGGACAGCGCAGCGCAGCCGTCCGCTATGACGGCTCGTGGCAAACCGTCAGCAGCCGCAGCGTTTCAGACGACTTCCCCTTAGGCGGCATCATCGCCAAAGCCAACGGCAGCAGCGTTACCATCAGCGCCAAAGACGGAAGCAGCGGCGAAAGGCAGATTTCCGTTTTCGCCAAACCCGTCCTGCCCGAGCAAACCCTGTCATTCAACGGACGCGAAGTTCCCGCCGGAAGCAGCGGCTGGCAAATCATCCGCAGCAACGGCCGACTGCCCCTGACCCTCAGCAGCTCCATGCCTTGGGACATCGGCTACATCAATATCGAAAATCCCGGACGCGGCGTAACCGTTTCCGCACTCGGCATCAACGGCGCGCAACTGACCCACTGGTCCAAATGGCGTCCCTCTTGGCAGGATGACCTTGCCCAAACCCGCGCCGACCTCGTTATTCTCGCCTACGGCACCAACGAAGCCTTCGCTCGCGATTTAGACATCACAGCCACCGAACAAAGCTGGCGCAGCTACATCCGCCAAATCAAACAAAGCCTGCCCGACGCAGGCATCCTGATTCTCGGCGCGCCCGAATCCCTGAAAAGCACTTCAGGAAGCTGCGGCACACGCCCCGCCACCTTAAGCAGCATCCAACAAATGCAGCAGCGCATCGCCCGCGACGAAAAAATCATGTATTGGTCGTGGCAGAACGCGATGGGCGGCGAATGCAGCATGAAAAGCTGGATGAGCCAAGGCCTCGCTGCTAAAGACGGCGTCCACTTCTCAGGCAAAGGCTACCGCCAAGCCGCCGACCGCCTCGCCGACAGCTTGATACAAATGGCGGATTAAACAAAAGGTCGTCTGAAAATTTTCAGACGACCTTTTTTGATGACGGCACTTTTCTATCTTTTCTTGAAGACGGTCAAACCGCCTCAACTGCTTATCGAACGGTTTTGCAGCGTTTTAGCCCGTTCCCGATAATCAGTATCGAATTTCCGTTTTCAGACGACCTTTGCTTACTCTTTGGCAAATTGCTGCGTAAAGCGGACAAATTCTTCTTTTTTCGCTTTTGCCTTACCTGAATCGATGGCTGCTTCGGCGGCTTTGACACCGTCCGACAACGAAGGCACGACATTGCCGGCATAGAGCGCGGCGGCGGCATTGAGCAGGACGATATCGCGTGCCGCGCCATGTTTGCCGCTCAACACTTCATCCATTTTTTCCAAAGATTCTTGTGCGTTGGCGACTTTGATTTCGTCCAAATCGCGGCGGATTTCGATACCGAAATCGGCGGGACTGATGTCGTATTCGCGGATTTCTCCGTCTTTCAGCTCGGCAACGCGGGTTTTGCCGGTCAGTGTGATTTCGTCCAAACCGCCTTCGCCGCACACGACCAAAACGTGTTTGGAACCAAGCTGTTTCAATACGCGCGACAGGATGCCGCATAAGTCGATGTGGAACACGCCCAAAAGCTGGTTTGGCGCACCGGCAGGGTTAGTCAGCGGGCCTAAGATATTGAAAATACTTCTAAACCCGAGCGAGCGGCGCACGGGCGCGACGTGGCGCATCGCGCTGTGGTGGTTTTGGGCAAACATAAAGCCCAAGCCTGTCTGACGGATGCTTTCGGCGACTTGTTCCGGCGTAATGTTCAATACCGCGCCCATCTGCTCCATCACGTCCGCCGCGCCGCTGGACGAGGAAACGGAACGTCCGCCGTGTTTGGCGACTTTCGCGCCTGCCGCCGCCGCGACAAACATCGAAGTCGTGGAAATATTGAAGGTTTTTGCACCGTCCCCGCCCGTACCGACAATATCGACGAGGTCGTCTGAATTTTCCAGCGGCACTTTGGCGGCAAATTCGCGCATGACGGCGGCGGCGGCGGTGATTTCCGATACGGTTTCGACTTTAATCCGCAATCCGGTCAAGATAGCGGCGATTTGTTCGGGCGGTACCTGTCCGCTCATAATCTGGCGCATCAGGTCGGTCATTTCGTCGTAAAACAATTCATTGTTGCTGATTAATCGTTCGATGGCTTGTTGCGGTGTAATCATGGTTCAATCCTTTTTACGGGTATTTTTACGTCAAACGTCGTCTGAAAGTTTTCAGACGACGTTTGGTTTAAGCGGCGGACACTTGGAAGTCTTTAAATTCTTCCAAAAAGTTTCTCAACATATCGTGTCCGTGTTCGGTCAACAGGGCTTCGGGGTGGAACTGCACGCCTTCAATGGCGTATTCCTTGTGCCGCACGCCCATGATTTCCTGATCTTCCGTCCATGCGGTTACTTCCAAACAATCGGGCAGCGTATCGCGGGCGATGACAAGGCTGTGATAACGCGTGCAGGTAACGGGATCGGGCAAATCTTTAAACATGCCTTTGTTCAAATGGAACACGGGCGAAACTTTGCCGTGCATCAGCGTTTTTGCCCGCACCACATCCCCGCCGAACGCTTCGCCTATCGTCTGATGCCCGAGGCACACACCCATAATCGGCAGCTTGCCGGCAAAATGGCGCATGGCGGCGACAGAAATGCCCGCCTCTTTCGGCGAACAAGGACCCGGCCCGATAACGAGATATTGCGGTTTCAAAGCTTCGATTTCTTCAAGCGTAATATCGTCGTTGCGGCGGACGACGACTTCCTGACCGAGTTCGGCGAAATATTGGACGATGTTGTAAGTGAAACTGTCATAGTTATCAATGAACAAAAGCATGGGGGTACGGCCTTTTAGGGTTGTTTGACGGCGGCGATGTTTTCGGGCGAATTGATAAACGCCCACATCTGCTCTTCAGTTCGGAAAACGCCGTTACGAACAATATAATGCAGAGGATGCTTAATCAGCGCATCCGCTTTACGGACAAAAACACGCATATTGCTGCTGTTTGCCGCCATTTCCAACACTTTGGCGGCAAAAGCGGGGCGGTGCAGCTTGTCGTGCATCAGCGGATGGCGGGCAATGTATTCGTTCAGAGGCTTGCCGCTGCTTTGGAAATCCGTGTGCAGCGGGTCGAGGAATACAATAAAAAAAGGCATCTTGCCTAAATAATCGTCTGCATCGTTCATAAGCGTTTCGGACGGAATATTTATATCGACATAATATCACAGTTAACCGCGATTCTTGATTCCAATCAGGTCGTCTGAAACATCGCTTGCCTCCTTCCGAAATATTCACTTAAAATCAGTCTTACATTCCAAAAAGAGATTTGCTTATGGGTTTCAAACTTACTCCGATTGATGTTGTAGAAAACATCAGCCGCGAAGATTTTTATCAGAATTATCTCAAGCCGCGCCGTCCCGTCGTGATCAAAGGACTAACCCGCAACTGGCCTGCCCGTGACAAATGGTCGCTGGACTATATGAAAGAAACCGTCGGCGATATCGTCGTCCCCTTGTACGACAGCGCCAAAGCCGACCCTTCCGCGCCGATTAACGCCGCCA
The DNA here is from genome assembly GCF_000227275.1 of Neisseria sp. GT4A_CT1. Lineage (NCBI taxonomy): Bacteria > Pseudomonadati > Pseudomonadota > Betaproteobacteria > Neisseriales > Neisseriaceae > Neisseria > Neisseria sp. GT4A_CT1. The sequence continues at coordinate 116,066 of NZ_JH164965.1, forward strand.
GTACGGAAATGCGCTTCAGCGATTATATCGATCTGATCAAACGCGAGCCGACGGATTTGCGGATTTTCTTATTTGACCCCATCAAACACGCTCCCGCCTTACTGAACGACTACGTTTTCCCCAAAGAGCTGATGGGCGGATTCTTAGACCGTTACCCTACCCTGTTTTTCGGCGGTGCAGGTTCGGAAACCTTCCTGCACTACGACATCGATATGGCGCACATCTTCCATACGCATTTCGGCAAGAAACACATCATCTTGTTCGATTACAAATGGAAAGAGCGCCTGTTCCGCATTCCTTTCGCCACTTACGCGCTGGAAGACTACCACGTCGACAACCCCGATACGGAACGTTTCCCCGAGCTTGAAGGCATCGAAGGCATCGAATGTTTCTTGGAATACGGCGATACCTTGTTCATGCCGACCGGCTGGTGGCATTGGATGAAATACCTTGACGGCTCATTCTCCATCTCCCTGCGCGCATGGGATGAAAGCTGGGCGGTTAAGGCGCATAGCCTGTGGAACCTGACCGTACAGCGCAAGTTCGACGACTTCATGAAAGCCCGCTTTAAAGCACGCTACATGAATTGGAAAGAACAGCTTGCCTGCAAACGCGCCCGCCGCGCATGGGAACGCGGCCTGCCTCGTTAAAACACGCTTAAAGGTCGTCTGAAAACGGTATTTCAGACGACCTTTATCCGCAAATTGCCCCGTATCCAGCGCAAAAATTGAAGCAATGGATGGCATTGTTTACTCAATACCGACACGGCGCATAAGGCAAAAATGCAACAAATGCGAAATACAAGACGCATATTTTTTTAAACGTCGGCGATAGCTGAAACCAATCTGTCAAAGCAGGCGGATTGACCTTGCTCCTGCCTGCTTTGCCCCATTTTTTCACCGGAGTGCATCATGCAAACACCTCTAAAATTCTTCACAGCCCTTGTTTTAACGGCATCGGCATTCTCAGCATCCGCTCACGGCATGCATAAACATAAGCCGCTGACCTTTGAAGAGCTGCCCAAAATCTGCCAACAATACTTCACACGCGCGGAGAATTGTTACAAAAAGGCAGGCGCCAAATCCGATTTTCAGCGCAACAATACAAAATTCCTGTTTCAATCCCTGCCTGCTGCCGATTTAACGCAGCGTGAAACCATGTGCAAAATTGCTATGGATTCGTTCGCCGAAAAAACGCGCTCGCTTCATTGCGAATAAGATTTTTGCCGGAAAGATATAGCAAAGGTCGTCTGAAAACCTATTTTGTGTTTTCAGACGACCTTTTTTCAGACGACCTTAAAAGAAGTAATTCGCCAGCAGCAAACCGAATGCCAAGCTGAATGCCATGCTCAAGAGGCCGGGAATCATAAAGCTGTGGTTGAAAATGAATTTGCCGATTTTGGTCGAACCCGTGCTGTCAAAATCAATCGCCGCGATAATCGGACCGTAGTTCGGGATGAAGAAGTAGCCGTTCACCGCGACAAACGTGCCGATGATAATCGGAGCGGGAATGCCCAGCGAAATACCGATGGGGAACAGCGTGGCAACGGTCGCCCCTTGGCTGTTGACCAAGACGGACAAAACGAACAGGGCAAACGCGAAAGTCCACGGCGCAGTTTCGACCAAATGCGATACGGTTTCTTTGACTTCGGCCAGATGACCGTGCATCAATGTATCGCCCAGCCATGCCACGCCGAATACGGCGATAACGGCCCGCATCCCCGCATGGAACACCGAGCCTTTGGTAATCGCGTTACCATTCGGTTTGCAAAGCAGGATAATCAGCGCGGCAGCGGAAAGCATGACAATTTCGATGGTGTGCGCCATGCCCATCAGTTTCGGACCTTCTTCCGTTTGGAAGGTCGGGCGCAACTCCGGTACGGCACCCATGACCACCACCAGCAATGCGGCGGCGAGGAAAATCCCGACTGAAAGTTTCGCCTCTTTGCTGACGGGCGCATTGGAAACTTCAGTCGAATCTTTTTCGTTGGCTTCTACATATTCCGGGTCTTTCAGCAACGCCTGATAATGCGGGTCATCTTTCAACTCTTTGCCGAGCTTGTTGACGAATATGCAGGCAAGGCCGATACCTAAAATAGTTGAAGGAACAGTCACTTTCAGCACATCAGCCATCGTGATGTGTTGCGGCTCAAGGTAGGTCACGCAGGCAACAACCGCGGCCGCAATCGGGCTGGCAACAATGGCGAATTGCGACGCAATGACCGCCATCGTCAGCGGACGGGAAGGACGGATGCCGTTGCGGTGGCTGACTTCGGCGATAACAGGCAAGACCGAATAAGCGACGTGTCCCGTGCCTGCCAGTACGGTAAACAGATAAGTCACCATAGGCGCGATGAAAGTGATGTATTTCGGATTGCGGTGTAAAACGCGGGTGGCGATTTTAATCATATAGTCCAAACCGCCGCTTGCCTGCATCGATGCGGCAGCGGAAACGACCGCCATAATCATCAGCATCACGTCAATCGGCGGACTGGTCGGCTCAAGATGGAAACCGAAGGCCAAAACCGCCAGCCCGATACCGCCGAGCACGCCCAAGCCGATGCCACCGACCTGCGCGCCGATTAAGATGCATACCAGTACGATGGCGAACTGGATAAAAAACATTGTGGACATGAACACTCCATTGTTTGTAAAAAAAATCTTGAAGAGGAAACGGATTAAAGCGGATATCGGCGGAAGCTGCTGTTGCATTACATCTGATATCCATATTTTTGTTTTTATTTTAAATACCAACACTTTATTCGATTAAATCGGGCGTGATTATAGAGTAAGCACTCGTTATTAACAATGTTTCACTGAAATTAAGACACCAAAGGTCGTCTGAAAACACCGAAATTCATTTTTCAGACGACCTTTTTCAAGAAATTCGTGCAACGCAAGAATGTCTAGCTTGTTTTGCAGACAAGGATTTATGTTCATACAAAAATCTATTTGAAGTCTCTTAAACCGCCTTTCAATGAAATATCCCGCAATGCTCAATTCCCCATCCCAAGCTGCAACATCCCGATATAAATTTTCATTTTCTTGCATCCGGCCTTATCGAAATCAGCCGAAACATCCCCATAATACTGCCGTTATACCACTTCATATTTGAAAGAAAGCGATGACTGCCATCCTGATTATCCTCGGTCTGATTGCCATAGCGGTCGGCATTTTTGGCACGATTTACCCCGCCTTGCCGGGATTGGGCTTGATGTTTGTCGGCGCATGGCTGTTGGGCTACGCCGGCGACTATCAGATTTTCGGTTCCGGCACACTCATTTTCCTTGCCGTTGTCGCCATTTTCGGCACGGCAATGGATTATGTCGCGGGCGCGTTGGGGGCAAAATATACGGGTGCGAGTAAAACCGCCGTCTGGGGGGCGTTTATCGGCGGCATTGTGGGCGCATTCTTCGCCATCCCCGGCCTGCTGTTAGGCCCTCTGATTGGTGCAGCCAGCGGCGAATTCATCGCCCGCAAAGACAGTTGGCAGGCTGGCAAAGTCGGCATCGGTACGTTTATCGGCTTTATCATCGGCACGGTTGCCAAAATCGGCTGCGCGCTGACCATTATGCTGACTGTCCTATCCGTATGGTTGGCTTCGTTTTTCTAAGCCATCTCTTCAAAACCAAAGGTCGTCTGAATTTTCAGACGACCTTTGGTTTTTGAACGCTTATTTGTTACAGCAGGCTTTGTATTTCTTACCGCTGCCGCAAGGGCAAGGGTCGTTGCGTCCGGTTTTGTCGCCTTCGCGGCGTACCGTTTGCGGTTTGTTGATGATTGCCTGCCAATACCAATAAATATCCAGCAACACATGCGGCAGCTCGGATTCGAGCTGGGCGAGTTCTTTTTCAGTCAGGTGCAGGATGATTTCGCCGTTTCGCTCTTCATCGTAAATCCCGCCCAAAGCCATAATCGGATAGAACAAATCTTCAAATTCTTCCTGATCAACCGCCTCAAACCAATCGGTCGGAACGATATCCAAAGCATACAGATAAGCGTTACACCAAGTGTAAATATCGGGATTGGAGGCGGCATCTTCGTATAACCACAAATCGGGCAGCATTTTTTTACTGAGTTTGATGCGCAAATCTGCCGCCAAACCGATGACCAAACGCTCGATTTCGGTGCGCTCTTTGGCATCAAATAAGGATTCGTCACCCAAAACTTCAGGCAGCCAGTCATTCGGGTTCAGCGCATCGGGACCGCTCAACAAAGCCATCATAAACGCCTGCACCTCATCGCAGCGCATGGTGTTGTGGTGTTCCGATTTGGCATCGAGCAGCTCCATCAGGCGTACGCGCGACGCTTCGTCAAATGCTTGCAATTGCATGGTTATTCCTTAATTTTAAATGGTATGTTTATAGTGGATTAACTTTAAACCAGTATGGCGTTGCCTCGCCTTGTCCTGATTTAAAGTTAATCCACTATATTCTCTAAGGGGTCGTCTGAAAACGGTTTAGGCGATACGTTGGCGCATTTGCTCGAAAAGGCATACCGTTGCCGCCATGGCGACGTTTAACGATTCGGTCTGTCCCAGCATCGGGATTCTGACGCTGCCGTCGACTTTTTCCAAAATTTCCCGACTCACGCCGCTGCCTTCATTGCCGAAAACCCAAGCGCAAGGGGCATTTAAATCCAGTTGGTACAAGTCGGAGGGATTGCGCCCGTCCAAAGCAGTCGCCCATATTTTGTCCTGATAAGCATCCAGCCAATGCAGTAGAAAAACGCGGCTGTATATATTCAGCAGAAAATGTGCCCCCATACCCGCACGCAATACTTTGGGCGACCAAATATCGACGCAGTCATTACCCAACACAATCTGCCTAATGCCCGAAGCTGCCGCGCTGCGTAAAACCGTCCCGACATTGCCCGGATCTTGCAACCTGTCCAACACCACGCAGTCACCGCTTAAAGGCAAATCACCTTGCGGCGGAATCTCTATCCAAGTCATCACATCGTCGGCATCGTTCAGACTGGTGATTTTAGACAAGGCTTCGTTTCCGACCCAAGTAATACCATCTTCGTCCAAGCTGCTGATTAAATTTCGGATTTCAGGATGCGTGTTTTTACTTTCGGGCAAATACACTTGTTTGGGCGCATATCCCGCCTCTAAATAGACCTGCAAAAGATGCACGCCTTCCAACACGGTTTGCCCGTATTCACGGCGTGCTTTAGATTGTGTCAGCAGCTTGGATAAATGCTTGAGTTGCTCGTTTTGCGCGGAGGTAATCAATTTCATGTGCCGCATTATATAGCGGATTCAAATAAAAAGGATACAGCTCAATACCGTCCGACTTTGTTCAACCCGCTTTTTCAGACGACCTCAAGATGCATCCGGTCAAAAATAAAATCCCTGCCCGAATAGCTCGGGAAGGGATTTCTCTACTTGATGGAAATCTGTATCTCTATGCAGCTTAATGAACGACGGAATCCTGTTGAACCTGCGTTTCGGTTCGAACCGTAGTCTGACTCACACCTTTGTCATTCTTTGCAGATTCAGGCATTACCACGGCATCCGAAGCATTTTTGGCTGTCGGATTGGCGGCTACGGGTACGATATTTTCCTGTTGGTTTTTAGTTTCAACAGCTTTTTCAGCAACCATGCCTGAAGAGTCGCCCTTCACTTGCGGACCGAATTGCCATACGGCCACGGCAACCGCTGCCACGCTGGCGGCGACGGCGAAGGATTTGAAGAAGGAACTGTTCGCAGCCTGTACTTCCTTAACAACAGGCATCACAGCGGCAACTTCGGCTTCATGACGCTGTTTGTGTTCTTCGCTGATTTCCGCAAGCGTAGCGGTAAATGCCGCGCTTTGCATGAAATCTGCATCACGCCCCGTCCCTTCTTTATAGCGCATGCAATCGCCTAACAGATGGTACTCGTACCACGCTTCGGCAGCGGCATCGTCGGACAACAGACGGTCAAGCATCTCTTCGCTTACTTGGTCTCCATCCATCAGCATGGAAACATATTCTCTTGTTGTATCCATAGTTGTTACCATTTTTTTACCACCTTTGATTTTCAGAGGTTTCCAGCAGCGGCCTCAAATCTTTTGCTATTACTTCCCGCGCCCTGAAAATACGGGAGCGGACCGTTCCTATCGGACAATCCATAATTTTGGCTATTTCCTCGTAAGACAAACCGTCCATTTCCCGCAGGGTAATGGCTTTGCGTAAGTCTTCGGGCAAATGCGAAATTGTTGATTCGACTGTTTGCAGGATTTCCCGATTGATCATTTCAGCTTCCGGCGTATGGTAATCCGCAATCTGATCCGACAAATCCAGAATATCCCCGTCTTCGTTAGCAGCCTCTGCACTGACGAACGGCTGCTTTCCTGATGTTACTAAGAAATTCTTGGCTGTATTGATGGCAATCCGGTACAACCAAGTATAAAAAGCACTCTCACCCCGGAAATTCGGCAAGGCCCGATAAGCCCTAATCATTGCCTCTTGCGCCACATCATTGACTTCGTGTTCGTCTTTGACAAAACGGGAAATCAATCGAATGAGCCGACGCTGATATTTGGACATCAGCAACTCGAATGCTTTTTGTTCGCCCTTCTGCGCGCGCTCTACCAAGGCCTGATCAATCTGGCGATCATTCATATCTTACCTTTTATAATAACTGCATTATAAGCTATAAAATAGTAAAGCGTGCCGTGCCAGTTAAAGACAACTGCCGCCGTATTTAGTTCCATTTATATCTCAAAAATTTTCCGTAAACTGGTAAAAAACCGTCAAACCCTTGAAAATCGTGGCTTACCGTAAGGTTAACAATAGCAATGCAGTTTCCGTCAGTATTTGTGATAATCGGCCAGCATTTTCTGACGAACGGTACAATATGGTTTTCTTGCAACACTTTCTTAACGTTTTTATACAAAAAACCTACATTCATCATATCATCACTGCCCGCCGTCCGAATGATTCCTTCTTCTTCCAAGACCGATTCCGGCAATCCGTTGCGGTGCTGCACCAGAAAAAAGCCGTTTTCTTGGAGAATATCTTTCAGACGACCTCTGACTTCTTTTCCCTTTATCCAATCTGCGTCCGCAAACTGGTTTTGTTTCAATATGAATAAAAAATCCCGGTATAAACATACCGATGTTTCGCCGAACTGCCATTGTGCAGTTTCTGCTTCCAACAGTATCCGCGCGAAATCCGCCAGCTTTCTCGGAGAACTTTCCACAATCCCATTCTCTTTAAAAAACCGCCAAAGAATCCGGCTGCGGCGCGCTTCGCTGAATGTCTGCCAGCGGCTGACTTGAAAGCGCCCGCTTTGGCAAACCGTCTGATAATCCGCTTCGACAACTTCGTCCAAAATCGCCAAATCGGTTTGCAAAGAACGAATGTTGGCACAAACATGACGGTCAAAATTCGGAATGCGCTCCCGCCAAACCGGCAACGCCTCGTAACGCATCCAATTTCTTAAAAAAGCTGTATCAGCGTTACTTTCATCTTCGATGTTCGGCAGGTTGCAGACAGCAGCGTAGTTTTCTAATTCTTTTCGGGAAAACGTCAGCAGCGGCCGCCAAATTTGCGTTCCCTCATCCAGCTTGCGCCATGGCGGCATGACGGCAAGTGCTTTGATACCGCCGCCGCGAACCGCCGCGAGCATGAATGTTTCAATTTGGTCATCCTGATGGTGCGCCAATGCGATGATGCCGGAGGGGTCGTCTGAAAACGCCTGATAACGCGCTTTCCGTGCGGCGGCTTCGATTCCCAAGCCGTCTTTTTTGACTTCAACTTTTACGCTTCTAAACGGCACATTCCATTCTTGGCATAAGCGTGTGCAAAACCCCAGCCAGTCATCCGCATTGCGGCTCAATCCGTGATGAACGTGCAAAGCGTGTACGTCCAATCCAAGCTCTTCCCGCAAACACACGAGCATATGCAGCAACACCACCGAATCCAAACCGCCGCTTAGTCCGACCGTTACCGTACAACCATCTGGAAGCGAACGCGCCGAAAGACGCAAGGTTTCCAACAAACTGCGGCATTGAGGCGGAAGGTTTTCAGACGACGTCGGGTTCATATGGCGTAATCTATGTTATGTCCAAGGCAAGTTCTTAGAAATGAAAAAGCAGGCAGGGGGGCTTCTGCCTGCTTTTCTACACATCAATTGTTTACTTATCCGTAAACTTGCCGTAAGCCATAATCCGGTCGAAACGGCGCGACAGCAAATCCGCCATCGGCATATTTTGCGCTTCGCGCAACTCGGTTTCCAAAACCGTTTTGACGTTTTTCATGGTCGTTTCAAAATCACGGTGCGCACCGCCCAAAGGTTCGCTGATCACGCTGTCAATCAAATCCAATTCTTGCAGGCGTTTGGCGGTAATACCCAAGGCTTGCGCGGCATCTGCCGCTTTTTCGGCAGTTTTCCACAGAATAGACGCACAACCTTCCGGAGAGATAACCGAGTAAGTCGAATATTGCAGCATATTGACGTAATCGCCGACCGCAATCGCCAGCGCGCCACCGGAACCACCCTCGCCGATAATGGTACATAAAACCGGCACACGCAGGCGGGTCAATTCGTACAGGTTGCGTCCGATGGCTTCGGACTGACCGCGCTCTTCCGCGCCGATGCCCGGATACGCGCCCGGCGTATCTACAAAAGTCATCACGGGAATATTGAATTTCTCGGCGGTCTGCATCAGGCGCAACGCTTTACGGTAGCCTTCAGGGCGCGGCATACCGAAATTGCGGCGGATTTTTTCTTTGGTGTCACGGCCTTTTTGATGGCCGATAACCATCACGCTTTGTCCGTTGAAGCGCGCCAAACCGCCGACGATGGCATGGTCGTCTGAATAATGGCGGTCGCCGTGCAACTCTTCAAAATCGGTGAAAATGGCTTGAATGTAATCTAAGGTGTAAGGACGTTGGGGATGGCGTGAAACCTGCGAAATCTGAGCGGGCGTCAGCTTGTTGAAAATCGATTTGGTCAAGTCGTTGCTTTTCTTCTGTAATCTGGCGATTTCATCGGAAATATCGACGGCGGATTCGCCCTGCACAAAGCGCAGCTCTTCGATTTTATTGGTTAATTCGGCGATGGGTTGTTCAAAATCCAAAAAAACTGGTTTCATAGGGTGAAGCTCTCGGTAGGGACGCTGCCGCTATCATACGCCAATCAGGCATATTTGGCAGCATTTCTCATGGAGGATATGCCGTGCAAAACGGCAGATAATCGGGCGGATGCCTTTTCAGACGACCTTTTGCGGATGATATAGTATATCTGCACTAAACAAATGAAGTGCCGTATCTTATGATAAACTTCCATTCAGTTCAATCATTTCAAACAGGCTATGAAAAACGAACACGACAATACGGCGATGCGGCTCGACAAATGGCTTTGGGCTGCGCGCTTTTTCAAAACCCGCGCGCTGGCTCAAAAACATATCGAATTGGGCAGGGTTCAGGTCAACGGCGCCAAAGTCAAAAACAGCAAAAACATCAGCGCAGGCGACATCATCGACCTGACGCTCAATTCACTGCCTTACAAAATCAAAGTATTGGCACTCAACCACCAGCGCCGCCCCGCCCCCGAAGCGCGTCAGCTTTACGAAGAAGACATGAAAACCGCCTCCGAACGCGAAGCGCAAAAACAGCTTGACCAAGCAAGCCGCATCAGCGCGGCATATCCCGACGGCAGGCCGACCAAACGAGACCGCCGCCAACTCGACCGCATGAAGCGCGACAGCTGGTAGGTTTTTATAAATTCCGTTTCAACCGCGATGTACAGCAGAACGGATATATTTGAAACTCCGCCAAAAACAAATCATCCGTTTTTATAGTGGATTAACTTTAAACCAGTACGGCGTTGCCTCGCCTTGCCGTACTATCTGTACTGTCTACGGC
>NZ_JH164965.1:126102-143734 GCF_000227275.1 Neisseria sp. GT4A_CT1
AAGCCAAGGCGTATAGCGCATTGGAAAAAATCAGCTTCGACGGCATGCAATACCGTAAAGACATTGCCGACAAAGCCATCAACCGTTAATCAAAGAAACAGGTCGTCTGAAAACGTATAGTGGATTAACTTTAAACCAGTACGGCGTTGCCTCGCCTTGCCGTACTATCTGTACTGTCTGCGGCTTCGTCGCCTTGTCCTGATTTAAAGTTAATCCACTATATTATTATTTCACGCAACTGACTTGACGGTTTTACCCGTCCGTTGTGTTGAGACTCCTGCCTGAAACCGCCGATTTCCGTAAAGTTGAAACGCATCGGAATCAGGTATAATCCATCCCTATTTCATTTTCAGACGACCTTGAGCCATTTAAGGATATTCCCATGAGCAAGAAACGCGTCCTCACAGGCGTAACCACCACCGGCATCCCGCATCTGGGCAACTACGTCGGCGCCATCCGCCCTGCCGTCCGCGCGGCGCAAAACCCCGATACCGAATCCTTCCTCTTCCTCGCCGACTACCACGGCATCATCAAATGCCACGAGCCGGAGATGATTCACCAATCCACCCAAGCCGTTGCCGCCACCTGGCTTGCCTGCGGACTCGACCCCGAGCGCACTACCTTCTACCGCCAAAGCGACATTCCCGAAGTGATGGAATTGAACTGGATTCTGACCTGCATCACCGCCAAAGGTCTGATGAACCGCGCCCACGCCTACAAAGCCGCCGTGCAGGCAAACGCTGAAAACATCAGGAAGACCCCGACCACGGTGTAGAAATGGGTCTGTACAGCTATCCAATTTTAATGACCGCTGACATCCTGATGTTCAACGCCAACGAAGTCCCCGTCGGCCGCGACCAAATCCAACACGTCGAAATGGCGCGCGACATCGCCGGCCGCTTCAACCACCGCTTCAAAGAAGTCTTCACCCTGCCCGAAGTGAAAATCGACGAAAACGTCGAACTCTTGGTCGGCTTGGACGGACGCAAAATGTCCAAATCCTACGGCAACACCATTCCGCTTTGGGAAAACGACAAGAAAACCCAAAAATCGGTCAACAAAATCATCACCAACATGAAAGAGCCGGGCGAGCCGAAACAGCCCGACGAAAGTCCTCTATTTGAAATCTACAAAGCCTTCTCCACGCCGTCTGAAACCGCAGCGTTCACACAAATGCTTGCCGAAGGCCTGGCATGGGGCGAAGCCAAAAAACTCTTGGCCGCCAAAATCAACGCCGAGCTGGCTGAACCGCGCGAACGTTACAACAAGCTGACCGCCAATCCTTCGCAAATCGAAGACATCCTGCAGGCGGGCGCCGCCAAAGCGCGCAAAGAAGCACGCGAACTGCTGGACCAAGTACGCGACGCCGTCGGCATCCGTCCATTGAAGTAAATCTCAAAAGGTCGTCTGAAAAAGCAGTCCGCTTATATTTCAGACGACCTTTTCCTGTTTAAAACAAGGAATATCCGATGAAAGCCTTTCCAATTCTCTTATCCGCCCTTTTGCTCGCCGCCTGCGGCAAATCCGAAGCCCCAGCCGAGCCCGCCCAAAATGCCACCGAAGCCGCGCCCAAACCCGCGTTTAAAGTCAAATACATCGACAACAACGCCATCGCAGGCTTGGATTTAGGTCAAAGCAGTGAAGGCAAAACCAACGACGGCAAAAAACAAATCAGCTATCCAATTAACGGCTTGTCCGAACAAAACGTCATCCAACTGATCGGCAACCACCCCAACGATTTAGAAGTCATCAGCGGCAAATGTATGGAAACCGGCGACAAAGGCGAGCCTTTGGGCTGGACTGAAAACGGCAAATGCCATGCCTTGTTTGCCAAACTGGTCGGCAACATCGCCGAAGACGGTGGCAAACTAACCGGCTACCTCCTCTCCCACGCCGCCCTGCAACCGTATCAGGCAGGCAAAAGCGGCTATGCCGCCGTTCAAAACGGCCGCTACATCCTCGAACTCGACAGCGAAGGAATGTTCTACTTCCGCCGCCGCCACTATTGATTGATCGAGCGGGTGCACCCATGACCGTACACACCTTAATCCGCGCCCTGCCTAAAGCCGAATTGCACGTCCATATCGAAGGCACGTTCGAGCCGGAATTGATGTTCGCCATCGCCGGGCGCAACGGCGTTTCCATTCCCTATGCGGATGTGGACGCCGTGCGCCGCGCTTACGATTTTCACAACCTCCAGTCCTTCCTCGATATTTACTACGCAGCGGCGGCGGTCTTGCTCCACGAACAGGATTTTTACGACCTGACCACCGCCTATTTCGCCCGCTGCCGTGAGGACAACGTCGTCCACACCGAAATCTTCTTCGACCCGCAAACCCATACCGCGCGCGGCGTACCGTTTGAAACCGTCATCAACGGCATTACCCGCGCCCGCCTGGAAGCGCAGGAAAAATGGGGCATTTCCAGCAGGCTGATTATGTGTTTCCTGCGGCATTTAAGCGAAGAGTCCGCGTTTGAAACGCTTGCCCAAGCGCAGCCTTTCAGACGACATATCGACGGCATCGGACTGGATTCGGGCGAACTCGGCAACCCGCCCTCGAAATTCGAGCGCGTCTTCGCCCAAGCCCGCGCACAAGGTTTTCCCGCCGTCGCCCATGCCGGTGAAGAAGGTCCGCCCGAATACGTTTGGGAAGCGTTGGATTTGCTGAAAGTCGTCCGCATCGACCACGGCGTGCGCTCCGAAGAAGACGAAACCCTTATGCAGCGCCTGATTGCCGAACAAATGCCCCTGACCGTCTGCCCATTGAGCAACCTCAAACTCAAAGTCGTCGGCGACCTGTCCCGGCACAACCTGCGCCGTATGCTTGAGTGCGGCGTATTGGTTACCATCAATTCAGACGACCCCGCCTACTTCGGCGGCTACCTCAACCAAAATTTCATCGAACTTGCCGACGCATTGGATTTGAATGAAACGGACATCCGCACCTTATGTAAAAACTCGTTCAAAGCCTCGTTTTTAAGTGCGGAAGAAAAAGCAAAACGGTACGCCGAAATCGACGGCATCCATGTTTAGACACAAAGCCGACCTGAAAAACAATCCGGTCGGCTTTGTTTTTATCTAAAAATACAAATCCTCTAACCACAGCCAATTCCCTACCAAACCACTCAACTATCCGCCCGAAATCTGTTAAAATACCGACCTATCCTAATAAATACAGCATCAAAAGGCACACAATCATGGCTCTTTTGCAGATTTCCGAACCCGGCATGTCCGCCGCTCCGCATCAACACCGCCTCGCCGTCGGCATCGACTTGGGTACGACCAACAGCCTGGTTGCCACCGTCCGCAGCGGCAGCCCGGTTTGTCTGACCGATATGGACGGGCGTACCACCCTGCCCTCTGTCGTCCGCTACGGCGAAGGCGATGCCGTCGAAGTCGGCAAAGCCGCCCTTGCCGCCCAAAAAACCGACCCGCTGAACACCATCAGCTCCGCCAAACGCCTCATCGGCCGCACGCTTGCCGACCTCGCGCAGGACGCGCAATACCTGCCCTACCGGTTCACGCCCAACGAGCGCGTGGTCGAACTGAACACCCGCCAAGGTGCCAAAACGCCTATCGAAGTGTCGTCTGAAATCCTCAAAGCCCTCAAATCGCGTGCCGAAGAAACATTGGGCGGCGATTTGGTCGGCGCCGTCATTACCGTTCCCGCCTATTTCGACGATGCCCAACGCCAAGCCACCAAAGATGCCGCGCGTTTGGCGGGCTTGAACGTATTGCGCCTGCTCAACGAGCCGACCGCCGCTGCGATTGCCTACGGGCTGGACAACGCCTCAGAAGGCACGTTTGTCGTTTACGACTTGGGCGGCGGTACGTTCGACGTATCCGTATTGCAACTGACCAAAGGGCTGTTTGAAGTCAAAGCCACCGGCGGCAACAGCGCATTGGGCGGCGATGATTTCGACCACCGCCTGTTCTGCCACCTGCTCGAACAAAACGACCTTTCCAAACTCAACGAGCGCGACAGCCAGCTTCTGCTTTCCCTTGTCCGCGCCGCCAAAGAACAACTGACCGGCCAAACCGAAGCCGTCGTCGAAGCCACGCTTTCAGACGGCCGCAAAATCCATACCGTCATTACCCGCCAAGAATTTCACCACCTGACGCAAAATCTGGTGCAAAAAACCATAGAGCCGGTCAAACAGGCACTGAAAGACGCGGGCGTGACCAAAGCCGACATCAAAGGCGTGATTATGGTCGGCGGTTCCACCCGTATGCTGCACGTTCAACAAGCAGTCGCTACCTTCTTCGGACAAACCCCGCTGAACAACCTCAACCCCGACGAAGTCGTCGCGCTCGGCGCCGCCATACAGGCGAACGTCCTTGCCGGTAACAAAACCGACGGCGAATGGCTGCTGCTGGACGTTACCCCCTTGTCGCTCGGTTTGGAAACCTACGGCGGACTCGCCGAAAAAATTATCCCGCGCAATTCCACCATCCCCACCGCGCGCGCGCAGGATTTCACCACCTTCAAAGACGGCCAGACCGCCATGACGATACACGTCGTACAAGGCGAGCGCGAACTCGTTTCCGACTGCCGCAGCCTTGCCAAATTTACCCTGCGCGGCATTCCGCCCATGACCGCAGGCGCGGCGCGTATCCGCGTTACCTTCCAAGTTGACGCCGACGGCTTGCTGTCCGTTTCCGCCCAAGAACAAAGCACCGGCGTACAGGCGCAAATCGAAGTCAAACCTTCCTACGGCTTGGACGACGACACCATCACCCAAATGCTCAAAGACAGCATGAGCAACGCCGCCGAAGACATGGTGGCACGCGCCCGCGCCGAAGCCGTGGTCGAAGCCGAAAGCCTGACCGACGCCGTCAACGCCGCCCTTGAGTTGGATAGCGATTTGCTGGATGCCGAAGAATTGCAACAAATCCAGCAAGACATCGCCGATTTGCAAGGTCGTCTGAAAGACGGCAACGCCGAAGACATCCGCGCCGCCGTCGCCAAACTCAGCCACAGTACCGACAACTTCGCCGCCAAACGCATGAACCGCAACATCCAACGTGCGCTGACGGGGCAAAGTGTCGATAATATTTGATGGTTAACCGATTTCAGACGACCTCGAAAGACACAAAGGTCGTCTGAAAATCTAATATCCAAACCGACACGATTTCTTCTATGAGACTCTGGCACCAAACCCTCATCCCCCTACTCCCCCGCGCCCAGCTTTTGGGGCAACACCGCGAATGCGCCGCCTTGCGCGGAGCAGGCTGGGGCAGGCCGCACGCGACGGTGAATTACGTTTTCACCCATTCGCCTGACAAGCTCTATCTGTATCACGCGTTGATTATGGAAGAAATGGAAAAACGCGGTTACAAACCCGACCCGTTGTGGAAAGACCCGCTGTACCGCGGCAAAGCGGTTGCCCCTTATCCCGCACACGATATCGAAGCCGCCGATTCGCCGATTTACCCCGAACACGATGATGCTTATCTGGACGAATGTCTGGAAAATTTAAAAAACAAAGGCATCGTGTTATAAACGGTTTCAGACGACCCTTTCATCACAAAAGGTCGTCTGAAATATAGTGGATTAACTTTAAACCAGTACGACGTTGCCTCGCCTTAGCTCAAAGAGAACGATTCTCTAAGGTGCTGAAGCACCAAGTGAATCGGTTCCGTACTATCTGTACTGTCTGCGGCTTCGTCGCCTTGTCCTGATTTAAATTTAATCCACTATAATGACCAACCCAGCACGAGCAAACCATGAACAAACTTACAAATCTCCCATTCAAGGAAAAAGTCAACGAACTCAATGAAAATCTCATTGCTTTTGCAGAACCGGAAACTGTATTCTGTGAAAAACAGCCATGGCTAAAAAATCATTTCCTACCCATGATGAGTATAGATTTGGGAGAATTTAAAACAGAATGGAGTGGCACAATCGTCCATCTTATCAACCCAATCGAACCTTATGAATACTATATAGGTGGCTTCACACCTGCTTACCACAATGAATTTATTGGTGAAAACTGGTTGGCTTTCCGTTTGACAGACGATAACAAATATGAATTTTTGGGAGAAGAAGGCTATTTCACCCGCAGTCCTCAATACAGAGAGAACTTAAAACAAATACTTTGCGCCGATTTCGATCCCAATGCTTTTGAAAACAAAGACATTCTGGAAAAGCGTAAAGAAGAGTTTTATCAAGAAGCACTGAAGTATTTCGATGAATCTGTTCAAATCTATCAAAAGAACAAATCAGATTTTGAAAAACGAGAGGGACTGTACGGCGACGAGCCTTACGACAATGCCTATTCTGGTCTATATCTTGATAGATTAGGCGGAGTGATTAAAGGTGGAAATTGGGTAGATACTAGTCCCATTCCTCCCGCCTTCACTCTAAAAGAAGACAAGGATTGGAACGTATTCATAGAACACCAGGGTAATCCTTTCTACCATATTGCCTCATGCTCAGGATATGGATACTCCAACGGAGCAGATGACGTAATTCTGCTCTACGAACCCGTCAGCCGGATTGCATTATTTACATTCGAATGGACATAGAACACAGACTATTGTTAAACCCCACCATTATCAAACCACTCATTACAAGAGACAATAAAAATGCCCAAAATCACCGTACTCCCACACGCCGTATTATGCCCCGAAGGCGCAGTCATTGAAGACGCGCCCGAAGGCAAAACCGTCCTTGACGTACTGCTCGACCACGACATCGAAGTCGATCACGCCTGTGAAAAATCCTGTGCCTGCACCACTTGCCACGTCATCATCCGCAAAGGCTTCGACAGTTTGGAAGAGCCGAGCGAGCTGGAAGAAGACCTGCTCGACCAAGCATGGGGCTTGGAAGCCGACTCGCGCCTGAGCTGTCAGGCAGTGGTTGCCGACGAAGACTTGGTGGTGGAAATCCCCAAATACACCATCAACCACGCGCGCGAAGATCATTGATGCAAAGAGGTCGTCTGAAACGGATACAGCAATGTTCAGACGACCTTTCAAAAGCAAATAGTTTGGGATTCATTGTTGAAACGTTTAACCTTGCTTTCACTCCTATTCTTCCTGCACACAGCCTATGCCGATCATGCTAAATGGCAGGAAGTGACTTGCTATCAATACAACCAAGCAGAAGTAGATAAGGCAATGGAAAAAATTGTTGGCGACACCAAATATCGCAATAAGCAATTGAATGCCATGATTGATAAAATCAAGCGCCCTGTCCGCTACCGTATCAGGACAACCCCAATAAAACGTTTTGGGCTTGCGGTTGAAAATGGGGATTACTTCACCTCTTGTAAACCAATCCAAGACAAGAGCCATTTGATTTTATTTTTATACTATCAGGGTAGCAATTTAAAATCCTTGGGCATTACCAAAACTAAGATTCAAAATGGTAAAGAGGTTTTAGTAAGTAATAATCTTTATGCCTATTCGGAATCTAAAAACATTTTTGAACGCTCGGGAGATATCAATAATTCCGAGGAAGCTTGTATTACAAAATCCTGTAAAAAAGAAATCATTGTGTATAAGCACCCCGCTGCCTTTAAAGACATAACAACATATCAATACCCGTCTTCCTTCATTCTGAAAAAGTTTGGACTTGGGGGGACGAAGCTGTCTGACCATGCTATTCCCTTGGAGTAACAATAACACCGTCTTTAAAAGCAAACAAAAAGTCGTCTGAAACTGCCTTACCGACCGTTTTCAGACGACCTTGCGTCAAATCGCTGCCAAATCGTTTATTTGGAACGTGGAACGACAAACCTTAAGCGCGATACTTTCATCGAAGCGACGGTTTGCGCAACAGGATAATTTTCCACTCTGCCTTTGGCGTTCAGCATACTGAGGCTGCTGCCATGACGGGTAATGATGCTCTTAGGTTCGGGCTTCGGTGCCGGTTCGTTTTTTGCTTCGGTTGTGACGGATTTCGGCGGTTCGGGGACATATCCCGCCAAGCCGAAGCGTTTGATGATTTCGTTTGCGGCATCCATATAACGTTGTTTTGCTTCTTCGTTTTCCACCGCCATATCGTCAAGCGCAACAGACACGTCGTTGCCGCAGCCGACAATGCGTTCCGCAATACGCGAATACACCATCCAGCGTTTCAAACGCAAAGCGCCCGCATCTTCGCCCGGCGCGGCGGCATCCAAAGCAATCATGCCGTAACGCTTGCCATAACGGAGGCGCAAGGAAAGACGCTTCAGCCCTTCGCTATCATCCAACATCTGATAAAGCTCGCGGATAAGCAGCAGCAGGCGGTCGAACACCCCCGCTTTGGCAAGATAATTAGGATCATCGGAGGCGAGCGCGTAAATAAGTTTGGATAATTTGGCATTGAGTGCGTTGTTCATCGATTTTCCTGTTATTCATACTATAATGGATTTCTTTAAGAACCATTCCAAATGATTTGGTTGCATGACAAAGTGTAAATTTTCCTTAGTGAAAGTCAGAAAAATGTATTAACGTACGCCTTGAAAATATTACATAGGAAAATACCATATGCGATTTCAGACGCATTAATCATTGCCGACACGAATTTTCCCCAAAGCATTAAAACCTAAACAAGCCATCCCGAATCAACCCATTCGGACACTCCAAAAGGAACGACATCATGAAATGGACAGACACCCAACGCATCGCCGAAGAACTCTACGACCTGCACGGCGACAGCATCGACCCGAAAACCGTTCGCTTCACCCAACTGCGCGACCTGATTATGGCGCTGCCCGACTTCGACGACGATCCCGCACGCTGCGGCGAACGCATCCTCGAAGCCGTACAACAGGCATGGATTGAAGAAGCTGAGTGAGGCAACATCATTTGCAAGCTAAAAACCAAGACGTCGTCTGAAAATTTTTCAGACGACGTTTGAATGGGTTGATAGCCAACTCAAGCGCAAAACATCTTATTGCTTTTGCTTTACCAACAAAAATACAAGCCATTGAAATCCATTTAATTTCAAGATATTCCCACATATCTGAATTGTATTTTCTCCCCGGCTTGCCCTCATATGAATAGAGGCAAGCATAATGGCAGCCACATTAAAATAATTCATAAACTTTCTGAAAATTTTGAATTTGACTCATACAAAAGACAAATTTATCATACAAGCCTGAAAACGTTTAAAAAAGACAACCGAGGTACACAGCCAATGAGTTACGCAAAAGAAATCAATGCGTTAAACAACAGCCTTTCCGACTTGAAGGGCGACATCAACGTTTCGTTCGAATTTTTCCCGCCGAAAAACGAACAAATGGAAACCATGCTGTGGGACTCCATCCATCGCCTGCAAACCCTTCATCCCAAATTCGTTTCCGTAACTTACGGCGCAAACTCCGGCGAACGCGACCGTACGCACAGCATCGTCAAACGCATCCAACAGGAAACCGGCTTGGAAGCCGCGCCGCACCTGACCGGCATCGACGCCTCTCCCGACGAATTGCGCCAAATCGCCAAAGACTATTGGGACAGCGGCATCCGCCGTATTGTCGCCCTGCGTGGCGACGAGCCACCCGGTTATGAGAAAAAACCGTTTTACGCCGAAGATTTGGTCAAACTCCTGCGCTCTGTCGCCGACTTCGACATCTCAGTAGCGGCATACCCCGAAGTGCATCCCGAAGCGAAATCCGCACAAGCCGACCTGATTAATCTGAAGCGCAAAATCGATGCGGGCGCAAACCATGTCATCACCCAATTCTTCTTCGACGTAGAACGCTACCTGCGCTTCCGCGACCGCTGCGTAATGCTGGGCATCGACGTCGAAATCGTTCCCGGCATCCTGCCTGTTACCAACTTCAAGCAACTCGGCAAAATGGCGCAAGTAACCAACGTCAAAATCCCGAAATGGCTGTCGCAAATGTATGAAGGTTTGGACGACGACCAAGGCACACGCGGAATCGTGGTGGCGGCAAGTATCGCCATCGACATGGTCAAAGTCCTGTCCCGCGAAGGCGTGAAAGATTTCCACTTCTACACGCTCAACCGCAGCGAGCTGACTTACGCCATCTGCCATATTTTAGGCGTGCGTCCTTAAAGCCGAAAACGGTTTCAGACGACCTCAGGGGGTCGTCTGAAAAACAAAACGCCGCCCCATCCGCCCTATTCTGATTTACAATACCGACCGATTCGGATTGAACCGGTCCTTACAAAATCCAACTGGAGAGTTCAACATGACAACATTACATTTCTCAGGCTTCCCGCGTGTCGGCGCCTTCCGTGAATTGAAATTCGCCCAAGAAAAATACTGGCGTAAAGAAATCAGCGAACAAGAGCTGCTCGACGTCGCCAAAGACCTGCGCGAAAAAAACTGGAAACACCAAGCCGCCGCCAACGCCGATTACGTTGCCGTAGGCGATTTCACTTTCTACGACCACATCCTCGACCTGCAAGTCGCTACTGGCGCGATTCCCGCCCGTTTCGGCTTCGACAGCCAAAACCTGTCTTTGGAACAATTCTTCCAACTGGCGCGCGGCAACAAAGACCAATTCGCCATCGAAATGACCAAATGGTTCGACACCAACTATCACTACTTGGTGCCTGAATTCCACGCCGATACCGAATTCAAAGCGAACGCCAAACACTACGTTCAACAACTGAAAGAAGCCCAAGCTTTGGGTCTGAAAGCCAAACCGACCATCGTCGGCCCGCTGACCTTCCTGTGGGTAGGTAAAGAAAAAGGCGCAGTCGAATTCAACCGCCTGAGCCTGTTGCAAAAACTGCTGCCCGTTTACGTTGAAATCCTGAATGCTTTGGTTGAAGCCGGTGCCGAATGGATTCAAATCGACGAGCCTGCTTTGGCTGTTGACCTGCCTAAAGAATGGGTGGAAGCCTACAAAGACGTTTACGCCACTTTAAGCAAAGTAAACGCCAAAATCCTGTTGAGCACTTACTTCGGTTCTGTTGCCGAACACGCCGCATTGCTGAAAGCTCTGCCCGTTGACGGCCTGCACATCGACTTGGTACGCGCTCCCGAACAACTGGACGCATTTGCCGACTACGACAAAGTCCTGTCTGCCGGCGTTATCGACGGCCGCAACATCTGGCGCGCCAACCTGAACAAAGTTTTGGAAACTGTCGATCCCCTGAAAGCCAAACTGGGCGACCGTTTGTGGATTTCCAGCTCTTGCTCGCTGTTGCACACTCCATTTGACTTGTCAGTTGAAGAAAAACTGAAAGCCAACAAACCCAACCTCTACTCTTGGTTGGCATTTACCCTGCAAAAAACTCAAGAATTGCGCGTTCTGAAAGCCGCATTGAACGAAGGCCGTGATTCCGTTGCCGAAGAACTCGCCGCCAGCCAAGCTGCTGCCGATTCACGCGCCAACAGCAGCGAAATCCACCGCGCAGACGTTGCCAAACGCCTGACCGACCTGCCTGCCAATGCAGACCAACGCAAATCACCGTTTGCCGACCGTATCAAAGCGCAACAAGCATGGTTGAACCTGCCCCTGCTGCCAACTACCAACATCGGTTCTTTCCCGCAAACCACCGAAATCCGCCAAGCACGCGCAGCCTTCAAAAAAGGCGAACTGTCTGCCGCCGATTACGAAGCCGCGATGAAAAAAGAAATCGCCTTGGTGGTTGAAGAGCAAGAAAAACTGGACTTGGACGTACTGGTACACGGCGAAGCCGAGCGTAACGACATGGTCGAATACTTCGGCGAATTGTTGAGCGGTTTTGCATTCACCCAATACGGCTGGGTACAAAGCTACGGTTCACGCTGCGTGAAACCACCGATTATCTTCGGTGACGTAAGCCGTCCTGAAGCCATGACTGTCGCTTGGTCTACTTACGCACAAAGCCTGACCAAACGCCCGATGAAAGGCATGTTGACCGGCCCCGTAACCATCCTGCAATGGTCTTTCGTCCGCAATGACATCCCACGTTCTACCGTGTGCAAACAAATCGCACTGGCCCTGAACGACGAAGTATTGGATCTGGAAAAAGCAGGTATCAAAGTCATCCAAATCGACGAACCTGCCATCCGCGAAGGTCTGCCTTTGAAACGTGCCGATTGGGATGCCTACCTGAACTGGGCAGGCGAATCCTTCCGCCTGTCCTCTACCGGTTGCGAAGACAGCACACAAATCCACACCCATATGTGCTACTCTGAGTTCAATGACATCCTGCCTGCCATCGCAGCTATGGACGCCGACGTGATTACCATCGAGACTTCACGTTCCGACATGGAACTGTTGACTGCGTTCGGCGAATTCAAATACCCGAACGATATCGGCCCGGGCGTTTACGACATCCACAGCCCACGCGTACCGACAGAAGCCGAAGTGGAACACCTGTTGCGTAAAGCCATCGAAGTCGTACCGGTTGAACGCCTGTGGGTAAACCCAGACTGCGGTCTGAAAACACGCGGTTGGAAAGAAACTCTGGAACAACTCCAAGTGATGATGAACGTTACCCACAAACTGCGTGCCGAATTGGCAAAATAAGTTTGAACTAGCGTAATCAAAAGGTCGTCTGAACATTTTCAGACGACCTTTTTACCAAATTAATATTTCATTTTTCCATCAAACTGAGCCTCCATAGCCTATCCTCCCCATTGTCTTCCACAATAATCTTTTATGACTAATGGGCAAAATAATTTATTTAGGGTATAATTACACGAAACTAAATTAAAACAGCGGCTAACTGTATCTACTCACAAACAGCAAAATCCGCATATATAGTGGATTAAATTTAAATCAGGACAAGGCGACGAAGCCGCAGACAGTACAGATAGTACGGAACCGATTCACTTGGTGCTTCAGCACCTTAGAGAATCGTTCTCTTTGAGCTAAGGCGAGGCAACGCCGTACTGGTTTAAAGTTAATCCACTATATCAAACAACACATTACAGCAACAAACAATAAGGATGCACGCTATGGGAATCATCAGTCTTATCTTCATCGCCGTAATACTGACCGTATTACTACTCAACTTCAAACAAAAATTAGACCGTTGCAAAAGAGATTATCAAGAATCTTTTGTTGCACTCCGTATCGCCCTAGCATGCCGCCATCAGGCAGTCAGACATGTTTTGGATGCTTCAAAAATTTATCTGGGACGAGAAGATGACAATGTCGACAGCAATTTATTGTCCTCATGTGGCGATGCTGAAGCCGTATTGACCCAAGCATCCAAATCATTTTCACCTGAATCCCTTTCGCGCTTGTGCAACGCAGAAGCAAGCTTGAACAACTCACTCCGCGCCCTGCAAGAAGTTTTAGAAAAAAGCCTGAAACAACGCCCCGATCAAGGTCTGAAAAGCCAGCTTGAAATGCTGGACGCCGCCGAAACCGATGTTGTATCTGCACGACGCGCCTACAATCGATCTGCAGAACGCTACAACCGCATGTTGAGAAAAACCATGAGCGGGCTTGTTGCCAAAGTATTGGGTTATCACGCGAAAGCCAGCCTGATTAAATTTGAGGACAACAGTGTTCCGCAAATGAGCAAACACTTGATGGCTTGATAAACGTGGCGCAAATAGATCAGGATGTAACGTTGTAATTTGGTCTTAATCTGAATATCACAAGCCATAGAAATAGCACAGAATCCATCCATTCTGTGCTTTACTATAGTGGATTAACTTTAAACCAGTACGGCGTTGCCTCGCCTTAGCTCAAAGAGAACGATTCTCTAAGGTGCTGAAGCACCAAGTGAATCGGTTCTGTACTGTCTGCGGCTTCGTCGCCTTGTCCTGATTTAAATTTAATCTACTATGATATCCCTTATCCTCAAATGGAAAAACCATTCCAATCCTTCTCTTGAGAAAACAGGAAAATTATCAATCAAATTATTGCTTCTTCAAACCTTTGGCTTTAACGACGGCAATAGTACCGTCAATACCTTTTTGCTTAATCAACTCATTGAATTGATTTCGGTATACGGTTACTAAACTTGTGCCATCTAGACGGAAATTGTAGATTTTATAGGCAGAACCTACCCGATAAAGCTGATACGCCACTTCGTATTTCTTACCACTCTTCGTTTGAAGCTCCGAAAACACATCAAACTTATTGCCGTTTTCAGTCATTTTAGGCAGCAATTTCACCTTCGCATCGGCAGCGCCAACCAAAGCGGAATGGGAATACATTGAAACCACCATCTCTTTGAATGCCTGAATAAAATCTGTTTTCTGCTGTGCTGAGAAATTGCGCCAAGGCGCGCCGACAGCCAAAGCGGAAATGCGTTCATAATCCAAATAACGGTCGGCATACTGCTGTATTTGTTTGACACGCTGCGGCTCGCTCAAGGAAGTATTGCGTGCGATTTTCAAAACAGTATCGATATTTTGCTGCATCTGCTCTTGTGCAGGATGTGCAGCGGCAACATACGGGGCGGCAAGCACCATAGGTGCAGCCAGTACAAAAGCGGACAAATAGGATGCCATATACGTACCTATTTCTAAAAGTTTTAAAGGTTAATTGTAAAACTTTATATTTTAGAAATATTTAACGTAATGTAAAACCAAGAAAGGCAGGTAAAGAAGGTAGGAACAGCCTACATCCGACTCAATTCCCTTTGCAGGGCTTGGATGTTTTGCTGGCGGTCGAGTACCGCGCTTTGCAGGCTGTTGATTTCCTGTTGGTTGACATGACCGCCTTTGGCTACACGGGCTTGCGCCAGAGATTTTTGCGCTTCGCCCAGCGCTTTACGCTCGTTGCTCAACTCTGTTTCCAAAATCGAACGGCGGCTAGCACTGCCGGAAGATTTGGGCGCAGGCGTTGCTGCGACTTCAGGAGCCGGACGGATGGGCGCAGGTGCAGGATTTGCCTTAGCGGTATTTTTAGGTGCAGGTTTTGCGTTGCCGGCTCGTTTTGACGGAGCTTCGGCAGTAGGCTCGGGCATTTCTAAAGCGGGAGCATCGTAGCGCGTGCTGCTGTATTTGCCTATGGTCGGTAAATCTGCCGAATGGCAGTTTCCAGATGGGCGCGAAGTATAGACGACTTCGCCGTTGACTGTGCAGGTATAGATTTTAGAGGAAGCTTGTGTGCCTGATGCGGCGGCAAACATCAGCAATGAAGCTGCCAATGCGTGAAGTGATTGTTTCATGGTAAGGTCGTAATGTGAAATAAGTAATTTTTCGATAGATATTGCATTCAACTGTAATAGTATAACAATGCCAGCATATTCTCTCAAATAGGACGGCTGACTTTTTTAATTTCAAACCAAACCGTCTCATTCGTTATAGCGAAAATTGCCTCACTCGTTTTCAGACGATGTTTTTGCGGCTTTATCCGATTTTTTGGAGCGTGATTTGGCGTTTTTGCTCTTTGTCTCTTGCTCTTGCGCCTTTTCCCGCGATTTTTCTTTTGAACGCGCCTTCTTGGGCTTGGCCGCCTTTTCTTCGGTATCGCTACTTAATTTGTTGATTTTCAGACGGTATGCACCGCCTTGGTGGCTGCTGATTTTGGGCAGATCCGCGCCTGTGCAGTTTCCAGATGGTTCGGATGTGTAGGTTTTGCTGTTACCGGAATGGCAGCTGAAGACGGCTGCTGCGGTGTGGAGGGATAAGCCCAAAATGAGGGAGGATGCGACGATAAGTGCCCCTTGCTTGATTCGTGAACGCATGTGTTTTCCGTAGTTTGAGTTTTCAGACGACCTATTTTTGTTTTTATATTGGATTAACTTTAAACCAGTACGGCGTTGCCTCGCCTTAGCTCAAAGAGAACGATTCTCTAAGGTGCTGAAGCACCAAGTGAATCGGTTCCGTACTATCTGTACTGTCTGCGGCTTCGTCGCCTTGTCCTGATTTAAAGTTAATCCACTATATACAGTTCGACAGTCTGAAGTGACCATGCCGAACTGTATTTTTTGGCGGCTTCTGAAGGCAAGTACGGAAACCCTCGCTGCGAAGTATTTATAGTTGTGTAAATTCTGCATCGATTTCCGTCAGGATTTGCTCTAGCTCTTCCTGCCACAAAAGCCAGTTTTCTTCTATTTGTGTTAATTTTACTTTAATTTCTGTTAATTGTGCGAGGGTTTGTTGTAATTTTGTTTTATTTTCGTCCAAATAGGCTTCCTCTTGTGCCAAAAATGTTTCACATGCCGTTTGAATTTCGGAAAGCTGCGCCATTTCTTTTTCGGCTTTGTCGATTTTCTGCTGTATCGGCTTGCCGCGTCGGGCTTTTTCTTGACGGATTTGTGCTTCGATACGCTTGGTGTCTTTGCGGTTTTGGCTTTGCGCGGAAGCGGCAGGTGCGGCGGTGGCGTTTTCCTGCGCCAACCTCCATTGACGATAATCGTTTAAATCGCCGTCAAAGTTTTTCAGACGACCTTTGTCAATCAGGAGGAAGCTGTCGGTAGTGGCTTCAAGCAGGCTGCGGTCGTGCGATACGACGATTAAGGCGCCTTGGAAACTTTGCAGCGCGAGCGTCAGAGCGTGGCGCATATCCAAGTCCAAATGGTTGGTCGGCTCGTCAAGCAGCAGCAAATTCGGTTTTTGCCAGATAATCATGGCAAGGGCGAGGCGGGCTTTTTCTCCGCCCGAAAAGGGTTCGGTTTTCTGCAACGCCATATCGCCGACAAAGTTGAAGCCGCCGAGGAAATTTCGGATTTCTTGTTCGCGCACTTCGGGAGAAAGCTGCTGAATGTGCCAAACAGGGCTTTGGTCGGCGCGGATGGTATCGAGCTGGTGTTGGGCAAAATAGCCGATATTGAGTTTTTCGGAACTGACGATGCTGCCGGAGAGCAAATTGATTTTGCCTGCCAAGGCTTTGATAAACGTAGATTTACCGCTGCCGTTGACACCCAATAGCCCGTAGCGTGCGCCGCTCTCCAGCGACAGGGTAATGTCATGCAGGACGGTTTTTCCTTCGTAACCCAAATCAGCGTGTTCCAGCTTCAGCAAGGGATTAGGCAGATGGTTGGGATTGTAAAATTCGAAGGAAAACTCGCTGTCCAGATGCGCGGGAGCGATACGCTCGAGCTTCGCCAATGCCTTCATACGGCTTTGCGCTTGAACGGCTTTGGTGGCTTTGGCTTTGAAGCGGTCGATAAACGATTGCAGATGTTTGATTTGCGCCTGCTGTTTGACATAGGCGGCTTGTTGCTGCGCTAGGCGTTGCGCGCGTTCGTTTTGGTAAAAATCGTAATTGCCGCCGTATTGCGTGAGCTTTTGCTGGGACAATTCAATGGTTTGGGTGGTTGCCGCATTGAGGAAATCACGGTCGTGGGAAATGATGATTTGCGTACAGGGTAAAGAGGCAAGGTGGTTTTCCAGCCACAAGACGGTTTCCAAATCCAAGTGGTTGGTCGGTTCGTCAAGCAAGAGCAAATCGGCGCGGCAAATCAAGGCTTGCGCAAGATTCAGACGCATACGCCAGCCGCCGGAAAAGGATTTGACGGGACGGCTGTGTTCTTCTTGCGAAAAACCCAGTCCGTTCAACAATTTCGCTGCACGGGCCGGCGCGGTATAAGCGTCGATTTCTTCCAATTTAGCATGGTATTCCGCCTGCTTCATGCCGTCATTTTGCGCTTCCGCCTGCGCCAAGGTCGTCTGAAAAGCCTGCAACTCGGCATCGCCCTGCAAAACGTAGTCCAACGCGGAGATGTCCAAGTCGGGCGTTTCTTGGGAAACGGAAGCCATCCGCCAATTTTTCGGAATCGAGACATCGCCGCCGTCCTGAGTGATTTCACCCTTGATTAAGGCAA
>NZ_JH164965.1:144165-146716 GCF_000227275.1 Neisseria sp. GT4A_CT1
GGATTTGCCCGTCCCGTTTTTACCGATCAAACCGACCCGCTGACCGGGATTGACGGTGGCGTTGGCTTTGTCGAGCAGGACTTTCAAACCGCGTTGCAGGGTGAGGTTCTTGATTTCAATCATGATGGTAAGGGACGGGCGGAAAAATGGGAAAGGCGGTATTTTATAGCGAAAACAGCGTGATGTCGCCGTTCGTTGGTGCCGTAGCGTTTCAACGTGAATCCATGATGGAAAAAGGTCGTCTGAAAACGGCGGACGGTATGAGCGAAACCCGCTCTGTCCGTTTTCAGACGACCTTTGATGTAACGAAACGGCTTAATGTCGATAATCTGCCGAATCCTTACGGATTTGTTGCAGAAATTTCCGCGTCCGTTCGTGTTTGGGGCGTTCGAACAATTCTTTCGGACTGCCCTGCTCTACGATAACGCCACCGTCCATGACGACGACGGTAGTAGCGACTTCCAGCGCAAACTTGATTTCGTGGGTCACGACGACCATCGTCCAGCCTTCTTGCGCCAATTCCTTCATGGCGTTCAATACGTCTTGCACCAATTCGGGATCCAGCGCGGAAGTGGGTTCGTCAAACAACATCAACTCAGGCTGAATCGCCAATGCGCGGGCGATGCCGACGCGCTGTTGCTGACCGCCGGAAAGCTGGTAGGGATAAAGGTCAACCTTATCGTCCAAGCCGACTTTTTCCAGCAATTTCAAAGCTTCTTCGCGCGCTTGGGCGGCAGGCTTGCCCTGTACGGCAACCGGACCTTCCATCACGTTTTCCAAAGCGGTTTTGTGCGGGAAGAGGTTGTATTGTTGGAACACCATGCCGGATTTGCGGCGCAATGCCAAGATGTCGTGCTTTGTCATTTTTTTGGAAAAATCGATTTTCAGCGGTCGCTCGTTGTCGAACTCGATTTGTCCGTCTTCGGGCATTTCCAGCGCGTTTAAGCAGCGCAGAAACGTCGTTTTACCCGAGCCGGAAGGTCCGAGGATGACGACCACCTGCCCTTTGCCCACATCCAAATCGATGCCGCGCAAAATGGTGTTTTCGCCGAAGGTTTTGCGGATATTGCGGATTTTAATCATGGCTTCCCCTTATTTGGCGACATAGCGGTCGAAGCGTTTTTCCAGGCGCGCCTGAATCAGGAACAGAACCTTGCAGAAACACCAATAAACCAAAGCGGCTTCGATATAGACGGGTAGGAAGTCGTAGGTACGGTTTGCCGTTTCCTGAGCGACGCGGAACAATTCCGTTACCGTCACTACCGCCGCGAGCGAGGTATTTTTGAACAAGCCGATAAACTCGTTGCTCAAAGGCGGCACGGCAACGCGGAATGCCTGCGGCGCGACGATGCGGCGGAAAGTCTGCATATAGGTCATGCCGATGGAGAAACCCGCTTCCCACTGCCCTTTCGGCACGGACAAAATCGCCGCGCGGATAGTCTCGGAAGCATATGCGCCGACATTGAGCGAGAAGCCGATGATGGCGGCGGGAATCGGATCGATGAAAATGCCGACGGACGGCAGTCCGTAAAACACAATCACAAGCTGCACCAACAGCGGTGTCCCCCTGATGATGGAAATATAAGTTTCCACCAGTTTCAGCAGGATTTTCCGCACGATGCCGCCCGAAGGCATAATCCGTACCAAAGCCACGGCGATGGCAATCACCATCCCGATCAGGAACGACGCCACCGCCAGCGGCAGCGAGACCATAAAACCGGCTTTGACCATAGGCAAAAACGCGCTGACAATCATATCGGCGCGTGTTTCCGTCATAAACGGCAGTGAAGCAAGAAAATTATTTAACACTGATGTCTTTTCCGAAGAATTGTTCGCCCAGTTTTTTCAGCGTGCCGTCAGCTTTCAGCTCGTTGATTGCCGTGCTGAATTTCGCTACGACTTCATCATTGCCTTTATTGACAATCAAGCCGGAACCGACTTTTTCATCGGCAGGCGCAGACCAAACGATTTTCACGCCGGCATTCGGGTTTTTCTTCAGATAGTCTAAAACTGCCAACTCATCGTTCAAAGTCGCATCGGCGCGTTTTTGTTCAATCAGGGTCAGCGATTGCGCCAAACCGTCCACCGGTACGAGTTCCGCACCCGCAGCTTTGGCTTTTTCGCCGTAGTTGCTGGTCAGGGATTGCGCGGTTTTGACGCCTTTGATGTCGTCGATGGATTTGATGTTGCTGTCTTTGCGCGCAACCAAAACCGCACCGCTCCAGCTGTAAGGTTCGGATTTGTCGAATGTCGCTTGGCGTTCGGGGCTGGTCAGACCGACTTGGTTTGCCACCACGTCGAAACGTCCCGCTTTCAAACCCGCCATCATCGAATCCCATTGCGTTTCTTTAAATTCGACTTTTACGCCCAATTTTTCCGCAACGGCGCGGGTGACTTCCACATCGTAACCGGTCAGCTTGCCGTCTTTGTCGTGGTAGGTAAACGGCGCATAAGTGCCTTCGGTACCGACGGTAATCGTACCTTTATTGTTGATGCGCTCGATTAAAGAACCGGAAGCGTTGGCAGTTTGGGCGGGAGCAGAAGAAGACGC
>NZ_JH164965.1:147138-163048 GCF_000227275.1 Neisseria sp. GT4A_CT1
CGTGTTTATTTGGATGAAACAGGATTTGATCGCTACCTGTTCCGTCCCTATGCCCGCAGCCTGAAAGGGCAAATAGTGAAAGCGCAGATAAGTGGAAAAAGATACCGACGCTTATCTCTGGTGTCCGCACAAGTCGGCAACCGGCTGATTGCTCCGATGGTTTATCAAAATACGATGACCGGAGTCTTTTTTGAAGCGTGGTTTCAGCAATGCCTACTGCCCGCATTGACTCAAAAATCGGTGATTATTTTAGATAATGCACGATTTCACCGTATGGGTGTCTTACGGGAAATGGCGGAAAAATGGGGACATAAGGTATTGCCTCTTGCACCTTATTCACCTGAGCTCAACCCGATTGAGAAGGTGTGGGCGAATATTAAGCGGTATCTGCGAACCGTATTGTCTGATTACGCCCGATTTGACGATGCATTACTGTCCTATTTTGATTTTAATTGACTATATTTAAGATTCGCGCCTTGACTTAACACGCAGAGATGGCAAAAGGTCGTCTGAAAAGTTTTCAGACGACCTTTTATTTTTAACTGCCGCTGATGCTTAAGCGCGTTTGCGGAATTCGCCGGTACGGGTATCGATTTCGACTTTGTCGCCGTTTTCGATGTAAGACATCACTTGGATTTCAGTGCCGCCGACCAGACGCGCGGTTTTCATCACTTTGCCGGAAGTATCGCCTTTAACGGCAGGCTCAGTGTATTCAACTTCGCGTACGATGATGGTAGGCAGTTCGACAGAAATGGGGTTGCCTTCGTAGAAGGTCACTTCGCATTGGTCTTCCATGCCGTCAACGATGAATTTCAACGCGTCGCCGATGTTGTCGGCTTCGATTTCGTATTGGTTGAATTCTTCGTCCATGAAGACGTACATAGGGTCGGCAAAGTAGCTGTAAGTACAGTTTTTGCGGGACAGGATGACGACGTCGAATTTGTCGTCGGCTTTGTAAATGGTTTCGGAAGCGGCACCGGTCAGCAGGTTTTTCAGTTTCATGCTGACTTTGGCGGAAGAGCGGCCGCCTTTGATGTATTCGGTTTTTTGAACGACCATAGGATCGTTGCCGACCATGAATACGTTGCCGGCGCGCAGTTCTTGTGCTGTTTTCATGTATTGTCCAATCAAATCGGTTGTAAATAAACGCGCTATTTTAGCGTATTTTTTTAAGCTTTGAAATAAAGGCGGCGAGTTTTTCGGGGGCGGAAGGTTGCTTAAAAAGATGACGGCTCCAGTCCTCCGCGCCTTGCCGCCAGTCGTTTTGGTGTTGTTGCAGGATTTGCCAACATTCGAGGCGTTGTGTTGCGGATAAAGCCTCTCCTCCGTTGAGGTCGTCTGAAAGGCGGCGGTGTGCCGAGGCGGTTTCGGGCGTGTAGAAGCCGTGTGACTTATCCCAAAAGGCGTGGAGTTTGTCGAGATGGACATGCTCGTCTTGCGGGTAGATGTGCCAAAAGAAGGGTTTGCCGGCAAGCTGGGCACGGACGAAACTGTCTTCGCCACGTATCACGGCGCAGTCGGCGAGGTGCAGCAGTTTGTCGAAATCCTGTTGCGGCACGAAAGGGATTTTGACAAGGCGGACTGAGGTCGTCTGAAAAACATCGCCGTCGTTTTGCAGGGCGTTTTGCGGAATGACGCCGCTTTGTTTGAGGCTGTCGATGATTTGCGTACCCGCCAGCAGCAAGGTCAGCGGGCTGCCTGCCTGTTGCCACATGTCCAGCCATTTTGCCCAAACATCGCTCCAATAGCCGAAAATCAGCCATTCGGGGGAGTTTTTTTCGGGCAACATCAACCGCTCTCGCAAGGCTTTGGTATCGAAACGGACGGCATCGCGGTAATCGCGTTCGCGTACCAACCCGCCGCTTTTTTCGCTGAAGCCCATAAACCAAAAATATTTTTGAACACCCTCCTGCGGTGAAGGCATCAGGTGCAGCCTTTCATTGCTTTCTTCCGCGCTCAAATATTCCCAATTCAGCCAAAGCGGCTTGTGTTGGCGGATAATGTGCAACACGTTTTCGGGCAGGTCGCAGGCGAAAGTTTCGATGACGACATCGGGAACGGGCGCAGTATCAATGTCTGCCGCTTCAGAATGCCAAGTGCGGACATGAATATCCTGATGAACGCAGGGAACGTCGGGCAAATCGGGACAAAGCGCACGCAAGGCGGACACATCGTCCGTCCACAAATGCACCTGCCAACCGAGTTCACGGTGCAAAACACGGGCAAGCCGCAAGGAAACGCCGATGTCACCGAAATTGTCGATGACGTTGCAAAAAATCCAACAAACAGGAAAAGCGTGTGTATTCATAAAAGACTCGAGGTCGTCTGAAATCGGTTTCAGACGACCTTTTCAAAACTAAAACGCGCCGAAATAGTGGAACAAATACACAATCAGCAAAACGATTGGAATAAACAGCAGCATGGTTTGACGTTTCAAATCAAACTCTTGCTTAAGATGATGCTTGATGGTGTCGAAAAGGACGAATTTGAACAGAAACGTCGCTTCGCAAGCAAGGATGATGCCGTTGATTAAGTGCTGCGCCGCGTCTTCGGGCGGATTGACGGCGAAAACGGCAAGCGTCGCCAAGGGTATCAGGCAGACGGCAAGCCAGCGGATGATAAGCGGTTTGGACATGGTGTGTGATGGACAAAATAAGGATGATGGTAAAAGAGCAAGTCGGCAGTTTAATCGGGACGAAGGAGGATTTCAAACGGATGGGGAGGTCGTCTGAAAACCAATTTCGGCGAACCTGCCAAAGCCGTTTTCAGACGACCTCTTTATCCAATACGGACTTTTACAATGCCTGAAACGCCTGTACTGCCGCCCAAATGATTTCGGGCTGCTCTTTAATCGCTTCATGGGCTGCAAACGGCACATTCATCAGATGCACATCGGGCAATTCGGTTTTCAGTTCTGCCCAATCATCGAAGGCAAGCAGAAAATCGGCTTCTCCGCGTATTGCCAAGACATTAGCTGTGATTTCACGGACGCTTTCGTTGGGATAACCGCTTGCGCTTTCATCCAGCCACATGGCTTTCAATGCCGCAATCCATTTTTCGGCATCGGGTTCGGGATTGGCTGCCTGATAAGCGGCAAGCTGTTCCGACAGTTTTTCTTTTACAATATTAAGGTTCAGCGCTTCAAACATCGACCGTACGCGATTCAAGTGTTTTTGATGCCACTCTGCACCTACCGTGATGATTTTCTCAACATTTTCATCTTCCGCACCAAGACGGTAAGCAGTTATTCCTCCGTCGCTGAAACCGAACAGACTGTAATTTTCCACGCTTTCGTTGCGCAGGATTTGGCGCACATCATCGGCTGCTTGAGCATAGGTCAATGCGGTAGTGCCAAGCGTGGAGCGTCCGTGTCCGCGCGTATCGACGGCAATCACGCGGTAGTGTTGCAACAGGCGCGGCAGCAACGGTTCAAAGTCGGCAATCGAGCCGAAACCGCCGTGAAGCAAGACCATGACGGAGGCGGCTTCCTTACCGCCGATTTGGTAGTGCAGGCTTGCACCTTGATGGTTAAAAAATTTGGACTGCATGGTTTACCTTTTCAATTTATCCAAAGTATCTGCATAGAAAACATCAAAGAGCTTTTGGATTCCTACACAGATATTGAACATCGCAAAGGGTCGTCTGAAAACGGCTTGGGGACTGTATCTCCGTTTTCAGACGACCTCCTTCTTCTCAATTTTTTGTTTTATCCGTCATCAGCCGATTCCTCAACCATCGGGCGGCAGGGGCGATTTCGCCTGCGAGCATACCGGTTTCTACGCCTGTCGAGTGTTTGATGACATCCGCCGCTGCGCCGTGCAGCCATACGCCAGCGCAAGCGGCTTGGAACGGCAGGATGCCTTGCGCGAGCAGGCTGCCAATGATGCCGCTTAAAACGTCGCCGCTGCCTGCGGTGGCAAGTCCGGCGTTGCCGCTTGGGTTGGTATAGACCGTGCCGTCGGGCGCGGCGACCAGTGTGCGGTGTCCTTTTAGGACGGTTACGGCTTGGAATGTTGCGCTGATGGTTTGGACGGCGGACATTCTGTCTTGCTGGACGGCTTGGGTGGATGTACCGAGCAGGCGGGCGGCTTCGGCGGGATGCGGGGTCAGAATCAGATTGCCGCGCTTTTGTGCTGCTTCGCGGGTTTCGGGGTTAGACCTTGCTAGCAAAGTCAGTGCGTCGGCATCAAGCAACAACGGTGCATCTTGATTGTGCGTCAACACGGTATTTAAGATTCGGTTGGCGGTTTCGCCCAAACCCATGCCGCAGCCGACCGCCCATGCGATGATGTCCTTGCGTTTCAGCAGGTCTTCGGCAGTCGCCAGCATGATTTCGGGGCGTTCGGGGATGACGGCAAAGGGCAAGGCGGTTTGATTGAAGCCCGCCCACACTTTGCCGCTGCCTTGATAAATCGCGGCGGTGGAAGCGAGGACAACGGCTCCGCTCATGCCCGATGCGCCGCCGACGACGGCGAGCGTGCCGTATGTCCCTTTGTGCGATTCCGCTTGGCGTGGGGCGAATACGTCGGGAAATTGCGAGGTCGTCTGAAAAAAATCGGGCGTATCGGGGAGCTTATAGGACGGGTTCATCATCAATCTGCCTGAGTTTGGGATAAAATAGCGGATGCGTGGCGAAAAGAGGATGTCTTTTATCTATCGACTGTTGTTTTCACGATTCTACCGCCCCGTATAGGAACACTACAACCGCACAACAAGGAATATTTAATGAAACAAAAAGTCAAAGTCTGGGATTTGCCAACGCGCCTGTTTCACTGGCTCTTGGTCTTGTCGGTCGGATTTATGTGGTACAGCGCGCAGGCTGGCGGCGGGATGCTGGTTTGGCACTTGCGCTGCGGGCTACTGGTGGCGGGGCTGATTGTCTTCCGCCTGTGTTGGGGTTTGTGGGGCAGCGATACGGCTCGGTTTTCGCAATTCGTGCGCGGCCCGTCATCCATCCGCCGCTACCTGCAAGGCAGCCTGACGGAAAATGAGCAGCCCGGACACAACCCTTTGGGCGCGCTGATGGTCATCGCGCTGATTGCGGCGGTTTTGCTGCAAGCGACGACGGGCTTGTTTGCCGCCGATGAAAACACGTTTACCGACAGCGGCTATCTGAACCATTTGGTCAGCTCGGACACGGGCAGCCTGATGCGCAAAATCCACGTCAATTTCTTCAACCTGCTGGCGGCATTGGCGGGACTACACATCGTTACGGTCTTGGCGTATAAGTTTTTGAAGAAAAAAGATTTGATCCGCCCGATGATCAGCGGCTACAAGTATATCGAGGGGCAAACCGTTACCTTGAAATTTGCTTCCGCCGCCAAACTGATTGCCGCATTGGCAGTGGCGGCTGTGGCGGTGGCTGCGATTTTGATGTTGAAATAACAATTTGAACAAATAGAAAAAGGTCGTCTGAAACGGCAATTCCGTTTTCAGACGACCTTTTCTTTATGCCCTATCTTACAAATGCGGGTTCATCAGGTTTTCGGGCGACAGGATGCGGTCGAGTTCCGCTTCGCTCAACAGGCCGCGTTCGAGCACGACTTCGCGCACGCCTTTGCCGGTTTGGGCGCAGATTTTGCCGACCAAATCGCCGTTGCCGTGGCCGATATACGGGTTCAGGTAAGTGACCAAGCCGATGGAGTTGAACACATAGCGTTCGCAGATTTCGCGGTTGACGGTAATGCCTTTGACGCATTTTTCGGCGAGGTTTACCGCAGCGTTGCCCAAGAGGGAGATGGTTTCAAACATACATTGCGCGATGACCGGCTCCATTACGTTTAATTGCAACTGCCCCGCTTCGGCAGCGAAGGTGATGGTGGTATCGTTGCCGATGACTTTGAAGCAGACTTGGTTGACCACTTCGGGAATCACGGGGTTGACTTTGGCGGGCATAATCGACGAGCCTGCCTGCATTTCCGGCAGGTTGATTTCTTTCAAACCGGCTCGCGGGCCGGACGACAAGAGGCGCAAGTCGTTACAGATTTTCGATAATTTCACCGCCGTGCGTTTCAATGCGCCGTGTACCATCACATACGCGCCGCAGTCGGAAGTCGCTTCAATCAGGTTTTCGGTCAGTTTGCAATCCAAGCCGCTGACTTCGGACAATTTTTTCACCGCCAAAGCCGCGTAGCCTTTGGGCGTGTTCACACCCGTACCGATGGCGGTTGCGCCCAAGTTGACTTCCAAAAGCAAGGCGCGCGTACGGTCCAGATTCAAAATTTCTTCTTCCAGCAACACTTGGAAAGATTGAAACTCCTGCCCCGCCGTCATCGGCACGGCATCTTGAAGCTGGGTGCGCCCCATTTTCAAAACATCTTTAAATTCATCGGCTTTGGCGGCAAACGCGTCTTTCAGCAACGCCAGTTTTTCCAGCAGCCCGCCGACGCTGTAATACACCGCCAGCCGGAAGCCGGTCGGATACGCGTCGTTGGTGGACTGGCTGGCGTTCACATGATCCATCGGATTGACGATGTCGTAGCGGCCTTTTTCATAGCCCAATATTTCCAAAGCAAGGTTGGCGATGACTTCATTAGTATTCATGTTGACCGAAGTCCCCGCGCCACCTTGATACACGTCGGACGGGAATTGGTCGAGGCAGCGGCCTTTAAGCAATACTTCATCGCAAGCCTTCTCAATGGCGGCAGCAATTTCTGGCTTCACTGCGCCCAATTCGCCGTTTGCCTGCGCGGTCGCTTTTTTCACCATCACCATGCTGCGGACGAACTGCGGCACATCGGAAATTTTTTGATTGGAAATTTTAAAGTTTTCCACCGCGCGCAAAGTATGGATGCCCCAATACGCCTCGGCGGGGATTTCGCGGTCGCCCAGCAAATCGTGTTCGATACGGACAGTCATTTCTCTTACCTTCTCATTCGTTGGTTTATCAAGTAATGTGCATATGCAGGCGGAACATTAGACCGTTTTGCGCGGGTTGTCTAGCTGTAACCGCATCCCTGAAACATACCTGACTTGTTCATCTCGCGTCGTTGTCATCAAAATAGGAAAATCATTCCCTCTTTCAAGACAAAAGGTCGTCTGAAACCTTTTTCAGACGACCTTTTACATGCTTACATCCCGACCAGCCCCCGTATCTGCGGCCAGTAAAATAAACAGGCGATGGCGCAGACGGCGACGCTGATGCCTGCAGCGTTGATGCTGCTGATTTTCTCTTTAAACGCCATCGCGCCGACCAGCGTACCCAAGACGATGACGCCGATGTTCATGCCTGCGAAGACCAGCGTCGGGTTGTCTTTCATCATTTGGTGGGCGGTGATGTAGGTAACGATGTTGGCGAAATTCAAACCACCCAAGACGATGCCGCCGATAATGCCTTCTTTCGTCCATTTGGTCGATTGGGAGAAAAGGTAGCCGAACATCAAAATACCGGCGAGGCTGAAGGCGACCAAGAGGTTGCCTGAAAACGCCGTACCACTTTTGGCAAGCTGTTTGAAGAGGATGTCGATGATGCCGTAGCCCGCCCAAACGCCCGCAAGCAGCGTGATTTGCGTACCCAATCCGCCCGATTTCTTGCCGCCGTCGGCTTTCCACAACAGGCAGAACAGAGCCACAAACGCCAAAACGATGCCTATCAACCTGCCTTCGGTCAAGGCTTCGCCAAAAATGACGAACGCGGAAATAATCGGCAATATCAAAGACAAACGCTGCGCCGCATCGGACTTGACGATACCCGCCGCATCGACCGCCTTGCCCATAATCACAAACACCGAAGGCAGCAGCACGCCCAACGCGCCAAACAGCCACCAAGTCGGCAAAAAGGCTTTCAGGTTGCTCAAATCGGGTTTCAACACCCAAGCCGTCAACGCCACTGCGACGATGTAGTTCACCGCCACCGCCTGCGCGACGTCGATTTTGTTCTTACGCGCCAATTTGAGCAATACCGACACAGACACGCTGCACAGTATGCTTGCCAATAAATAAATCATGTTTTTCCTTTGATTGAATGTGTCGGATGCGTGGACAAATTTTCAGACGACCTTCTTGGTGTCCTGTTTTGATATTTAGTTTCCCGCAAACGACCCATACAAAAATTTCAGACGACCCCGGGATGCGAAGGTCGTCTGAAAACAAGGCGGGCGGTTGCGCTTAGAACCAAGTATCCAAAGACATACGCTTGTTGTCCATCAGTCTGACGAAACCTGCCGCCAGACGGTAAGCAAACCAAACCGATACCAAAAACAGCAACACAGAGCCGATGCCGATAAACGCGGTGATTTTACTCAAAACAAACCCCGCCAGACCGCCCCAGAAGGTTTTAATCAGATAGTCTGCATGGTTATTATAAACCGAGTCGCCCATATCGCCACGTTTTACATACGCCAAAACGATGCCGGCAACAGGCATTACCAAGGTCGCAAATGCCAAGGCAAACAAGGCATACATCGCCATCACGTAAGTCCGGTCGCCGTCTTGGCGCGGCGCTTCCGCCGTATGCTCGCTACCGGTCTGCTGGCTGGCGGTCTGCCCGCTTCTACCGCTGAATTCACGGAGCGACTCGTCGTACCATGCCCGACGTTCGGGATCGACCAGCGTATCGTAAGCCTGACGGATTTCCTTAAAACGCTCTTCCGCTTCGGGATTGCCGGGATTACGATCAGGATGGTATTTCATTGCCGAATCACGATAGGCTTTTCTGATTTCTGCAATGTCCGCATCCGCCGAAATGCCGAGAATTTCATAAAAATTACGGTTTTCCATATTAGGGTGTGCCTCTTTGGTTTGTGTTTGCCAAAGCCCGATACCGTGAAATCACGGCAACAGGCTGTTTGACAGAATGAAAACAGATATAAAATCAGGCATTGTGTTCTTTTTATAAAACCTTCAAATTTGCCCGAATCTGCGTTTCCCGACTTAAAACCGTTTTGCATCCCTTTAGACGGCGACCTGTACATCCTGCGGATTCAAAGCCCGCAAAGCCTGCGGACTGACACCGATGATGAATCCGCGTTTGCCGCCGTTGATATAAACTTTCTCCAAATCCCAAATACTTTTTTCAACATACACAGGCAACCGGGTTTTCATACCGAAAGGCGTCGTCCCGCCCACCAGATAGCCCGTCCATTTGTTTGCCTGTTTCGGATCGGCAGGCTCGATGTGTTTCATGCCCAAATCGCGAGCCAGATTGCGGGTGGAAATCTGCTTGTCGCCGTGCATCACGACGACCAGCCCTTTCTTCGCTTCGTTTTGCAGCACGATGGTTTTGACCACCTGATGCTCGTCCACACCGAACAACTCGGCAAACTGCCCTGTCCCGCCGTGTTCCTCATAAACATAAATATAAGGCTCAAAATCAATTTGATGTGTACGCAAGAAACGGACGGCAGGAGTAACCGGATAATCGGTATTTTTGCTCATGATGCAGTTCCAATAATATTCAGACGACCTAAAACCAATATGACAATGACGCGTAAAAATAGTTTCCGCATCTTTTCAAAAACAACAAAACCGCCCGCCTGCTGTGGCAGACAATCAAGCTGAATGTTACCATAAGCCCCTGCCCAATATCCGCCGTCTCGTTCTGACCCCATCAGGCAAACCGAAATCCAACAACAGGACAGAATGCCCCGTGCGCCCAACCTCAAGGAATATCAAATGAATATCCGATACCTCGGTACCACCGAACGCTACTCCGAAGCCGTCTGCGCCGGAGGATTCGTCTTCCTCTCAGGCATGGTTCCCGAAAATCCCGAAGCCGATGCCAAAGCCCAGACCGAAAACGTTTTGGCGCAAATCGACCGCTGGCTTGAAGAATGCGGCTCCGACAAAGCACACATCCTCGAAGCCACCATCTTCCTGACCGATATGAACGACTACGCCGCCATGAACGAAGCCTGGGATGCCTGGACAGCCCCCGGCCGCGCCCCGGCCCGCGCCTGCATCGAAGCCAAACTCGCCAAACCGGAATGGGCGGTCGAAATCAAAGTATCCGCCGTGTGCAAGTGATTGGATTGGGCAAGGGGTCGTCTGAAAACAGTCGCTGATTTTCAGACGACCTCTGCAACAAATAAAATCTGCAACACTGATACTATCAAAAACTAGAAAATATTTAATTTTATTAAAAACAAATAGTTATTTAAAATCTTCCGAGTAAGCCCGCCTACGCTTCAAAATAAAATCGAAATAAACTATACTTTTTCTTAATTTATGAGATAATAGCTAAACAAATTCTTAGCTAAATTCATCAACATCAAACGAGACCAACACTATGTCAGACGAAAAAAGCAAAGCCCTAGCCGCCGCCCTTGCCCAAATTGAAAAAAACTTCGGCAAAGGTTCCATCATGAAAATGGACGGCAGCCAGCAAGAAGAAAACCTTGACGTCATCTCCACCGGCTCGCTCGGTGTGGACTTGGCGCTCGGCGTCGGCGGTCTGCCGCGCGGCCGCGTCGTCGAAATCTTCGGCCCCGAATCCTCCGGTAAAACCACGCTCTGCCTCGAAGCCATCGCCCAATGCCAGAAAAACGGCGGCATCTGCGCCTTTATCGACGCCGAACACGCCTTCGACCCCGTTTACGCCCGCAAACTCGGCGTTAAAGTAGAAGAACTCTACCTATCCCAACCTGATACCGGCGAGCAGGCTCTGGAAATCTGCGACACGCTGGTACGTTCCGGCGGCGTGGACATGGTCGTTGTCGACTCCGTAGCCGCCCTCGTACCCAAAGCCGAAATCGAAGGCGAAATGGGCGACAGCCACGTCGGCCTGCAAGCCCGCCTGATGAGCCAAGCCCTGCGCAAACTGACCGGCCACATCAAACGCACCAACACACTGGTCGTCTTCATCAACCAAATCCGTATGAAAATCGGCGTGATGTTCGGCAGTCCCGAAACCACCACCGGCGGTAACGCCCTCAAATTCTACGCCTCCGTCCGCCTCGACATCCGCCGCACCGGACAAATCAAAAAAGGCGACGACGTCATCGGCAACGAAACCAAAGTCAAAGTCATCAAAAACAAAGTCGCCCCTCCATTCCGCCAAGCCGAATTCGATATCCTGTACGGCGAAGGCGTAAGCTGGGAAGGCGAACTGATCGACCTCGGCGTCAAATACGACATCGTTGAAAAATCAGGCGCATGGTACAGCTACAACGGCGCCAAAATCGGACAAGGCAAAGACAACGTCCGCGTCTGGCTGAAAGAAAATCCCGAAATCGCCAACGAAATCGATGCCAAAATCCGTGCCGCCGTGGGCATCAACATCGATATCACCGAAGGCAAACTGGACGACACCGACGGCGAACGTCCCGAGGAATAAACCCCTCTTGAGTCTTGGTTAAAATGAAAAGAGGTCGTCTGAAATATTTCAGACGACCTCTTCATGATTCCGTATCAGGCAAATCAAGCTTTCAGCAATTCTTGCAGCTCACCTGCTTCGTACATTTCCATCAAAATATCGGAACCGCCGACAAACTCTCCGTTTACGTAGAGTTGCGGGATGGTCGGCCAATCGCTGTATTCTTTGATACCTTGGCGGACGGCATCGTTTTCCAAAACATTCACGGTAACGTAATCAGTGCAGCCCGCAGCGTTGAGGATTTGCACGGCGCGTGAAGAAAAGCCGCATTGCGGAAACTGCTTCGTACCCTTCATAAACAAAACAACGCGGTGGGTGGTAACAACTTCTTTAATTTGGTCGTGGATAGAGGTCATGGTGTAATCCTTATTTACATGAATCGGTTAATCGGAATTTGCGCCATTATACGCAAATTGCTGCATTTAGGTGCGTCTGTTTGCATACGCATTTGAACAAATTAATATCGGTTTATCAAAAATCTTGAGATTACAAACCAGCCGATTATCCTCTGCCCATCCTATTCAATAAGCAGCCGACCAAACCGATACAGCCTAAAAATTGTCAACAATCCAAACCATCTTATTCTAAAGCAATGTTATAATTTCCCGAATCAATTTTTCAGACGACCCCTACAAGGACCCTGACTTATGAATAATTCAGTCATCACTGTCATCGGCAAAGACCGCGTCGGCATCGTGTACGACGTTTCCAGAATTTTGGCGGAAAACCAAATCAACATCCTCAATATCAGCCAGCAGCTGATGGACGATTTCTTCACCATGATTATCTTGGTGGATACCTCGAAATGCCCCAAATCGCGGCAGGAAATGCTGGATTTGTTTGCGGAAGAGAGCAAAAAACTCGCGCTCGATATCCGTATGCAAAATGAAGAAATCTTCCAAGCCATGCACCGCATTTGATTTTAGGAACTCTAAAATTATGTCAAAAAATAAAATTAGTTTTAATGTAGCTGAAGAGAAATCTGCACGGCTGGCTGTTTTAATTGATGCTGATAATGCGTCAGCGCAAACCATTGATGCGATTTTAGAAGAAACAACTAAATTCGGTGAAGCAATGGTAAAACGCATCTATGGCAACTTTGTTGGTGACAACGGTAAATGGAAAGCTGTCATTAATGAGCATGCTATCAAACCTATGCAGCAATTCGCCTACACCACAGGTAAAAATGCCACTGACGGTTTTATGATTATTGATGCGATGGATTTACTCTATACCGGCCGTTTTGATGGTTTTTGTTTGGTATCTAGTGATAGTGACTTTACTGCACTGGCTATCCGGTTGAAGGAACAAGGTGTAACAGTTTACGGTTTCGGCAAAAAGCAAACGCCTGAAGCTTTCCGTAATGCGTGCAGCCAATTTATCTATGTAGAAAACTTGATGCCTGAACCCGCACAAAAAGAAACAGTAACCGATAAACCACAGAAACCAGCAGAGAAACAGATTCAAACAGTCTCGCCCGAAAATGCTCAAGCTCAACCGAAAATTGCCGAACAATTTGAGCACAAACTACCGTTGGAAACTATACATAAAATTTTCGAACATGCGGATAGTGAATGGATGGCTATGACTGCATTCGGTGCCACTTGGAAACGCTTGCAGGTAGATTTTGACCCACGTAATTACGGTTGTAAGAAATTTACCGATTTAGTAAAAAAATATTCTGATGTGTTTGATTACGAGATGCGAAAAACTGCTGAAGGCACGCAAGAGCATATGTATGTCAAGCTTAAAGTCTAATCGAAGGTCGTCTAAAAATATTTTTCAGACGACCTGCAAGAAAGGCCGAGTCCCATGAACAATTTCCACAGTAATGAGATACTTGAAACCGTCAAAATGGTTGCCGACCAGCATTTCGACGTCCGCACCATTACCATAGGCATTGATTTGCACGACTGTATCAGCACCGACATCGATGTGTTGAACCAAAACATTTACAACAAAATCACCACTGTCGGCAAAGATTTGGTCGCTACGGCGAAACACCTGTCTGCCAAATACGGCGTGCCGATTGTGAATCAGCGTATTTCCGTCACGCCAATTGCCCAAATCGCGGCGGCGACCAAAGCCGAGTCTTACGTCAGCGTGGCACAGACTTTGGACAAAGCAGCCAAAGCCATCGGCGTGTCTTTTATCGGTGGCTTTTCCGCTCTTGTGCAAAAAGGCATGTCGCCTTCAGACGAGGTGTTAATCCGCTCCATTCCCGAAGCGATGAAGACCACTGACATTGTGTGCAGCTCCATCAATATCGGCAGCACGCGCGCGGGCATCAATATGGATGCGGTCAGATTGGCGGGCGAAACCATCAAGCGCACGGCTGAAATCACGCCCGAAGGTTTCGGCTGCGCCAAAATCGTCGTGTTCTGCAACGCGGTGGAAGACAATCCGTTTATGGCGGGTGCGTTTCACGGTGCGGGCGAAGCGGACGCCGTCATCAACGTCGGCGTATCGGGACCGGGCGTGGTCAAAGCCGCGTTGGAAAATTCAGACGCGGTCAGCCTGACCGAAGTTGCCGAAGTCGTGAAGAAAACCGCCTTCAAAATCACCCGCGTGGGCGAACTCATCGGCCGCGAAGCCTCGAAAATACTGGGCATCCCGTTCGGCATTCTCGATTTATCGCTGGCACCGACCCCCGCCGTCGGCGACTCGGTGGCGCGCATCCTTGAAGAAATGGGTTTAAGCGTCTGCGGTACGCACGGCACGACGGCTGCCTTGGCATTGCTGAACGATGCCGTGAAAAAAGGCGGCATGATGGCTTCCAGTGCGGTTGGCGGTTTGAGCGGCGCGTTTATCCCCGTTTCCGAAGACGAAGGCATGATTGCCGCTGCTGAAGCAGGCGTGCTGACGCTGGACAAACTCGAAGCAATGACCGCTGTCTGCTCGGTCGGGTTGGACATGATTGCCGTACCCGGTGATACGCCTGCTCATACCATTTCCGGCATCATCGCCGACGAAGCCGCCATCGGCATGATCAACAGCAAAACCACCGCCGTGCGCATTATTCCGGTAACGGGCAAAACCGTCGGCGACAGCGTCGAGTTTGGCGGCCTGCTGGGTTACGCGCCCGTGATGCCGGTCAAAGAAGGTTCGTGCGAAGTGTTTGTCAACCGAGGAGGCAGGATTCCCGCGCCGGTGCAGTCGATGAAGAACTGATTGCTTAACCATAAAAAAGGTCGTCTGAAAACTT
This sequence comes from Neisseria sp. GT4A_CT1, assembly GCF_000227275.1. NCBI lineage: Bacteria > Pseudomonadati > Pseudomonadota > Betaproteobacteria > Neisseriales > Neisseriaceae > Neisseria > Neisseria sp. GT4A_CT1. The sequence goes on from NZ_JH164965.1 coordinate 161,655, forward strand.
GCAATGCTTGTTTTCAGACGACCTTTTGTTTATTTGAGACTGTATTTTCAGACGACCTATAAACCCAATTCCCTGAGGAAGCGCACGTCGTCCGCCCAGCCTGATTTGACCTTGACCCAAACCTTTAAAAACACTTTGGTATCAAACAGTTTTTCCATATCGAGGCGGGCTTCGGTGGAGATTTTTTTCAGTTTTTCCCCGCCTTTGCCGATTAATATGGCTTTTTGGCTGTCTTTATCGACCAATACGGCGATGTAGATTCGGTAGAGGCCGTTTTCCTCTTCTTCGAATTGTTCGATTTCCACATTCATGGCGTAGGGCAGCTCTTCGCCGAGGTAACGGAACAGTTTTTCGCGCACGATTTCGGTGGCGAGGAAACGGCTGGAACGGTCGGTCACCATTTCTTCCGGATACATCGGCACGCTTTGGGGCAGGTAAGGTCTGAGGCGCGCGAGCAGGTTGGCGATGCCCAATCCGTGTTTGGCGCTGACGGTTTCATGCCCTGCAAATTTGAATTCTGCGCTGATTTGGTCGATAAATTCCTGCAAACCGCTGCTGCCCGCTTTGTTTTTGTCGATTTTGTTGATAACGAGGATGACGGGCGTGTTTGTCGGCAGTTGTTTCATTACGATACGGTCGGCATCGGTAAAGCGCATGGCTTCGACGACGAAAACGACGGCGTCGACGCCGCTCAACGCTTCGGTTACGTTTTGATTGAGGCGGTCGTTCAGGGCGTTGCGGTGTTTGGTTTGGAAGCCGGGCGTATCGACGAAAACGAATTGGGCGGTGTCGTCGGTGTAAATGCCGGTAACGCGGTTGCGCGTGGTTTGGGCTTTTTTGCTGGTGATGCTGATTTTTTGCCCGATAAGGTGGTTCATCAGCGTGGATTTACCGACGTTGGGGCGGCCGACGATGGCGACGAAGCCGCAGCGGTAGTCGGCGGGATGGCTGGATTCGTTTTGCAGGTAGGTTTCGATGTCCATGATGGCTTTCTATTTGACGTTTCAGACGACTTTTTTGTATCCATAGCAACTGTATTTTTCACCCCGTCGGGCAAAAATACCAAAACTCAAATCAAGCCGTTCGGATACCGTTTTCGGTGGTACCGTTTTCGGCAAAGTAATCACGCATCCGGGCATTCAATATCGTCAGCAGTTTGCGCATACATGCCGTAACGGCAACCTTATACGGCTTACCCTTGGACAGCAGGCGTTGGTAGAAATCCCGAATAAGCGGTTCAAAACGTGTCGCTACCACGGTAGCCATATACAGTGCCTTACGCACCGCAGACCTTCCGCCGAAGCAGCGGCTTTTGAATTTGGTTTCCCCGCTCTCCCTCGGGTGTGGCGCAATACCGACCAAACTCGCCAGCCGTTTGTGCGACAGCCGTCCCA
>NZ_JH164965.1:163694-166465 GCF_000227275.1 Neisseria sp. GT4A_CT1
GATGATCACGGCTATGCCTGCGCGGTGGATGGCTTTGGCGGCGGGAATTTCGAGACCGCCGGTGCTTTCCATGACGACGAGGGCGACGTTGTGTTTTTTAAGGTATTCGATAGTATGGGCGATACCTTTGGGGTTGTTGGTTTCGGTTTTGGTTTTGGTTTTAGACAAAGACGAAACGGCGATGACGAAGTTTCGTTTGGCGATGTCGATGCCTGCACAGTTGTATTGGGTACTCATCATAAACCTGCCTTGCATTCGGTTGTGTTGTCTGGCAACTGTCCGGTTGTGTCGATGGGTTGCCCGGCCGCTCCCTGAGCTACGCAACGGTTGTTTGCCTTGGTCGGATGCGGGTGGCGGCGGGCGGTTTGTTGCTATGATACGGGTGTTTCGATATACAAGGTCGTCTGAAAAATAAATCGGCTATTTTTTTGCTTTTTTCAAAGGATGGTGTTGCTCGAGCCATTGCAGCGCTTCTTTGGCAGCTTGCTGCTCGGCAACCTTGCGGCTGCTGCCTTGTGCTTTGCAGATGAAGCCGAGTTCGCCCAAATCGCATGAAATCAGGAACATACTGTCATTGGCATGACCGATTTGTTCTTCAATGCGGTATTTGGGCAGGGCAAGGCGGCGGGCTTGGAGGGCTTCTTGCAGGGCGGTTTTGTTGTCTTTTCCCTGCGTTTTGAAATCGGCGCGTTTGACGCGTTCGGCAAACAAGTGCCGCACCACTTTCTCCGCCTCGGCGAAATCCGCATCAAAGCTAACGGCGGCAAACATCGCTTCCATAGCATCGGCAAGGATGGAGGGTCGTCTGAATCCGCCGCTTTTCAACTCGCCCGCACCCAAATAAAGCCCGTCGCCGACATTCATTTCCAAAGCAATTTCCGCCAACACGCCTTCATTGACCAAGCTTGCGCGCAAACGCGACAACTCGCCTTCGGTCAGCTTGGGGAACGCGTCAAACAACATTTTGGCGACGGTGTAGTTCAAAATCGAATCGCCGACAAACTCGAAACGCTCGTTGTTTTTCGCATGGTAGCTGCGGTGGGTCAACGCCTGCTGCAAAAGCGCGGTATCTTTGAAATGGTAACCCAGTTTATTCTGAATGGCGGTATGCGCCTGCTGTTTTAACACATCTGTTTTCATGAGGACGTTTGTCTTTCTTCTTGCTTCGGCGTATCGGGCGGGAGGCGGCGAAAATTCAACCTCCCAAACCAACCCGAATGCGTTTCGGCACTTCATGCAAATACGGAAACACTTTAAGGCTGCAATAGTCGTCTGAAATACAGTTCAGCCCGTTTCAGACGACCAGCATTGTACCATCAAACCATAAGCGGCAAATATAAAGATACACGGTGCAGAGCCAGCCCTAATCATGATAAAATCCGCACAATTTTTACGGCACGCAACACACCACAATGAACAAATTTGCCCAAGCCCTCTCAGCCGCACTCGACCGCTGCATCGTCACCAACACGGTAGCCAAACAAGGCGAACCCGTCGGCTTCCTCTACCGCGAAGCCCCCGTTTTCGAAAACGACAGCGGCTGGCGTTTCTTCAGCGGCGACGAGACCGACGAATACACCGACGATCCTGACAATTTCAGCGTCGTCAGCCTTTCCGAAATCACCCAGTCCAATCCCGCCATCGCCGCGCTCATAACCCAACCCGAAGGCAGTGCATGGGAAATAGGCAAAGACGGCGAGTTTCAAGCCGTTGCCGACTGGCAGCCACAAGAATAAATCCACCAATATCGTTTTCAGAAAAGCCAAACGTCGTCTGAAAACCCGTTTACCGCTCAAAATACAAGGAAACACCATGAACATCATCGCCCCGAACCTCGACGGCGCACACCTACGCATCGGCATCGTACAAGCCCGCTTTACCAACGAAATCGGCAGCGAAATGCTCAAAGTCTGCTGCCGCACCCTGCAAGAATTGGGTGTAGCCGACAACAACATCACCATCGCCACCGTACCCGGCGCGCTCGAAGTACCGCTCATCCTGCAAAACATGGCAGCCTCCGAGCAATACGACGCACTGATTGCCATCGGCGTCGTCATCCGCGGCGAAACCTACCATTTCGAACTCGTTTCCAACGAATCCGGTTCAGGCGTAACCCGTGTCGGACTCGACTACAACATCCCCATCGCCAACGCCATCCTGACCACCGAAAACGACGAGCAAGCCGTCGCGCGTATTGAAGAAAAAGCCGCCGACGCTGCCAAAGTCGCCGTCGAGTGCGCCAACCTCGTCAACCATCTGATTGAAGAGCAGTTTGACGACGAAGAAGAATAAATCCGAACGCGAAACCCGCCGCTTTACAGCATCTCGGTTTCGCTCCATCCGCCGGACAAACCGTTTTCAGACGACCCGTCATCCGAAAGAGGTCGTCTGAAACATTCATTACCGCACCCACCGTGCCGCCAACGAAGGAATCCCCATGAAAACCCCACGCCGCCGCGCCCGCGAGTTAGCCGTACAAGCCCTCTACCAAGCCGGCATCAACAACACCGCCGCCCCCGAAATCGCTAAAAACATCCAAGACCAGCCCGACTTCGCCAAAGCGGACGAAGAGCTGTTCAACAAACTCTTCTTCGGCACACACACCCATGCAGCCGAATACATCCAACAAATCCGCCCCCTGCTCGACCGCGACGAAAAAGACCTCAGCCCCATCGAACGCGCCGTCCTGTTGATGGCATGCCACGAATTAAGCGCGATGCCCGAGACCCCCTACCCCGTCATCATCAACGAAGCCATCGAAGTGACCAAAA
>NZ_JH164965.1:166871-200671 GCF_000227275.1 Neisseria sp. GT4A_CT1
AACGGCATCCTCGACAAACTCGCCGCCCAACTGCGCCCGAACGACCCGAAACGTGGCAACGCATAATTTAATATGAAAAACACCCTCCAACTTCTAACCGCCACCGCTTTGATGCTGTCAACACAGGTCTTTGCCAAAACTCCGCCTCCCGGCGTTTACATGACCATGGATTCGCAGCTTGTCGGTATTCTGGCAAATGGCAGCTATTGCATGGTTGTGCAAAACGAGGTCAAAAACGGCAGCTGGCAGAAAACGCCGGACAGTCTGCAACTGGATGACAACAAAACAGTCATTACCGACAACGGCAGCGAAGGCTACACCATCAACGGAGAACCTGCCATGCTGATGAAAGGCGGCAACACTGCCGGCATGTGCGCCACCCTTAAGCAACATGCCAACGAAAAACAACGCAACCGACAGTAAGCCGGCAAATATAGTGGATTAACTTTAAATCAGGACAAGGCGACGAAGCCGCAGACAGTACAGATAGTACGGAACCGATTCACTTGGTGCTTCAGCACCTTAGAGAATCGTTCTCTTTGAGCTAAGGCGAGGCAACGCCGTACTGGTTTAAAGTTAATCCACTATAACTCCTGAAGCTTTCGCTTTCCCTACAAAAGGTCGTCTGAAAAACCAAAATTCGGTTTTCAGACGACCTTTTCTCTTTGTCCGGATATTGTGTAAAGAATTTGTCAAAAAATCGGCGGTAATATCGTAATGAATGACGATTGTTTGAGTTAAATCTAGCCCGCACGTTATCGGATTGTGTTAACCTTACGCTAAGCTTGATAATAGTTAACATTCTGGCGTTTTAGTTTCCCCGTTTATTAATTATTGCAAGCCAGGGTTCTCGCACCATCATCGCTTCATTTTTTTCTTCCATAAATGCTTCGGGATGCAGTTTGTCCCCCCGCAACAATAAGAACCCGAACATTCTCACTCTTGTATTTTAAGGATTAAACAATGAAATCGCTCAAAACGTTCCTTATTTGGGGCATTGTGGTTTTGGTCGGCGTAGCGTCCTTTACCACTTTGGCCCTCAGTCGGGGCGAGCAGGTCAGTGCGGTATGGATGGTCACCGCCGCCGTGTCGGTGTACTGCATCGCTTACCGTTTTTACAGTCTCTACATCGCCAAATATGTGATGCAGCTTGATCCGAACCGCCTGACGCCCGCCGAGCGGCACAATGACGGTTTGGACTATGTGCCGACACACAAAGGCGTATTGTTTGGACACCACTTTGCCGCGATTGCGGGTGCAGGCCCCTTGGTCGGTCCCGTGCTGGCTGCGCAAATGGGTTATCTACCAGGTACGCTGTGGATTATCTTCGGCGTAGTGTTTGCCGGCGCGGTACAAGACATGATGGTCTTGTTCGTCTCCATGCGCCGCGACGGTAAGTCTTTGGGCGATATCGTAAAACAAGAACTCGGCACTGTCCCGGGCGTGATCGCGTCCATCGGTATTTTGATGATTATGGTCATCATCATGGCGGTGTTGGCGCTGATTGTGGTGAAAGCACTGGTTCACAGCCCTTGGGGTACGTTCACGATTGCCGCCACCATGCCGATTGCGCTGTTTATGGGCATTTACACCCGCTATATCCGTCCGGGCAAAATCGGCGAGATTTCCATCGTCGGCTTTATCCTGCTGATGCTGGCGGTTATTTACGGCGACAATGTGGCGCACAGCTCCATCGGTCATTGGTTTGACCTTGACGGCATCCAGCTCACTTGGGCGATTATGATTTACGGTTTCGTAGCATCGGTATTGCCGGTATGGCTGTTGCTGACTCCGCGCGACTATCTCTCTACCTTCCTGAAAATCGGTACGATTGTCGCCCTCGCTATCGGCATCCTCATCGTCAGCCCTGCGCTGCAAATGCCTGCCGTGACCCACTTCATCGACGGTTCCGGCCCGGTATTCTCAGGCGCATTGTTCCCATTCCTCTTCATTACCATCGCCTGTGGTGCGGTTTCAGGTTTCCACGCGCTGATTTCTTCCGGTACCACGCCGAAAATGCTGGAAAACGAAACCCACGTCCGCATGATCGGTTACGGCGGTATGATTATGGAAAGCTTCGTGGCGATTATGGCCTTGGCTGCCGCGTCATCGCTTGATCCCGGCGTGTACTTCGCCATGAACAGTCCCGCCGCCCTGATCGGTACAGATGCCAATACTGCCGCCGAAGTGATTACCACCAAGCTGCAATTCCCCGTCGATGCTGCGACCCTGTTGCACACCGCTAAGGAAGTGGGCGAAAACACCATCCTGTCCCGTGCGGGCGGTGCGCCAACCCTCGCAGTCGGTATGGCACACATCATGAGCCGTCTGATTCCGGGCGAAGCCATGATGGCATTCTGGTATCACTTTGCCCTGTTGTTTGAAGCCTTGTTCATCCTGACCGCCGTCGATGCCGGTACGCGCGTCGCACGTTTCATGATTCAAGACTTGGGCAGTATCTTCTACAAACCTTTCGGCAACACCGACTCCATCCCTGCCAACCTGATTGCGACCTTCTTCGCCGTGGCATTGTGGGGCTACTTCCTCTACACCGGCGTGACCGACCCGCTGGGCGGCATCAACTCGCTCTGGCCTTTGTTCGGCATCGCCAACCAAATGCTGGCAGGCGTAGCCTTGATTATGTGTGCCGTTGTGTTGATTAAGATGAAACGCGACCGTTATGTCTGGGTAGCACTCGTTCCCGCCATCGGCGTACTGTTTGTAACCTGCTACGCCGGTCTGCAAAAACTGTTCCACAGCGACCCGCGTGTCAGCTTCCTTGCCCATGCCGGCAAATACAGCGACGCATTGGCTAAAAACGAAGTCCTCGCGCCCGCTAAAGACATCGGCGAAATGTCGCAGATTATCTTCAACGACAAAATCAATGCCGGCTTGACCGCATTGTTCCTCTCCGTCGTCGTCATCGTTGCCATCTACGGCGTACGTACCGCCATGAAAGCACGCAAAGTCGGCTGGTCAACCGCTAAAGAAATTCCAGCGGTGTACCGCGACGGCAAACAACCGGAGGCACAAAGTGAAGCGTAAACTCGCCGCTTGGTGGAAAACCGCCAAACTTACCGCCAACCTCATGGCAGGCGTGCCCGATTATGAAAACTACGTTGCCCAACAGCGCAAACATAATCCCAACGCCCCCGTCATGACCGAGCTGCAATTTCAAGACTACTGCCGCAAACGCCGCTGCGGCGCAAACGGCGGAAGATGTTGTTAATCGCTTGAACGGTTGAAAAAAGGTCGTCTGAAAGTTTTCAGACGACCTTTTTATATTACAATATTGGCATTTTAAAATCGGCATAGGCAAATACCGTCAGTTGATCCAATTTCCGCCAAAGCGCAACCCGGCAGCGCCGCAGTTTGAGCTCGACAGGAAACTGCCCTATCTTGCCGCCAAGCTGATTTGAATCTACCCGATTCCAATCCATCCATTACATTTTTACCACCTGCTTAAGGACAAGACATGAAGAAAAGCATCATTGCGACATTAGTCGGCATCGCCGCACTGGGAGGAGCAACCGTTGGCGGCGGTATTTATGCCGACAACAAATTGAAACAGGAATACTATTTCCAAAACAATCCCGATGCCGACAAACGCCTGAAAATCACTCTGGATAAATTCGACATGGGCCTCACTTCGGGTAAAGCTTCATGGAGGGGCGACATCACGCCCGACTTGTGCCATCAGGACACAAAATTCTCAATACGCGGCGAGGACATTATTACCCGCGGTCTGAACGGCTACACCATCCAAACCAAACTCTATCTGATTGGAGATGACAATAAAGAAATATTCCGGTTGGACGGCAATACCGTGCTTTCTTGGGGTGGCGAATTAGAGGGCAAACTGACCACACCGGCAGGCTCATTAAACATCGATTCCGACGAAGTCAAATGGGAAACGGCGACTTTGGCTGTCAAAGGCCACAAAGCCGACCATCAGTACCATATCGATAATTTCAATTTCGAATGGCCCGGCATGACTGCCTCACACCCTGACAAACCTGATAGCCCGGGATACCAATTTAGCTTGAAAAACGTTAAATATCAGGCCGATATGGAAAAAGGTGACACCACTGCATTACGCAACGGCACATCCCTCTTTACCCTAGACTCTGCCGCATTCAAAATGGGCAACCAAACCTTTGATTTCGCTGTCGACAAAATCAAAGCAGGAAGCAAACAGTCTGCAAAAGACAACAAATACGCTATGGAAGGACAAAGCGAAATCGAAAACTTCCGCATCAACAACATCAAATTCGACCGCATCCATTACAACTTCAACCTCCGCGATATCAATGGCGAAGGTATCGACCGCATCAATAAATTCTTCGACCGTCAAGGTAAAGAGTGCGTCGATATGAACAGCCCCGACACACAAAAAGAACTGATGGAAGCCGCAAAAACCTTTTTAAAAACCGGCATCAAATTCGACTCAAAAGGCAATCAAATCTACTTGAACAACAGCGCGGTCAAAGCCGACGCAGACGCCTCCATTCCGCCTATCGAATATAAAAACGACGAGCAGCTTCAACAAGACCTCCTCAGTAAGCTGAAATACAACGTCAACGCGGAGGTCGATAAAAACTTCATCAGAGAAGTGCTCAAACTGGCTTCTCAATACGATCCCAATATCAAAGAAAGCGATTTGGACAACGTCGTCAAAGAAATGGCAACCGCGCTCAATGCCGAAGTCACCGAAGACAAGCTGATTATCAAACGCAGCCAATAATCCGCCGGCAAACCTGTTAGAAAATATAGGGGATTAAATTTAAATCAGGACAAGGCGGCGAAGCCGCAGACAGTACAGATAGTACGGAACCGATTCACTTGGTGCTTCAGCACCTTAGAGAATCGTTCTCTTTGAGCTAAGGCGAGGCAACGCCGTACTGGTTTAAAGTTAATCCACTATACCGACAGGTTTCGCATTTACCCATAGCAAAAGGTCGTCTGAAATTTTCAGACGACCTTTTTGGTTTCACGGAGATAGGCATCGCAAACCCGCCATCCCCTAACAATTCACGCAGTCATTAACGCTGATTGCAAGAAGTGTCTACTTTGTTGCCATAAGGATCAACGAAGCTGAAGAAGGCTTGGCTGCCTTTTTGATGCCATTCCGCACCTTTACCGAACAGACCTCGGTTGGAAACATAACGCTCGCCGGAACCGGAAACCGCAGAAGACAAGACAGCGCGTTTGTCATCCAGGCTCAACTCGACGCGGTTGGTATCCAGATTGCGTACAGTCACAGACAAACCGTTTTCACACTCAAAAGATTGGGGCGAACGGCGGTCGCTAGACTGACCACGATCATCATAGTTGCGATCTCCATGGTCATGACGGTGCTCGTGGCGAGGAGCATCATTATCATCATAATCAGGGGCAGCACAAGCACCCAAGGACAAAACAGCCGCTACGGCCAATACAGCTTTAAGTTTCATATTAATACTCCTGAAAAATGTGGAACTGCATAACAGTCGTTCCATGTTATAAACATCCTTATAGTCTAGCAAGGGAGCTTACCCTAATTTACCTGCACGCCCCGAATGTAGCTTTTTCCAAAGCTCCGTAGTTTTTTCGCAAACATTAAAACTTCCCTCAACCATTGCTTCACACTTACCCGCCCGTCCGAGGTCGTCTGAAAACAAAAAAAACCGCCCGCGAAAATCATCGCGAGCGGCAATCCATTGAGAGCATTACAAAATATGAAAACATTACCGCTGACGGGCTTTAAAACGGGGATTGCTTTTACAGATGACGTAAACTTTACCTTTGCGTCGAACGATTTGACAATCGCGATGGCGCTTTTTCGCTGTTTTCAATGAAGACAAAACCTGCATTATTTATCCTTTCTAAAAGACGAAATCATAGATTGGAACCTTTGGTTGAACTTGCTGGCGCGGCCTTCGGTATTCACATTGCGCTGTTTGCCCGTATAGACGGGATGCGAGGCAGAAGACGTATCCAAAGAAAATAAGGGATATTCTTTACCATCGTTCCAAACCATCGTTTTGCCGTGCGTATCCGCACAAGAACGGATCAGCCAGCCTTCATTGGCACCACTGTCGTAAAAAAGCACAGTACGGTAATTTTCAGGGTGGATATTCGCTTTCATCATTCCTCCGATAAATGTTATGGTATAACATTATACATTATAAACTTTAAAACACAACCCCGAAAAAAGGTCGTCTGAAAACGCAGACCATATTCAGACGACCTTCACATTGCTACAATACGGGCTTCCACTCCAATCCAAAGGCACATCATGCCGCTTTTCCACGTCGAACCCTCCCTGTCTTACACTCAGCAAAACCGTGTAGGCGTCCTCCTCCTCAATCTCGGCACGCCCGATGCCCCGACTGCAGCCGCCGTCAAACCATATCTTCGAGAATTTCTATCGGACCAACGCGTCGTCGAACTGCCCAAACTACTTTGGCAGCCGATTTTGCATGGCTTGGTCCTGACACTGCGTCCCAAGAAAAGCGCACATGCTTACGCCAAAATCTGGTTTGAACAAGGCTCTCCGCTTGCCGTCTATACCCAACGCCAAGCAGACGCCCTCGCCAAAGCCATGCCCGACACCATCGTCCGATATGCCATGACTTATGGCAACCCAGGCATCGAAACCGTCCTTGCCGAAATGAAAGCCCAAGGCGTAGGCAAATTGCTGATTGTCCCTTTATATCCGCAATACGCTGCCTCCAGCACCGGCGCGGCATTAGACAAAGTGTTCCAACAACTGCTGAAGCAGCGCAACCAAATGAGCCTGCGCACCGTTTCGCGTTTTTACGACGACGCAGCCTATATCGATGCCATGAAGCAACACATTGAAGCATATTGGAAAGAACACGGACGCGGCGAGAAACTCATGTTGAGCTTTCACGGCATTCCGCAAAAAAATTACGACGACGGCGACCCTTATCCCGACGAATGCCGACATACCGCGAAACTTCTTGCCCAAGCGCTCAACCTAAACGAGCAAGAATACATCGTTTCCTTCCAAAGCCAATTTGGCAAAGCAAAATGGGTAACGCCCAGCACACAAGCCCTGTTTGACCAACTGCCCAAACAAGGCGTCAGCAAATTGGACGTATTCTGTCCGGGCTTTATGGCGGATTGTCTGGAAACCATGGAAGAGATTGCCATCATGGGGCGCGAACAATTTCACGCAGCCGGAGGCAAAGAATACCGCTACATCCCCTGCTTGAACGACCACCCCGCATGGATTCTCGCCCTGACCGAACTGGTCAAAAACAACCTGCAAGGCTGGCAATAACCGGATACATCATCCGACAAGGGATATTGGTGATCACTGATAGACTTTAAACACAAACCAAGCTGCGACAGCATCATCATTTAAAACCTATCCGCGGATTTCCACTGAAAGCGTTACATTTGATTTAAGTCTAAGGTCGTCTGAAAAATCTGTTTTCAGACGACCTTTATTGTATTATCGATAAACAGACCACACCGATAAAAAGGACACATCATGACCACAACAAAAAAAATATTGGCGGCTGCAATTTTTACCCTGTCCGTCCACAGCTCTTTTGCCGCCGATGCTGCCCAAATGACGCAAGGCCAAAAGATTTATGAAAGCAACTGCGCCGCCTGCCACGGTAAAAAAGGGGAAGGCAGGGGAACCATGTTTCCCCCTCTTTACCAATCAGACTATATTATGAAAAAACCGCAGGTATTGCTGCAAAGCATGACCAAAGGCATCAACGGCCCCATCAAAGTCAACGGTAAACCTTACAACGGCTTTATGCCCGCGACCGCCATCAACGATGCCGATCTCGCTGCCGTTGCCACCTATATCATGAATGCGTTTAACAACGGCGGCGGTACCATTACCGAAAAAGACGCCAAACAGGCCAAAGCGAAAAAATAAGGCATCCATACACAAAAAAGGTCGTCTGAAACCGAGATTTCGGGTTTCAGACGACCTTTTTCCTTCTACTGAACTGTTTTTTTAAACCGCTTCCGCTTCTTCCGCGAGGAAACCGCGCAGTTTTTGCATGGCTTTGGCTTCGATTTGACGAATGCGCTCGGCAGATACGCCGTATTCGGCTGCCAATTCGTGCAGGGTCAATCCGCCATCGTCTTGCAGCCAGCGGCTTTCTACGATACGGCGGCTGCGGTCGTCCAGTTGCGCCAATGCGTTTTGCAGACCTTCGGTTTGCAGGGCGTAATGGGCTTGTTTGGACAGTTGGCGGCTGGGTTCGGCATCGTGGTCGGCAAGCCAGTCGATGGGGGCGAAGCTGTCTTCGTCATCGTTGTTGTCCGCCATGATGGCGATGTCGTGTCCGGTCATGCGTTGTTCCATTTCCATGACTTCGGACAATTTAACGCCCAAATCGTCGGCGATATCTTGCGCTTCTTTCGGAGACAAGGCATTCAGGTTTTTACGCATACTGCGCAGATTGAAGAACAGTTTGCGTTGCGGTTTGGTGGTCGCTACACGTACCAGTCGCCAGTTGCGCAGGATAAATTCGTGGATTTCGGCCTTAATCCAGTGTACGGCGAATGAAAACAGGCGCGCGCCACGGCTGGGCTCGTAGCGTTTGACCGCTTTCATCAGTCCGATGTTGCCTTCTTGGATAAGGTCGGCTTGGTTCAGGCCATAGCCGTCGTAACCTCGTGCGATGGATACGACGACGCGCAAATGGGAAAGAATGAGTTGTTTGGCGGCGTTAAGGTCGCCTTTTTGCTGACGCTCCGCGAGTTGGCTTTCTTCTTCGGGCGTCAACATGGGAATGCTGTTGACGGTATGAATGTATTGCTCAAGGCTGCCGTTGCCGCTGTGGATGACGGGTAATGCAAAGGCGTTATTCATGAGAGTTGCTTTCCTTTATATGATGTAGAAACTATTGTTTACTTGTTGTTTGCCGTGCAGTATATCACTGCCTGTTGCCCTATCGTATGCTGTCAAATGCCTTTTTCTGTAAAAGACTGTTTGATAGGTGGATTTTCTTGCTTTTTGAAATTCGATTGATTTTGAAAATTTGACTGTTTTACTGGGAATAAGTTCAGTATATTACAAACATTCTTGTATGTAAATATTAAAGTTCAAGAAAAACGGCCTTATGAAAAGACCGCTTTTTCAAACTCAATCTGCTTTTTTCCTGATTAAAAACAGTGCGATGGCAATAATTGATAATACCCCGATCAGCCACAGCGAACCGCCTGCCTTCATATAAGGGGTTTCGCCGATATAGCCTTTGATATGCCCTTCCAAGACGGCATCGGTATTGGGTTCGCTCTCGGCGATGATGCTGCCTTTGGGAGAAATAATGGCGGTTGCACCGGTATTGGTGGCACGGACCATATAGCGTCCAAGCTCCATCGCGCGGGATTGGGATTGCTGGAGCTGTTGGTACATGGCGTTGGAATCGCCATACCACGCCATATTGCTGACGTTGGCAAGCAGCGTAGCGTTTTTGGCGGTAGCAATGAGTTCGTCGCCAAAGCCGTCTTCATAGCAGATGTTGAAGGCGACTTTTTGATCTTTCATCGTCAAGGGAGCCTGCCCCGCTCCGCCGCGACGGAAGTCGGCAAGCGGCATATTCATCAGCTTATACAACGGTTCGGTCAAAAAAGGCAGCGGTTTGTATTCGCCAAAGGGAACCAGATGATTTTTGGCGTAATACGGGAGGTCGTCTGAAATATCATCGTAGTCGCTCAAATTGATTACGGCGTTTTCGTATCCGCTGCCGTCCGCAGTGTATTGACCGATACCGACGGCCAATGCGCTGCCGTTCGTGCGCGCCTGCTCGGCAAACTGAGTCAGGATATTTTCCGGCAAATCCTGACGCATCACAGGCAAAGCGGTTTCCGGCAGGATAACGATGTCGGCGGATGTTTTGCTGATTTGACCGTAGTATTTCTGAATGGTGGGGACGACTTGTTCTTCATTCCATTTCAGACTCTGCTCGATATTGCCCTGCACGAGCGCGACGGTACTGGTGCTGCCGTCGGGTTTGGTAAAGTCGGTTTGCTGGGCGACATAACCGACGGTACACAGCATGACAATCATGCACATCGGCAGCAGGCGTTGTTTCAGACGACCCGTATTGTCAATCAGCAACACCAGCCATGCACTGACAAATGCCGTCGCCAGCGTTACCAGATGAATACCGCCCAAAGGCGCAAAGCCGGCAAGCGGGCTTTCTTTGACGATTTGGGAATAGCCGATTGCCCCCCAGCCAAAGCCGGTCAGCAGGCGTTCGCGGGCAAATTCCGCCAGCGTCCACAAAATCGGCAACACGATGCCGACCTTAACCCAGCGCGGCAGATGAAATTTCTTCCACAACCAAAAACAGGCGGCAGGATACAGCGCAAGAAACGCAGGCAGCAGGAAAGTCAGCGGAATCGCGTATAAATTAGGCAAGCCGGAAACATCATGCAGCGCGGTATGTATCCAATAAAACTGCGTCGTATAAGCAATCAGCCCAAACAGATAGGCGGTGGAAACAGCAAAGCGCGGACGCAGTTCAATCAGTCGGATCAATGCGCCAAACAGCAAGGGCATCAGCCAAAAATGGTAATAAGGCGCGAAAGTCAACGGCGTGGCGGCGGCGATCAGGATCACCAGTGGCCAGTACAGCACGGGATGCTGCCAATATTGTTCGAGTTTGCGGAAAATGTTCATTGCAGAGAAAAGAAAATAAGAGGTCGTCTGAAAATACAGCCTCAACAAAGTTGAACCATTTTCAGACGACGTATCGGTTGTTTAGTGTTTTTGAAACAGCTTCATCAAAGGCAGCGCAACAGCGCAGGCGATGGCACCGGCAATCAGCCCGACGGCAAGGTTGGCAACATGCTCCATCAAGCCGCTGTCCCAATGTTGCGCGTGTAAGAAATCATGCAAAAAGCCCAAGTTGTGGGTAATCAGACCGCCGCCGACAAGGAACATGGCAAGCGTACCCACCACGCTCAAACCGCGCATGAACCAAGGCATAAAGGCAATCAAGCCGCGTCCGACCGTTTGGATGCCCGTGCTTTTTTGACGCATCAGCAGCATACCGAAGTCGTCGAGTTTGACGATAATGCCGACCAAACCGTACACAAAAGCGGTCATACCGATGCCGATTGCCGCCATCACCAGCG
Source organism: Neisseria sp. GT4A_CT1 (assembly GCF_000227275.1). Taxonomy (NCBI): domain Bacteria; kingdom Pseudomonadati; phylum Pseudomonadota; class Betaproteobacteria; order Neisseriales; family Neisseriaceae; genus Neisseria; species Neisseria sp. GT4A_CT1. The sequence continues at coordinate 177,993 of NZ_JH164965.1, forward strand.
AACGGGTCATCAGCTCGTATTTTTCGACCACGCCCAAAGCAATAATAATGATTTCGGCAGACAGGATGAAATCCGTACGAATCGCGCCTTTAATCTTGGTTTTTTCGTCCAGCGTTTCGGCGGCAGCCTCCTCGTCTTCATGCGCTTCGTGGCGGTGTAAAAACTTATGCAGCAGCTTTTCCACGCCCTCGAAACACAAATAAATCCCGCCTATCATCAATAAAGGCGTAATCAGCTTCGGCAAGAAGGCAGACAGCAGCAAAGCCAGCGGCACCAAAATCAGCTTGTTCACCAAAGAACCTTTCGCCACCGCCCAAATAATCGGCAGCTCGCGTTCCGCCGACACGCCGGTAACCTGATTCGCATTAAGCGCCAAATCATCGCCGACCACGCCCGCCGTTTTCTTGGCAGCCATTTTGGTCATCAGGGCAACGTCGTCCAAGACAGCGGTAATATCGTCCAAAAGGGTGAAAAGCGAGGCAAATGCCATGATATATTTCCGAAAAAGGGTCAGATTGAAGAAGCCGGCTATTATAACCGAGAAAGTATGACACCGAAGGCTTTCAGACGACCTTTAATGGAAATTAACGGAATTTGGCGCGGCTTAATTGAAAACCTGCCGCATCGGCATAAAATATGCGTATCTGCGAGATTTTAAATCTGACAACAAGCCCTCCGCCCCACTCAAAAAGGTCGTCTGAAAACCGCCCTCCCCTTTTGAACTGCACCCCAAAAGTTGGACACATCCCCTCCAACTCACAAGGTGCAGTTTTTTTATGAGCAGAGACCTTTGCAAAAAAGCCCTTCCCCCGACAGACGAAACCCAAACACAGGTTTTCGGCTATTTCCCTCCCCCAATACCTCCTGATTTTACCCAAATACCCCCCTTAATCCTCCCCGGATACCCCATAATCAGGCATCCGAGCCGCCTTTTAGGCGCAAACAGGCGCACTTAGCCTGTTAGCCGCTTTCAACAGGTTCAAACACATCGCCTTCAGATGGCTTTGCGCACTCACTTTGAGCAGACCAAAAAGGCTGCCCGGGCATAGCGGAATTTACGGTGCAGCGTCCCGAAGCTTTGTTCGACCACATAACGGGTCTTTGACAAATAGCGGTTACGTTTGGTTTGCGCTTCCGTCAGCGGACGGTTGCGGTGGGCTTTGCGCATAATGCCGTCCAACAACTGATGTTCTTTCAGATGTTGCCGGTTTTCCTTACTGTCATAGCCTTTATCGGCATAGACGGTCGTACCTTCCCTTCGGCAATGCCTTCCAACAAAGGCAACAGGTGGTTGCACTCATGTGTATTGGCCCCAAGCCGCCTAACGCTCCTCCAGCCCGGCCAAAATCGCACAATCCGGGCAGTCGTCTCCCGCGCAGGCATCGTGCCAGCGTTGCAGCTCGGCCACCATGCCCTGCAAGCGTTCGATTTTGGCTTCCAGCTCGGCGATGTGCCGCGCGGTGAGCGTTTTCACTTCGCGGCTGGTGCGCTGCGGGTTGTGTTGCAGGCTCAAAAGCTGCCCGATCTGCGGCAGCGAAAAGCCCACTTCCCGCGCATGGCGGATAAAGCGCAGCCGGGCAAGGTCGGCCTGTCCGTAGCGGCGGTAGCCCGCTTCGCTGCGCGCGGCCGGGGCGATTAGGCCGTGCTTTTCGTAGTCGCGGATTTGTTTGGCGGAAAGGCTGCTCTCGGCCGCGGCCTGGCTGATGTTCATCATGATGCTTGACCTTTACTTCGGGTGAAGCTTTATAGTGGTGGCACTTAGCGGGAAAGCAAGAGCAGACCCATCATTTCAGGCTACCTGAAAGCTTTGGCTGCAACGGACTTTAAAACCTCAGCCTCATTCCAACAGAAAGGAAACCCTATGCAAACCATCACATTAAACATCGAAGGCATGACCTGCGGCGGCTGCGTGAAAAGCGTTACCAGCATCCTCGAAGGCGTAAACGGCGTGGACAAGGCCGAAGTGAGCCTGGAAAACAAGAACGCCGTCGTGGAATTCGACCCCGCCCAAACCAACCCCGCCGCGCTGATAGAAGCGGTGGAAGACGGCGGCTTTGATGCGGCTTTGTAAATCGAATCGCAACAAATCGACTGCAACACCCCAAAGGCTACCTGAAAACCCTGCTCCGCTTTTTTCAGGTAGCCCAACCACATTCAGAAGGAAGAAACCATGCAACAAAAAGTCCGTTTCCAAATCGAAGGCATGACCTGTCAGGCCTGCGCTTCGCGCATTGAAAAAGTGTTGAACAAAAAAGACTTTGTCGAATCGGCGGGGGTGAACTTCGCCAGCGAGGAGGCGCAGGTGGTGTTTGACGACAGCCAAACCTCCGCCGCCGACATCGCCAAAATCATCGAGAAAACCGGCTATGGCGCGAAGGAAAAGACGGAAGAGGCTCTGCCACAGCCCGAAGAAACAACGCATGTAAGCTGGCGACTGTGGCTTTTGCTGGCAATCAATATCCCGTTCCTTATCGGTATGGCGGGCATGATGATTGGTCGGCACGATTGGATGATTCCGCCGTTGTGGCAGTTCGCATTGGCGAGTGTGGTGCAGCTTTGGCTGGCAATCCCGTTTTACAAAAGCGCGTGGGCGAGTATTAAAGGCGGGCTGGCGAATATGGACGTACTCGTTACCATCGGCACGGTATCGATTTATCTGTATTCCGTCTATATGCTGTTTTTCAGCCCGCACGCGGCGCACGGCATGGCGCATGTGTATTTTGAAGCGGGCGTGATGGTGATTGGGTTTGTGTCGCTGGGTAAGTTTTTGGAACACCGCACCAAAAAATCCAGCCTGAACAGCTTGGGCTTGCTGCTGAAACTCACGCCGACTCAAGTCAACGTGCAACGCGATGGCGAATGGAAACAACTGCCCATCGACCAAGTGCAAATTGGCGACCTAATCCGCGCCAACCACGGCGAACGCATTGCCGCCGACGGCATTATCGAAAGCGGCAGCGGCTGGGCGGACGAGAGCCACCTTACCGGCGAATCCAATCCCGAAGAGAAAAAGGCGGGCGGCAAAGTGTTGGCGGGCGCGCTGATGACCGAAGGCAGCGTGGTGTACCGAGCCACACAGCTCGGCAGCCAAACCCTGCTCGGCGACATGATGAATGCGCTCTCCGAAGCGCAGGGCAGCAAAGCGCCGATTGCGCGCGTGGCGGATAAAGCGGCGGCGGTGTTCGTGCCTGCCGTCGTGGGCATCGCGCTTTTGACCTTTATCGCCACTTGGCTGGTTAAAGGCGATTGGACGGTGGCGCTAATGCACGCCGTTGCCGTTTTGGTGATTGCCTGCCCGTGCGCGCTCGGTTTGGCAACGCCTGCCGCGATTATGGTCGGCATGGGCAAGGCGGTGAAACACGGGATTTGGTTTAAAGACGCGGCGGCGATGGAAGAAGCCGCCCACGTCGATGCCGTCGTGTTGGACAAAACCGGCACGCTGACCGAAGGCAGGCCGCAGGTTGCCGCCGTCTATTGCGTGCCCGACAGCGGCTTTGACGAAGACGATTTGTACCGCCTCGCCTCCGCCGTCGAACAAAACGCCGCCCACCCGCTCGCCCGCGCCATCGTCTCCGCCGCCCAAGCGCGCGGTTTGGAGATTCCCGCCGCACAAAACGCGCAAACCGTCGTCGGCGCAGGCATTACCGCCGAAGTCGAAGGCGTGGGCTTGGTAAAAGCGGGCAAAGCCGAATTTGCCGAATTAAAGTTGCCTGAAAACCTTTCAGACGACGTCTGGCGCATCGCAAGCATCGTCGCCGTTTCCGCCAACGGCAAACCCATCGGCGCATTCGCACTCGCCGACGCGCTGAAAGCCGATACCGCCGAAGCCATAGACCGTCTGAAAAAACACGGCATCGACGTTTACATCATGAGCGGCGACAACCAAGGCACGGTCGAATACGTCGCCAAACAACTGGGTATCGCACACGCCTTCGGCAACATGAGTCCGCGCGACAAAGCCGCCGAAGTGCAGAAACTCAAAGCCGCCGGCAAAACCGTGGCGATGGTCGGCGACGGCATCAACGACGCGCCTGCCCTCGCCGCCGCCAACGTCAGCTTCGCCATGAAAGGCGGCGCGGACGTTGCCGAACACACCGCCTCCGCCACGCTGATGCAGCATTCGGTCAACCAGCTCGCCGATGCCCTGCTTGTGTCGCAGGCGACGTTGAAAAACATCAAGCAAAACCTGTTTTTCGCCTTCTTCTACAACATATTAGGCATCCCGCTTGCCGCACTCGGCTTCTTAAACCCCGTCATCGCAGGCGCGGCGATGGCGGCAAGCTCGGTGTCGGTGTTGGGCAATGCGTTGAGGTTGAAACGGGTGAAGATTGAGTAATATGGAAAAGGTCGTCTGAAACAAGGCTTTCTCTTTCAGTTGCCCCTATTTCAGACGACCCATCATCCGGTAGACGATATAAAGAGCCAAGTTTTCAAACTTGGCTTTGTAACATATATAGTGCCGCCCCACCCTCGCCGCCGCTCAACGCAACGATTTTCCGCGTTCGGGGTTTGCTATAAAATCATTACCATCGCAATGCCCTTCCCCGCCTTGCCCCGTTATCCAAAAATCAAGGAGAAAACATGAAAACCGCTATTGTCGATTACGGCATGGGCAACCTGCATTCCGTCCTCAAATCCGTACAAGCCGCGCAAGCCTTGTCCGGCAAAGCCGCTGAAATTTATCTGACCGACCGCCCCGAAGACATCCTTGATGCCGACAAAATCATCTTCCCCGGTCAGGGCGCGATGCCCGACTGCATGGCGGCGCTGTGGCAAAGCGGTTTGGGCGAGGTAGTGGAAGACGGATTAAAAAACAAACCGTTTTTCGGCATCTGCGTCGGCGCGCAATTATTGTTCGAACACAGCGAAGAAGGCGATACTGCCGGACTGGGCTGGTTTAAAGGCAGGGTCAAACGCTTCGCCGCCAACCAAACCGATGCGCACGGAGGTCGTCTGAAAGTGCCGCACATGGGCTGGAATACAGTGCGTCAAACCCGCCCGCACCCGCTGTTTAAAGACATCGGACAAGAAACGCGCTTTTACTTCGTCCACAGCTACTACTTCGCCCCCGAAGACCCCGAAACCATCCTTGCTACCAGCGAATATCCGCACGAATTTGCCTGCATCGTCGGCAAAGACAATGTGTTCGCCACCCAGTTCCACACGGAAAAAAGCCACGACGCGGGATTGTTGCTGTTGCGTAACTTCTTGGATTGGCAGCCCTAGCAGTCTGTTTATAGCAGAAGGTCGTCTGAAATTTTTCAGACGACCTTTTGCATTGCTTGCCTGATACAACAATAATGTTTTGAAAATCAAAACGCGGCATTCATCAAATGATGATTTTGCCGCGTTACCGTTCAAACTTAGAGGTACACAATCTCGCCGCTGCGCCCCTTGCTTTCCTGACTTGCCCACCACACAAACTGCGGCAATACGTCGGTATAGTTTTTACGTTCGCTTTTCGACTCGCCCGGATGGGACTTGATGCGTTGAGGCGAGTTAATCGGACCCGGAATCAGAACATTGGCGCGCAGGTTGTCAAAACGTTCCCACTCGTCGGCAGCGACTTTGCACAAATAATTCAACGCGGCTTTAGACGCGCCGAACCCTCCCCAATAAGCCTTGGGATCTTCGCCATGACTCTCTCCGACAAAAATCACGGAAGCATCTGAAGAAGCTTTGAGCAAAGGCAGCATTGCGCGTGTCAAACCCATCGGCGCAACGGTATTGATCCGATATTGGTTGACCCATTCCGATACGGTCTGGAAATCCAAAGGAGAAAGTGCATAGAAATAGCTGGCACAATGCACGATACCGTCCAAACGTCCGCCGGTCGCCTCGGAAATGGTTGCGGCAAATTGGTCAAACTCTTTTTCTTCGGCGCTCATTAAGTCGAAGCAGATGGCAAAGGGTTCGGGATAGCCGGCATCGACAATGGCATCATAAACTTTTTCCAACTTCTTTTGATGACGCGCCACCAAAATGACGGTCGCGCCGGCCGCCGCATAAGCCTTGGCAACCTGCTCGCCCAAACCTTGGGACGCGCCGGTTACCATGATGATTTTATCGGATAAAGTTGACATGATTTCTCCATTTTTTAGATTTATAGTAGCTTAACTTTAAACCAGTACGGCGTTACCTCGCCTTAGCTCAAAGAGAACGATTCTCTAAGGTGCTGAAGCACCAAGTGAATCGGTTCCGTACTATCTGTACTGTCTGCGGCTTCGTCGCCTTGTCCTGATTTAAATTTAATCCACTATATTGTGAAACCTATTATTTCAGACGACCCTGCCAATCGGCTCCGGTCAATCGGAAGATTGATTTACGCTTCGCCGCCTTCAGTATCCGATACGGTGTTCTCGGCTTCATTGCCTTCCGGATTTTCTACTTCGGTATTTTCATCTTCCGCTTCTTCGGCGACACGTTCCAGCGATACCAAGGTTTCGCCTTCATCCAGATTAATCAGGCGCACGCCTGCTGCGGCGCGGCCGGTTTCGCGGATTTGTTCGACTTTGGTGCGGATGAGGACGCCGCCGCTGGTAATCAGCATCAGGTCGTCGGTTTCGCCGACCAAGGTTGCGGCGACCAAATCGCCGTTGCGCTCGCCGGTGTTGATGGCGATATTGCCTTGTCCGCCTTTGTTTTTACGGCTGTAATCGGCAATCGGGGTACGTTTGCCGTAGCCGTTGGCGGTGGCGGTCAATACTTGCAAATCGCTTTGCGCGGCTTCGGGGGCGAAGGTAATCAGGCTGACGATTTTGCCGTCGGCAGGCAGGCGCATACCGCGCAGGCCGCCACTGCCGCGACCGGACGGACGCACACCGTGTTTGCCGTTTGGCAGGGCATTTTCGTTGTCGGCGGTTTCATCTTCGAGGTCGTCTAAAATCTCGGTTTCGATGTCGGCATCTTCCGCTTCGTCGTTGCCGGATTTTTCCCAGTATTCGTTGAAGCGGATGGCTTTGCCCAAGTTGGAGAACAGCATGATGTCGTCCGAGCCGCTGGTTTGCGCGGCGCCGACGAGGTAGTCGCCTTCTTTGAGCGCGATGGCTTTGATGCCTTGGCTGCGGACGTTTTTAAAGGCGGAAAGCTGGACTTTTTTCACCATGCCTTGTGCGGTGGCGAAGAAGACGTATTGGTCTTCGGGGAATTCGCGCACGGCGAGGATGGCGCTGACTTTTTCGCCTTCTTCCAACTGGATGACGTTGTTAATCGGACGGCCGCGGCTGTTGCGTCCGCCTTCGGGTAGTTTGTAAACCTTAATCCAGTGGCACTTGCCGAGATTGGTGAAACACATCAAATAGTCATGCGTGTTCGCAACGAACAGGGTTTCGATGAAGTCTTCGTCTTTGGTAGCCGCCGCCTGTTTGCCGCGCCCGCCGCGACGCTGCGCCTGATAATCGGTAGTCGGCTGGGTTTTGATATAGCCGCCGTGGGTCAGGGTAACGACCATTTCACGTTGCGGAATCAGGTCTTCATCGGCAATGTCGCCGCCAAACGGGTTGATTTCGCTGCGGCGTTCGTCGCCGAAATTGGTTTTGGTTTCTTCCAATTCTTCGCGGATGATTTGGGTGATGCGTTCCGGTTTCGCCAAAATGTCCAAATAGTCGATAATTTTTGCCATGATGGTTTTGTAATCGCCGACGATTTCTTCTTGGTCGAGGCCGGTCAGGTTGCGCAAGCTCATGCGCAGGATGGCGTCGGCTTGGATTTCGCTCAGATAATAGCCTTGTTCCTGCAAGCCGAGATTGGCGGGCAGACCTTCAGGGCTCGCCATACGCAGGTCGAGGTCGGTACGGCTCAGCATGTCTTCCACCAAACCGCTGCGCCATGCGCGGGAAAGCAGTTTTTCTTTGGCCTCGGGCGCGTCGGCGGATTCTTTAATCAATCGAATCATCTCGTCGATATTGGACAAGGCGACGGCTTTACCTTCGGCGATATGGCCTTCATGACGCGCTTTTTTCAGGCGGAACAGGGTGCGGCGGGTAACGACTTCGCGACGGTGGCGCAGAAATTCCGCCAAAATCTGTTTCAGGTTCAACAGGCGCGGCTGACCGTCAACCAAAGCAACCATATTGATGCCGAAGCTGTCTTGAAGCTGGGTGAGTTTGTAGAGTTGGTTTAAAACGACTTCGGCGTTTTCGTTACGTTTCAATTCGATAACGACGCGCATACCGGATTTGTCGGATTCGTCGCGCAGGTCGGATACGCCTTCCAACGTTTTTTCGCGCACCAACTCGCCGATTTTTTCCACCAGCTTGGCTTTGTTCACCTGATACGGAATTTCGTCGATGATGATGGCTTCGCGTTCGCCGTTTTTGCCTATGGGCTCGATATGGGTTTTACCGCGCATGACGACGCGGCCGCGGCCGGTTTTATAGCCTTCGCGCACGCCGCTCAAGCCGTAGATGGTTGCGCCGGTCGGGAAATCGGGGGCTTGCAGGATGTTGATTAATTCGTCGATTTCGGTTTCGGGTTCGTCCAAAAGACGCAGACAGGCGTTGATGGTGTCTGTGAGGTTGTGCGGCGGGATGTTGGTCGCCATACCGACGGCGATACCGGACGAGCCGTTGACCAACAGCGCGGGAAAGCGGGTCGGCAACACCAGCGGTTCGTGTTCGCTGCCGTCGTAGTTCGGACCGAAATTGACGGTTTCTTCTTCGATGTCCGCCAGCATTTCGTGAGCGATTTTCGCCATGCGGATTTCGGTATAACGCATGGCCGCGGCGCCGTCGCCGTCAACCGAACCGAAGTTGCCCTGACCGTCGATTAAGACGTAGCGCATCGAGAAATCCTGCGCCATGCGCACGATGGTGTCGTAAACCGCGGAATCACCGTGCGGATGGTATTTACCGATGACATCGCCGACGATACGCGCCGATTTTTTGTAGGCGGCGTTCCAGTTGTTTTTCAGCTCGTGCATGGCGTAAAGCACGCGGCGGTGCACCGGCTTCAAACCGTCGCGCACATCGGGCAGCGCGCGGCCGACAATCACGCTCATGGCGTAATCGAGATAGCTTTTGCGCATTTCGTCTTCAAGGCTGACGGGCAGGGTTTCGAGTGCGAATTTATGGTCGTTGCGGATAGTTGCGTCGGTCATGGTTTTCTTTATTTCGTATGGCAAAAATAGATGGGAATTTTAGCATAAAACCGTGCTTTTCGGGCTTTTTGCATCCCTTTCGAATCGTATGGTGAATAAACTGATTTTTCGCTACAGCTGCGATGCTACACGTAGTATCTGCGACTTGCTGCCTTCATGGGTTGTCTGCCATATCCTACCTGCCCATATAAAAAGGTCGTCTGAAAACCTAAACTATGGTTTTCAGACGACCTTTACTATTTTAAATAATCAGACCAAACACGCTTTACGGAGCGGTTTGCTCCAACTCAAGCGCGGCGGCAAGCAGCGACAGGCGCGCCATTACGCCGTAAACGTAGAGGCGGTTGTGTTCGTTGTCCACGTCGCAATCTTTTTCAGAGCGCGGCATGCCGAGCGAGTCCCATTGTTCGAATACGCGTTTACAGGCTTCGGGGGCTTCTTGGGAGTTGTCGCCGCTGCCGGTGGGGATGCTATTGGACAGCGGGACGAATACCATGCCGCCGGCGTTGAGGTTTTCGTCCGCGCCGCGTCCTTCGTGTACGCGGAAGAAGCCGCCGATAACGAAACGGTCCATCATATAAACGACGGGTTCGCACACGGCGCCGTTCATGGTTTCATAGGTATAAATGCCTTCTTGGACAATCACTTCGCTGACTTCCAAGCCTTCTTTCACCTTCGCCATTTTGTTGCGGTTTTTGCGGTTCAACCCGCGCACTTCGTCGGCGGATTTGATGCTCATCACGCCCATGCCGTAAGTACCTGCGTCGGCTTTGACGATAACGAAAGGCTGGTCGGCAATGCCCAATTCGTCGTATTTGGCTTGAATTTTCGCCAGCACGCGTTCTACCGCTTCCGCCAACGCGTCTTCACCTTCGCGCTCTTGGAAGTCCAAACCGCCGATTTTTTCGAAATACGGGTTAATCTGCCATTCGTCGATGTCAATCAGCTTGGCAAATTCGGCGGCGACTTGGTTGTATGCGCTGAAATGTTCTGTTTTGCGGCGCGTCGTCCAACCGCCGTGCAGCGGAGGCAATACGGTTTGGCTGATGTCTTTGAGAATATCGGGAACGCCCGCGGACAAGTCGTTGTTCAACAAGACGACGCAAGGCGAGAAGCCGTCGGCAAGATGGACGCGCTCGCGGGTACGCAATAAAGGTTCCAGCAGGATTTTGTCGCCTAACGCGGTTTCAAACTCGGTCGGTTCGGTAACTTCCGGATTCAGGCTGCCCAAACGGACTTCATACCCTGCCGAGCGCAAAATCTCGCTGAGTGCGTAAACGTTTTGCAGGTAAAACGTGTTGCGGGTATGGTTTTCGGGAATAATCAATACGGATTTTGCCGTTTCGCAAGCACGCTGAACCGCATCTTGCGCCGCGACTGCCGCCAGCGGGATGAAATTCGGATTCAGGTTGTTGAAACCGCCGGGGAACAAGTTCATATCAATAGACGAAATTTTGTAACCGGCATTGCGGATGTCGACCGAACCGTAAAACGGCGGGCGGTGCGCGTTCCATTGCGAACGGAACCATGCTTCGATTTTAGCGTGGTTGCACAAGATTTTCGCTTCAAACGCCTGAAGTTGCGACAGATGTTCGGCAGCCATAACCGGTAATTTCATTCTCTATACCTCTGTTGTCGGATGTGGGATACGGATGGAAATGATAGTGCTTTTTTAGGCGGTACGACAAGCATTGTTTCAAATAAAATACCTCTTTTTGTCAACAATTCTACAATTTGTCTAATTTTTGAAAGTTATTTTTAGATTTTTATGTGAAAAAGTAGAAATTAGACAAATTTCTATTGCGCTACCCCTGCAAAAAGCCTAAAATCCGCCCATCAAAACAAACCATCTACTCCTATTATTAATAAGCAAAGATAACCCATCATGAGCGCACAAACCCTATACGACAAACTCTGGAACAGCCACGTCGTCCGCGAAGAAGAAGACGGCACTGTCCTGCTCTACATCGACCGCCATTTAGTGCACGAAGTCACCAGCCCGCAAGCGTTTGAAGGCCTGAAAATGGCGGGACGCAAGCTGTGGCGTATCGACAGCGTCGTCTCCACCGCCGACCACAACACCCCGACCGGCGATTGGGACAAAGGCATCCAAGACCCGATTTCCAAGCTTCAAGTCGATACTTTGGACAAAAATATCAAAGAGTTCGGCGCACTCGCCTACTTCCCGTTCATGGATAAAGGTCAAGGCATCGTTCATGTTATGGGGCCGGAACAAGGCGCAACCCTGCCCGGCATGACCGTCGTCTGCGGCGACTCGCACACCTCTACCCACGGCGCATTCGGCGCACTGGCACACGGTATCGGCACTTCCGAAGTCGAACACACCATGGCGACCCAGTGTATTACCGCGAAAAAATCCAAATCCATGCTGATTACCGTTGAAGGTCGTCTGAAACCGGGCGTTACCGCTAAAGACGTTGCCCTCTACATCATCGGACAAATCGGTACGGCAGGCGGCACGGGCTACGCCATCGAGTTCGGCGGCGAAGCCATCCGTAGCCTCTCTATGGAAGGCCGCATGACCCTGTGCAACATGGCGATCGAAGCAGGGGCGCGCTCCGGCATGGTTGCCGTCGATCAAACCACCATTGACTATGTCAAAGACAAACCCTTCGCACCCAAAGGCGAAGCATGGGACAAAGCCGTCGAATACTGGCGCACGCTGGTTTCCGACGAAGGCGCGGTATTCGACAAAGAATACCGTTTCAAAGCCGAAGACATCGAACCGCAAGTAACATGGGGCACATCGCCCGAAATGGTTTTGGACATCAGCGGCAAAGTACCGAATCCTGCCGAAGAAACCGATCCCGTCAAACGCAGCGGCATGGAACGCGCCCTCGAATACATGGGTTTGGAAGCCGGCACGCCGCTGAACGAAATCCCCGTCGACATCGTATTCATCGGCTCCTGCACCAACAGCCGCATCGAAGATTTGCGCGAAGCCGCCGCCGTCGTCAAAGGCCGTAAAAAAGCCGACAATGTACAGCGCGTGTTAATCGTTCCCGGCTCCGGCTTGGTTAAACGGCAGGCGGAACAGGAAGGCTTGGACAAAATCTTCATTGATGCCGGTTTCGAATGGCGCGAACCGGGTTGCTCGATGTGTCTCGCCATGAACGCCGACCGCCTCACTCCGGGCCAACGCTGCGCCTCCACTTCCAACCGCAACTTCGAAGGCCGCCAAGGCAACGGCGGACGCACGCACCTGGTCAGCCCCGCTATGGCTGCAGCCGCCGCGGTAAACGGACGCTTTACCGACATCCGTACCATGGCATAATCTTTCAGACGACCTTGCATAACCACCAAAGGTCGTCTGTAACCACCATCTCCGCGCAAAGGAGATTCTCCAACTCTTAAATCAAGGAATCCAATGATGAACAAACTGTTGATAACCACCCTTGCTGCCCTTACCCTGGCTGCCTGCTCCAGCACTTGGTCCGGAGCGAAAGATGACGCTAGCCGCAACTGGGATAAAACAGAAAACGCTGCCGAGCGCGGCTGGGACAAAACCAAAGCTGCCGTGAAAAAAGGCGGTAACGCTGTTGGCCGCGGCATGACCCATGTCGGCGAAAAAATTGAAGAAGCTACTGAATAAACTGCTATCTTTACACAAGGCTGCCTAAAATATATTTTCAGGCAGCCTACTACGCAAACAATAAGAGTTATAAAAACCTTTACTCAAACCACCGTTTATATTCATGTAACTCCGCATTTTTTCATTTATACCAACTATTGCCTTTTGTGAAGATGCCGAATATTATTAGTAATACAGTAACACAGACTGTACTTTTCAAACTATTAGGAGCTTCAAATGAAAAAATTCGCCCTCATTGCTTTGACCGCTATGACCTTGCTGTCTGCCTGCAACACCATTTCCGGTATGGGCAAAGATGTCAGCGCCGCCGGTAACGCAGTCAGTGGTTCTGCTGAGTCTGTAAAAAATTACTAATCCAAAATCCAATTTTACGCAGGAATCCATACATGAAGAAATTTGCCCTAATCGCACTTACCGCGATGACCTTGCTCTCTGCCTGCAACACTATTTCAGGCGTAGCTAAAGACGTCAGTGCCGCCGGTACTGCTGTCAGCAATACCGCTGAAAATGTCAAAACCTACTGACTAAACAAAATTTAAACGTAAATGCCCCGGAAATCGGGGCATTTTATAATCCTCGACAAACGAAAAAGTACAGAACATGAAAGCCTTTACCAAAATCACCGCCATCGTCGCTCCGCTCGATCGCAGCAATGTTGACACCGACGCCATCATCCCCAAACAATTTTTAAAATCCATCAAACGAAGCGGCTTCGGTCCCAATGCCTTTGACGAATGGCGTTACCTCGACCACGGCGAACCGGGCATGGACAATAGCAAACGCCCGCTGAACCCCGATTTCTCGCTGAACCAGCCGCGTTACCAAGGCGCGCAAATCCTGTTGACACGCAAAAACTTCGGCTGCGGCTCCTCGCGCGAACACGCCCCTTGGGCATTGGATGACTACGGTTTCCGCGCCGTCATCGCCCCCAGCTTCGCCGACATCTTCTTCAACAACTGCTACAAAAACGGCCTCCTGCCCATCGTGTTGACCGAAGAACAAGTCGACCAGCTCTTCAAAGAAGTCGAAGCCAACGAAGGCTATCAGCTCTCCATCGACCTTGCCGAACAAACCCTGACCACGCCTAGCGGCGAAACGTTCAAATTCGACATTACCGAACACCGCAAACACTGCCTCTTAAACGGCTTGGACGAAATCGGCTTAACCCTGCAACATGCCGATGAAATCCGCGATTTCGAAGAAAAACGCCGCCAAAGCCAGCCTTGGCTGTTTAACGGTTGATAAACGATGAGGTCGTCTGAAAACGAGCGTAGCGAATTTTCAGACGACCTCTTTTATTAACACACAATCAGATCGTTACTCTTTACCATCATATTTGAAAAACATACCCAACAATTTCACACACACAACACCATGAAAAAAATTATCCTGCTCCCTATACTTTTTATCAGCCTCGCCGCACATGCGGAATTCTCAGAAATTCAAGATCCTGACGGATACAGCAACTTACGCGAAAAACCGAACGCCCAAAGCCGAATCCTGACCAAAATTCCAAACGGCACTCATGTTTATACCCCCGAGATGGAGGGAAAGCTTCATTTAGAACACGGTTGGCAGATGACCTACGATTTGCGCGGCAAAAAAAGCCTGGATGGCTGGGTGCATACTTCGCGACTGATTCCGTTGTCGCGTTATGAAAGCATCCCCGTTACGGCTACTGCCGACGGCTTTACCTGCCAAAAAAACGGCATGGGCGTGCGCATTAAATCGGAACGTTTCAACTATAAGAAAGAAAAACATCTGTTTACACACGATCAATACGGACTTTCCCATTATCGCGGAAAAGAAATGTTCGGCACTGACGGTACAATTCCATTCAGCCACTATCGTGAAATTGCCTTTTTCCGCAACGGTAAAACACAAATCGCCCCCCGAGCCCAATATGACCACCTGTTCGACCCATATTTTGAAAAGGCAGGCGATAATACGCAACTGAGCCACTGTTACTACCGCGCTAAAGACGACACCCTTTTCTTAACGACCGTCATCGGAGATGGTGCCGCCTATACCGAAGTCTTATTTGTCTTCCGGCAAGGCATCTTGAAGAACGTATTGGCTTCGCTACACCCTGAGGTTTAATTTTCAGACGGCCTTTTTATCTCTTTCTGCAAAACATGATTACCGACACCCTCACCAACGCCGCCCGCTACGCCGCGCTGCACCTTGACTTTGCCGATGCCGTCCACCTACTGCAAACGCTGGATTTCGCCGCCCTGCCCGACGGTCAAGTGCCGTGCGCAAACCCGAACATCCGCCTCTTTATCGGTAGCGAACCGATGAGGAGTAAAGCCGAGGCCAAGCCCGAAGCGCATTTGAAACACATCGACATCCAAGTCCCCATCAGCGGGGAAGAAACCTACGGCTGGATAGACAGGGGTCGTCTGAAAAACGGTTTGGGCTACGACGAAAAGCGCGACATCGAATTTTTTGACTGCGAACCGGAAACCTGGCTCACGCTCCAACCGGGCGAGTTTGCCCTCTTCTTTCCCAACGACGCGCACGCCCCGCTGGTGGGCGAAGAAAAGTCCATACGCAAAGCCGTCTTTAAAATCCGTATCGAAGCAGAACGTTACTGATTCCCTTCAACCCTTCGCAACTAATGTAAAACTTGGCTGCCCATCGCGTTCCCAACGAATCCGCCTGCATGATTTCCACGCGGCTTTCTCGATGCCGCAATGGTACAATCAGCCTCGTTCAAACAAACCGACCTGCAAACAGACACAAAAGGTCGTCTGAAAACACCATCCTTACAAATGGAAAACGCTTCGCCGTTTTCAGACGACCTCCCCTTTTCCAAACCCTCCTCATAAGGATTTTGCCATGACCAAACATATCGCCATCCTCCGAGGCGACGGCATCGGCCCCGAAATCGTCGCCGAAACCGTCCGCGTACTCGACAAACTCATCGCCCAAGGCTTGGACGCCGGCTACGAATACGCCCCACTAGGCGGCGAAGCCTACGACGAATACGGCTATCCCTATCCCGAATTCACACAAAACCTCTGCCGCAAAGCCGATGCCGTCCTGCTCGGAGCGGTCGGCAGCCCGCAATACGACAACCTCGACCGCCCGCTGCGCCCCGAACGCGGCCTATTGGCAATCCGCAAAGACCTGAACCTGTTTGCCAACCTGCGCCCCGCCATCCTCTATCCCGAGCTTGCCAACGCCTCCACGCTCAAACCCGAAATCGTCGCAGGCCTCGACATCCTCATCGTGCGCGAACTCACCGGCGACATCTACTTCGGCGAACCGCGCGGCATCCGCGTTTTGGAAAACGGCGAACGCGAAGGCTACAACACCATGAAATACAGCGAAAGCGAAATCCGCCGCATCGCCCACGTCGCCTTCCAATCCGCCCAAAAACGCAGCAAAAAAGTCTGCTCCGTCGGCAAAGCCAACGTCTTGGAAACCACCGAACTGTGGCGCGAAATCTTTGAAGAAATCGGCAAACAATACCCCGACGTCGAACTCTCCCACATGTATGTGGACAACGCCGCCATGCAGCTCGTGCGCGCGCCCAAACAATTCGACGTCATCGCCACCGGCAACATCTTCGGCGACATCCTCTCCGACGAAGCCTCCATGCTGACCGGCTCCATCGGTATGCTGCCCTCCGCCTCGCTGGACGAAAACGGCAAAGGCCTGTACGAACCGTCACACGGCTCCGCACCCGACATCGCCGGACAAAACAAAGCCAACCCGCTTGCCACCATCCTCTCGCTTGCCATGCTGCTGCGTTACAGCCTGAACGACGAAGCCCGCGCGCAACAAGTCGAAAGCGCCGTCCAAAAAGTGCTGCAACAAGGCTTGCGCACCGGCGATATTTACGAAGAAGGCACAAAACTCGTTTCCTGCTCCGAAATGGGAGATGCGGTACTCGCCGCCTTGTAAAAGGTCGTCTGAAAACCAAAAGCGCGGATAACTCCGCGCTTTTTTCATTAGAGCTGTCGACATTTAATTTTCCCGGTGGATTTTTGTTCACAAAGCGGAAGATTCAAGATGGAAACCGCAACAAGGTTGGACACCTTGTGAGGATTTCCAACATGGAAGATGCCGCTTTAGGAATAAAAAGACACGGAAACTATTGAATGTCGACAGCCCCTAGTATTGCTCTTCTCAGTTTTCAGACGACCCCATCATCAAATCCAAGTAAATCCACCGTTCACCTTTAAGAAATGATATGCATTCTTTCCTATGTTAAGATAAACGTCTTTATAACCTCATACAAAGGACGACCATCATGAAAAAAATCATCTTCGCCGCACTCGCAGCAGCAGCCATCGGTACTGCCTCAGCCGCCACCTACAAAGTGGACGAACACCACGCCAACGCCCGTTTCGCCATCGACCACTTCAACACCAGCACCAACGTCGGTGGTTTCTACGGTCTGACCGGTTCCGTTGAGTTCGACCAAGCAAAACGCGACGGTAAAATCGACATCACCATTCCCATTGCCAACCTGCAAAGCGGTTCGCAACACTTCACCGACCACCTGAAATCCGCCGACATCTTTGACGCCGCCAAATACCCGAACATCCGCTTTGTTTCCACCAAATTCAACTTCAACGGCAAAAAACTGCTCTCCGTTGACGGCAATCTGACCATGCACGGCAAAACCGCCCCCGTCAAACTCAAAGCCGAAAAATTCAACTGCTACCAAAGCCCGATGGCGAAAACCGAAGTCTGCGGCGGCGACTTCAGCACCACCATCGACCGCACCAAATGGGGCGTGAACTATCTGGTTGATGCAGGCATGACCAAAACCGTCCGCATCGACATTCAACTCGAAGCTGCCAAACAATAAGCCGCGGCGCAACACAAAAGGTCGTCTGAAACGAAGCTTGCTGTATCCGTTTTCAGACGACCTTAAAATATTTCACAACGCCTTTTAGAGATTTCACATAAAATCCGCGATAATAACGTTTAATTTTCACACTACGAGAAACATTCAAATGAACAAAATCCTCAAACTCACTTTCGCCGCCCTTGCCCTTGCCGCAGCCTTCAACGCCCAAGCCGAGACACACGCCGTCATCGAAACCAATATGGGCAACATCAGCCTGTCGCTCGACGAAACCAAAGCACCGAAAACCGTCGCCAACTTCGTCAACTACGCCCGCAAAGGCTTTTACGACAACACCGTCTTCCACCGCGTTATCGACGGCTTCATGATTCAAGGTGGCGGCTTTACCCCTGATCTTGCCCAAAAAGCCACCGACAAAGCCATCAACAACGAAGCGGACAACGGCTTGAAAAACACCGTCGGCACCATCGCCATGGCGCGTACCGGCGATCCTAATTCCGCCACCAGCCAGTTCTTCATCAACACTGCCGACAACGCATTCCTCGACTTCAAAAACAAAACCCCGCAAGGCTACGGCTATGCCGTCTTCGGCAAAGTGACTTCGGGCATGGATGTCGTGCAGCAAATCAGCAAAACCCCGACTGCAACACGCGGCTTCCATCAAAACGTCCCCGTCAAACCGGTCATCATCAAGCGTGTAACCATCGGCAAATAAATCGTAAACCGACTTCTTCGACAGAATACGGTTTCAATCCAAACCCAATAGAAAAGGTCGTCTGAAAATCAAATTTCAGACGACCTTTTTGTCTAGCTTGAAACTTAATGCTCCAACCCCTCGGTATCGATTTTGACGACTTTATCGGTTTTATCCTCCGGCAAAAGCAGGTTCAGGATAACTGCCGTGATGCCGCCGGCGGAAATGGAGTTTTGGAACAAAACGGGCAGGTTCTTAAACACTTCCTGCTCAAACGCCACACCCAAGCCCAAACCGACCGACGTTGCCGCAATCACCGCCTCGCGCCTGCGGATACCGTGGCTGACCAAAATCCGCACGCCCGCAATCGCAATCAAGCCAAACATCAAAACCATCGCACCGCCAAGAACCGGACTCGGAATCGTCGTAAACGCGCGTCCGACGACGGGGAATAAACCCAACAGCACCAAAATCACGGCAATATATTTGCCCACATGACGAGAAGCCACGCCGGTCATCTGAATCACGCCGTTGTTTTGCGCAAAAGTCGTCAACGGCAGCGAACCCAAAGCAGTGGCGATGACAGATACCAAGCCGTCCGCCAACACGCCGCCGCGCAGGCGTTTGGTGTATTCCTCGCCTTCAATCGGCTGGTCGGACACCATTGCCGTCGCGGTCAAATCGCCGACCGCCTCAAACACGCTCAACAGGAAAATCGCACCCGCCACAATAAATGCGTGCCAGTCAAAAGCAAAACCATATTTAAACGGTACGGGCAGCGTAACCAACGGCAGGTTTTGCAGCGCGGAAAAATCCACCTTGCCCAAAAACAGCGCGACGATGTAGCCGACAATCAACCCGACTGCGATGCCGCTCATACGCAGCAGCGGATTTTTCATGCAGTTGAATATCAACACAATCAGCAACACCAGCGACGCCAGCCCCAAGTTTTCCATCGAGCCGAACGTGCCGTCCGCCTTCGCGTCGAAGCCGCCGCCGAAATCGGTAATGCCGACGTGTACCAAACTCAGACCAATCAGCATCACGACCACGCCGCTGACCGTTGGTGTAATCACTTTTTTCAAATACGGCAAAAGCCATGCCGAGAAACACACCAAAAACGCGCCGACAAACGATACGCCCAACAGCGTCGAAATCATCACATCCTCAGTCAAACCGCCCTCTTTCATCCCCGCGCCCAGCACAATCATGACGGTAACGAACGAGAAATTCACAGACTGGATAGACAGCATCCCCGAACCGACCGGCCCGAAGCGGTTGACCTGCAAATAAGTGCCGACACCCGACGCAACCATCGCCATCGACACGAGATACGCCGTCATCTCAACCGGCAATTCCAGCGCGCGGCCCACAATCAGCGCAGGCGTAATCATCGGCACAAAAATCGCCAGAAGATGCGTTATCGCGCTTAATAAGGCATTTCCGAATGGCGGCTTGTCTTCCAAACCGTACACCAAATCAGGCGAATCCGCCTGTTTTTTCATTGTTCCAGCCATTGCAGTCTTCCTGTCCGCCATGAAGCGTTAAAAATTTTTAAGAAACGAAATTGTAGCGAATCAAAGATTCCTTATCAATTCAAATACTCCAGCGCAAAAACATCTTCAGTTGCCCAAACTCAAATTTCTTTGAATTTCCGCTCCAAGCAATCCCTCATTTTCAGGCAGCCTTCATACGCTTAACACATTTTAATTCTTGACAGCACTTCCACCGCCAAAAACCAATAATTTTATGATTATAAAAAATATTATTTATTAAGATATGATAGCCCTTAAGCCTGTAAACCAGCCGTCCGGCCGATATGTTTCACACAAACAACAAAGTAAGCTACAATCCGAAGCATAATCGACCTCACACAATGAATAAAAAGGTTTCCGTATGTTACAAGGTAGCTTGGTTGCCCTGATTACACCCATGAATCAAGACGGCAGCATCCATTACGAACAACTCCGCGATTTGATCGATTGGCACATCGAAAGCGGTACCGACGGCATCGTCGCCGTCGGTACGACAGGCGAATCCGCCACCCTCTCCGTCGAAGAACATTTAAGCGTAATTGAAGAAACGGTCAAACACGTCAACAAGCGCGTTCCCGTTATCGCCGGCACCGGCGCCAACAACACCCTAGAAGCCATCGCGCTCTCCCGCGCCGCCGAAAAAGCCGGCGCAGACTACACCCTTTCCGTCGTCCCCTATTACAACAAGCCCTCCCAAGAAGGCATTTACCAACATTTCAAAACCATCGCCGAAGCCACTTCGATTCCGATGATTATCTACAACGTACCCGGTCGCACCGTCGTCAGCATGACCAACGACACCATCCTGCGCCTTGCCAAAATCCCGAATATCGTCGGCGTCAAAGAAGCCAGCGGCAATATCGGCAACAATCTCGAACTGATCAAACACGCGCCCGAAGGCTTCACCATCCTTTCCGGTGACGACCCAACCGGTCTGCCCTTCATGCTCTGCGGCGGACACGGCGTCATCACTGTTGCCGCCAATGTCGCCCCCAAACTCTTCGCCGACATGTGCCGCGCCGCCCTTGCAGGAGATATTGCGACCGCTCGTCAATTAAATGACCGCCTGATTCCGATTTATAACACTATGTTCTGCGAACCAAGCCCTGCCGCGCCCAAATGGGGCGTATCCGCGTTGGGCAAATGCGAACCTTATGTCCGCCTGCCGCTCGTTTCCCTGACCGAAGCCGGACAGGCAAAAGTCCGCGCCGCATTGCAAGAATCCGGACAACTCACCGCATAAACCGCAAAGGTCGTCTGAAAACCGTTTCCAAGTTTTCAGACGACCTGCCGTTAACCCATCACATCCCACAGGAAACCAATATGACCTATATGAAACCTGTCGTCGTAGCAATCGCCCTGATCAGCATGACCGCTTGTTCGGGCAACAAAAAAGACCTGCCCAAGCTGGATTACCAAACCCAGACCCGCAAAATCGTCAAATTAGAAGTACCGCCTGATTTGAACAATCCCGATCAAGGCAACCTCTATCAAGTACCCGCCGGCAGCGGTGCCGTCCGTGCCAGCGATTTGAGCCGCCGCACATCGGCAACCCAACAAGCCGCCAATTCTGAAGTCCTCAAATCCGTCAAAGGCGTCCGTTTGGAGCGTGACGGCAACCAACGCTGGGTTGAAGTCCAAGGCAAATCCCCTGCCGAAATTTGGCCTCTGTTGAAAGCATTCTGGCAAGAAAACGGCTTCGACATCAAATCCGAAGAACCCGGCATCGGTCAAATGGAAACCGAATGGGCCGAAAACCGCGCCAAAATCCCGCAAGACGGTCTGCGCCGCCTCCTGGACAAAGTCGGTATGGGCGGTGTCTATTCCACCAGCGAGCGCGATAAATTCATCATCCGCATCGAACAAGGCAGAAACGGTACAACCGACATCTTCTTTGCCCACAAAGGCATGAAAGAAGTTTACGCCGACAAGAAAAAAGACACGACCATGTGGCAGCCTGCCGCCAACGACCCAAATCTTGAAGCCGCCTTCCTCGCACGCTTCATGCAATACTTGGGCGTTGACCAGCAACAAGCTGAAAACGCGCTGACCCAAAGCGTTGCCAAACGCAGCGGCAACGATTTGGCTCGAATCGACGGCAACACCCTGCTCGTCTCCGGCGACTACGGCCGCAACTGGCGCCGCACCGCGCTCGCCCTCGACCGCATCGGCTTGAATGTCTTGGGTCAAAACATCGAACGCCACGCCTTCTTGGTTCAACAGGCGCCTAACGAAAGCGACGCCGTTTCCACGAAAAAACCGGGCTTCTTCGGCCGTATGCTGGGCAAAGGCAAAAAAGTCGAGAAACCTGCCGCCTACCCCGAGATCATCGTATTCGTCGAGCCTGTCAACGGCGGTTCGCGCATCAGCCTCTTGAACAAAGACGGCAGCGCATACAAAGGCAGCGATGCCTCTACGCTCCTCAGCCGCCTGCATACAGAACTGCGTTAAGCAATCCGATGTCACAACAGGTCGTCTGAATTTGAATCTAAACTGCGCCTCAAATCTCGGACGCCCGTAAAAGCCTATTCAGGCGCTCCCTATTAAGCCGGGTTCTGTATAAACAGGACTCGGCTTTTTCCATCTCAAATTGCAACGCTCCCGTTTGCAGCAATCCATACAACCATCCGCCTGCTTCATCCGCCTTTAAGCAGTATCATGCTGATCGGGATATCACGCTACTCGTTGCTTCAACGGCAACCTGCCCTTCCCTATCTGGCGGGGTATTTAGCATGTTCTGATTATGAGAAGAGGTCGTCTGAAACCAAATTTTCAGTTTCAGACGACCTTTTACCGTATCAGCAACCTTGTCCCTTCCCCGTCCTGCGGGGGAAGGTTAGGATGGGGGTGGCTTCGCGGCTTTAGGCAAAATCAAATTGGTGCAGCCCGTAAAGCCTGAGACACGCAACAGGGGA
>NZ_JH164965.1:201053-220574 GCF_000227275.1 Neisseria sp. GT4A_CT1
TTTAATCCACTATAAAAATGCACCCTGACGGCTGGAGGGTACAGCCTTCAGGGTGCCATTCAAACTGTTTTCATCTGTTTAAAACGTAGTGGTCGTCTGAAAATCGGATTGACTGTTCGGCGCATTGTATTAAGGGTTCGGCAAACTCTTCTCCAACCTTCCAAAGTCTCTCCGCCGATTTAATGAATGACGGTTTTCAGACGACCTTTGAGGTCGTCTGAAAACCGTACAATCCTTACAGCAACACTTTCTCCACGCCGCCGTTGTTGGCTTTTTTTACAAACTCGTCCAGCCAGTTTTCGCCGAGGATGTGTTTCGCCATTTCGATAACGATATAGTCGGCGGGCATGTCGTTGTCGTCGGCGTAGCGGCTCAGACCTTGCAGGCAGGCGGGGCAGGTGGTGAGCATTTTAACGGGTTCGCCCTGCGGCAGCTCTTTGAGGTTTTTCTCGATTTCTTCCTGTTTGCGGAATTTGACTTGGGTGGCGATGTCGGGGCGTTTGACGGCGAACATGCCGGATTCGCCGCAGCAGCGGTCGCTTAAGACGACTTTCTGCCCCATGAGGCTGCTTGCCATTTGGGTGGCGTTCATGGTTTTGATGGGCGTGTGGCAGGGGTCGTGATAGAGGTATTGCTGACCTTGTACGCCGTTCAGTTGCACGCCTTTTTCGAGCAGGTATTCGTGGATGTCGATGATGCGGCAGCCGGGGAAGATTTCTTCGAAGCGGTATTTTTCGAGCTGGTCGTAGCAGGTGCCGCAACTGACGACGACGGTTTTGATGTCGAGGTAGTTGAGGGTGTTCGCCATGCGGTGGAAGGCGACGCGGTTGTTGGTACTCATCTGCTCGGCTTTTGCCTTGTTGCCGCCCGCGTCCTGCGGATAGCCGCAACACATATAGCCGGGCGGCAGGACGGTTTGTACACCGACGTGCCAGAGCATGGCTTGAACGGCGAGTCCGATTTGGCTGAACAGGCGTTCGGAACCGCAGCCGGGGAAGTAGAACACGGCTTCGGCATCTTCCGGCGCGGCGGGATTGCGGATGATGGGGATGCTTTTATCGTCTTCTATGCCGAGCATGGAGCGCGGTGTTTTGGCGGGCACGCTTTTGGGCAAAGGACGGTTGATGAAGTGGATGATTTGTTCTTTGACCGGAGCGGTGCCGACGGTGGCTTTGGGTTCGGCTTTTTGTTTTTTGGTACCGACGGGCAGGAGTTTGCCGATTTTGTAGGCGAAATTCTGCGCGGGGAAACCGGTCTGTATCATGGCAGCGCGCAGGGCTTTGATGGTTTTAGGACCGGTGGCGTTCAAAAATGCCATGCCCATCGATGCGGCGGGGGCGAAGCGTTTGTGGCCGGAGTCGGCAAGGTAGTTGCGGATGGCTACGGTAACGTCGCCGAAGTCGATGTTGACGGGACAGGGTTTGACGCAGCGGTGGCACACGGTGCAGTGGTCGCCGATGTCCATGAGTTCTTCGAAGTGTTTGATGGAAACGCCGCGGCGGGTTTGCTCTTCGTATAAAAACGCTTCGGTCAACAGCCCCACGCCGAGGATTTTGTTGCGCGGGCTGTACAGCAGGTTGGCACGCGGGACGTGGGTGGAGCAGACGGGTTTGCATTTGCCGCAGCGCAGGCAGTCTTTGACGGAATCGGCGATGGTGCCGAGGTCTGATTTTTCCATAATCAGCGATTCCGCACCCAACAGCTCGAAGGACGGCGTGTAGGCGTTGCGTAAGTCCGAGCCTTTCATCAGTTTGTGACGGTTGAAGGTGTGTTTGGGGTCGACTTGGTTTTTGTAGTCCCAAAACGGTTGCAAATCTTCATCGGTTAGGAATTCGAGCTTGGTGATGCCGATGCCGTGTTCGCCCGAAATCACGCCGCCGAGCGAGCGGGCGAGCTTCATGATGCGTTCGACCGAGCGGTAGGCGGTTTGAAGCATTTGGGCGTCGTCAGAATTGACGGGGATGTTGGTGTGGACGTTGCCGTCGCCCGCGTGCATGTGCAGGGCGACGAAGACTCTGCCGCGCACGGTTTTGGCGTGGATTTTGCCCAAGCCTTCGATGATTTTGGTGTCGGTTTTACCGCTGAAGATTTCGGCGAGCGGTTTCATTACGTCGTCTTTGACGGACACGCGCAGGCGGAAATCGCGGAAGGCGGTGAAACAGCTCTCGTCGTCTTTGGCTTCGGGCGCGGCATGGACGGCTGCGCCGTAGCGGGCTTTGTAGTCGGCAAGCGGCGTATCCAGATGGGCGAGCAACCAGTCCCAACGCTCTTTGACGGCGGAAACGTGGGCAAGGGCGTGTTTGCCGCGTTCGCCCAAAAGTTCGGCGGTCGGCAGGTCCGTGCCCATTTTGTCGATGGGGAGTTTGCCCGAAAGATATTGCTCCAATGCGGCGCACAGGGTGAGTTTGTTTTGGATGGAAAGCTCGATGTTGATACGTTCGATACCGTCCGAATACTCGCCCAGCCGTTCCAGCGGAATCACCACGTCTTCGTTGATTTTAAAGGCGTTGGTGTGTTTGGCGATGGCGGCGGTGCGGCTGCGGTCGAGCCAGAAGGTTTTGCGCGCTTCGGGCGACACGGCGATAAAGCCTTCGCCGTCGCGGGCGCGGGCGAGTTCGCAGATGTGTTCGGCGGCGGCCTGTACGGCGGCTTCGTCGTCTGAAACCACGTCCGCCAACAAGACCATTTTCGGCCGCCCCTTGCCTGCCGCTTTAGTGGCGTAGCCGACGGCGCGGACATAACGCCAGTCCAAATGCTCCAAACCTGCCAGCCGCACGCTTTCATGGGCGAGCAAGAAGTCGCGGATTTCGACGATAGAAGGCGTAGCGGTGGCGACCGTGCCGAAAAACTCCATACACACGGTGCGCGTGTATTTCGGCATTTTATGCAACACGAAAGCGACGCTGGTGATGATGCCGTCCGTGCCTTCTTTCTGCACGCCGGGCAGGCCGCTCAAGAATTTGTCGGTAACGTCTTTGCCCAAACCGACTTTGCGGAATTTGTGGCCGGGGATTTCCAAGCGTTCGGTTTTAACGATATTGATGCCGTCTGAATCCAGCGTGTGAATGTCGAACACGGCGGTTTCTTCATCGTGAATTTTGCCGAAATTGTGGCGCACGCGCTCGATACGCAGCCATTCGCCCTGCGGGTTGACCATCTGCCAGTAGGCGAGGTTGTCCAACGCCGTTCCCCACAGCACGGCTTTTTTACCGCCTGCGTTCATCGCCACATTGCCGCCCACGCAGGACGCGTCGGCGGAAGTCGGATCGACGGCGAACACCAAACCCGCCTGATGCGCGGTTTCTTCCACCCGTCGCGTTACCACACCCGCGCCGCAATGGATAATCGGATGTTTGCCGTCCAAGCCCGCCAGTTCGACAAATTCGACGCCGCGATGCTTGTCCAGTTTTTCCGTATTGATGACCGCGCTGTTTGCATCCAGAGGCACGGCGCCGCCGGTATAACCTGTGCCGCCGCCGCGCGGGATAATGACCAAATCCAGCTCGATTAAGGCGCGCACCAAAGGAGCAACTTCCGCCTCTGTGTCGGGATTGACGACGACAAACGGATATTCGACGCGCCAGTCGGTCGCATCGGTAACGTGCGTTACCCGCGCCAGCCCGTCAAACATAATATTGTGCGGCTTGGTGATTTTGCTCAAACGCTCCAAAATCTGCCGCCGCTTTTGGCGCGTTTCGTCAAAGCTGCCGTCAAAACGCTCGACCGCCTTTTCCGCCGCCGCCACCAATACATCAACTTTCGGATTGTCGTCGCGGCGTTTGCGGATTTCGTTCAACCGGTGGCGCATTTCTCGCACCAGCGCGGCACGGCGTTTCGGGTGCTCCAGCAAATCATCGACCAGATACGGATTGCGCACGACCACCCAAATATCGCCCAACACTTCAAACAACATCCGCGCCGAACGCCCCGTCCTGCGCTGTCCGCGCAAGTCCTGCAGAATCTGCCACGCCTCATCGCCCAACAGGCGGATGACGATTTCGCGGTCGGTGTAGGAAGTATAGTTGTAGGGAATTTCCCGAATACGCTGCGGGGCGGTAGTCGTGGTCATGGTGGCGGTGTGTCCGTATGATTATTGGTACGGCGAAACTGCGGAAAGCTGCGGCATGATTTCGCCGTATTTTTATGAAAAGGTCGTCTGAAAGTGCAGCTTCAACGAAGTTAAAATGATTTTTGAAACAATCAGACAA
The DNA here is from genome assembly GCF_000227275.1 of Neisseria sp. GT4A_CT1. Taxonomy (NCBI): domain Bacteria; kingdom Pseudomonadati; phylum Pseudomonadota; class Betaproteobacteria; order Neisseriales; family Neisseriaceae; genus Neisseria; species Neisseria sp. GT4A_CT1. The sequence continues at coordinate 205,262 of NZ_JH164965.1, forward strand.
CTCGTTGGAAAAGCGATAATGTAGTTTAAATTCCGATGTTTTTCAACGGAAAAGGCGAAAAATGTTTCAATAGGAATAATTTTCAAAAAGGCGAATATTGTTGACAATTTAAAGGTAAAAAGACTTTTCAGACGACCTTCGACGACGCCGCGCTTGAGTTTTCCCGTAAAACAGTTATAATGCCACTCTCTTACGGCGGGTCTCCCCGCATGGTAATTCGGAACACCGGGTCAGGGGCGGAAGCCAGCAGCCCACTCCGATGCATCAGTGCCGGGGGTCTGGCTCGCCACCCTATTAAAAAACACCGAAGATTGATTGGTCTTCGGTGTTTTTGCTTTTGTAGAATCCGGGATGGGAAAAAGGTCGTCTGAAAATCTATTGAATGCACCTACTCGAATAACGGCAAGTCATCGCATCCGTTTGTGACGGTAAGGCAACATCAAACAGCTTTCTCGTTGGCACGCCCTAAGTAAATGGCAATCAGGGTCAACACGGTGCCGCTCCATTGGAGGGCGTTAATCGGTTTGTCCAACCAAAAATAGTCGATCAGCAAGGCGGCAACAGGTTCGGAGAGCAACAGTAGTCCGGTCAGCGAGAATGATAATAATGGAATGGCATAGGCTATCATGCCCCATGCGAAACACTGCATCACCGCACCGTAAATCAATACCAGCCCAATATCGCGCATGGTGGCGGGATAGAGGGCGTAACTGTCAAACAGGATGGACGGAATGATGAGGGATAACGCGCCGCCAAAGCTCAAAATCATCATCATGGGGAACAGGGAAGTTTTCTCGATTTGGTGGGTTTTGTGGATACACGCCATAGACAATGCGAGCATCCCGCCCGAAGTGATGCCGCTGATAAAGCCCCAGACGGCGTTGCCGTTGTGTCCGAACTCAGGGCTGCCGATAAGGGCGACGCCGCTGATGGCGAGAATGAGGCTGAACATTTGCGATTTGCTCAAGCGTTCGCCGAAAAAGAAGAAACCGATGGCGGAGAGGAAAAATATCTGCAAGCTGTTGAGCAAGGTGGAAATACCGGGACCGACGGCGTGTATGCTTTCGTGCCACAGCGACAGGTCAAATGCCAGAAACACGCCGGAGAGCATGGCGGTGTAGATGGCTTTTCTGCTTTTGGGCAGTTTTTGCCCGAAGAGGCGCGACAGCAGCCAGAAAATCACCGCCGCTATCGCCAGCCGCCAAAATGCGATAGCGTAAGAGCCGACGTCGACAAATTTGACAATCAAGCTGCCCAATCCGAAAACGACGCAGCCGACGACCAGCAAAGGGGCGGCATGCGAATGATGCGGCTTATTCATAACGTTCTCTATTCTCTTTGTTTTATAGTGGATTAACTTTAAACCAGTACGGCATTGCCTCGCCTTAGCTCAAAGAGAACGATTCTCTAAGGTGCTGAAGCACCAAGTGAATCGGTTCCGTACTATCTGTACTGTCTGCGGCTTCGTCGCCTTGTCCTGATTTAAAGTTAATCCACTATATAAGGCGGATTTGAAATCCGTCGGTTTTATGGGTATTGCTATACAGCCGGTTTGCAGAAAGGTCGTCTGAAAACGTGCAACCTGCTTTTCAGACGACCTTTTTACCTTCTTTTCACATCAATCCTGCATCAGCCAATATTGCAAGCCGATTAGGGTTTTGCCGTCTTTGATTTCGTTGTGTGCCAAAGCGGTGCGGGCTTCTTCCTTGCTCATCAGGACGGTTTCGGTGATTTCGTCTTCGTCGTTGCTCAGAGTGCTGCCGAGGCGCACGCCTTCTGCTTGGTAGAAGTACATTTTTTCGTCGCAGAAGCCGATGGCGGTGTAGAAGCTGCTGATGAGTTTGACGCGGTCGGCGGTGTACGGGGTTTCTTCCGCCAGCTCGCGCAGGGCGCATTCGGCGGGGTCTTCGCCTGCATCGAGTTTGCCGGCGGGAAGCTCGAGCGTGGCAGCGTCTGCGGCGTAACGCCATTGGCGTACGAGCACGGCTTTGCCCTCTTCGGTAACTGCCAAAACGCAGGCCGCGCCGGGATGGCGGATGACGATGCGCTGGCTTTCGTTACCGTTGGGCAGGCGGACTTTGTCGCGGTTGATGGTAACAAATGAGCCTTGATAAATCGGCTCGCTGCTGAGTTTGGTTTCTTTCAAATCCATTTGCGTGTTCTCTTTGTAAAGTTTGATACGGGGTCGTCTGAAAATCGGGAATGGGTTTTAACTTCTTTGGAGCCGAGCTTTCAGACGACCTCTTGAGTCATGAAAAGGCTCGTCTGAAAGGGAGCGAAGCGGGTTTCGCTAAACCGTTTGTGCTGCTTTAAACCCTGCTGCGTTCGATTTCAATGCCGACTTCTTTGACATCGGGCAGGATGCCGGGCTTGATGATTTTGACGCGCACACTCAACGCGCCGAAATTGTCGAGGATGAGCTTGGCGATGTGTTCCGCCAATGATTCGAGCAAGAGGAAGCTTTGTTCGGCAAGGCTTGCCCTGACGGCTTCGCAGACTTCGCCGTAGTGGACGGTATTGCCGATGTGGTCGTCTTGACCGCTTTGTTCGGGGATGCCGATGTCCAAGTCCAAAATCAGGGTTTGGGGGCGTTCGCGTTCCCAGTCGTACACGCCGATTAAGGTGTCCGCCTTCATGCCGCGTAAAAAGATTTTGTCCATTTGCCTGCCTGTTTTTTTGATAAAATGAGCGTCCCATTTTAAGTAAAGCATCTGAAATGTTCAATGTATCCGCCGTTATCGCGGCTTATTTAATCGGTTCGTTGTCGTTTGCCGTCATTGTTTCCAAATATTACGGCATGGACGATCCGCGTACTTACGGCTCGGGCAACCCCGGCGCGACCAATGTTTTGCGCAGCGGCAAGAAAAAAGCGGCGGCGCTGACTTTGCTGGGCGACGCGCTCAAAGGTTTGGTGGCGGTGGTTTTGGCACGCTGCCTGCAAGATGCTTTGAATCTGTCGGACATCGCCATAGCGGCGGTTGCCGTCGCCGCGTTGGTCGGACATATGTGGCCGCTGTTTTTCGGCTTTAAAGGCGGCAAGGGCGTGGCGACGGCGTTGGGCGTATTGCTGGCGCTTTCTCCTGCAACGGCTTTGGTTTGCGCGGCAATTTGGCTGGTGATGGCGTTCGGCTTTAAAGTGTCCTCACTTGCCGCGCTCGCCGCCACCGTAGCCGCGCCGCTCGTCGCCTTCTGGCTGATGCCCTACCCTTCTTGGGCTTGGGCGACCGTCGTCATCGCCGTGCTGGTGTTGTACCGCCATAAAAGCAATATCCAAAACCTGCTTCAAGGCAAAGAAGGCAAAATCGGAGACAAGGCGGACAAGCCTTAAACCTGATTTTATTTTTCAGACGACCTGTCCGATTTCGGAATGAACCAAGGTCGTCTGAAAACCTTTCAATCTACGCTGCGGCATCGCCTTAACCCGCCGGCAGGTATCGAAAACCGATTTAATCCATTATAATCAAGCTCTTTTGTTTCACGACCAAACTTCCATGCCGAAACGCCCGTTCAAAACCGTCCTGACCGCCTTTACCTTGGCCGCGCTGTCTGCCTGCTCGCTGGTCAAGTACCAGCCTGTCGCCACCATCAATAAAATTGATATGAACCAAGGCTATCGTTTTGAAACCAGCCAGTTTCGGCGCGAAGAAGACGACACCTTCATCATCCTGATGCTCTCCGGCGGCGGAACACGCGCGGCGGCGTTGGGCTACGGCGTATTGGAACAGCTTCAGCAGCAAAAAGTTACCATCGGCGGCAAAAGCAAATCGCTGATGTCCAATGTCGATTTGGTGGTCGGCGTATCCGGCGGCTCCGTCCTCGCCGCCTACTTCGCGCTCAAAGGCGAAGAAACCATCCCCATGTTTTACAAGCGTTTCCTTCACCAAAACTTCCAACGCCAAGTCGTCAAGCAAGCCTTTTCCATGTCCAACCTGCCCCGCCTCGCCTCACCCGAATACGGACGCGGCGACCTCTTGCAGGAGCAGTTTGAAAACCACCTTTTCGGCAAAGCCACCTTCCGCGATTTGGAAATGCACGGCAAAGGCCCGTTCGCCATCATTTCCGCCACCGACATGGGCGCGGGCGAACGCCTGAACTTCACGCAAGAATATTTCGACCCCATGTGCATCGACTTGGGCAGATTGCGCCTGGCCCGCGCCGTTGCCGCCTCCAGCGCAGTGCCCATGATATTCGCCCCGATTACCCTCAACAACAACGGCGGCAACTGCGGCTACACCCTGCCGCCGCAGCTGCAAATGACCGGTCTTGAGTCCCAAAAGCAGCAAAACGCCACCTATCAAGAATTTAAAAACAGGTTCAACAAATACAGCGACAGCAAAACCCGACCCTACATCCACCTGATAGACGGCGGACTGACCGACAACCTCGGCATGCGCAGCCTCTTGGACATGACCGAAATGTATCCCGACAAAGTGTTGGAACAACAAATCCGCAGCCGTAACCTACGACACATCGTCGTCATCAGCGTCAACGCCCAAAACCAAATCAGCAGCAATATGGACAAAACCGCCGCCGTACCCGGATTCCGCGACGTCGTTACCGCCATCGTCAACATCCCCATCGACCAATACACCCAAGAATCCCAACGCCGCTTCCGTGCCTTCGTCGACAAACGCAACGAAACCAGCCGACAAAACGGCGACGGAATCAGCTTTTCCTTCGTCAGCCTCAACCTCAAAGACCTGCCGCCCTCCGCGTTGCGCGACAAAGTGTTAAACATCCCCACCAGCTTCTACCTCCCGCCCGAAGACGTGGACAACCTGCGGACTGCCGCGGCAGAGCTGATGAAACAGTCCCAAGACTACCAAAAACTGCTGCACGAATTTGCCGCACACCCCAACCCCGAAAGCATCTTCGCCGAGCCGCCGCCACCCGACCCCAAAGACGGCAAAGCAGCCAAAAAACAAAACAAACCCATCCCATAACGACATTTCAGACGACCCATAAAACCCAAAGGTCGTCTGAAACACCACAAACGGAACACCCCGATCATGAACGACAAAACCAGCCCCATCGTTACCGACATCAACCGCCCCGTCCTCGTCCCGCCCGGCGGCCATAAAAAAGTCCTGCTGCATTCCTGCTGCGCCCCGTGCAGCGGCGAAGTCATGGAAGCCCTGCTCGCCAGCGGCATCGACTACACCATCTACTTCTACAACCCCAACATCCACCCGCTCAAAGAATACATGTTGCGCAAAGAAGAAAACATGCGCTTCGCCGACAAATTCGGCATCCCCTTCATCGACAAAGACGACGACTACGAAAACGACCGCAAAGAATGGTTCGCCAAAGCCAAAGGCATGGAATTCGAACCCGAACGCGGCATCCGCTGCACCATGTGTTTCGACATGCGTTTCGAAAAAGCCTCCCAATACGCCCACGAAAACGGCTTCCCCGTCTTCACCAGCTCGCTGGGCATTTCCCGCTGGAAAAACATGGCGCAAATCAACGACTGCGGCCACCGCGCCGCCGCGCCCTACGACGACGTCGTGTATTGGGATTTCAACTGGCGCAAAGGCGGCGGCAGCGCGCGCATGATCGAAATCAGCAAACGCGAACACTTCTACCAGCAGGAATACTGCGGCTGCGCCTACTCCCTGCGCGACTCCAATGCCCACCGCAAATCGCAAGGCCGCATCCCCATCAAACTCGGCGTGCTGTACTACGGCGACGAGTCCACACAATACGAACCCTCGCCTGACGGACAGGCAGCCAAAATCGTTGTGGACAAATAATTGATGTCGGTTTTATATGAAGAAAAAGGTCGTCTGAAAGATTTCAGACGACCTTTTCAACATTCCCCCGATTAAAAAAAGTAACACCCGTCCGTCTAACCGTGTTCTAATAATGCTTTACATTTACGCTGAACGAGAGAAAAGCCATGACCGCACCTCAAACGCCCGTTATCCGCTCCCTGCTCGACACCGACCTGTACAAGTTCACCATGCTTCAGGTGATACTGCACCAATTCCCCCAAACCCACAGCCTTTATGAGTTCCGCTGTCGCAACAAAGACATGGTTTACCCGCTTGCCGACATCCAAAGCGACTTGGAACGAGAACTCGACGCGCTCTGCCAACTGCGCTTTACCCACTACGAACTCGACTACCTGCGCAGCCTGCGCTTCATCAAAAGCGACTTTGTCGACTATCTTGAACTCTTCCAACTCCAACGCCGCTTCGTCAAAGTCAGCCCCGACTCAGAAGGTCGTCTGAATATCCGCATCGAAGGCCCCATGATTCAGGCGATGTTCTTTGAAATCTTCATCCTCGCCATCGTCAACGAACTCTACTTCCGCCGTCTCGAAACCCCCGCCGTCATTGAAGAAGGCGAACGCCGCCTCCAAGCCAAAGCGCAACGCCTCAAAGAAATCTCCGCCGCGCAAAACCCCGACGATCCGCCGTTCCTCATCTCCGACTTCGGCACCCGCCGCCGCTATACCCTCGATTGGCAGGAACACGTCATCCGCACCCTGCTTGAAGCCGCCCCCGACATCGTGCGCGGTACCAGCAACGTTTATCTCGCCAAAAAAATCGGCATCACCCCCATCGGCACGATGGCACACGAGTTCCTCCAAGCCTTCCAAGCCCTCGATGTGCGCCTGCGCAATTTCCAAAAAGCCGCCCTCGAAAGCTGGGTACACGAATACCGCGGCGACCTCGGCATCGCGCTGACCGACGTGGTCGGCATGGATGCCTTCCTGCGCGACTTCGACCTCTATTTCGCCAAACTCTTCGACGGTCTGCGCCACGACAGCGGCGACCCTTATGTATGGGGCGACAAAGCGCACGCCCACTACAAAAAACTCAAAATCGACAGCCGCACCAAAATGCTGACCTTCTCCGACGGTCTGGACATCGAACGCTCGTGGGCGTTGCACCAATATTTCAAAGACCGTTTCAAAACCAGCTTCGGTATCGGCACCAACCTCACCAACGACATGGGCCATACCCCGCTGAACATCGTTTTGAAACTCGTTGAGTGCAACGGTCAGTCCGTCGCCAAACTCTCCGACTCCCCGGGCAAAACCATGACCACCAACAACACCTTCCTCGCCTACCTGCGTCAGGTGTTTGACGTTCCCGAGCCGAAGGCGGAGGATTGATTAACTGAAAAACGGCAAAAGGTCGTCTGAAAACCCAAAACTAAGGTTTTCAGACGACCTTTTCCATCAGACAAATTGTCAACACGACAATCATCCCAAGCCGCAATCCACCCCTACTCCGTTATAGGTTTCCTGTACGGCGGTTGCCGTCTTTTCTGCCTTTTCATTTATAGTGGATTAAATTTAAATCAGGACAAGGCGACGAAGCCGCAGACAGTACAGGTAGTACGGAACCGATTCACTTGGTGCTTCAGCACCTTAGAGAATCGTTCTCTTTGAGCTAAGGCGAGATAACGCCGTACTGGTTTAAAGTTAATCCACTATAATTATGAAGATGCACTTGAAACCCATTTCAGATAAGTCTATTAAGGAGTAGAATAGCGACCGTTTTATTTTGTTATGTTTTGAAAGTATATTTAAATGTCCGCACCTCAATTCGATGTCGCCGTGATCGGCGCAGGTCCTGCAGGCTCGGTAGCATCCGCCCTGCTTCACAAAAAAGGTTATAAAGTCTGCGTATTGGAGAAACAGCACTTTCCACGCTTCGTCATCGGCGAAAGCCTGCTGCCGCACTGCATGGAAATGCTTGAAGAAGCCGGTTTTGTCGACGCCGTACACGCCGAACCCAGCTTTCAGTTTAAAAACGGCGCGGCGTTTTCATGGGGCAGCCGTTATACCGAATTTGATTTCACCGAAAAATTTTCAGACGGCCCCGGCACGGTTTACCAAGTGCGCCGCGGTATTTTCGACAAAATCCTGATTGACGAAGCCGCCAAGCAAGGTGTGGAAGTACGTTTCGGACACGGCGTGACCGCGTTCGACAACAGCGGCGACCTTGCCCGTTTGAGCGTGGAAGCCGACACGGGAGAGAGCTACGAGCTGACCGCGAAATTCGTATTGGACGCCAGCGGCTACGGCCGCGTGCTGCCGCGTTTGCTTGACTTGGAAACGCCGTCGCACCTGCCTCCGCGCCAAGCGCATTTCACCCACATCGACGACAACATCACCCACCCGAAATTCGACCGCAGCAAAATCCTGATTACCACCCATCCGCAACACCGCGACGTGTGGATTTGGCTGATTCCCTTCGGCGACAACCGCTGCTCTATCGGCGTAGTCGGCACGCCCGACGTACTCGCGGGCGAATCGGAAACGGTGTTGAAAAAATTTGTCTACGAATGCCCGATGCTGAAAGAAATTCTGGACAAAGCCGTCTGGGAAAACGACTTCCCGTTCCGCTCCATCCAAGGCTATTCCGCCAACGTAAAATCGCTGCACGGCAAGCATTTCGCGCTGTTGGGCAATGCCGCCGAGTTCCTCGACCCCGTGTTCTCATCAGGCGTAACCATCGCGCTGCACTCCGCCAAACTTGCCGCCGACCTGCTGGCGAAACAGCTTGAAGGCAACGCGGTGGACTGGGATGCCGAATTTGCCAAACCGCTGATGATCGGTGTGAACGCGTTCCGCACTTACGTCGACGGCTGGTACGATTTCCGCTTCCAAAACGTCGTGTACGCGCCCAACCGCAGCCCTGAAATCAGCCGCATGATTTCTTCCATTTTGGCAGGCTACGCATGGGATACTGAAAATCCGTTCGTAGCAAAATCCGAACAGCGCCTGTCCACGCTGGCAGCTTTGGTCGGCGATCTGCAAATCGAATAAAGGGGCAGCCGACGCCCTTTCACAACCGCTTCCGCCCCAGTGCGCCAATCGTTATCCACCGGGGCAAGCTGTTTTATAGTGGATTAACTAAATCAGGACAAGGCGACGAAGCCGCAGACAGTACAGATAGTACGGAACCGATTCACTTGGTGCTTCAGCACCTTAGAGAATCGTTCTCTTTGAGCTAAGGCGAGGCAACGCCGTACTGGTTTAAAGTTAATCCACTATACATTTTCAGACGACCCCTGAAAAGGTCGTCTGAAATACTGTCCGACATCGGTTACAATACTTCCTTCCTCCGCACCGACAAAGGAACCCCATGCGATTTCCAAGCCTAGCCCTTGCTGCGCTGACCCTCAGTGCCTGCGCCCTTTCCCCCTCGCTGCCCCATCCGCAAACCCTGCCGACGCTTGAGCAATCGGGTTTGTGGTTCAAGCTTGAGCAGACCGACGCTTCGGGCAATGCCGCCCAAACCAGCCTGCTGGCGGTCGAGCAGTTGCCGGAGGGCATCCGCTTCGTGCAGACCGACGCGCTGGGTACGCCCGTATCGCGCCAGTTTGTCGGCACGAAAGGCTGGAAAAACGACGGCTTCATTATGCCCAATTCCGCTTCGCGCCGCCTCTTTGCCGCGCTGCTGCCGCTGCTTGCCGCTGACCGCGCCGCCGAGCTGTATCCCGAAGTGGAGCAAAAAACATCCGAACACAACACATTCTGCCCTGACGGCAACGGCGCGGTATTCCGTTATAAAGAACAAGATTTATGGTGCGTCGCACAAGATAACGGACGTTTCGTGATTGCCTTCCCCGACAAAACCCGTTGGACCGTCAGCCCGATCAAAGAAGAAGAATAATGAAATCCCCTGTTTACCTCAGCCGCCCCGCCGTAACCAGCGCGCTCGGCAGCGGTCTGCAAACCCATATCGACGCGCTGCTGGCGCCGTCTGAAACTTCGACGCTGACGTTTTCCGACCAATGGGTTAAAGGCAAAAACTTCGCATTCGGTGCGGTAAGCGAAACGCTGCGCCCGCTGCCCGACAATCTGCCCGCCGCATACCGCAGCCGCAACAACCAACTACTGTGGCACGCGCTGGAGCAGATTGAAGACGACATCCACGCCGCCGTTCGCCGTTACGGCGCGGCGCGGACCGCCGTCATCATGGGTACGTCCACCAGCGGCGCAGATGAAAATATGCCCTTGTTCCAACACGTTGCCGACGGCGGCAGCTGGACGGACAAACCGTTCAACCAGCTTCAGCACGAAATGGCGTCGCCTTCGGAATTTGTTGCACACGTTTACGGTATTCACGGCCTGTGCTACGCCGTTTCCACCGCCTGCACATCGGGCGCGCGCGCCTTAATTAGCGCGGCGCGGCTGTTGCGCGCAGGTTTGTGCGACGCGGTTATTTGCGGCGGCGTCGATACCCTGTCACCGTTGACCATCAACGGTTTCGCTTCGCTGGAAGTGCTTTCAGACGACCTCGCCAACCCATTTTCCGCCAACCGCAACGGCATCAACATCGGCGAAGCCGCCGCTGCCTTCGTCATGACCCGCGATGCCGATTTCGGCGGCACGATGCAATTGTTGGGCTACGGCGCAAGCAGCGACGCTTATCATATGTCCTCGCCCCGCCCCGACGGTTTGGGTGCGGCGCAGTCTTTTCAGGCGGCGCTGAACAATGCCGGGTTGCAGCCGCAGGACATCGGCTGGATTAATCTGCACGGTACCGGCACGAAACACAACGACAGCATGGAAAGCCGCGCCGTCGCCGAAGTGTTCGGCAGCCAAACCTTCTGTACTTCGACCAAGCCGCAAACCGGACACACGCTCGGCGCCGCCGGTGCCATTGAAGCCGCATTCGCCTGGGGCATCGCCGACCGCGGCTGCAACCCGCAGGGCAAACTGCCGCCGCAACAGTGGGACGGCATCCCAGACCCCGAACTGCCCGTCGTCGCCCTGACCGACGGCAACAGCGTATGGCCGTCTGAAAAACGTATCGCCGCCAGCTCGTCTTTCGCCTTCGGCGGCAGCAACGCGGTATTGATTATTGGAGAATCAGCCGAATAAACCGCTTTCGGCTTTGCCTCAACAATATAGTGGATTAACTAAATCAGGACAAGGCGACGAAGCCGCAGACAGTACAGATAGTACGGAACCGATTCACTTGGTGCTTCAGCACCTTAGAGAATCGTTCTCTTTGAGCTAAGGCGAGGCAACGCCGTACTGGTTTAAAGTTAATCCACTATAAAAAGGTCGTCTGAAAACAGTTTTAGGTAACTGTTTTCAGACGACCTTTTCCCTTACTGCGGCCAAAACCGCTCAAGCATGGTTCGGCTGGATGTTTATCCTAATTGGCTGCGTTGACGCACAAAGAATCAATCTTGCCCGCGCGCGGGAAGCGGATGGTGTAGCGTCCTTTTTGGTTGATTTCGGCAAAGCTGAAGCGGTCTTCAGGCGTATCGCCGTCCGCGCCCACTTCCAAAGCAACGCGTTTGCCTTTCGGGTCTTTCACGACCACATTAGGGCTGACGGGCGCGAATGAAAGCATCAAACCATTGCCTTCCGTCACTTTAAAGCTGTACACCTCGCCGCGTTTGACCTTCATAGGTTGGTCGATGCAGCCCGTTTCATTCAAGGGCAAATTTTTTTCCGCATAAGCAAAGGCGGTGCTGCCCAAACCCAAAGCAAGCATTAGGGAAAAACTCAGAGATTTCATACGGTTTCCTTTGAGATTTAAATATTCAAACGAAGCGGGATTATAGCACTGATTATTTGACATCCGCGCTAGGCGAGACGAAAAATAATCCAACCAACATAAAACTCAACCTTCCCCCGTTCCAACACCTTCATTGCCGCCTCTACGCCCCAATACAAAGCTTCTTCGAATACCGAATAGCCGCTCAAATCGCTGTGGGCAAACAGCAGTCCTGACGCTCGGTTTCTGATTTTTAACAAAGATTCGTCGTTCAGATAACCGGCTTTCGGCACGCTCATGCCGTGTCCGCGTACCGTAACATCAACGTGGGAAACGTGTTGCCAGAAGCCCTCTCCGTAGGCGGCGATCAAGTCTTTGGCGGCCAAGTCGCGCAGTTCTTCGTTAGAGGCTTCGAGCAGTTGGCGGCGGACGGTTTGCGGGGTGTCGTGGTTTAACGCGGCATAGGCGGTGAAGATGGTGCGCTCGGGGCGGGCGACGCGAATGAACTGGTTGGTGGCGACAACGTAGCCGAGTCCTTGACTGCCGTAAATGACGTTATCCCACGCCGTTTCGCTGTTGTTTTTTTCTTTCGGGAAGCTGTGCATCTCGAAATTGGCAACCAACCACGGGGCGTATTCGGGCATGTTCAAACCATATTGCGCGGGATTTTCCATGATGCGGGCGGCGACCATCAACGGCATGGCGGAGATAACGTGTTGCGCGGTCAGAGCGACGGTTTCACCGCTTGAATTGTCGCGCAGCCAAACTTCGATACGGTCGTCTGAAAGAGGCTTGATTTTGACGGCGGATGCGTTGACGGAAGCGGGTTTGTCGAGGCGGATGCGGTTTTCAGACGACCATTGCCAACCTTCCTGCAAACCGGCATGGTGGCGCAGATTTTCGGAAAGATGTGCCAGACCTTCGGGCCAAGTGAGGACGGTTTCTGCGCTGTTACGGGCGGCGAAGTAATGCAGTCCGGCAAAGGCGGATACTTGCGCTATGCCCTGTCCGTAATCGTCGCGACAACAGTAATCGAGATACCACAAAAGTTCGGGCGAGGTGTAGCCCTCTTGCGTAAGCCATTGTTTGAACGTCAATTTATCAAGTTTGCGCCACATTTCGTCTGCCGATGACAGGGCTATCGGAATGGAGAAAATCTTTTTGCCGTCGCTTCCGTAAGCCTGTTTCAGACGACCGATCAAATCAAAAAAGCGTTTGGAATCCGCATCTTCTTTCGGCAACAGGTGTTCCTGCCATTTATCCTGATACAAAAGGCGCGACTCGGGCGCGTAAACCAAATCGGTTTCCCTGAAACTGCCTTCCGATTGCAAAATACCAAAATCCGCCAGCATCTCGCGCACATACGCACTCTCTTTCGACGGCAACGCAAGATAATGCGCACCGCTCGGCGCTTGCAGGCCGTCTGAAGCGGCGTAGGCGGCATTGTTGCCGTTGCGCTCGAACCCTTCCGCCAACAATACATCACGATGACCGTGTTTCGCCAAATACCACAACGCCCCCAAACCCGCCGCGCCGCCGCCGAGTATCAGCGTATTGCATTCGTAACGTCGAGTCGGCGGGCTGAGCAATTTCCCATCGCGCAACAAATGCCCCAACGGCAGCCCGACGCGGTTGACGGAAACCGGCGGTTTGCGGTTGAGTCGGTTGTAAGTCAGCCAAGAGAAAGAGGACGCAGCGGCAAGCGCGGCGGTGTAACTGAGAAATTGACGGCGTGTCGGCATGGGGTTGGATGTCGGTTTAGGGTTCTGACAGGTCGTCTGAAAACATCAAGACGGTTTCAGACGACCTTTTGATGAAATGTTTCCATCAATTTTGTTTGACTGCGGATGCTTGTTGGAAACGTTTTTTATTAAGCAGCGTTTCAGTAAAGTAGTCGAAACGTGACTCTTCAACTGGAAGACTAGAGCTAAACGCTAGACATCCCGGCGCCCGCCTAGCATACGAAGAACCATTATCCTCTTCTGAAACATATGATTTTTCGATGATTCCACTGATATTTTTGAGACATTGCCTATATGCCGCTTCTCGCTTGGTATTATCATTGCTCAGTTCAAGGTATTGTTTTCTCTCTTTTTCATGCAATACCGAAGAGTAGGCTACGTAAACCAATAAAAACCCATCTTCATCTTTATTTTCATATTTATCTTTTGAAGCGGAAAGCTCTTCTAACGTCTGATTCTGAAATTTTTTTGAGAGAGCGCGGGAATATACTTTACATTGACTATCTGCTAACCAATCTATTTTTCCTTCATCGCGACAGCTGGCAGGAATTTCGGCAATCAGTTTATCGATGCTGTTTTTCGCCAATTCATCCACGAGAGGCTGGATTTTGTCAGTAAACACCTGGTTCAATGCTATGACCATTATCTGATGCTGCTTTTGTTTCTGCTTCGGTTTCTCTTCCGTACCCGAGAAAATGTCTGCCATATTCACCGGATAGTCTTTTTCTACGGTGCTTATGAAATTTTGCCAAGGTGTTTGGGCGTATTTCTGAGCCAAGATTGTTTTGGCTTGTGCGACCTCAGGCGTTTTTTCCAACTGCTTCCATTCTTTTTCGCTGTTTGCTTCCGTTTCCCGGGTTTGTTTGCCGAAATTTATCCAAACCGCGCTGTCAATAACCTTATTTAAATCAGTAGGCAGCTCCAACCTTTCCATGACTTGATTCGTAATAACGCATTCCGGATAAAGTTCTAAATAAAAGGAAGGTGTGAAATGTTCCGTGTTATTTATCTGGGACTCTGTTGCTGCTATTTTATCGCCGATTTTTTTAGTACATTGCATATATTCGGTATTGAGTTTGCGATAGTCCAGCATTAATGCTTTATCCATTTTTTCTAAACTCTCCTCCACCGCAGAACGGTAGGCAGCCGACAAAACAGGAGCAGGCAGATGCTTGGCGTCGTTATATTGTTTTTCCATACCCGCCAATTCGGATAATGTTTTTTCTGAGAATTTGTCCTTTAAAACATAATAATAGGCTTTACACGAAGGAATAAGATCCCAAGCTCCCTTACGACAGCTTTGTGGAATTTCTTTGGTCAATGTTTCAATGTTTTTTGTTTTCAATTCATTCAAAAACGGCTCCGCCTTATCGACAAAAATGCGGTCGATGGCTTCTCTTTTGGCCCGATCTTCCAATCGGTTTTTTCTATTGCGTGTTTGAACGGATTCTTTACGCAAAGCCTCGGGGTAGAACGTGTTCCAATCTTCATTGGCGTATTTCTTTTCCCATTCGGTTTTGAGCCGGATGACCTGCTTTTCAAATTTTTGATTCAGCTCTTCTTTTTTCTTATTTTCCTCCTGCCATTTGCGCAGCGGTTCCGCAGCATTGTTTGCCGTCCATGCGGCGAAACAGGGAGATAATTCGTTGTTGCCGGGATTGAGCATCAAAATATCGTCGGGATACTCCGCAATCATTTGTCGTTCATCGGCGTTTTCCATATCAACGCCCACTTTTTTAAACACGCCGTCTTTCAAACATTGTTCGTTTTTAGCTTTGGCTTCGTCGAGATGCTCGAAATAATAGATGTAGTCTTTGGCGAATGGGTTGATGGGTGTTGATGATGAAGAACTGGTGGGTGCCGAACTTGGGTTGCTGATACACGCGCCTAAAGAGAGCACGGATAAAGAGAGGATGATGGAAGTGCGTAAGTGCATTTTGATTCCTTGATGTTCTTAGTGAGAATATTTTTTGGGGTTTTAAAATGAGGTCGTCTGAAAACAGATTGAGCCTGTTTCAGACGACCTTTACAGGTTTTATAGTGGATTAACTTTAAACCAGTACGGCGTTGCCTCGCCTTAGCTCAAAGAGAACG
>NZ_JH164965.1:220804-282668 GCF_000227275.1 Neisseria sp. GT4A_CT1
GATGATGAAGAACTGGTCGGGTGCCGAACTTGGGTTGCTGATACACGCGCCTAAAGAGAGCACGGATAAAGAGAGGATGATGGAAGTGCGTAAGTGCATTTTGATCCTTGATGTTCTTAGTGAGAATATTTTTGGGGTTTTAAAATGAGGTCGTCTGAAAACAGATTGAGCCTGTTTCAGACGACCTTTACAGGTTTTATAGTGGATTAACTTTAAACCAGTACGGCGTTGCCTCGCCTTAGCTCAAAGAGAACGATTCTCTAAGGTGCTGAAGCACCAAGTGAATCGGTTCCGTACTATCTGTACTGTCTGCGGCTTCGTCGCCTTGTCCTGATTTAAATTTAATCCACTATATTATTCTATTGGCGGCTGCGTATCGTCCAGTATTCCTTCGCCACGTTGCGCAACCGTCCAAACGGCCCGTTCCGCCGCCAATTCCCTGCACAACACTTCCTTCACTTTTTCCAACTTCATGCCGCCGCAGATAAATGCGTCTATGGCGACGAAGCGGTGTTCCGGCCAAGTGTGGATGCTGATGTGGGATTCGGCGAGCAATAAGATGCCGGTAATGCCGCCTGCACCGCCAAAGGTGTGGAAACGCTCGGCGAGGACGATGGCTTCTGCGGCTTGGGCAGCGGCTTTGAGGGCGGTTTTCAGACGACCTTCGTCTTTCAAGACAGCTTCATCACAGCCATATAAATCTAAAAGACCGTGATTGCCGGGGATATGGGTCATTTATGGCCTCCGGAGAAACCTCCGCCGCCGTAATAGCCGCCGGAATGCATACGCGAGCCGTCGGAATCGGAAGAGCCGTAGCTGATGATCATGGAGATGATGATGATAATGGTGCTGAAAATGATGTAAGTGGCTCTCGACATGTTAATCCTCGTCCTCGTCTTCTTTGCCCATAGTCCACAACAACCAAGTTCCTATAAAGATGACGGTAAATGAGGCAGAGTTGCCGTCGGTCAGCAGCGCAGGAAGGTTGACGACAACCAAGATGGCGATCATGACAAACCGCAATTGGTTATCGACCCCGTCTGCGTTCATTTTTGCCGTGTATCTGGGCGCTTCCGCTTGCAAACCGAAAGCGCCGGCAACTTTGCCGTAGGTAGTGCGCGTACTTTTACTCCATGCCAGCTCGTGTTCAGTCAGCTCGGCACACAGTTTGCTGTTGCTGCCGACTTGGTAGTCGGTGTAATACGCCAAATCACCCGAACGGATATGCCAGTAAAACGCGCCGGCGGCGACTTCGACTTTGCCGCCGTAGGAATAAAGTTCATCACAACCTTGCGGTTTGCGGGCGCTGTTTAAACGCGGCCAATTGTTTTGCGTTTCAGACTGGCTCCACTCGCCGTCGGACGATTCGACCAACCACAAAAAGCCTTTTTGCGGATTGTAAAGCAGGTATTCGACCCACCAACCGACCGGCGTCAGTATCCGCCGTTTGCCTTCAAACATATATTCATAAGTCGCATCGGGGTCCAGTTCGGAATACCTGACTGCACCCATCACAAAATAATCATTGTTATTCAGACGACCCTGCGTGCCGATAGGCAGGGTAAACAGTTTATCCTGCGCCACGCGCATGGCGTTGGCAGTAATCAACCGCGCTTTTTCCTTACCGACTTCCAATTGGCTGCCGCAGCTCGGGCAAATCAGAAAATCGGTGACACCGCTCAACCAATGGACGGACGACCCGCAATTCGGACAATTTTCCGAATGATGGCTGCCTTTCAGACGACCTGCCGTTTCACGGATTTGGTCATCGGTACGGGTATTCTGCAGTTTCAGTTCATTTAGACCGACCATACTGCCGTAATAGATTTCGGGAGGATCGTCGCCGTAATCTATCGTCAGGAAAAGACCTGAGCATCGCCAGTCTATGACTTTACTTGTCGTATCTGCAGTCAGCTTAAACGGCAATTCGCCCTGAGCCGCCGATTTTCTGAGGCTGATTTCACGCTTATCCGACGGAACAAAGTTTTTATTTTGAAAATTGAAATTGCAACCACCCGGCACGACGTCGTGAAAGTCCGGCACAACTTCAGGCGATTCAACCAAGCGCGTCATGGAATACAGGTCGCCGGATTCAGACAGCCAACCGGTTTGCCCGTCATCAAACAGCGCATACCATTCGTTCCACACACCGTCGTCGTATTGCACCTGAAGCCGTCCGACCAAGGTAAATGGGCGGGTAACGTATGTCCCTGTCGTGCCGATTTGCAGCGGGCTGAAATCTTCCAACAGAGCGGAATCGCGCCCGGAATCGACGATACTGTCATCCTGCCGCACCAGCATGCTGTTGCAGTAGCCGCACACCAGCGTAACGGCTGTCGCGGAATGCGCCTCAACAGGCGCGCCGCAGCTCGGGCAGTCGGTTTTGAAGAATGGGGTGTTTGACATGAATTTTCTTTTTCGGAATTTCAGACGACCTGGGGCAAACCAATACAGGCTTCAGCCGATGCTTAAAAAATACTGGCAAATAAATATCTTGCCGCATTTTCCAAAACGCAAACAGCGTCCGCACTATCCGTATGCCGATGCAGACCGCAGCAAACAAGCAGTCGGCAGCAATATGATTGTATAGTAAAACAAAACGGCTTGGGTACGGAATCAGGCAAGCACAGCCACATCCTACCGAGTTTAACCCATCTATACGACAAAGGTCGTCTGAAAACCTGTCATCGTTTATCTGCATCATTCGGACCATCACGCTATGTTTGATTTGTCCTATTCGCTCACAAATAGTCAAATTGATATTGTTATTTATTACAAATGCTGTATTATGTTCGGGTAATTGTAACAAATAAAACAATAACATCATAAACTCCCAATTATCTACAATATTTTCACGTCATTCAGACGACCTCATTCCACAGATTTTCGATTTTTCAACACCTCAAACCATTTTGTATGGCTTGTTCGTTAAATTTTGCGCGTTTTAAATTTGGAGAATCGACGTGAATTTTGACTATATTGCCCACGTCCGCCAAGACTCATCAGAAAATTGGCATTCCCATCCCCTGCAAAAACATCTACAAAAAGTCGCCCAACTCGCCAAGCGTTTTGCAGGGCGTTATGGGTCGTTGTTTGCCGAATATGCGGGGCTTTCGCACGATTTGGGGAAATTTCAGGAAGCTTTTCAGAAATATATCCGTAATGCATCCGGCTTTGAAAAAGAAAATGCCCATTTGGAAGATGTCGAATCTACCAAGTTGCGCAAAATTCCGCATTCCACTGCCGGTGCCAAATATGCAGTAGAGCACCTTAATCCATTTTTCGGGCATTTGCTGGCATATCTGATTGCAGGACACCATGCGGGATTAGCGGATTGGTATGACAAAGGGAGCTTAAAGCATCGTCTGCAACAGGCAGATAATGAATTGGAGGCCTCTTTGTTGGGCTTGGCGGAGAGCGGTTTGCCCAAAGATTTTTTCCCGTTATCCGATGATGACTTGATGCGGGATTTTTTTGCGTTTTGGGAAGACGGGGCAAAGCTGGAAGAAGTGCATATTTGGCTGCGTTTTCTCTTTTCCTGCTTGGTGGATGCCGACTTTTTGGATACCGAAGCCTTTATGAACGGCTATGCCGATGCGGATACTGCGCAGGCTGCCGGATTGCGCCCAAAATTTCCCGGTTTGGATGAGTTGCACCGACGATATGAGCAATATATGGCGCAACTTCATGAGAAATCAGATAAAGATTCATTCTTAAATCAAAAACGCCATGCCATTTTGCAGCAATGTTTTTCTGCCGCAGAAACCGACCACACTTTGTTTTCTTTAACCGTGCCGACCGGCGGCGGCAAAACTTTGGCGAGCTTGGGGTTCGCTTTGAAGCACGCGCTGAAATTCGGCAAAAAACGTATTATCTATGCTATTCCTTTCACCAGTATTATCGAGCAGAACGCCGATGTTTTCCGCAAAGCATTGGGCGATGACGTGGTATTGGAACACCACAGCAATTTGGAAGTGAAAGAAGACAAGGAAACTGCGAAAACCCGCCTTGCCACGGAAAATTGGGACGCGCCGCTGATTGTTACCACCAACGTGCAACTGTTTGAAAGCCTGTTTGCGGCGAAAACCAGCCGCTGCCGCAAGATTCACAATATTGCCGATAGCGTGGTGATTTTGGATGAGGCCCAGCAGCTTCCGCGCGATTTCCAAAAGCCGATTACCGACATGATGCGGGTGCTGGCGCACGATTACGGCGTTACCTTTGTGTTGTGCACGGCGACTCAGCCCGAACTTGGCAAAAATATCGACGCATTCGGGCGCACTATTTTGGAAGGCCTGCCGGATGTGCGCGAAATTGTGGCAGACAAAATTGCCTTATCGGAAAAACTGCGCCGCGTCCGCATCAAAATGCCGCCGCCAAACGGCGATACGCAAAGCTGGCAGGAAATCGCCGATGAAATCGCCGCGCATCCGTGTGTTTTGGCAGTGGTTAATACGCGAAAACACGCCCAAAAACTCTTTGCCGCTCTGCCTTCTGACGGCATCAAATTACATTTATCCGCCAATATGTGCGCTACGCACCGAAGCGAAGTGATTGCGTTGGTTCGCCGATATTTGGCACTGTATCGCGCAGGCAGCCTGCACAAGCCTTTATGGCTGGTCAGCACGCAGTTGATTGAAGCCGGCGTGGATTTGGATTTTCCTTGCGTTTATCGGGCGATGGCAGGGCTGGATAGCATTGCCCAAGCGGCGGGACGGTGCAACCGCGAAGGCAAGTTGTCGTTTGGCGAAGTAGTCGTGTTCCGTGCCGAAGAAGGCGCACCCAACGGCAGCCTGAAACAGGGGCAGGACATTACCGAAGAAATGCTGAAAGCAGGGCTGCTTGGTGACCCGCTTTCCCCGTCGGCATTTGCCGAATATTTCCGCCGTTTCAACGGCAAAGGAGATGTGGATAAACACGACATTGCAAGACTCTTGACGGTAGAATCATCAAATGAAAATCCGCTGGCAATCAAATTCCGCACCGCTGCCGAACGTTTCCGCCTGATTGATAACCAAGGCGTGGCACTCATTGTGCCGTTTATCCCGTTGGCTCATTGGGAAAAAGACGGCAGTCCGCAAGTCGTCAAAGCAAACGAGCTGGACGATTTTTTTAGACGACATCTGGACGATGTGGAAGTTTCAAAATGGCAGGATATTTTGGATGAACAACGCTTTTTGCAGCCTGCCGACAATTCCTTCGGACAAACCGACCAACCACCGCTGCCCGAGCCGTTTGAAAGCTGGTTCAACTTGCTTGAAAGCGACCCGCTCAAACACAAATGTGTTTACCGCAAATTACAACGCTACACGATTACCGTGTATGAACACGAACTCAAAAAGCTATCTGCGAATGCCGTTTTTTCCAGAGCAGGATTGTTGGTGTTAGATAAGGGCTATTACAAAGCCGTGCTTGGTGCGGATTTTGATGATACGGCTTGGCTATCTGAAAATTCGGTTTTATGAAAAATGCCCCTATTTCTAGGGGCATTTTGCCATTTTTAACATGGCATTATAGTTTCAACACACAGCCACCCAGAAGCGACTGACCGCTAATAATCCATTTAATCAATTGTATGAAAAGAGGTTTAGCGTAGGCATATTTTACAGTTTATTGAAAAAATAAGCGAATCACACTTGACATGAGTAGTGTGGTAATATTAATATGGCTTTATAGAATTATTAATGAGGAGTCGATATGAGTTTCATTTTAGAAATTAGCGGTGATCTGGCGTGCTTTACCAGGCCTGAGCTCAAGGTGGAACGGGTTAGTTATCCCGTAATTACACCATCAGCAGCACGAAATATCCTAATGGCAATCTTGTGGAAACCCGCCATTCGATGGCAGATACAGAAGCTCGAGATTCTCAAACCGATTCAGTGGACGAATATCCGCCGTAACGAAGTGGGAACCAAAATGAGTGAACGCAGCGGCTCGCTCTATATTGAAGACAACCGTCAGCAGCGCGCATCCATGCTGCTGAAAGATGTTGCCTATCGCATCCACGCCGATTTTGACATGACAAGTGAAGCAGGCGAGGGCGACAACTACGTCAAATTTGCCGAAATGTTCAAACGGCGTGCAAAAAAAAGGGCAGTATTTTCATCAGCCTTATTTGGGTTGCCGAGAGTTTCCCTGCCATTTCAGGCTGCTTGAAAAGGTTGAAGACGGTTTGCCGCGCGAAGACATCACCCAAGATTTCGGCTTTATGCTGTACGACATGGATTTCAGCAAATCCGACCCGCGCGATTCCAATAACGCCGAACCTATGTTTTACCAATGCAAAGCGATAAATGGCGTAATTACCGTGCCCCCAGCTAATAGCGAGGAGGTGAAACGATGATTCTGCACGCACTCACCCAATACTACCAACGCAAAGCCGAAAGCGATGGTGGTGTTGCCCCGGAAGGGTTTGAAAACAAAGAAATCCCGTTCATTATTGTTATAGACAAACAGGGCAAATTTATTCAGCTTGAAGATACCCGCGAGTTGAAAAATAAGAAAAAAGTTGCCCGCACTTTTTTAGTGCCGAAAGGCTTGGGCAGGAGCGGTTCAAAATCCTACGAAGTAAGCAATTTATTGTGGGATCACTACGGTTATGTGCTTGCCTATGCCGGAGAAAAAGGGCAGGAGCAGGCAGATAAACAGCATGCCAGCTTTACTGCCAATGTAAACGAATTGAAACAGGCGTTGCCCGATGATGCAGGTGTTGCCGCCGTTGCCGCCTTTTTGGCTTCTGCGGCAGAAAAAAGCAAAGCCATGCAGGCTGCAAATTGGGTGGAATGTGCCAAAGTCAAAGGCTGTAATCTCAGCTTCCGCTTGGTGGACGAGGCAGTAGATTTGGTTTGTCAATCAAAGGCGGTTCAGGCATATGTGAGTCAAGCTAATCAGGCACAATCCGATAATATCCCAAAAGGCATTTGTCTAGTAACGGGCAAACTTGCGCCGATTGCGCGGTTGCATAATGCCGTGAAAGGTGTGAACGCCAAGCCCGCCCCGTTTACATCGGTAAATCTGTCGGCTTTTGAATCATACGGCAAAGAGCAGGGCTTTATCTTTCCTGTGGGTGAACAAGTCATGTTTGAATACACCACAGCCTTAAACACCCTGCTTGCCGGTGAAAACCGCTTCCGTATCGGCGATGTAACAGCCATCTGTTGGAGTGCGAAACCGACTCCGTTGGAAGAGTATCTTGCTTCGCTGATTAGCGGCGGCGGCAAAGACAATCCCGATGCCCATATTGATGCGGTCAAATCACTTTATAAAAGCTTGTACAACGGCAAATATACAGAACCTGACGGCAAAGAAAAATTCTACCTTTTAGGTCTATCGCCCAATTCCGCGCGGATTGTCGTCCGCTTTTGGCATGAAACCACTGTTGCCGCCTTATCCGAAAGCATTGCGGCGTGGTATGACGATTTGCAGATGGTGCGTGGCGAAAACTCGCCATACCCCGAATATATGCCGTTGCCGCGCCTGTTGGGCAATTTGGTGTTGGACGGCAAAATGGAAAACCTGCCATCTGACCTGATTGCCCAAATAACCGATGCCGCACTTAACAACCGCGTTTTACCCGTCAGCCTGTTGCAGGCTGCTTTGCGGCGCAACAAGGCGGAACAGAAAATTACCTATGGCAGGGCAAGTCTGCTTAAAGCCTATATCAATCGCGCAATCCGCGCGGGTCGTCTGAAAAACATGAAGGAGCTAACGATGAGCTTAGATAGAAACCGTCAAGACATCGGCTATGTGCTGGGGCGGCTGTTTGCCGTGCTGGAAAAAACACAGGCCGAAGCCAATCCCGGCTTGAACGCCACCATTGCCGACCGCTATTTCGGTTCGGCAAGCAGTACGCCGATTGCCGTATTCGGCACACTGATGCGCCTGCTGCCGCACCATTTGAACAAGCTGGAATTTGAAGGACGTGCCGTACAACTGCAATGGGAAATCCGCCAGATTTTGGAACATTGTCAGAGATTTCCCAACCATTTGAATTTGGAACAGCAAGGCCTATTCGCCATCGGTTATTACCACGAAACCCAATTCCTGTTTACCAAAGACGCATTGAAAAACCTGTTCAACGAAGCGAAAACCGCATAAGGAGCAAATGCTATGACTATTGAAAAACGCTACGACTTTGTCTTTTTATTTGACGTGCAAGACGGCAACCCCAACGGCGATCCCGACGCAGGCAACCTGCCGCGTATCGACCCGCAAACCGGCGAAGGTTTGGTAACCGATGTTTGCCTGAAACGCAAAGTCCGTAACTTTATCCAAATGACCCAAAATGACGAGCATCACGATATCTTTATCCGCGAAAAAGGCATTTTGAACAACCTGATTGACGAAGCCCACGAGCAGGAAAACGTAAAAGGCAAAGAAAAAGGCGAGAAAACCGAAGCTGCTCGCCAATACATGTGCAGCCGTTATTACGACATCCGCACATTCGGCGCAGTGATGACTACCGGCAAAAATGCAGGACAAGTGCGCGGTCCCGTGCAACTGACTTTTTCTCGCTCTATCGATCCCATCATGACCTTGGAACACAGCATTACCCGCATGGCGGTTACCAACGAAAAAGATGCCAGTGAAACCGGCGACAACCGCACCATGGGGCGCAAATTCACCGTCCCCTACGGCCTATACCGCTGCCACGGCTTCATTTCTGCCCATTTCGCCAAACAAACAGGCTTTTCCGAAAACGATTTAGAGCTGTTTTGGCAGGCACTTGTCAATATGTTCGACCACGACCATTCCGCCGCACGCGGACAAATGAATGCACGCGGGCTTTATGTGTTTGAGCACAGCGGCAGCTTGGGCGACGTACCTGCTGATAGTCTGTTCAAACGCATTCAGATAGCCAAAAAAGATGGTGTGGAAGTAGCAAGGAGTTTTGACGATTACCTTGTCAGGGTAGACGATCAAAATCTTGGCGAAACCAAGCTGCTGCGTAAATTAGGCTGAAAATGACCGCACTTTTAACCAAAACCCAAGGGGAAAATCAGGACACGCGCCTGATTCCCCTTTCAGCCCTGCAACACTACGCCTTCTGCCCGCGCCAATGCGCCTTGATTCACAACGAGCAGGCGTGGGCGGAGAACTATCTGACCGCACAGGGCAAGGCGCTGCACGAGCGGGTGGATTCGGGTGAGCCGGAAACGCGCAAGGGCGTGCGCTTTGAGCGGACGGTACATGTGTCGGCGGAGAAACTGGGCATCAGCGGCGTGTTGGATTTGGTGGAAGTGGAAACGAAAACAGGCCGTCTGAAACCCGTGGAATACAAACGCGGCAAGCCCAAACCCGATCCGATGGACGAAATCCAGCTTTGCGCCCAAGGCTTGTGTTTGGAAGAAATGACGGGGCAAACCGTCTCTGAGGGCGCGCTGTGGTATATGCAAACCCGCCACCGCGTCCCCGTTGTGTTTTCAGACGACCTGCGCGCCCAAACACTCGCCACCATCGCCGCCGTGCGCGAACTTTTAAAAAGCGGCCAAACCCCGCCGCCCGACTACGGTAAACGCTGCAAAGCCTGCTCGCTGGTGGAAATCTGCCAGCCGGAATTGTTGGGGAAACGGGATAGGAGTGTGAGGTATGTGGAGGGGTTGTTTGGGGAATATTAATACAATATAGGATTTTAAATTATGCACAAAAAATCAATGAAATTTACTTATAATGATGCTCTTTTAATAGTAAATAATTGGGCAAAAGATAAATTTATAAAAGAGAATATTGATTATGATGAATCTGGAGAAGTTCCATATTTTATACAATATCTTAATTATCGTTCGAAATTAGTAATTGCCAAACCCAGAAATGTTATTTTATCTAAGCAATTTTCTATTTCTCCCGAAAATAAAAAAGGCTTTGATAGATTAAAAGAAAAATTAATTAATGGAGAAGATGTTAATGCTTATTTAAGTAAGTCATCAATCATTGCTAATTCAGTTGATGGGATGTTAGATAATTTTGGTATTAAGCATTTCCACCTTGGAGAAATGGTAAAAAATGATTTTATTGAGAGGACTGGTGAAATTGCTTTGGGGCTTGTAACGGATAGTGAGGTATTTTTTGTTGTTAGTAAACAGCATGGAAAAGGATATGGAGATATTTGGTATGAAAAAGATGTTTTAGAAATTATTCACAAGGAAAAACCGAATCTCATTAGTCATTGTAAAGTAGAGAATATGATTGATATATCTCCAACTATTTCAGATACAAAAGATATAAAGTCTTATAGGAATTCAAATATCAATGGTGCCATAACACTAGATGATGGTAGTACTTATATGCCTTTTAATTTGGGGCAAACTTTAGCAGGTTATGGTATAGGCCATACTTCGTATACGCAACATATTGCTAAAACCATTTTTGATTTGGCAAATAGCTTATTAAAAAATAATAAAAATTATGTTTCTATTGAAGTTACTAAGTTTGATTTAACAGAAGAGGGCAAGCCAAAATTTTTGGAGTTTAAGTTATGGGATGGAAATAAGTATGAGTTAGTACCATTTTCAGGTAGCCCAACTTAATCAATTCCCAAAGTGTAGTTTGTGTAGGTCAGATACTTGTATCCGACAACTACTTTGATATTTATATGATTTGAAATTGTTGCGGTAATTTTGAAAATGTCGGATTCGAGAATCCGACCTACCGTTTTTCAGGTGGATCAACCCTGTTAAATACCCAAAAAAGTGTGGTCAAACCCCAAGGAATTTTCCCATGCGCAAACTACAAAACACGCTCTACATCACCACCCAAGGCAGCTATCTGCATAAAGAGCGGGAGACGCTGGTGGTGGAGCAGGAGCGCAAGAAGGTGGCGCAGTTGCCGGTGCATTCCATCGGGCATATTTTCTGTTTTGGTAATGTGCTGGTGTCGCCGTTTTTGTTGGGGTTTTGTGGCGAAAATAATGTGAATTTGGCGTTTTTTACGGAAAATGGGCGTTATTTGGGGCGACTTCAGGGGCGGCAGAGCGGTAATGTGCTGTTGCGTCGGGCGCAGTATCGGGTGTCGGAGCAAAATCCTGTGCCGATTGCGCGCAATATCATTGCGGCGAAGATTCAGGCGAGTAAGCGGGTGCTTCAGCGGCAGATTCGCAATTACGGCGAGAATGCGGCAATTCAAAGTGCGGTGGATTCTTTGAACATTTCGCTGCGGCAGTTGAAGAGCGCGGCGGAGCTGGACGTGGTGCGCGGCATTGAGGGGGATGCGGCGGCGCGTTATTTTGGCGTATTTGGGCAGCTTTTGAGCGAAAAAAGCGGCTTTTCTTTTGACGGGCGCAACCGTCGTCCGCCCAGAGACGGGGTGAATGCGCTGTTGTCGTTTGTGTACAGCATTCTGGGTAAGGACATCAGCGGCGCGCTGCAAGGCGTGGGGCTGGATCCGCAGGTGGGCTTTCTGCACGCCGACCGACCGGGGCGCGACAGTTTGGCGCAGGATATTTTGGAAGAATTCCGCGCGTGGTGGGCGGACAGGCTGGTGCTGTCGCTAATTAACCGTGGACAACTCAAACCACATGATTTTGTTGCCGAAGCAAGTGGTGCGGTAAGTTTGAAAGTGGATGCGAGGAAGCTGTTGTTCCAAGCTTTGCAGGCGAAAAAGCAGGAAAAAATCGTTCATCCGTTTTTGGGGGAGGAAGTGGAAATCGGGCTACTGCCGTATATTCAGGCAATGCTGCTGGCGCGCCATTTGCGCGGGGATTTGGCGGAATATCCACCGTTTTTGATGAGATAGGTTTGCAGGCTGCCTGAAAACGGGTTGGATGTTTTCAGACGACCTCTAAAGCAGCCTGCACATGGGAATACAAAATGCTGATGCTGATTACTTACGATATTTCGCTGGAAGACGCGGAAGGACAGGCAAGGTTGCGGCGCGTGGCGAAATTGTGTCTGGACTACGGCGTGCGCGTGCAGTATTCAGTGTTCGAATGCGACATCGCACCCGACCAGTGGGTTGTTTTAAAAGACAAACTCTTGAAAACCTACAACCCTGAAACCGACAGCCTGCGCTTTTACCATTTAGGCAGCAAATGGCGGCGCAAAGTGGAACACCACGGCGCGAAACCGGCGGTGGATGTGTTTAAAGATACGTTGATTGTATAAATCGCCAACCTGCGGTTCTCATGAAAATGCGGCAGGGTTGGCGAATGGGGATTGTTCTTTAACAATCAGGATATTGCGAATGCGGGTGTAACGGAAAAGGCTGTGTTATACTCGCGTTCGCGCTTTTCTTGGGAGCTTAGCGAAATCGGGGCTGCGAAACCTGATGGAGCAAGGCTTTTGAGAGAGGCTCCAGCCGCCTTCGGGCGGCTGTGTGTTGAAACGCAAATGCCAAAGATGTTAAGCCGATGGCATCGCCCAGCCGCCTTCGGGCGGCTGTGTGTTGAAACCTCGTTTTTGTAAACCTTGCCGTCAACGGTAACGCCAGCCGCCTTCGGGCGGCTGTGTGTTGAAACAACAGATTTAATCATTTTCAAACCCCTGAAGAATCCAGCCGCCTTCGGGCGGCTGTGTGTTGAAACATGTTTGCAGCTTTCTGTTTTAAAACAGGGTCATCCAGCCGCCTTCGGGCGGCTGTGTGTTGAAACTTGAACTTTTGGGAATCAAGGAGGTATTCATAAACCAGCCGCCTTCGGGCGGCTGTGTGTTGAAACTTATAGATGAAGTAGCAGAAAGAGTCGATATAGCCAGCCGCCTTCGGGCGGCTGTGTGTTGAAACACTTTTGAAGATATTCCAAAAGATGCGAATATTTTGGACCAGCCGCCTTCGGGCGGCTGTGTGTTGAAACATCCTGAATAAACACATAAAAAACAAGGCGCAATGGCCAGCCGCCTTCGGGCGGCTGTGTGTTGAAACACGGGACATCGGGACGCATCCATTCTTCCAAGACCAGCCGCCTTCGGGCGGCTGTGTGTTGAAACCGATGCATCTTATGTGCATATGATGCTTAATGAAGCCAGCCGCCTTCGGGCGGCTGTGTGTTGAAACTGCCATGAACGCTTGAAGCTCCGCATTTCTGCGGCCAGCCGCCTTCGGGCGGCTGTGTGTTGAAACATAAAACTCTTTTTCAAGCTGTTTAAAGCTGGTTCCAGCCGCCTTCGGGCGGCTGTGTGTTGAAACTGGTGGCAAAGCATACCAACGTTTCTCCCAGCGGCGACCCAGCCGCCTTCGGGCGGCTGTGTGTTGAAACCTATCATTTAAACAAGAATAAAGAGTGGGTAAACCCAGCCGCCTTCGGGCGGCTGTGTGTTGAAACTGATAACTCAAATGCCTGGTCGAATTGATAAACATGCCAGCCGCCTTCGGGCGGCTGTGTGTTGAAACTGCCTCAGAGCGTGGTGGCGATGATTACAGTCATCCCAGCCGCCTTCGGGCGGCTGTGTGTTGAAACACTATTTGTAACTCTTTTTCACTTTTTAAAAAGCCAGCCGCCTTCGGGCGGCTGTGTGTTGAAACTTAAAAAACTTAGCTGATACTGTATTCCGCCATCCCAGCCGCCTTCGGGCGGCTGTGTGTTGAAACCTGAATTATAACGATTTAGCATCATCTCTTTTTCCCAGCCGCCTTCGGGCGGCTGTGTGTTGAAACGGTCTCGCGTATGCGCGGAATCGCGCCGATGGCGGCCAGCCGCCTTCGGGCGGCTGTGTGTTGAAACCAGTCAATTTGAGTTAGCGCAACAAATCCGCAAACCAGCCGCCTTCGGGCGGCTGTGTGTTGAAACTTTTCATATCAGCACCTATAATATTATAATATTTCCAGCCGCCTTCGGGCGGCTGTGTGTTGAAACAAATCAAACGCATGGGTGATTTGCAGCGCGAAACCAGCCGCCTTCGGGCGGCTGTGTGTTGAAACAGATCGGAGATCAAAATAAAGCGTATGGATTAAACCAGCCGCCTTCGGGCGGCTGTGTGTTGAAACAATCTCCGAACATCACAAAATTTTCGGTCACGCACCAGCCGCCTTCGGGCGGCTGTGTGTTGAAACAATCTCCGAACATCACAAAATTTTCGGTCTCGCATCCAGCCGCCTTCGGGCGGCTGTGTGTTGAAACAAATCTGCCGAACATCACAAAAATTTCGGTCTCGCCAGCCGCCTTCGGGCGGCTGTGTGTTGAAACCTTGCCACCATTAACATTTTATGTGCAACTGGCTGCCAGCCGCCTTCGGGCGGCTGTGTGTTGAAACCCTTTTCCAAAAAGATATGCCGGAATCTCCAGTTCCAGCCGCCTTCGGGCGGCTGTGTGTTGAAACAAATCTGCCGAACATCACAAAAATTTCGGTCTCCCAGCCGCCTTCGGGCGGCTGTGTGTTGAAACCTATGTAAACCGGTGAACAAAGTGAACGGTTTACATCCAGCCGCCTTCGGGCGGCTGTGTGTTGAAACAAATCTGCCGAACATCACAAAAATTTCGGTCACGCCCAGCCGCCTTCGGGCGGCTGTGTGTTGAAACTATTATGTTTACCCAAAAAGACTGGTTAGACTTGCCAGCCGCCTTCGGGCGGCTGTGTGTTGAAACTGCAATATAAAGTCGGGACATCTTTACTCCTCTCCAGCCGCCTTCGGGCGGCTGTGTGTTGAAACAACGTAGCCGTCATACATGAGGTTTTGAGGGCTTCCAGCCGCCTTCGGGCGGCTGTGTGTTGAAACCGACTTGGTAGCCCATTAGCAATCCTTATAGATACCAGCCGCCTTCGGGCGGCTGTGTGTTGAAACATCGGCTGAATATTTCCATTTTGAACAACATCCCCCAGCCGCCTTCGGGCGGCTGTGTGTTGAAACTGTATCTCTCCCCTGAAACGGGCGACATCGGACACCAGCCGCCTTCGGGCGGCTGTGTGTTGAAACCAAATGTTTAAACGGAATAATAATCGCCGTATCACCCAGCCGCCTTCGGGCGGCTGTGTGTTGAAACATAGTTACCGGCAACCTGACAAGATTCCAAGCTGCCAGCCGCCTTCGGGCGGCTGTGTGTTGAAACATTTTCTGAAATGCCGTTATTTTTTTGGTCCGGCCAGCCGCCTTCGGGCGGCTGTGTGTTGAAACTGTTTTAAGTTGATTGCTAAATTTATATCAGGAACCAGCCGCCTTCGGGCGGCTGTGTGTTGAAACTCGATTTTTTCATTTTGTTGGCGGGGATACGCCAACCAGCCGCCTTCG
Source organism: Neisseria sp. GT4A_CT1 (assembly GCF_000227275.1). NCBI lineage: Bacteria > Pseudomonadati > Pseudomonadota > Betaproteobacteria > Neisseriales > Neisseriaceae > Neisseria > Neisseria sp. GT4A_CT1. The sequence goes on from NZ_JH164965.1 coordinate 235,958, forward strand.
GGCGGCTGTGTGTTGAAACTTGTATTATGCGCCGCAGGGGTTTTAATGTTTGCCAGCCGCCTTCGGGCGGCTGTGTGTTGAAACTTTAGCCATTTGTTTCACCCAAATCTTTCAGGATCCAGCCGCCTTCGGGCGGCTGTGTGTTGAAACGTTCAATCCGTATGCAATCGGCGTGGTAAATGGCAGCCAGCTGCCTTCGGGCGGCTGTGTGTTGAAACAGTCTTTGCAAGAAGCAAATGAACGAAAACAGAACCAGCTGCCTTCGGGCGGCTGTGTGTTGAAACAGTCATCGCGTTTGGCAACGCTTCAGAAACTGCCCAGCTGCCTTCGGGCGGCTGGGTGTTGAAACCTGAGCTGTTGGGCGTTTTGGCTTCGGGCTGCATCCAGCCGCCTTTAGGCGGCTGGATGTTGAAACGGTCACGCGTACGCGCGGAATCGCGCCGATGGCGCCAGCCGCCTTTAGGCGGCTGTGTGTTGAAACATCGGCTCAGTCGCAGAACCGCGCATATCTGGATTCAGCCGCCTTCGGGCGGCTGGGTGTTGAAACACATCCTCGAAATCCCGCTCCGTCATCTCCCAGCCAGCCGCCTTCAGGCAGCTATATATAGTGGATTAAATTTAAATCAGGACAAGGCGAAGAAGCCGCAGACAGTACAGATAGTACGGCAAGGCGAGGCAACGCCGTACTGGTTTAAAGTTAATCCACTATATCAGTACAACTCAGAGATTTCTTACAACAAAGGTCGTCTGAAAACCTTATCAATCGGTTTTCAGACGACCTTTTTCAGTCATCAACATAAGCCCGATACTTTGGAATAGGCTATGGGCATCAGACAGATAGGTCAGCCGATTCGGGTATCAGAATTTCACACCTTTATGCAAGGCTACGATGCCTGCGCTCATATTATGGTAATCAACGCTGTCGAAACCGGCATCCAGCATCATTTGTTTCAATGTTTCCTGGTCAGGGTGCATGCGGATGGATTCTGCCAGATATTGATAGCTGTCTGCGTCTTTGGCAATAAGTTTGCCCATGACCGGCAGCAGTTTGAAGGAATACAAATCGTATGCGCCTTCCAGTGGCTTGTAGACTTTGGAAAATTCCAACACCAAGAGCGTTCCACCCGGTTTGAGTACGCGGTACATTTCTTTGAGCGCGGCATCTTTGTGGGTCATGTTGCGCAAACCGAAAGCAACGGAAACCAGATTGAAATAGTTGTCGGGAAACGGCAATTTTTCGGCATCGGCAAGCGATACGGGCAGAATCAAACCTTCATTCAGCAGTCTGTCTCTGCCGACGGTCAGCATGGATGAGTTGATATCGGTCAGCCACACTTCGCCCTCTTTGCCCACACGCTTGGCCCAGCCGCGCGACAGGTCGCCGGTACCGCCGGCGATATCCAGCACTTTATCGCCCTTTTTCAGACGGGCGGTATTGATGGTGAAATGTTTCCAAACGCGGTGCAGGCCGGCAGACATGACATCGTTCATGATGTCGTAGTTTTTGGCTACGGAATGGAACACTTCGGCCACTTTACCTGCCTTTTCTTCTTCGTTTACGGTAGTGAAACCGAAATGGGTTTTGTGGTCGCTCATAGAGGTGCTTTCCTAAAATAATCTGAAATCAATATGGTTCAAACGGTATTTCGATTTTCAGACGACCTTGCTCTAGGGGTCGTCTGAAAGTTTAATCATTGAGAGGCAAACCTGTCTTTCAATTTGTTCATGGCTACGCCGAATGCTGAAATTTCATCTCTGAAGGTGATGGCATTTTTATCGTCATTCACGATATGCTTTTGCGGACCGGCTTAGCGTAGTCTATCAAATGGATGACTAAATAATCTTTTTTATTCAGGTAACAACGCAACTCGCCCATGCAGTGGCATTGTACCCTCAAGACCGTATCTTTCCAGCCGATTCTGTTTGACATCCGACAGGCTGATATATTTTTTCAAGCGAGGAACAGAGCCTGCTTTGCCGACATCCTGCTATCCGTCACAATGCCGCTTCAAAAAGAACAAACACGCTCAGTAATCAATGATGCCCGCCACAACCGCCGCTGCCGCAGGAATGCTTTTTACCGGCAACAAGATCGGCGGCACTCGGTATTCTGGAGGCTCCGGCTTCTTTTAACCTGCGGAGATAATCCTGCCAAAGCGCATCATAATCGTAAGCCAATTTGTAAAGATAAGCCCAGTCATACAAACCGCTATTATGACCGTCTGAAAAAGTAATTTTGAGCGCATACTGACCGACAGGATCCAAATCAGAAATCGTAACTTCTGCTTTACCTGTCTGCAAGACATCTTGTCCCGCGCCATGTCCGCGCACTTCGGCACTGGGAGAATAAACGCGGAGAAATTCGGCAGGAAGGGTTTTACGTTCGCCACGATAAACCAAAACCAAAGCCGATCGGTCATGTTGCAAACGGATTTCTTCAGGAATGTTGTTATCAACTTGGTTCATGTCATACCCCCATTTTCTTTCGCAGCACCGCTACCCGGATTGAAAAAACGCCGCCCAAAAACGCAAACAGCAAGATTAAAATGAGCGAAAAACGGATCAGCGCAATCCGCATCGACATATCCAAGCCCAAATCAAACACTGCCAAAACCACATATATCAGGAAAGAAAGCATCATCAGTCCGATACAGATAAAGGCATAACGCGTATGGGCGGCAATTTTCGGATGGCGGATCATTGTTTGAGAAACAAGAAATAAAATTTCCGCTATTCTAACAGTTTTACGGTTCACCCAAACAATAAAGTATCTTGCCCTACCCTGCTTTGTCTTGTTGCGTATGAAAGAAGGTCGTCTGAAAACCTGTTTGTGTTTCAGACGACCTTGATTGCTATTGCCAGATATAAAGTAAGACCGCTTTATCATTTTCTTCTTTCGGCGTTAACCGGACATCATCGCCTTTGTCTCCGGTAACCCGTACCACCATACCGCCGATCTGACGCTCCATGACTTCGAGTTTCGCTTTGCCGCGTTGGCGGTAAACATACTCTTCGCATTCCCGCTGACACCAAAAATCCTTCCAATGAATGAAATATTTCTTACCCGATTCAACTGCCAATTTTTCTCCGCCTTTAACGATAAAGTAAGGATAATCAGGCTTTTTCGTTCGGAAAGTCCATTCGGCTTTTTTGGATTTGCCATTGCGCTCATACTCGAATACGGCACGATACGCGGTATCGTATTCCAAAGGCAATAAAGGAAATAAGGCAAATTGACGATCAGAAAACGTTTGATTCGGATCATTGCTTGCCGTCAACACCTTGACCTTCTCTATCTCGGATTTGCCCTGATAAAGCTTGAACGACCGCATTTTGATTTTTCCGGCAGATTCCGAAAAAGCGATACTGACCGGATTGCCGGTAAATTCGTGTCCCGGCATGGGTTCGGGGTGTTCGCCGTGAAAATCCGGCATGGCAAAATCACCTTGCGGATAAACGACATATAAGAACTCGCGTTGCGCCTTGACTTCGTCCGCATAAACAACGGCGTTGTTGTTGCAGGCATTTTGATAATAACGCCGCCCCGGTTCAGGATAAACCCTGCCTAAACCGCAATAAAAATTAAACTGATGATTTCCCTGATTGATGGCGACCGATATCCGCCCATCACGATGCTCAAATGCCGCACCAGCTTCATCAATGCCTTGTTCCAACAGAGAGAAGCGGTGATAAATAGCAGTCATCAAACCGTCAATCTGCTGCTGAACCGGCAAATTGGTATCCATATCTTCAGGATACGGATAAAAACCGGTGGTGATATTTTCATGTACGCCATCATAAAGATAACCTACCTTGCGGGCGCGTTCATTCGGGCGGTAGCCGGTAAAAAACGGATTGCTGCGATGACGTTCGTCATGACCGTCTTCAGGGTTCTGCAACAAATAACGCGCATGATTGCGGGCGGACTTTTCTAAAACCGACGAATGCGCCAAAGTCGGCAGCCCCGCGCCTGCACGCAAAAAATTCAGGTAAGCCAATCCGCCGAATGAAGACACGGAAGACCTGTCATGCGGTGACTCAGCATGAATCAGCTCGTCCTGAGAAATTCTATGGTTTTGCTGATAATAAAAAAAACCAAAAGCCGCAGCCAACAGCGCAAGCCAGAAAATGAGATTTTTCATATTGTTATAAATAGATAGTGGATTAAATTTAAATCAGGACAAGGCGACGAAGCCGCAGACAGTACAGATAGTACGGAACCGATTCACTTGGTGCTTCAGCACCTTAGAGAATCGTTCTCTTTGAGCTAAGGCGAGGCAACGCCGTACTGGTTTAAAGTTAATCCACTGTAAGTAAGAAGACGGCTAAAGATATGCCCATTTCATTGCCAATCCCGAATCATACAGGATAAAGGTCGTCTGAAAAACCAAAACCCCGACTACAAACCATGTAATCGGGGTCGGCATTAAAAAAGACTTAGTATTGGTATTGATTCTGCTCAGGATATTGGTTCTGCGTCGGGTAGGGATACTGATTCTGTCCGGACATTTGAGGTTGCTGTACTTGTTGGCGGTTGTCTATTCTGCTGCCGGTACGTTCCAATGCCTGACCTGCCTTACCGATACCGTGACCAATACCGCTGACAGAACGCCCGATAATGCGTGAACCGTCTTCCCGAACGCCGTTCCAAGTATTGTGACAGCCTGCCAAAGTCAATAAAACCAGTGCAACAGATAATGCTTTCATGATGTGCTCCTATCGTTAGTATAGCCAATCCGCAGCTTTAAAAACTGCGGGTATGTTCCCATTGACAGTAATCAATCTCAGAGAGTTTATCGATTTTCCTGATTTTACGAGCGCATAACAAAAACACTTGGTAAGAGTCATAAATATTTTCAGACGACCTTTTGCACATCTGTCCTTAAGATGTCTGAATATGCTCTTGAAGAATCAAACCTCCAAGTTTTTACGCCACAACACCAACAGTTTGCCGATATGCTGAACCAGTTGCGCATCAACAGCTTCGCACAGCGCATTGCAAATTTCAACGCGCTCGGCTCGGTCGTCGCCGAATACACGGACCTTAATTAATTCATGCGCCGTCAGGGCGGCATCGGTTTCTTTGATAACGGACTCGGTCAAACCTTGCTGTCCCACCATTACAACAGGATGAAGGTGATGGGCGCGGGCTTTCAATTCCAAAATTTCTTTGGTACTTAATTTATTGTCAGTCATGTTCTAGTGCTTGAAAAGAAAGAATAGTGCGGCATTGTACGCGATTTGGCGCAATCTCGGGGGAAAATAACGTACAATACGGCGTTTCTCTAAATCATTAAATAAATTATGGCAGTACGTTCAAAATCATCAAAAGCCTGGCTTCACGAACACGTCAACGATCATTACGTCCACATGGCACAAAAAGACGGCTATCGCGCCCGCGCTGCATATAAACTGCTGGAAATCAACGGAAAAGACAAATTAATCAAACCCGGCACAGTTTTGGCGGATTTAGGCAGCGCGCCGGGCAGCTGGTCGCAAGTAGCGGCAAAACTGGTCGGCAATTCAGGGCGCGTGTTCGCATTGGATATCCTGCCTATGGATGAAATAGAAGGCGTTTCCTTTATTCAGGGCGACTTCAGGGAGGACGAAGTATTGGCGCAATTTGAAACCCTGCTGGACGCCCGACCGCTAGACCTTGTAATTTGCGATATGGCACCCAATATGTCGGGTAACGCCGTAACCGACCAAGCCCGCAGCTTTTACTTGTGCGAACTGGCTTTGGACTTTGCCGTCAATCATTTGAAAACGGGCGGCAGCTTTTTGGTGAAGGTATTTCAGGGAGCGGGCTATCAGGAATATATGGCAGCCATGCGCGAAATCTTCGGAACGGTGCAGACGCGCAAGCCCGAAGCATCACGCAATCGTTCCAGTGAGATTTATTTATTAGGAAAAAATAAACGCTGACAATACAGGCAGCGTGTTTTAAAATCTTCCTTTCGTTTATCTTAATATCATGGAGTCTGGCTAAGTGGGGAATACCTTTAAGTCCATCCTGTTATGGGTCGCTTTGTGCGTCGGTCTGATGGCTGCGTTCAACGCACTGACCAGCAAGCAGGAAAACAAGCAGCAAATCGAATACTCTCAATTTATCCAACAGGTAAACAACGGTGAAGTGAGCAACGTCAAAATCGAAGGCTCCGCCATCATCGGCTATCTGATCAAAGGCGAACGTACCGATAAATCCACTTTCTTCACCAATGCGCCTTTAGACGATAATTTGGTCAAAACGCTTTTGGACAATAAAGTCCGCGTCAACGTTATCCCTGAAGAAAAACCGAGTATCTTTACCAGCCTGGTTTTCAGCCTGCTGCCGGTATTGCTGCTGATTGGCGCATGGTTCTACTTCATGCGCATGCAAAACGGCGGCGGTGGCAAGGGCGGCGCATTCTCTTTCGGTAAAAGCCGCGCCCGCCTGATGGACAAAGAAACCAATAAAGTTACCTTTGCCGATGTTGCCGGTTGTGATGAAGTAAAAGAAGAAGTACAAGAAATCGTCGATTATCTGAAATCCCCCAACCGCTATCAAAGCTTGGGCGGCCGCGTTCCGCACGGCATTTTGCTGGCAGGCAGCCCGGGTACCGGTAAAACTTTGCTGGCAAAAGCCATCGCAGGCGAAGCCGGTGTGCCTTTCTTCAGCATTTCAGGCTCCGACTTTGTTGAAATGTTCGTCGGCGTCGGTGCAAGCCGCGTGCGCGATATGTTTGAACAAGCGAAGAAAAACGCCCCTTGTATCATTTTCATTGACGAAATCGACGCTGTCGGCCGTCAACGCGGTGCCGGCTTGGGCGGCAGCAACGACGAACGCGAACAAACCTTGAACCAGCTTTTGGTCGAGATGGACGGTTTTGAAAGCAATCATACCGTTATCGTCATCGCCGCAACCAACCGTCCCGACGTACTGGATCCGGCATTGCAACGCCCAGGCCGCTTCGACCGTCAGGTTGTTGTTCCGCTGCCCGATATCCGCGGTCGCGAGCAAATCCTGAAAGTCCACGCGAAAAAAGTCCTTTGGACGAATCCGTAGATTTGACATCATTGGCACGCGGCACGCCGGGCTTCTCCGGTGCGGATCTGGCCAACTTGGTCAATGAAGCCGCCCTGTTTGCAGGCCGCCGCAACAAAATCAAAGTCGACCAAAGCGATTTTGAAGATGCCAAAGACAAAATCTATATGGGTCCCGAACGCCGCAGCATGGTAATGCACGAAGACGAAAAACGTGCGACCGCCTACCATGAAGCAGGTCATGCGATTGTTGCCGAAAGCCTGCCGTTTACCGATCCGGTTCACAAAGTGACCATCATGCCGCGCGGCCGTGCGCTCGGTTTGACTTGGCAGCTTCCCGAACGCGACCGTATCAGCATGTATAAAGACCAAATGCTGAGCCAATTGTCGATTCTGTTTGGCGGACGCATTGCCGAAGACATCTTCATCGGCCGTATTTCCACCGGCGCATCCAACGATTTCGAACGTGCCACCCAAATGGCGCGCGAGATGGTCACCCGTTACGGCATGAGCGATAAAATGGGCGTAATGGTTTATACGGAAAATGAAGACGAAGTATTCTTGGGACGCAGCATTACCCGTTCTCAAAACATTTCCGAAAAAACCCAACAAGAAATCGATGCAGAAATTCGCCGCATCTTGGATGAACAGTATCAAGTAGCTTACAAAATCCTTGATGAAAACCGCGATAAGATGGAAATTATGTGCAAAGCCTTGATGGATTGGGAAACCATAGACCGCGATCAAGTGCTGGAAATTATGGCAGGCAAGCAACCCAGCCCGCCTAAAGATTACAGTCACAATCTGCGTCAGGACAATCCGGAACAATCTGAAACCGAAGCGGCAACACAAGCTCCGGAAGCAGTCAGTCAGCATGAACCTGCTTCCACAGAAACCGCTCAAGAGCCAACTGATAAAGCCCAAGAGTTATCTGACAAACCGGAAGACCAAGCTTGATCGCACAAAAGAAAACGGCAGCCTACAAGCCGCCGTTTTTTTGTTTGCCTCACCCTATTTTAGGGCTGATATCAACAATTATAGTGGATTAACTTTAAACCAGTACGGCGTTGCCTTGCCGTAATATCTGTATTGTCTGCGGCTTCGTCGCCTTGTCCTGATTTATAGTGGATTAAAATAAAAATGAGACAAGGCGGCAACGCCCGCCGTGTACGGGTAGTACATAAGGGCGTTGGCAACGCCGTATCATTGCAATTTTAATCCACTATAAATTTAATCCACTATAAATCCAACGGAACGCAACCGAAAATCGCAAGCCTGCCATACAACAAGCCAAAGCTCGTTTTCACCCCCAAGCTCCCCACCGTTTTCAGACGACCTCTGCTATGATTACGCCTTCTATCTGTACTTCCCTCCTTTTATCATGCCCGCCAACGCCTCCATTCCAGCCTTCGATCCCCTAAGCATCCCCATAGCAGGTACCAATCTGATTGAAGCCTCTGCCGGCACGGGCAAAACCTATGGCATTGCGGCTTTGTTCACGCGCTTGGTCGTGCTTGAGCAGATGCCGGTCGAAAGCATTTTGACCGTTACTTTTACCAAGGCGGCGACAGCGGAATTGAAAACCCGTCTGCGCGCACGTTTGGACGAAGTATTGCAGGCTTTGGAGAGCGTGGAGGATACGGACAATCTTTCAGACGACCTCGCAGCATACTGCCGAGACAATCATCCGGGCGATGTGTTTCTGACCGGTTTGCTCAAACAGGCATTGGCTCAAGAAAGTCGGGCGCGGCTGATTGTCCGCCTCAAGGCTGCCATCGGGCAATTCGACAACGCCGCGATTTATACCATTCACGGCTTCTGCCAACGCATTTTGCGCGATTATGCGTTTTTGTGCCGCGCGCCTATGGATGTCGAGTTGACTGAAGACAACCGCGACCGCCTGCTGATTCCCGCTCAAGATTTTTGGCGCGACCGCATCGTCGATCATCCCGTTTTAGCGAAGTTGGTATTCCAACGCCGCCAAACGCCGCAAACCATGCTGGTGGCAATACAAAAGTTCGTCAGCCGTCCGTATTTGGTTTTCAGACGACCCGAAGCAGACCTAGTCGCCGCGCAGGAAAACTTTCGGAAAACATGGGAAAAAGTGCGTTCCAAACTGGACGCTTTGGAAGAAACATTCTGGCGCATCCGTCCGATATTAAATGGGCAATCCTATCAAGAAAAAACATTCAAGACCGTCTTTCTCGAACTCCACTCCGCCTCCCAATCCGATGCCCTTCCTTCTTTTAGCAAAACAACGGCAGAAAAGCTGCCTATGTTTGCCATAGAAGCTTTAGCGTCCAAAGTCAAAAAAGGCAATACTCCCGATACTGCCGCCTTTGCCGATTTGCAGATATTGGCGAATCTCGGCGCAGATTCAGCTGCCATCGTGCAAGCCGAAGAAGAGACGCTTACCCTGCTCCACCTCGACCTGCTTGACCATCTTAATGCCAGTCTGAGCGAGCAGAAAAAATCCAAGCGCGAACGCGGTTTCGACGATTTACTGCTTGATGTTTATGACGCATTGACCGACAACCCGCAGGCAGACTCGCTGGCTCAGGCAGTAGCGCAGAACTGGCGCATCGCATTGATTGACGAATTTCAAGACACCGACCCGCTGCAATACGAAATCTTCCGAAAAATCTTCATCAAACAAAACAAACCTTTATTCTTAGTCGGCGACCCGAAACAAGCGATTTACAGCTTTCGTGGCGCCGACATTTACGCCTATCTGCAAGCCGCAGCCGACTCGCAACACAGCTACACGCTGGCAACCAATTACCGCAGCCACGCCAAGTTGATTAACGGCATAGGCGCATTGTTCCGCTGCAAAAACCGCCCTTTCGTCTTGGACGGCATAGACTATACCGAAGTCGGCGCCGCACGTTCCGAAAGCCGTCTTTCGCCGCCCCAAACTGCCATACAGATACGCTGGCTCAACGGCAAAGACGACGAAGTACTCAACAAAGACATCTTGCGCCGCCGTGCCTCCGAATATTGCGCCGACGAAATCGCCCACACGCTCAACGAAGCTGCCGAGGGTCGTCTGAAATTCAAAGACAGGCCGGTCGTTTCGGGCGACATTGCCGTCTTGGTCAGGACGTTTAACGAAGGCGTGATGGTGGCAAAAGCGCTGAAAACGCGCGGCATACAAAGCGTTTTGCTCTCAAGAGAATCGGTTTTCACCACGCCCGAAGCCCTCGCCCTTGCCGCGCTGTTGGATTATTGGCTCAATCCCGGACAAATCGGCTCGCTGCGCTTTGTCTTATCCGGCACATTATTCGGCTACGACGCGCAAGCCCTGTATCAACTCAACCGCAACGAAGCCGAATTATTAAACTGGATAAACACTGCCGCCGAATCTGTCGCCATTTGGCGGAAAAGCGGGATTTATGCCGCGCTGCAACACTTCTCCTCGTTGCACGGCATCGAAACCGGATTGCTTGCACGCGGCGACGAGCGCGGCCTCACCAATTTCCATCAGCTTTTAGAGTGCCTCTCAGAAGAAGAAGGACAAAGCCTCAGCCCCGCCGCCCTACATCAATGGCTCAACGACCAAATCAGCCTGGCGCAAGAGAGCTCTGTCGGCGAATCAGGACTGTTACGGCTTGAAAGCGATGAAGCACTGGTCAAAATCGTCACCATGCATGCCTCCAAAGGTTTGCAATATCCTTTGGTCTATTGCCCTTTCGTTTGGGACGCGAAAGACATGAAGCCCGCCGATTGGCAAATCCTCCACACCGCCGACCACACCACGGAACTGCTTGCCAAATCGCAACTCAACGATGAAGACCGTATCCACCTTGCCGACGAAGAAATGGCGGAACGCCTGCGCCTGCTGTACGTCGCGCTGACCCGTGCCGAAGAGCAGCTCGTCCTTTATGCCGCCCATTGCGGCGATACCGCCGATTCCCCTTTCGCCTACCTGCTTGAAGGCAGCACCGACAGCAATCGGGTGTCTACCCGCCAAGCTTATGAACAAGAACGCAAAGCAAACAAAGCCCTAGGCGAGCTGCAAATGCTGAAAAACAACTGGCTGCGTTTCCTCAAAAATCCTCCCGAACATACCGACTTCAGCTTTTCCGAAGACGCGCCGCAACCCGCTGCCGCGCAAAACCGCCATCTTTCAGACGACCTCTATCAAGCCGCCGTTATCCCTGCCCGCGGATTTCAGTTCATCCGACATACCAGCTTTACCGGCCTCAGCCGCCAAGTCAAAACCCGAGACGACGAGCGCGAAGAATTACAACCCGCACTCGATCCCGCAGAAACCGCCGCCGAAACAGAAAGGTCGTCTGAAACCGCTCTCTCTGTTTCAGACGACCTCCTAAACACCGACATCCACCATTTCCCGCGCGGCGCCAACGCCGGCGTCTGTCTGCATGAAATGTTGGAAAAATTCGACTTTGCCCAAAGCACCGAAAGCCAAAGCAGCCTGATAGCCGAAACCTTGACCCGCTACGGCTTCGACCTACTCTGGACAGATGCCGTCAAACAAATGCTCGACACCTGCCGCAAAACGCGCCTTGTTGCACAAAGCCTGTCTGAAATCCCACCCGAACGCCGCCTTCCTGAAATGGGGTTCACCCTCTACACCGAAGACTTCAAACTCCATGACCTGCGTCGCTGGTTTGCCCGTGAAAACAGTTCCCTGCCGCCGGAATGTATCGAAGCCGCAGAAAGATTGGATTTCCAAGACGTACAAGGTTTTCTCAACGGCTTCATCGACATGGTCTGCCAAGATTCAGACGACCTTGTGTGCATCATCGATTACAAATCCAACCATCTGGGCGACAACGCTGAGTCCTATACGCAACAAGCTATGAACGAAGCCGTAGCAGACCACCATTACTACCTGCAAGCGCTCATCTACGCCATCGCCGTAGCCCGCTATTTCAAACTGCGCGGCAAACCGTTACCCAAACTCGCCATCCGATACCTCTTCCTGCGCGGATTGGACGGCACGGACAACGGCGTCTGGCAATGGAACTTGGATACCGAATCCTTAGCACAATGGCTGTAAATGGAATGAAAAAGGTCGTCTGAAAATATATAGTGGATTAACTTTAAATCAGGACAAGGCGACGAAGCCGCAGACAGTACAGATAGTACGAAACCGATTCACTTGGTGCTTCAGCACCTTAGAGAATCGTTCTCTTTGAGCTAAGGCGAGGTAACGCCGTACTGGTTTAAAGTTAATCCACTATACGTGCAAGCGTTTTCAGACGACCTTTGCTTTGTATTCATGCAATAAACCAGCACCTGTTTATTGTCTGTACTTCCCTTGCCTTATCCCGTCCTACGTTTCATCCGCAAACAAAAAGGTCGTCTGAAATCCCGATATCGGTTTCAGACGACCTGAGAAACTCGAATTATTTGCCTGCTGCTTTTTGCAGAAGAGCGTACAACTCGTCTTTCAGTTTCAATTTAGCTTTTTTCAGCTCTTCGATTTCTTCAGAGCCGCTGGTAACAGGGTTGTTTACCAAACCGGTAATTTTGTCATCCAGCTCGTTATGCTCATCAAACAATCGTGCAAAATGCGCATCTTCTTGTTTTAATTTTGAAATTAAATCGCGATATTCTGGAAACATTTTGTTTTCCTCTTTCGTTGATATGGATAAAACGGCGCAATGCCAAGAAACTGATGGAAATCTCTATAGTTTCATTATAACAAAGCTATCGCTTTTATTCAGCCTTTTTTATCAGGCTGAGTCTGAGCGATATCAAACCCATTCGTTCGTAGAACAGCTTTTAAATATCCTTGTTTTGACACAATATAAAGAAAGTAACAAGACATTATTTTCTCAATATTTATCAATACACTGCATAAAACCTGATTAAGCCCGCAATCCAAATATAGTGGATTAACTTTAAATCAGGACAAGGCGACGAAGCCGCAGACAGTACAGATAGTACGGAACCGATTCACTTGGTGCTTCAGCACCTTAGAGAATCGTTCTCTTTGAGCTAAGGCGGGGCAACGCCGTCCTGGTTTAAAGTTAATCCACTATATAATGGGTTTCAACAATACGTTAGCTATAAAAAGTCGTCTGAAATAAGAATAGCTTTTTTCAGACGACCTTTCTAATAACTCTTGGGATGCGTTATCAATAAAGTGAAAGATTAATGAAGGTCGTCTGAACAACATAATGATTTCAGACGACCTATTCTCTTCCCATTATTCAAATAAAACGTCTATTCCGTCTTCGCCCAACTCCAATTTTGCATGTTCAGGCATATGCCCTGCGGTTTGCTGCCATTGCAAAAAGCTTTGCGCGATAGCAGGCATGACTTGGCGGTTGAGCAAATGGTCGATATTGCGTGCGCCGCTGTCGCCGGTAGTGCAAGAATCAGCCAGAAGCGCTGCAAAATCTTCGCTGTAACTGAGGCGTGTTTGATGGGCTTCGTACAGTCGGTCAGCAATTTTGTCCAGCTTCAGTCTGACGATTTGAGCCAATGCCTCTTTTTCCAACGGACGATAAGGAACAACCTGCATACGCGCCAACAGAGCAGCTTGGAAATGGTCTGTCAGTATCGGACGAATCGCTTCTGCCAACTCTTCCAGACTGAATTCAGGCGTTTCATCGGTTTCAACAGGGTCGTCTGAAACGCAGGCGTTTTCAGACGAGCCATCAGGCATTTGTGCAGAAAGTTCGACTTCAGTGTCCACAATCTGCTCTTCTTGCACGTTTTGCTCTTTACCCTCTTCTGCAACAGCTTCTTCTGTTTCTTCAGGTTCTTGCGGTTTCAGCAATTGGGTCAATTCGTTCGCACCCAGGTTTGACGTCATCAGGATAACGGTATTTTTGAAATCGATTTCCCGACCTTCGCCGTCACGCATCATGCCTTTGTCGAAGACTTGGTAGAAGAGATTAAGAATGTCTTTATGGGCTTTCTCGACTTCGTCCAATAATACGACGCTGTAAGGTTTTTGACGTACTGCTTCGGTCAAAACGCCGCCTTCGCCATAACCGACATAACCCGGAGGCGAGCCTTTGAGTTGGGAAACGGTATGCGCTTCGCGGTATTCGGACAGGTTGATGGTAATCAGCGATTTTTCGCCGCCGAACAGCGCATCTGCCAAAGCCAGCGCCGTTTCTGTTTTACCTACGCCGGACGGACCGCTCAACAGAAATACGCCCAATGGGGAATCGTTGGTTTTTAAACCAGCTTTAGCGGCTCTCAAACTTTGCGCGATAGCATGAATGGCTTCACTTTGCCCAACCACGCGTTTCTCAAGCAGGCTTTCCAGTTGCAGCAGGTTTGCCAGTTCGTCTTTGAGAACGCTGCCTGCGGGGACGCCCGTCCAATCGGCAATAATATCGGCGATTACGGTCTCATCAACGCTGGTGAAAATCAACGGTTTGCCCGCGACAACGGCATCAAGCTGTTGCTGTTTCTCGGTCAGACTGTGTTGCGCGGCTTGTCGCTCTTCAGAAGTCAATTCTGTATTCTTGGCAGCTTCCATCAAGGATTGGATTTCATCCGCCAATTGTTTTTCTTCCTGATATCGGCGGTTCATTTCTTCGCGCTCTTCATTCAATTGGGCAATCTCTTGCTCAACTTGTCGAATGTTATCTTGCTGCGAAGCATTCAGACGACCTAATTGCTTGTCGGCATCCAATGCCTCCAGCTCGCGTTGCAGTGAAGAAATTTGGGCATCCATCAAACCGAAAATATGAGGCACGGTATCCAAACTCATGCGGACGCGTGCGGCTGCCGTATCCAACAAATCTACGGCTTTGTCCGGCAGTTGGCGGCCGGTAATATATTTTCGGGAAAGTTGTACGGCTGCAATGACGGCGGAGTCCTGAATATGGACTTTATGGTAAGCGGCATAACGTTGCTTCAAACCGCGGAGCATGGTGAACGCAGCCTCATCATCGGGTTCGTCAACTTTGACCATTTGGAAACGGCGTTCCAACGCGGCGTCTTTTTCAAAGTATTGTTTGTATTCGCTCCAGGTTGTCGCTGCGATGGTACGCAATTCACCCCGCGCCAAAGCCGGTTTTAAGAGGTTGGCTGCATCCGCGCCGCCTGCACTGTTTCCTGCACCGATTAACGTATGCGCTTCGTCGATGAATAATAAAACGGGTTCTTCAGAATTCTGAACAGCCTCGATAACATTGCGCAGGCGTTGTTCAAATTCGCCCTTCACCCCCGCACCCGCTTGCAGAAGACCTAAGTCCAACACCAATACTTGGGTGTTTTCCAATATCTTAGGCACCTCGCCTGAAGCGATTTTCAATGCCAGACCTTCTACCAATGCAGTTTTACCGACACCCGGTTCGCCAACCAGAATCGGGTTGTTCTTACGGCGACGCGACAGAATATCCATCATTTGACGGATTTCGGTTTCGCGTCCAAATACAGGGTCAATACCGCCCTGAGCGGCTTTTTCAGTCAAATTGACGGTAAAACGTGCAAGCGCATCGTTTTGTCCTGCTGTAGCGGTTTGTTGGGGTTTAGATTCCGCTGAAACTGTATGCTGACCTTCTTCTGAAGCCGGCTGCGCAAATGTATTATTCTCACCTTCGATAGAAACTTCGTCCAACCAAGTTTTCAGACGACCTATCTGTGTTTCAGTCAGGCTTAATAAGGGCCATGCTTCCTGCGTCATCAGACGGTAAGGAGATTTCAGCAATGCCTGATATAGGAAAGCCGAACGGATTTCAGATGCACCTTCGTCACTTGCCAACAACCATGCATCCGACAATAAACTAATCAATGATTTAGACAAAGAAGGATTACCACGAACATTGCGTGGAAGTTTGTCCATCGTACTCAACAAAGGATTCCAAATATTTTCTAAATCAATTTCGTAACGCCTCAATAAGGCATTAACGTCTCCATCCCCTAGTTCGAGCAATTTGATAAATAAATGGTCAACCGTAATTTCGGCATGACCTCGTGTTTGACATAAGCCGGCTGCAGCTTCCATCGCCTGCTGACAATGCGTGTTCAGACGACGTAATAATAATGCTTGATCATGTGCAGACATTTGATATCCCTGATGTAAAAATGTGTTATAAAAAAGTGCTACCTTTATCAGGCAGCACTTTATGTGGATTATTAAGCGCGGCTTTCGTTCCAGCTGTCGGAATGAATGATGTTTCCGTCTTTATAAGTCCAAGTGATTTTTTCGTAACGCAATTCAACGCGTTCCAAGTGATTGTAACGTTCGCGAGCAGGATCTTTGATGTTGTGCATTACAGGACCTACTGCTACAACTTTAACGTTGTCCAGTTTGGTATTGAAATACTCTTTCTCTTGACCGGAAGCGTCAATTTGGTACCACTTGATTTCTACTTCTTTCAAAGTTTGACCAGTTGTTACTGCTTTGTACAGGTATGGTGAAGAAGCATCGTATTCTTTAAACAATACGATAGGTTCGTGAACGCGAGTACCTGTCAGTTTGCCGGTATTGGCATCCGTAGGAATACGGACATTGTGCAGAAACTCAACGATTTCAACGCTGTCTTCGCGACCATTGACGTCAACAGAACCTTTAATAACGGAACCGCCGTCGTCTTTCAACCACATATAAGCAGGAATTGCCATATTTTTACTCCTTAGTTTTATTGAAAACGCCTTAAGTTGTGAGGCTTAAAGCAACTTGTGCTGCATTAAATTTACTGTTTTACAGCTGGAATCAGTATGATCTCAACCCTACGGTTTTTGGCCTTACCTTCTTCCGTCTGATTATCTGCAATAGGCTTGGTATCACCCAATCCTTTAACCTCAAACCGACTCTCCGGAACATTAGAAGAGATAACCAACCAATCTTTGACCGATTGAGCACGCTTTTCTGATAATTGCTGATTAGAAACAGGATTTCCAACATTATCAGTATGTCCTTCAACTAAAATTCGTGTATCAGGATGTGACTCGATTGCTTTTAATGCACCAATCAATGCTTTATTGGCATTATTTTTTAGTTCAAACTGACCTGTTTCAAACAAAGCCAAGCTGTCTAAAGTAATAACTACAGGTTTCACAGGTTCCGGTTTTATCGGTTTCGGAGGTGGAGGATCTTTCGGCATTAAGGCTTTTAACTTTGGAATATATAAATCCGCACGATATAACCCTAATCCTAAATGTGCTGGTACACCCTCATCACGGTATTTCTCAAGCAATTGCAAATCCTGCTTTAGCAATACCAAATGTTGTTGCCGCTCATTTGAATTTGCCTCAGACCGAACATTTTCTATATGCCGGCTGATTTGTTCTATTAAACGGCTATTGTTTTTCATAGAGAAAAACGAAGCAGATAAAAAACCTAATGCACAAACAGATAATACTTTAAAAAGTATATCAATAGCATGATTTTTATGATAAACGGTATATTTATCTGACAATTCGGTATGAATATATTGAAATTGATTACCTTGATAATTATTAAAAGAATGGATTAACCCTTGTGTATTCTTAGAAATATAAGTTGCCCATACTGATTTGGCTTGGCAGTCTCCATCGTCAACTACGCTTAAGCTGCGTACATCGACATATTCCCACCCCCCGTCTGTACGATTCAACAATTGTTCCTCGACGCAATTGAGTGCCTCAATCAGCCATATATATTGACAGCCGTTTGATTGTTTATTTTGCTGTAAAAACTCAATAGACAGACTTTCTTTAAAATCAGTAAAAAACTGATTAATATTTAATACATTCCATCTGCCTTGAGTTTTTAAGGCAAAAAATAGCTCTCTTTTATCTGAAGACTCTTTGAAAAGAAAGGGGGCGCGAATAACAAAACTTACAGGTATAGATATACCCATTTTTTTCTGCAAAAACAATATATTGCGCAACCACCCCCGCATAACCATAGATACATCGGCATTTATGGCGGGAGACAACACCAGCTCTATGCTGAGTGAGATTTGTTTACGGGCTATATTCTGAAGCAGATTCCAAACTACAGTGTATAAATGTTCTGGATTAAAAATATTTATATATACTGTGTCATCATACCTCTCGACTAAATTCGACATCTTCACTGCAGAATCAGGCATACGCAAAACGTAACGCCCAGTAAATCCAGTATTATTTAATTCTGTCGCAATTTGCTGCCAAACTTCTGAACCAATACTGATATTTTCCTTGTCCTTACGCTGCCTGATTAACCAAGCACAAAATATAGCAACAATTGACAAAGCTAGAATACCGCCTTTCAGCATCCAACTAGCTTGCCAATATATTGCCAATACATAAAACAGTATAAGCTCAACTACTATAAAAATAATGAAAGACGAGAGCTTTTGATAAGTCATTATGAAATTACTCTAAATTTATAATGCTTGAGTTTGTTCAACCAAAGTATCCAGATAGTATCCAAATGCAAAATAAGCTACTACTGCAATAACAGAACAACAGATAAATACCCATATCGGACTAATCGTCAGCAAACTCTTAAGAGGCATGCTTTTACGATCGACATAGAATATTTGCCCATCTTGAGTTACCGCATTGCTAGACAACCCGGCAACCATTTTTTTCAAGCTATTTTGTGAATTTTGAAGAGCCATTTCATCTAAAATATAACGTCCCTTGAAGCCCAAATTGATTACACTCAAATATGCCTCGGCGATCAACGAATTGGCACTGCCTGTTTTGCATAGCTTTTCAATTTTGTCGCACAATACATCGCCTGCATTGTATGATTGGAAGAAATGTACTTGCATGGGATTCATTTCCCACACTTCTCGATCACTTCCTTGCAGATTCTGCAGTGCAACCTCATCCAAAAGCGCACACTGCGCATAAGAAATCTCTTCAATCTCCTCTGCACTACGACCAGAGCTTGCTAAATTCTTTCTTAAATTCTCTACCAAAGTTTTGCCATATTCATACCATGTTGAGGCATGCTCGGGACTAAAACCTGCCGATAATGCGGATACGGTCAAAGCAGTATCTCTTAATTCACTTCGAATCAATGGATTATGGTTCATATTAAATACTCACTACTGCAAATAAGCTTAAATGTAAATTGGGTATAGATGTTGGAACGTAAATACTACATACCTGCGATTGCATCATTCTTGAAAATGCCACATGCCGTTTGTCTAATCTGAAGTAAACATTATCCATTCGGAACGGCAAACCAGGAGGGGTTTGATTCAACAACTGCAAAGGCACTCCCATTACTGCCGTATTGATAACGCGTTCCACGTCTTCCGGCGCACCAATTTTACTGACCAATGGCAATTGCTTCTGCAATTCAGCAAAAACAACGGAATCAGAATGTGCCGAGATATAAAACTCCGCATTATCATCAATTCTGTTGTCAAATATCTGAGCTCGCCAATGTGTAGATTTTGTATGTTCTAACGACAATTCGATGACAGGCGATGGAATGACTTCATCTAACAGACTGCGGATTTTCAACTCCAAACGGTTGAAGGTTCCAAACAGATCAAAATGATCGTATGGTTCCATCTCATTCACGGATTCACTCACCCTGAATGTGTACAACATACCAAGTAAACGAACCAAGAGCTTATAAAGCTCCTCTGGATGTTGCTGCGGATAATCATTCAAATGTTTCAATTCAGGATAAATCGTATTTAATCCGTGCAAGAACCAGAACAAGGTTGAGTCAGACACAGAAAAATCGACCGTATTTTCACTACGCGCCCGGCGGCGGGCAGATAAGTTATCTATACGGGACAACACCAGCAAAGTGATTCTATTCAGACATGAAAGTAAAACTTCCGAACCTGTAATCGACAATAATGGAGGGATGTAGTCTTTAGACCAAATCAATGCCCCATTCTCGTTTTTTTCCACTACGCCGATGGGGCATGTAATGTAATCGTCATTATCCTCGAAATCAAAACGAATTTGTAAATTTAATTGCTCAACGGCAAGTTCTGCCTCCTCAGCGGAAAATAAATCCTCAACTTGCTCGAACTTTTTCACAAACCGTCTGGGGGTATTTCCAGCCCCGTTTTCATCCACCAAATTCGGTACATGCGCTTGATAAACCGGGAGAGCCAGCAACACTGTATTTCGCGCTCTCATAGGCAGGCTATTAATATCACGAACTTCAACAGAGCCACTGCCCGACTGCAAATCGATTAGAGTTCCGTCAGGCAGGCAGGCCTGAAGCTCATCCAATTTAATTTTTCCTAATTCAAGCGTCTGCTGGTCGAACTCGCAACGAAAACATCCCCACTTGAATTCACCCATCAATTTTATTACTGTTGCATAAATGTAACTATTAAAAACGTTTTGTTGTTGGAAGTGCTGAGGAGAGAGCAAGACACCCTCTTCCCATAATGGTTTATGAAATTTCACTGTTTATACCTTTTAAATACCTTTTGTCAGATAAATTTTGAATGCAATAGACAACAGTATACCTAACATTTATACTATTTAGATAGAAATATATCCAAATTTAGTATTTATATTTCATTTGAAACGAAAGATTTTCCCTTCAACACATAACAGAGAATAGGATTAGCCGTGAGCAAAAGTTTCCAAAACGAAGTTCCACCTTCACGTATCAATATCAAACTAGACCTCCATACCGGAGGCGCACAGAAAAAAGTCGAGCTTCCGCTCAAACTTTTAGTCACCGGTGATTACAGCAATGGTCAAGACAAACGCGACCTTGCCGAAAAAGAAAAAGTCAATATCAACAAAAACAACTTTGATTCCGTATTGTCCGACTTTAATCCTAAAGCCAACCTGACTGTGAAAAACACCCTCTCCCCTGCCGGCGGCGAGATGAACATCAATTTGAATTTCAAATCTATGCGGGATTTCCATCCGGAACAAATTGCACAAAATGTTCCCGAGCTGCGCGCTTTATTGGCTATGCGTAACCTGCTCCGTGACTTGAAATCCAACCTGTTGGACGATTCTGCATTCCGTCGCGAACTGGAAACCATCTTGCGTGACGAAAATCTGTCTGCCGAACTGCGCGACCGCCTCGAAAAAATTGCACCTGTTAACAAATAAAACACAAGGTCGTCTGAAAACACCCGTAAGGATTTAAAATATGCAAAAACGCCAAGAAGCCCAAACAACCGTTATAAAACAAGAAAACACAGCCAGCGTTTATGAAGCGCTGTGTCAAAAAATCAACTTAAACGCCGTCGACTCCGTCATCGACATCGAACAGTTCCAAAGCGCCGAAAAAATGTCCGAAGCCTCTGCGGATGAACGCATCGCAGCGGCGGTCAGCGTATTTTTAAAGATGATTCAAGACTCATCTCAAAAAGTAGAACGCCTCGACAAAAGCCTGTTGGACTACCACATCGCACGCATTGACGAACAGCTCAGCCGCCAATTAGATGAAATCCTCCATAACGAAGAATTCCAAAAAATCGAATCTGCATGGCGCGGTCTGAAATTCTTGGTTGACCGTACAGACTTCCGTCACAACGTTAAAATCGAAATCCTCGACGTCTCCAAAGAAGACTTGATTCAAGACTTTGAAGATGCCCCTGAAATCGTCCAAAGCGGACTGTATCGCCACACTTATAGCAACGAATACGACACCCCGGGCGGCGAACCTATCGGCGCAGTCATCTCCAACTACGAATTTGACCGCAGCCCGCAAGACATGGCTTTGCTGCGCAATATTTCGCGCGTCTCCGCTTCTGCACACATGCCGTTCATCGGCTCTGTCGGCCCATCTTTCTTCGGTAAAGAAAGCATGGAAGAAGTCGCCGGCATTCAGGATTTGGCGAACTATATGGACCGTGCCGAATACATCAAATGGAAAAGCTTCCGCGAAACCGATGATGCACGCTATATCGGCCTGACCCTGCCCCGCTTCCTTGCCCGTCTGCCTTACGGTAGCGATACAGTTCCTGTACGCAGCTTCAATTACGAAGAACAAGTTAAGGGCACCGAACACGATCGTTACTTATGGGCAAACGCATCCTTTGCCTTCGCTGCCAACATGGTTCGCAGCTTCATCAATAACGGCTGGTGCGTTCAAATCCGCGGACCACAAGCCGGCGGTCTGATTGAAGACTTGCCTATCCATATGTATGATTTGGGTACCGGCAATCAAGTAAAAATCCCTACCGAGGTCCTGATTCCCGAAACCCGCGAATTTGAATTTGCCAATTTGGGTTTCGTACCGCTGTCTTTCTATAAAAACCGCGATTACGCCTGCTTCTTCTCGGCCAACTCAGCGCAAAAACCTGCGCTCTACGAAACCAAAGAAGCGACTGCAAACAGCCGAATCAATGCCCGTTTGCCTTACGTTTTCTTGCTTTCCCGTCTGGCTCACTATCTCAAGCTGATCCAACGCGAAAACATTGGTACAACCAAAGACCGCCGTATGCTCGAATTGGAATTGAACACTTGGATCAATACATTGGTTACTGAAATGACAGATCCAAGCGACGAGTTGCAGGCAACACATCCTCTGCGTGAAGCCAAAGTCTTGGTTGAAGACATCGAAGACAACCCCGGCTTCTTCAAAGTCCGTCTGTTTGCCCGTCCTCACTTCCAAATCGAAGGCTTGGATGTAAACCTGTCCTTGGTATCTCAAATGCCGAAAGAGAAAAAATAAACCCTTGAATAACGGTATCGCATGATTTGTCTTCCATATATTCATGCAATGAATCATTAAGACAGCAGACCCTTAGTTGTTTGCTGCCGAAGACAATCTAAAATGGTGCTGAACTCAAGCGGTCGTTCTGTATTTGCTACATGAACGACCGCTTTATTTTTTGGCAAATGAAATTCATTAGGACGACATCGCGTCTTCTCCTTATATAGTGGATTAACTTTAAATCAGGACAAGGCGACGAAGCCGCAGACAGTACAGATAGTACGGAACTGATTCACTTGGTGCTTCAGCACCTTAGAGAATCGTTCTCTTTGAGCTAAGGCGAGGCAACGCCGTAATGGTTTAAAGTTAATCCACTATATTGTCTAAATGCACTTCAGCCATCTCCTTATTCCATTATTCTTTTATAAAAACCAAAAGGTCGTCTGAAACCATTTCAGACGACCTTTTTATGCGTTTATCTCTTTACTTTTATTCCCACTCGATCGTGGCAGGCGGTTTGCCGCTTACATCGTAAACCACGCGGTTGATGCCTTTGACTTCGTTGATGATGCGGTTGGATACGCGGCCGAGCAGTGAGTACGGCAGTTCTGCCCAGTGTGCGGTCATGAAGTCGCTGGTGATGACTGCGCGCAGCGCGACGACGTAATCATAAGTGCGTCCGTCGCCCATTACGCCGACGGATTTTACGGGCAGGAACACGGCGAAGGCTTGGCTGGTCAGGTCGTACCAAGATGTGCCGTTTTCGTCGGTAGTGTTTCGCAATTCTTGGATGAAAATATCGTCCGCTTGACGCAGCAAGTCGGCGTATTCTTTTTTCACTTCGCCCAAGATGCGCACGCCCAAACCGGGACCGGGGAACGGATGGCGGTACACCATTTCACGCGGTAAGCCTAAAGCGACGCCCAGTTCGCGCACTTCGTCTTTGAACAAGTCGCGCAACGGCTCAAGCAGCTTGAGCTTCATGTTTTCAGGCAGTCCGCCGACGTTGTGGTGCGATTTAATGGCGTGGGCTTTTTTGGTTTTTGCACCTGCAGATTCGATTACGTCAGGGTAAATCGTACCTTGCGCCAGCCATTTGGCGTTGGTAAGCTTTTTCTCTTCAGCATCAAATACTTCGATAAATTCCGCGCCAATGATTTTGCGTTTTTTCTCGGGATCGGTAACGCCGGCGAGTTTCGCCATGAATTGCTCTTCGGCATCGACGTGAATCACTTTCACACCTAAGTTGCGGGCGAACATATCCATCACCATTTTGCCTTCGTTCAGGCGCAAGAGGCCGTGGTCGACGAATACGCAAGTCAGTTGGTCGCCGATGGCGCGGTGAATCAGCGCGGCGGCTACGGAGCTGTCCACGCCGCCCGACAGACCCAAAATCACTTCGTCGCTGCCGACCTGTTCGCGGATTTTGGCAACGGCTTCTTCGATGTAGTTCGGCATCGTCCAGCTGGGTTGCGCACCGCAGATGTCCAAGACAAAGCGGTTCAACAGGGCGCGACCTTGTTTGGTGTGGGTAACTTCCGGGTGGAATTGGATGCCATAGAATTGTTTTTCAACGTTTTCCATCATGGCAATCGGGCATGACGGGGTATCGCCGATGACGGCAAAGCCGTTGGGCAGTTTGGATACTTTATCGCCGTGGCTCATCCATACGTCCAGCGTATTCGGCGCGTCGTCGTAAATATCGCGGGTCAGTTCGCTGTCTATGGTTTTGACTTGCGCGTAACCGAATTCGCGCTGGTTGCCGGGCTGAACTTCGCCGCCCAAGTGGTGCGCCATAAACTGCATTCCGTAGCAGATGCCCAAAACCGGAATGCCCAAATCGAAGATGCCGGTATCGGCTTGATAGTCAGATTCGTAAACGGAATTAGGGCCGCCGGAAAGGATGATGCCTTTCGGATTGAAGGCCTTGATTTCGTCCAAAGGCATGTCGAAGGAATGCAGCTCGCAGTAGACATGGGCTTCGCGCACGCGGCGGGCGATAAGCTGGGTAACTTGCGAACCGAAGTCGAGGATGAGGATTTTGTCTTGGGTCATGGCGGGAACTTTGCAGAGTGATAGGGAACGGTCTGACTGTCTCAAAACGGGATTCCGATAACAAAACAGGTCGTCTGAAAACGGCGGATTATACCATTTTCAGACGACCTTTGCAGGGAGGGGGCTTAGTTATCCTGCTGTTTATGCTGCTTATAAGGCACCATATCGCTGCGCGAAAGCAGCAGCAGGCAGCCCAGTACCATCATTCCCAAAGCAACCAGCGGCGAATATCCGAGCCAGTATTGATTGTGCAGATATACCGCCGCGCCGATATACACCAGCAGCGGGCCGGAAACGATAGACTGCTTGTTGACACCGTCCATCACCAAAACCGCAATCCCCGCCAGCACCATACCGGCGGACACAATGGTCGAAGTTGCGGGCAGGATGTCCGTCGTTTTCAAAAACCAAACAGCACCGAAGATAATCAAAAACAGCGGCAGGAAAAGCGAAGAGCGGGACATGGCGTTACTCCGTAAAATTTCAGACGACCCTGATTATTGGGTCGCAGGGGTCGTCTGAAAAGCCTGAAGAAAGCAATCTTGGGTATGTTTTTGCAAACATAGGGTTTGATGTGTAAACGGCGGGCACAAGTTTGCGGCAGCATCGGCGCCCAGCGTTCCATTCATGCTGCTATCAGTCTCAGCGCACATTTTTCATCAAACGTTGTTTTTCGCGTTTCCAGTCGGCTTCTTTCAGGCTTTGGCGTTTGTCGTGTTGTTTTTTACCCTTCGCCAAACCGATTTCCATTTTGATTTTGCCGCGTGTGAAGTGCAGGTTCAACGGGACGATGGTGTAACCCGCACGCTCGGTTTTACCGATGAGCTTGTTGATTTCGGATTGCTTGAGCAAAAGCTTGCGCGGACGGACGGGGTCGGGTTTGACATGCGTCGAGGCAGTCGGCAGCGCGGTAATATGGCAGCCGACCAGATAAAAAGCGTCTTTTTTCCAGTAGATATAGCTTTCTTTCAGCTGCACCCGCCCGGCGCGGATGGCTTTGACTTCCCAACCTTCCAATACCAGGCCGGCTTCGAGCTGATCTTCGATAAAGAAGTCGTGAAAGGCTTTTTTATTATTGGCAATACTCATTATTTTGATTCTTCTATACTTTTCAGACGAGCTATTTTATCAGCGCGTCCTAGAAATGAAAATGTTTGAATGTGAATGGATGCGATAAACCTTGAGCAGCCCTGTCCTCAAAATCAAATACCCGACATTTCATCCGCAAGCCTGCCTGAATACCATTTGGCTTTATCCTTTATTTCTTTCCATCAACAAAAACAACATCACCGAATTCAATATCAAGATATCGTCGTTCAAACTCGCTTGGGCTTCTTTGTGCAGGCTGAATTTCCCTTCCCATAACGCCCTCAATTTCTTCAAACGGTACACCAAAGTCCCGTCAGGTCGGGTAATCAAATAAGTCGGGTTGAAAAAAGACCCGTCAGCGAACCCAGATAAGGAATCTGCCCTGCCATTTTGTCCAATACTGCCACCCAAGGATTTTTTTCACGGATATGGAAAAGCAGCCGATCTTCCGCATCCGTTACCTGATAGCTGGTGCGCCAAAGCGACCCGACGCCATCATGCACCACTTTCCCCAAAACCTTACCTGAAGCATCTTGGATGATATAGGTCGCACCAAAATCAATAATCTGTTCCGAATGAATGGTGAATACGGGCGCATCCTGATTGCGGTTAGGGAAAACATTAATCCACTCTTTGAGTTTAAACATTTTCTGCCGCGTATAAGCGATTTCGTTCCCCGCTTCGTCTTTGACAAAAAAATCATTGGCAATGGATAAAAGTTTGAAATTGAAATAAAGCGGAAAGCGCAGACTTTTGTTTTCATGAGAAGCGCTCATGCTTTCATACATTTTTATATAATCAATCATCAGATTTTTCCTTGCCGTTTTATAGTGGATTAACTTTAAACCAGTACGGCGTGTTACCTCGCCTTGTCCTGATTTAAAGTTAATCCACTATACATAGAAGATGAATTGAAAGGTCGTCTGAAAGCCGTTATGTGGTTTTCAGACGACCTTTTTACACCGTTTATTGCGATTTCAAGCGGTTCAACAACGTTTTGACCGTACCGCCGTAATAAGCGCTTGAAGTACAGTACACCGTTTCCAAGCCGCATTGACCTTGCGAGCCGTATTTCTTGATGCACTGATTCAGCGCAACCTGATGCACGCTCTTAAAGCGCGGCGAAGTAATCACAACCGCATTGTTTGTCGTCAGCCTGCCTTCCGATTTCGGGTATGCGACGGCGATGCAGGTGTTATGAAGCGGAACAACGGATTTACAGCCTGTCGCCTCACCGTTTTGCACGCCGGAAAGCGTGTCCTGCCCGCGGCAAAACGCTTCCAATTCCGCATTTGCCTCGATTTGCGACATATTTTCTTTAGTCGTTTTAATCAGCAGCGCATCATTGCTGTCTTGCGGGTTCTGCCACATGGCGAGATAACCATAAGTATCCGCTGCATTTGCGCCTGCTGACAAAATGGTGGCGATAAGTGCCGTTACAATTTTTTTCATTATTGATTCCAAATGCTTATGTCGTTATGTTTGACTGTCATCATTATAAAGCAAAGCCCGTTGCGAATATATGCCCGCATCACTTTTCATTTTAAAGGCCTGACCAAGAGGTCGTCTGAAACGGCTTACTCCTGCGGCTGTTTTCTGTGTTTCACGCATTCTGCGGCATATTGCTCGCCCCAGCGGTGCATCGCCTCGATGACGGGCATCAATGTCCGTCCGAACGCGGTCAGCGAATACTCCACCTTCGGCGGCACCTGCGGATACACTTCGCGATGGACAATGCCGTCGTGCTCCAACTCGCGCAGCTGCAACGTCAACATCCGCTGGGTAACGCCTGCCAGCAGACGCTGCAATTCGTTGAATCGTCGGGTTTCCCCGTGTAAATAATATAAAATCAACACCTTCCACTTGCCGCCGATAATATCCAAAGTATTAACGACCGGACAGCAGGCGCCGTGTGTCGGTTCTGTTTCCGCCATTATTGACCTCCGAATGACAGTATAAAAATTGTGCGTACTTGTTAATAAGTTTGTACCCCATATAATACATGCAACAAAGTATGGCAACCACAACATTATTAATTTCATTACACAAAGGTCGTCTGAAAAGGTTTCAGACGACCCCACAAGAAGGAACCTCACCATGCGCAACGTCAAACAAATCTACCGTGCAAACAGCCAACACTGGGTCGGCGACGGCTTCCTCGTCCAACCCTTGTTCTCCCACATGGGGGAAGACCGCGGCACCAACCCTTTCCTGATGCTCGACTACGCCGCACCCTATGAATTCTCCCCCAACGAAGCCCGCAGCCCGCGCGGTGTCGGCCAACACCCGCACAAAGGCTTTGAAACCGTTACCATCGCCTACCACGGCGAAGTGGCACACCGCGACTCCAGCGGCGGAGGCGGCATCATTTACGAAGGCGACGTGCAATGGATGACCGCAGGCTCGGGCATCATCCATGAAGAATTCCACTCCGAAAACTTCAGCAAAAAAGGCGGACTGTTTGAAATGGTCCAACTTTGGGTCAACCTGCCCGCCAAAGACAAAAACACGCCGCCGCGCTATCAGCATCTCGCCAAAGCCGGTATCCCCGTGGTTGAGCTCCCTGACGAAGCAGGCCGCCTGCGGCTGATTGCCGGAGAATACAAAGGCGTAAAAGGCGCAGCCGACACCTTCACCGAAATGAACGTCTGGGACATCGTTTTGAATGCCGGTAAAAAAGCCGTATTGGAAATACCCGAAGCCCACAACCTGTCCATGGTCGTCCTGCGGGGCAACGTTACCCTAAACGGCAAAGAGCAGGCAGGCGCTGGACAACTGGTCGGCTTTGAGAAAAGCGGCGGCAACGTACACATAGAAGCCGACAGCGAAGAAGTCAAAATCCTTTTGCTCTCCGGCGTCCCGATTGACGAACCCGTCGTCGGCTATGGTCCGTTTGTGATGAATACTACCGAAGAAATCCGCCAAGCCATCAGCGATTTCAAAAGCGGCAAATTCGGTAGCATTGATTGAGCCTCTGCGCCGAAACAAAATAGGCTGTATCCACAGGCAGGTTTCTCGTGCTGAAACGGAGATCACGCGTTTCATTATAGTGGATTAAATTTAAATCAGGACAAGGCGAGACAACGCCGTACTGGTTTAAAGTTAATCCACTATAAAATCCAATAGACAGTGGTTTCGGCTATACTGTCGGCTGTCGCGGCGTTGGCCCATTTTGCTGTGCGCAATCTGTAAGCTCTCGCCCGATACCGATAACCGATTCATTTCGCTCTATTTATTTTCCGTCAACCCCAAAAAGGAAACCCTTATGGCTCAAATTACCTTCCACGACAACCCTGTCCACACTTCCGGCGACCTGCCTGCCGTCGGTCAAACCGCGCCTGCATTCAGCCTGACCGCTGCCGACCTGTCCGACAAAACTTTGGCGGATTTTGCGGGCAAACGCAAAGTATTGAACATTTTCCCAAGCGTCGACACCGGCGTGTGCGCCCAATCCGTGCGTACGTTTAACCAACGCGCGTCTTCTTTGGACAACGCGGTTGTGCTGTGCATTTCAGCCGACCTGCCGTTTGCCCAAGCGCGTTTCTGCGGCGCGGAAGGTTTGGACAATGTTGTGAACCTGTCTACGTTCCGCAGCAGCTTTGCCGCCGATTACGGCGTCGCCCTGACCGACAGCCCGTTGCGCGGACTGACTGCGCGTGCCGTTGTGGTTTTGGACGAAAACAACAAAGTCCTGCACAGCGAACTGGTTGCCGAAATTGCCAACGAGCCTGATTACGACGCGGCTTTGGCTGTTTTGTAAACAAGGGGGTTTTAAAGCTGAAAAAGGTCGTCTGAAAAGTTTTCAGACGACCTTTTGTCTTTCTTCCTAAACTATTTCGCAGGCGGCTTCAATTCAAACACTTCAGGATGCGCCTTGAAATACTCTACGGCGATAAATCCGCCGCCGATGATGATCACCAGGAACACCGCCATGACAATCATGGCAAGGATGAATTTGTCCGAAGGATGGGCGTCGGGCTTGCGTTTATCCGCCATTATTTCATCTCCGAGAGCCAGTCGCGGGCGGTGAGAAACTCGTTCAGCCGCGCTTCGGGCGAACCTTCTTCCGGCGCGTATTGATACTCGAAACGCACCAAAGGCGGCATGGACATCAAAATGCTTTCCGTGCGCCCGCCGCTTTGCAGGCCGAATAGCGTGCCCCTGTCCCAAACCAAATTAAATTCCACATAACGACCGCGCCGGTAAAGCTGAAAATCACGTTCGCGTTCGCCGTACGGCGTGTTTTTGCGTTTCGCCACAATCGGCAGATACGCTTCGATGTAGCCTTCGCCGACCGCCTTGATGAACTTCAGGCAGGTGTCGAAATCCCAGCGGTTCAAATCGTCGAAAAACAAACCGCCCACGCCGCGCGTTTCGCCGCGGTGTTTCAGGTAAAAATACTCGTCGCACCATTTTTTGAACTCGGGATAAACCGCTTCCCCAAACGGCGCGCACACGTCCCGCGCCACCGTGTGCCAATGCAAAATATCTTCTTCAAACAGATAAAACGGCGTCAAATCAAAGCCGCCGCCGAACCACCACACAGGCTCGCCGCCTTCCGGATACGCGATAAAAAAGCGCACGTTCGCATGGCTGGTCGGTACATACGGATTTTTCGGATGAATCACCAGCGACACACCCATTGCCTCAAACGCTGCGCCCGCCAGTTCAGGACGGTGCGCCGTCGCCGAAGCGGGCATTTTACTGTCCTTCACATGCGAAAAATTCACGCCCGCCTGCTCGAATACCGCGCCGTTTTTCAAGACGCGGGTTTCGCCCACGCCCAATTTGCCCGTCCATTCTTCACGCGCAAACACCGCCCCGCCGTCTTCTTGCTCAAGTGCAGCGCAGATTTGGTTTTGCAGGTTTTTTAATACGGTTAAAACGGTTTCGGTGTGCATGGCGGGTTCCTTATGGATGGGGTCGTCTGAAAACCGTATTTTAATACGGCGCGCCGGATATTTATCAGAATTGCTGAAAAACGGGATGAAACAAAGTGCGCAATCTCTCAAAAGGTCGTCTGAAATCTTGGATTTAAGCTTTCAGACGACCTTTTTTGCGCTTAATACTGTTTGCGCCTCGTCTGAAAAAATGCCTGTAAAACGGCTTTGCATTCGTCTTCCAAGATGCCGCCTTTGATTGCCGTGTGCTTGTTCAGCAGCGGGTTGGCAAACAGATTGACAACGCTGCCCGCGGCGCCGGTTTTGGGTTCTGCCGCGCCGTAGATGACGCGGCGGACGCGGGCTTGGATGATGGCGGAGGCGCACATGGCGCAGGGTTCGAGCGTGATGTAGAGGTCGCAGCCGTCGAGGCGGTAGTTCTGAAGGGCGGCACCTGCGGCGGCAAGGGCGCGGATTTCGGCGTGGCGGCTGATGTCGTGGTCGCTGACGCAGGTGTTGTGGGCGGCGGCGATGATTTGGTTGTTGGAGACGATGACCGCGCCGACGGGGATTTCGCCGATGCGGGCGGATTGTTCTGCCTGCACTAAGGCGGCGCGCATGAAGGTTTCCATTTCAGACGATGTGGGGAAAACGGCGACGGGCGGATGGTTTTTAAGGGCTTGTTCCAAAGCGGTTTTCTGCGTTTGCGGTAGGTCTTGAGGTTTGATACCGAGCAGCAGGGCTTCGAGTTGCCAAAGCGTGCTGCGGGTGACGGTCAGTCCGGCGGCTTTGAGCAGTAGGAAGGCTTGGACGGAACCGGTGTCGTGCAGCTCCTCTACGCTGCGGATGCCGAGGGCTTGCAGGGCGGCTAAGGTTTGCGGGGCGACGGGCGGCGTGGTCAACAGGGTCGGCATGGCGTTTTAGATTTGGAAATGGCGGCGGACGAGTGCCAAGGTCGTCTGAACGTGGTTGCCGTCGGTGTAGGGGTCGATGCTGTGCGCCAATGGGATTTTGCGCAGCCAAGTGAGTTGGCGTTTGGCAAGCTGGCGGGTGGCGGCGATGCCTTTTTCGACAAAGGTGTCGTAATCGGTCAAGCCTTCGAGGTAATCCCATGCCTGTCGGTAGCCGACGCAGCGCATGGCGGGCATATCGGCGGTCAGCTCGGGATATTTTTGGCGCAGGGCGCGCATTTCGTCGATGAAGCCTTGTTCCAGCATTTGCGTGAAACGGCGGGCGATGTTTTCGTGCAGCAAGGCGCGGTTTTCGGGAATCAGGGCGGTGGTGCAGAGGTCGAGCGGCGGGGTGTAGTCGGCTTTTTCGGCAAAATGCGCGCTTAAGGGCTTGCCGGTCAGGCGGTACACTTCCAAAGCGCGTTCGATACGTTGGCTGTCGTTCGGTTTCAGACGACCTGCGGTTTCAGGGTCTATGGTCTGCAGGCTTTGATACAGATGCGCCAAGCCGTATTGTTGTTTTTCTTCCTGCAACCGGGCGCGCACAGCGACATCGGCTTCGGGCAGGTCGTTCAAGCCTTCGGTCAGCGCGTGGAAATACATCATCGTGCCGCCGACAATCAAAGGCAGCCTGCCGCGCGCGCGGATTTCCTCCGCCAGCCGCACGCAGTCGCCGACAAACTCCGCCGCGCTGTAAGACTCCGTCGGCGGGATGATGTCGATAAGGTGGTGCGGCACGGCTTCAAGCTCGGCAGCCGTCGGCTTTGCCGTGCCGATATCCATATCACGGTACACCAGCGCGGAATCGAGGCTGATGATTTCGACCGGCAGGGCTTCGGCGATTTTCAAGGCAAGGGCGGTTTTCCCGCCGGCAGTCGGGCCGAGGATGGCAAAGGCTTTTGGGGTGTTCATATCAAAAGGAGCATGGGGAAACGGACGGATTATAGCAAAAGGTCGTCTGAAATCATTGCTTCATTCATGATAAATATCTGTATCGACACCCGATTTCCCTCAATTTTTCTCAAACTGCAACAGGATCGAAATATCGGCCTGCCCTAGTTTCTTTAATCTAAAGCAGGTAAAATGGCAGCCGTTGCCTGATGCGGGCGAACACCCGCACCATCCGACGAACACTACCAAAATACAATCATATATAAATAATTTAGGAGCACTAAAATGGAACATAAGCTGCCACAACTGCCTTATGAACTGGACGCATTGTCCCCACATCTGAGCAAAGAGACTTTGGAGTTCCACTACGGCAAACACCATCAAACCTACATCACCAATCTGAACAATCAAATCAAAGGTACCGAATTTGAAAACCTGCCTTTGGAAGAGATTGTGAAAAAATCTTCAGGCGGCGTGTTCAACAACGCAGCCCAAACTTGGAACCACACCTTCTACTGGCTGGGTTTCACGCCTAAAGGTCAAGGCAAACCTTCCGGCGAACTGGCCGCCGCCATCGACGCCAAATGGGGCAGCTTCGAAAAATTCCAAGAAGCATTCTCCGCTTGCGCGGCAGGCACTTTCGGTTCCGGTTGGGCATGGCTGGTGAAAACCCCTGCCGGCGAATTGGATTTGGTTTCCACTTCCAACGCGGCAACTCCGCTGACCACTGAAAACACTCCGCTGCTGACCTGCGACGTATGGGAACACGCCTACTACATCGACTACCGCAACAGCCGTCCCAACTACCTGAAAGGTTTCTGGGAAATCGTCAACTGGGACGAAGTCGCCAAACGCTTTGCTGCTTAAGTTGAACGTTTAAAATAAAAGGTCGTCTGAAATCAATTTTCAGACGACCTTTTTGTTAGGCAACGCGGTATCAAGGTTTCTTCATATAGTGGATTAATTTTAAACCAGTACGGCATTGCCTCGCCTTGTCCTGATTTAAATTTAATCCACTATATCCGCTATTGATTTGACTTTAGCATCAGCCTCTTTTCGCTGGACGGCTTGGTTTCGAGCCGAAAGAATCGTTGGCTTTACGTTTGCCTTTGAAGCCTTCGCCGCCTTTCTTAAATCCTTCTTTTTTGAAACCTTCGCCGCGCGATTTGCCGCCGAAGCCTTCTTTACCCGGTTTCTTATCGCCGCGCCAGCCGCCGGATTTTCTATCGCCCCAGCCGCCTTTGCCTTTCGGCTTGCCGCCTGCGGATTTGCGCTTGCGGGTCGGTTCCATGCCTTCGACGGTCACTTCGGTCAGCTTACGGTCGATATATTTTTCGATTTTGTGCACTTTGACGTATTCGTTCACTTCGGCGAAGGTAATCGCAATACCCGTGCGCCCTGCCCGTCCGGTACGGCCGATGCGGTGAACGTAGTCTTCCGCCTGTTTCGGCAGGTCGTAGTTGATGACGTGGGTAATGGTCGGCACGTCGATACCGCGTGCGGCAACGTCGGTGGCAACCAAAATTTTGCAGCGGCCTTTGCGCAAATCCATCAGCGTGCGGTTGCGCCAGCCCTGCGGCATGTCGCCGTGCAGGCAGTTGGCGGCGAAACCTTTTTCGTACAAATCGTCGGCGATGACCTCGGTCATGGCTTTGGTGGACGTGAAAATCACGCATTGGTCGATATTGGCGTCGCGCAGGATGTAGTCGAGCAGGCGGTTTTTGTGGCGCATATCGTCGCAGTACAGCAGCTGCTCTTCGATTTTACCCTGGTCGTCCACGCGCTCGACTTCGATGATTTCAGGGTTTTTCGTCAGTTTGCGCGCCAGCTTACCGACCGCGCCGTCCCAAGTGGCGGAGAACAATAAAGTCTGACGGTCGGTCGGGGTAGCTTCGACGATGGTTTCGATGTCGTCGATAAAGCCCATGTCCAGCATACGGTCAGCTTCGTCCAAAATCAGCACTTCCAAGCGGGCGAAGTCGACTTTGCCGCTTTGCATCAAGTCCATCAGACGACCCGGCGTGGCGACAATCAGGTCAACCGGTTTGCTCAGGGCGCGGGTTTGGTAGCCGAAAGATGCGCCGCCGACGATGCTGACGGTGCGGAACCAGCGCATATTTTTAGCATACGCCAGCGCGTTTTTCTCAACTTGCGCCGCCAATTCGCGGGTCGGCGTCAACACCAACGCGCGCGGGCCTTTGCCCGGTTTTTCGCTGCGTTTGGTCAGCCGCTGCAACGTCGGCAGCAGGAAGGCGGCGGTTTTGCCGGAGCCGGTTTGTGCCGAAGCCATGATGTCGCGGCCTTCCAAAGCAAACGGAATGGCTTGCGCCTGAATCGGCGTCGGGCTTTCGTAACCCTCGCTGCGCACGGCAGACAAAATGTTTTTATCAAGGTTCAAATCGGCAAATTTAATAGACATGGCTATCCTAAAAAGACAACAACGCGCACGTCTGAACGGTTTTCAGACGACCTGAAGCAAAGGAAAGTAACGATACGGGAAATGTGAAGTTACAGGGTTGTCGCAAGCATCTTGCTTGTGGTTAACATCGACGACAACCTGCACAGAAAGGCTTGGCAAATAAGCAAGCAATAAAAGAAACGCGCCCGAAACGGCGGTTTAGGTTGGAAGACGATGGCTTCGTATAAAAAGGCGAACGGCGGATAATATCGATTTTATGGATAACGGTCAAGCAAAAAGGCATCAAGTGCGTTAAAATTCAAACCCTTCCCAATCCTCATTCAGGCCGTCTGAAACCATGACCGACATCACACCCTTTGCCAACCGCATGGGCAAAAACATCAAACACCTCATGAAATGGGCGAAACGCAACGGCATCGAAGCCTGGCGCATTTACGACCGCGACATCCCCCAATTCCCCTTCGCCGTCGATGTTTACGGCGACCAAATCCACCTTCAGGAATACGATACCGGCTGGCTGATGCAGCCCGAAGAATACGAAGCGTGGCTTGCCGAAGTATTGGAAGCCGTCGCCTTCGTTACCGGTTTTGCGCCCGAACAAATCCACCTCAAACGCCGCGAACGCCAAAAAGGCTTGCAGCAATACGAGAAAACCGGCAAAACCGGCGACGATTTCGTCATCACCGAAAACGGCCGCAAATTTTGGGTCAACCTCGACAAATACCTCGACACCGGCCTCTTCCTCGACCACCGCAACACGCGCAAAAAAGTCGGCGAAACCGCAGCGGGCAAACGCTTCCTCAACCTGTTTTCCTACACCGGCAGCTTCACCGTCTATGCCGCCACCGGCGGCGCGGCATCCAGCGAAACCGTCGATTTGTCCAACACTTATCTCGATTGGGCGAAACGCAATTTCGAACTCAACGGCATCAGCCCCGAACAACACAAAATCGTCCGCGCCGACGTGTTCCAATACCTGCAAAACGCCGCCGCCGAAGGCAAACAGTTCGACCTCATCGTCATGGATCCGCCTAGCTTCTCCAACAGCAAAAAGATGCTCGACATCCTCGACATCCAGCGCGACCACAAAAAGTTGATTGACGGCGCGATGAACCTGCTCGCTTCAGACGGTCTTTTGTACTTCTCCAACAACTTGCGCAGCTTCGTCTTGGACGATTCGGTATCGGAACAATACGCCGTCAAAGACATTTCCAAACAATCCGTTCCCGACGATTTCCGCAACAAGAAAATCCATCAGTGTTGGGAAATCAGGCACAAAGCCTGACTGTCCTCGTCGTTGGTTGAAATACCCAACGGTTTATCTGCACAAAGGTCGTCTGAAAACTCCGTTTGGTGTTTTCAGACGACCTTTTCTCATATAGGCAGGCATCACTCCGCCCCTTCACGGTATAATCCGCCCCATATCACTTCACAACAAGGAACACACA
This sequence comes from Neisseria sp. GT4A_CT1, assembly GCF_000227275.1. Lineage (NCBI taxonomy): Bacteria > Pseudomonadati > Pseudomonadota > Betaproteobacteria > Neisseriales > Neisseriaceae > Neisseria > Neisseria sp. GT4A_CT1. The sequence continues at coordinate 272,230 of NZ_JH164965.1, forward strand.
AGATGGATTGGAAAGGACGCGAACAGAGTCAAAACGTAGAAGACCGACGCGGCAGCAGCGGTGGAGGCGGCGGCGGTAGAACGCCCGGCATCCTCGGCATCATCGTCGTTTTGATCGGCGCTTATTACGGCGTCGATTTGAGCGGCTTGGTTGGCACGCCTTCCATGGGTACGGGTTCAACCCAAACCTCCCAGCTCAAGCCTCAAGAAGAAGCCGAGCTGAACGAACTTGCCCGCGTCGTCCTCGCCGACACTGAAAAAGCTTGGGGCAGCTATTTCAAACAAATCGGACGGACCTACACCCCGACCACGCTGGTGTTATACAACGGCGGCACATCCACCGCCTGCGGCATGGGTCAATCGGCAATGGGGCCGTTTTACTGCCCGGGCGACCAAAAAGTCTATCTCGACTTAGACTTTTATAGGGATATGCAGACCAAACTCAACTCTGCCAGCGATGCCGCGTTTGCCTACGTCATCGCACACGAAGTCGGACACCACGTCCAAAACCTGCTCGGTATCCTGCCCAAAGTCCACAGAATGCAGCAGCAGGTCGGCAAAAAAGAAGCCAATGCCCTTTCCGTCAAACTCGAATTGCAGGCGGACTGCTACGCGGGCATTTGGGGGCATTACGCCGTCAACAATAATATCTTCAAACCCGAAGACATCCCCAAAGCCATGCTGGCTGCCGAATCCGTCGGCGACGACCGCCTGCAGAAAGACGGGCAGGGCTACGTCGTTCCCGACAGCTTTACACACGGCTCGTCCGAACAGCGCATGGCATGGCTCAAACGCGGTTTGGACAGCGGCGACATCAATCAATGCAACACTTTCGGCAATTGATTGAAACCGCAGTGAATGGTTATTTGATATAACCCCCAAAGGTCGTCTGAAAGCCTTCAGACGACCTTTGCCTATGTTAGAATAAGCCCGTTTTCCATTCACAATCACAAAGGAAACCATCATGGCAAACATTGCCCGCGACATCTTCAAAGCCTACGACATCCGAGGCATTGTCGGCAAAACCCTGACCAACGAAGCCGCCTACCTCATCGGCAAAGCCATCGCCACCCGAGCCTCCGAACAAGGCATTACCCGCATCGCACTCGGACGCGACGGACGCTTGAGCGGTCCCGAACTGATGGAACACATCCAGCGCGGCTTTACCGACAGCGGCATCGACGTCCTCAATGTCGGCATGGTCGCCACCCCCATGCTGTATTTCGCCGCCATCAACGAATGCGGCGGCAGCGGCGTGATGATTACCGGCAGCCACAATCCGCCCGATTACAACGGCTTCAAAATGATGCTCGGCGGCGATACCCTCGCAGGCGAAGCCATCCAAGAACTGCTTGCCCTGATCGAAGCCGACAAACTGACCGCTTCCGATAAAAAAGGCAGCGTAACCGAAAAAGACATCTCCGGCGAATACCACAACCACATCGTCGGCCACGTCAAACTCAAACGCCCCATGAAAATCGCCATCGACGCGGGCAACGGCGTAGGCGGCGCATTCGCAGGCAAGCTCTACAAAGGTTTGGGCAACGAAGTGACCGAACTTTTCTGCGAAGTGGACGGCAATTTCCCCAACCACCATCCCGACCCTTCCAAACCGAAAAACCTGCAAGATTTGATTGCCGCACTGAAAAACAGCGACGCCGAAATCGGCTTGGCTTTTGACGGCGATGCCGACCGCTTGGGCGTCGTCACCAAAGACGGTAACATTATTTATCCCGACCGCCAGCTCATGCTGTTCGCCCAAGACGTTTTGAGCCGCAACCCCGGCGCGAAAGTCATCTTCGACGTCAAATCCACCCGCCTGCTCGCACCGTGGATTAAAGAACACGGCGGCGAAGCCGTCATGGAGAAAACCGGCCACAGCTTCATCAAGTCCACCATGAAAAAAACCGGCGCGCTGGTTGCCGGCGAAATGAGCGGACACATCTTCTTCAAAGAACGCTGGTTCGGCTTCGACGACGGCATGTACGCCGGCGCACGCCTCTTGGAAATCCTGTCTGCCTTCGACAATCCGTCCGAAGTGTTGAACAGCCTACCGCAAAGCATTTCCACGCCCGAACTCAACATCGACCTGCCCGAAGGCAGCAACGGCCATCAGGTTATCGACGAACTCGCCGCCAAAGCCAAATTCGAAGGCGCGACCGAAATCATCACCATCGACGGCCTGCGCGTGGAATTCCCCGACGGCTTCGGTCTGATGCGCGCCTCCAATACCACGCCGATTTTGGTGTTGCGCTTCGAGGCAGATTCCGACGAAGCCATCGAGCGGATTCAAAACCAGTTCAAAGCCGTCATCGAAAGCAATCCCGCGCTGAAATGGCCGCTGTAAACGGTTAACGCTTTAAAGCTCAAAAGGTCGTCTGAAAACCGATATTGCAGGTTTTCAGACGACCTTTTATAGTGGATTAAATTTAAATCAGGACAAGGCGACGAAGCCGCAGACAGTACAGATAGTACGGAACCGATTCACTTGGTGCTTCAGCACCTTAGAGAATCGTTCTCTTTGAGCTAAGGCGAGGCAACGCCGTACTGGTTTAAAGTTAATCCACTATATTTCGATGTTTACGCTCTTTAAACTCAGTCATGGCAACACCCTATTCTTCCAAGCCAATACGCCCAAACTTCCCCATCAACGACCTTTGACTTCCATCAAACAAAATTATCTTCTTCAAAAAACGCCCGTTGTCCTTTATCCAAGAAAATAAATGTGTTCACCTCCTCATCCAATACCCAAATATTGCCTATTGGATAAATACACAGCCGACACATCAGCAAATTATTGTTCAGAACATAAAAAATAGAGCCATTTATCTAAAAAATAACCACCCAATTAACATTAAATACCAAGCATTCAAACCCACGCCAACCCATATAAAAAAATCCATACCGTTTTCAGACGACCCCAACCCGATTAAAAGCCTATTTTCCCAACCATTTCAGGCTACTATGCACAAACAGCTTCTTACAGTATGATGGACTTCTCGATTTTGCCTTAAGCCTGCATGCGTTTCAGCGGCGCAGGCAGCAGGAATCAGGCTTCCAAACAAATCCAACCTCAACTCGGAGTAAACATCATGTTGACCCAGACCCAACAGGTCGATTTGACCCTGCATCATCTCAAAGAGCGCGCCTTGGCAGAATATAGCCCCAAACAGCGTGCGACCGTCGAAGCTTCCGAAGACTGGAAACAGTTTGACCGGCGTTTGAACGAGCATTTTCCCAAGCTGATGCACGAGCTGGACAACGTTTACAACGACAACGAAGCCGTCCTGCCCATGCTGGAACAACTGATTGCCCAAGCATGGCAAAGCTATTCCCAACGCGACAAGTCTCTGAAAGCCATCGATGCCGCGCGTGAGAATGACCCCGATTGGATTTTGTCCAATAAACAGGTCGGCGGCGTGTGTTATGTCGATTTGTTCGCGGGCGATTTGAAAGGCTTGAAAGCCAAAATCCCTTATTTTCAAGAACTGGGGCTGACCTATCTGCACATGATGCCCCTGTTTAAATGCCCTGAAGGCAAGAGCGACGGCGGCTATGCGGTCAGCAGTTACCGCGACGTCAATCCAGCTTTGGGTACGATAGACGATTTGCGCGATGTCATTGCCGCGCTGCACGAAGCGGGCATTTCCGCCGTCGTCGATTTCATCTTCAACCACACGTCCAACGAACACGAATGGGCGAAACGCTGCGCCGCCGGCGATCCGCTTTTCGACAATTTCTACTATATCTTCCCCGACCGCTGGATGCCCGACCAATACGACCGCACCCTGCGCGAAATCTTTCCCGACCAGCATCCGGGCGGCTTCTCCCAATTAGAAGACGGACGCTGGGTATGGACGACGTTCAACTCCTTCCAATGGGATTTGAATTACAGCAATCCATGGGTATTCCGTGCCATGGCAGGCGAAATGATGTTCCTCGCCAATCTGGGCGTCGACATCCTGCGTATGGACGCCGTCGCCTTTATTTGGAAACAAATGGGTACGGATTGCGAAAACCTGCCACAAGCCCACGCCTTAATCCGCGCGTTTAACGCCGTCATGCGCATCGCCGCACCTGCCGTGTTCTTCAAATCCGAAGCCATCGTCCACCCCGACCAAGTCGTCCAATACATCGGACAAGACGAATGCCAAATCGGCTACAACCCGCTGCAAATGGCATTGTTGTGGAACACCCTCGCCACCCGCGAAGTCAACCTGCTCCACCAAGCCCTCTCCTACCGCCACAACCTGCCCGACCATACCGCATGGGTCAACTACGTCCGCAGCCATGACGACATCGGCTGGACGTTTGCCGACGAAGACGCATCACAATTCGGCATCCACGGCTACGACCACCGCCAATTCCTCAACCGCTTCTTCGTCAACCATTTCGACGGCAGCTTCGCGCGCGGCGTCCCCTTCCAATACAACCCCAACACCGGCGACTGCCGCGTCAGCGGTACTGCCGCCGCCTTGGCAGGTTTGGCGCAACACGACCCACACGCCGTTGACCGCATCAAACTCTTGTACAGCATCGCCCTGAGCACCGGCGGCCTACCCCTGATTTATCTCGGCGACGAAGTCGGCACGCTCAACGACGACGACTGGTCGAACGACCGCAACAAGAGCGATGACAGCCGCTGGGCGCACCGTCCGCGTTACAACGCCGAGTTGTACGAACAGCGCCACGACCCGTCAACCGCGGCAGGACAAATCTATCAAGGCCTGCGCCACATGATAGACATCCGCCAAAACAACCCGCGCTTGAACGGCGGCCGTCTGGTTACCTTCAACACCAACAACAAACACATCATCGGCTACATCCGCAACAACGCGCTGTTGGCGTTCGGCAACTTCAGCGAACACCCGCAAACCATCAGCGCGCACACCCTGCAAGCCATGCCCGCCCGCGCCAAAGACCTCATCAGCGGCGAAACCGTGGCATTGAATCAGGATTTGGTGCTGCGTCCCTACCAAGTGATGTGGCTCGAAATCGCCTGATGATTTAAGCAGCTTAAAAACGCAAAGGTCGTCTGAAAACCGGTATTGCCCGTTTTCAGACGACCTTTTCGACAAAATAAATGTTCCACACACAACCTGCCCACCGCCTTTCCCCATAGGCGCAACCCGCTCGTTTCTTCATCTTCAAGTCAACAAATCTCTAAAAAATCCATTTATCCAGCAGCCATCCGGTTCTCATCCCAAAGCCTGAAAGAGCAAGCCGCCTTTCAGACGACCTCCTGCCAAATCAGTTACAATTCATCCCTATGAACAAAACCGAATCAAACGTTTCGGAAACGCCGCCCGTCCGCCCGTCCCGATGGCTGCCCCTGCTGTTGGCGATTGCGATTTTCATGCAAATGCTGGACGCGACGATTCTGAACACCGCCCTACCTGAAATCGCCAAAGATTTCAAAGTATCGCCGCTCAATATGCAGCTGGCGGCGATTTCCTATACGCTGACCGTTGCTCTACTGATCCCTTTAAGCGGCTATTTGGTGGACAGGTTCGGCACTAAAAACGTATTTTTCGGTTCAATCGGCATTTTTATGCTCGGATCGGCATTGTGTGCGGCGGCAGCCAATCTGCCCATGCTGGTGATGGCACGGGTGATTCAGGGCATAGGCGGGTCGATGTTGGTACCCGTACCGCGCCTGACGATTTTGCGCGTGTACGACAAATCTCAACTGCTCAACGCCATCAACTATGCCGTGATGCCCGCGCTGATCGGCCCGATATTCGGCCCTTTGGTCGGCGGCTATTTGGTCGAATACGCATCTTGGCATTGGATTTTCCTGATGAACCTGCCCATAGGGCTGCTCGGCGTTTTGCTGGGCTGGCGGATTATGCCCGATGTCAAAGGCGAAAATACGGTTCTGGACTTGAGTGGCTACCTGACTTTCGCTTCGGCGGCGTGTCTCTTGATGTTGGCGGTGGAAATGGTGTCCCACTCTGGCGCAGTTTGGTTTTCGCTCTTACTCGCACTCGGCGGCACAGCATTTGCCCTGCTCTACTACCGCCACATGAAAACCGCCACCAACCCGATTTATGCGGCGGATTTGTTCCAAGTCCGCACCTTCCGGCTGGGTCTGACAGGCAATCTGTTCAGCCGGCTCGGCATCAGTTCCATCCCCTTTTTGCTGCCGCTATTGTTTCAAGTCGCGTTCGGCTTTGCCGCCAGCGTATCCGGCTGGCTGGTCGCGCCCGTCGCTTTCGCCTCGCTTGTTGTCAAACCGCTCATCAAGCCCCTGATGTCGCGCTTCGGCTACCGCAACGTGTTGATTTGGAACACGCGCCTCCTCGCCATACTGATTATGCTGCTTGCCCTACCCGACGCCGACACATCCTTAAGCGTCTGGATTGTCCTGCTGCTCCTCATCGGCACCTGCAACTCCATCCAATTTTCCGCCATGAACACCCTGACCATCGCCGACCTGCGCGCGCACCAAACCGGCAGCGGCAACAGCCTGATGGCGGTCAACCAACAACTCGCCATCAGCCTCGGCATTGCGCTCGGCGCGCTTATCCTGCAAAACTGGTCGCAAAGCAGCTTCACCGCAGGCAACCTCCACCTCTCATTCCGCCTTACCCTGCTTTCCATCGGCTTGATTACGCTTGTCTCCAGCACCATATTCAGCCGCCTGCACATTTCCGACGGACGCAACCTAACGACTTCAAAAAAATAGGTTAAAATGCGAACCGTATAAACATCGAACTTCTTTTCAGACGACCCTTCTAAATAAAAATACCGTTTCAGCGCAGAAGGTCGTCTGAAACACCCTCAAGAATGAAAAAATCCATCTCATCCTTATGCTTCCGGTTTTTCTGACAGGTTGCGCCGGCCTGCCCTCACTGGACGATCGCCCTGAAAGCCACTACCTCGACATCCGTTCCGCCCCGCGCATGGATGCCCTGCTCAACACCGCCACTGCCAAAACCGGAGGCGATATTTCCAATGTTTATCTGCTCAACGACGCGCACGAAGCCTTCGTCGCCCGCGCCGCCCTGATTGAAGCCGCCGACCACACCCTAGACCTCCAATACTACATCTGGCACAACGACATCTCCGGCAAGCTCATGTTCAACCTGATCCACCGTGCCGCCGAACGCGGCGTGCGCGTGCGCCTGCTGCTGGACGACAACAACACCAACGGTCTGGACAACGTCCTGCTCGCCCTCGACAGCCATCCCAATATCGAAATTCGCCTGTTCAACCCCTTCGTCCGCCGCAAATGGCGCGCGCTGGGCTATTTGACCGACTTCCCACGCCTCAACCGCCGGATGCACAACAAATCCTTCACCGCCGACAACCGCGCCACCATCCTCGGCGGGCGCAATATCGGCGACGAATATTTTAAAGTCGGCGAAGACACCATCTTTGCCGACCTCGACATCCTCGCCACCGGCCGCGTCGTGACCGAAGTTTCTCAAGACTTCGACCGCTATTGGGCAAGCCATTCCTCCTACACCGTCGCCAGCATCATCAAAAAAGGCGATATCGAAAAAGGCTTCCAAGAGCTGGGTTACAACGACAAAGACAAAAACGAAACCCTCAGCCGCTACCGCAACAGCATCGAAAATTCCGAACTCTACAAAAAAAATGCAGAGCAACAGCATAGACTGGCAAAGCGTCCACACCCGCCTGATCAGCGACGACCCCGCCAAAGGGCTGGACCGCGACCGCCACAAACCGCCCATTTTCGACCGCATGCAAAACGCCCTGAAAACGCCCGAAAAAAGCGTCTATCTCGTTTCGCCCTATTTCGTTCCCACCAAATCAGGCGTGCGCGCGCTCGACCAACTCGTCAAAAATGGCGTGGACGTAACCGTCCTGACCAACTCGCTCCAAGCGACCGATGTCGCCGCCGTCCATTCAGGCTACGTCAAATACCGCAAACCCCTGCTCAAAGCCGGTGTCAAACTCTACGAGCTGCAACCCAACCACGCCGTCCCCACCACCAAAGACCGCGGTCTGACCGGCAGCTCCGCCACCAGCCTGCACGCCAAAACCTTCATCGTGGACGAAAAACGCGTCTTCATCGGCTCATTCAACCTCGACCCGCGATCCGCCAGACTCAACACCGAAATGGGCGTCGTCCTCGAAAGCCCCAAAATCGCAGGCGAAATGCAGCGCACCCTCGTCAATACCACCCCGAAATACGCCTATCAGGTCACCCTCGACAAATACAACAAACTGCACTGGTACGACCCCGCCACCCAAAAAACCTACTCCGCCGAACCGGAAGCCAAATTCTGGAAACGCGTTACCTCCAAAATCCTCTCCATCCTGCCGATAGAAGGATTGCTGTAAGACCCAAACGAAAGGTCGTCTGAAAACCTGTATTTCAAGTTTTCAGACGACCTCAAAACAAAAATACGGACTAACCCATCACACAAATATAGTGGATTAAATTTAAACCAGGACAAGGCGACGAAGCCGCAGACAGTACAGATAGTACAGAACCGATTCACTTGGTGCTTCAGCACCTTAGAGAATCGTTCTCTTTGAGCTAAGGCGAGGCAACGCCGTGCTGGTTTAAAGTTAATCCACTATAGAAAAACCTTTTTCAGACGACCTCTTGCCAAACCTCGTCTGAAACGTCCCTAAAAAGGAATCCCATGAAACCGATTATCCGCACCGCCCTGACCGCCGCCATCATCCTGCCCCTCGCATCCTGCGGCCTTTTTTCCGGCAAACATCACCCGAAGACCAAAACCCACAACACCGTCCGAACAGTCCAACCCGTCCGCATCAGCAACATCGACCGCACTCAAGGCTCGCAAGAACTTATGCTGCACAGCATGGGGCTAATCGGCACGCCTTACAGATGGGGCGGCAGCAGCACTGCCACCGGCTTCGACTGCAGCGGCATGATTCAATTCGTCTATAAAAACGCCCTCGGCGTCAGTCTCCCGCGAACCGCCCGCGACATGGCGGCAGCCAGCCGCAAAATCCCCGACAACCAACTAAAAGCCGGTGACCTCGTCTTTTTCAACACCGGCGGTTCATCCCAATATTCCCACGTCGGCCTCTACATCGGCAACGGCGAATTTATCCACGCCCCAAGCAGCGGCAAAACCATCAAAACCGAAAAACTCTCCAGCCAGTATTACGCCAAACATTATCTCGGCGCGCATACTTTCTTTACGGAATAAGGCATACAGCGGGATTCTTTATCCATAAGACAAGGCGGCAAAGCAAACCAAAGCCGTTAACGTAATATCAATTCCAATGCAACAAATCAAAAAGGTCGTCTGAAAACCTGTCTTTCAAGTTTGAACTGCACCCCAAAAGTTGGACATCCCCTCCAACTCACAAGGTGCAGTTTTTTTATGAGCAAATATACATTACACTTCAAATACCAAGCCGTACTCCACTACCTGCATATACGCAGCCAGCAGCGTACCGCAGACCACTACGGCATTTCCCGAACCCACCTGAGACGATGGATACGCGCCTATCAAGAAGGCGGTATCGGCGCACTCGAACATCCCCAATCCAAAACCATGCCCCAACACCGCAAAAACCCCTTCATCGCAGATAAACCCGACCAAGAAAAAACGCAGGCAGAGCTTATTGAAGAACTGTGCTATATGCGCGCAGAGGTCGCCTACCTAAAGGAGTTAAAAGCCCTCAGCCAAAAGCGGACCGCAAAGGACAAAGCCAAACCGTCCAAACACTGAGGGAGCAACACCCGCTCAAATACCTGCTGCACATCGCAAACCTGCCCAAAAGCAGCTTTTACTACCATCACCAAGACCGACCCGACCCCGACGAAGCCGACAAAGCCCTCCTTGTCGAAACCTACCGGCGGCATAAAGGACGCTACGGACAAAGGCGCATTGCCGCCGCATTGGGTTGGAACCGCAAAAAAGTGGCGCGGTTGATGAAGCAGTTGGAACTGAAAGCCCTCATACGGGCGAAAAAAGCCTACCGCCATCCCGCTATGGGCGAAATATCGGAAAACCTCCTCAAACGCCGGTTCAAAGCCCGAAAGCCCAACGAAAAATGGCTGACCGACGTGACCGAACTCAAAGGAAAGGACGGCAAACTGTACCTCTCGCCGATATTGGACTTGTTCAACCGCGAGATCGTCGCCTACGCCATGAGCCGCAGAGCCGACAGCGAAATGGTGAAGGAAATGCTCGAAAAAGCCGCACCCCGTCTGACTGATAAAGGAACGATGCTGCATTCGGACCAAGGTGTGCTGTACCGTACGGCGGGGTATAGGGAATTGCTTGCGGAGCATTCCATGGTTCAAAGCATGTCGCGAAAGGCGAACTGTTGGGACAATGCGCCGATGGAAAGCTTCTTTGCGGTGTTGAAGACGGAGTGTTTCTATAACGCAGGTGAATTGACGGTAGATGAATTGATGAAGCAGATAGATGACTATATGGATTACTACAATCGGGAGCGTTGCAGTTTGAAATTGAAAAA
>NZ_JH164965.1:282857-289310 GCF_000227275.1 Neisseria sp. GT4A_CT1
AGCCGCACCCCGTCTGACTGATAAAGGAACGATGCTGCATTCGGACCAAGGTGTGCTGTACCGTACGGCGGGGTATAGGGAATTGCTTGCGGAGCATTCCATGGTTCAAAGCATGTCGCGAAAGGCGAACTGTTGGGACAATGCGCCGATGGAAAGCTTCTTTGCGGTGTTGAAGACGGAGTGTTTCTATAACGCAGGTGAATTGACGGTAGATGAATTGATGAAGCAGATAGATGACTATATGGATTACTACAATCGGGAGCGTTGCAGTTTGAAATTGAAAAAGCTGAGTCCTGTCGCATACAGAACCCAGCTTGCACAGAGCGCCTGAATAGGCTTTTATGAGTGTCCAAGATTTGGGGGCCAGTTCATGTTTTCAGACGACCTTTTCGTCAAATCCATTCAAACACCGCTGTCAGCGACGCCTCAACAAAACCGCTCTTTCCTTACCCAAGCAGCCTCATCAAAAACAGCCGCTCCGTTGTACAGGCGAAATAGCGGAATAATCAGCACGTCTTCTGTCAGCGTGTGTTCAAATCGCCGAAATCAAACATTTAAGCCTGCAAAGAAGCGCGATTTTCCAAAACTTGGTCAATCAAACCGTATTCTTTGGCTTCTTCGGCGGACATGAAGTTGTCTCGGTCGGTGTCGCGTTCCAAATCTGCCAAGTCGCGGCCGCAGTGTTTCGCCATCAGGCGGTTGAGTTTCTCTTTGATTTTCAACAGCTCGCGGGCATGGATTTCAATGTCGGATGCTTGACCGCCCAAACCGCCGCTGATTAAAGGCTGGTGGATCATGATACGGCTGTTGGGCAGGGCGAAACGTTTGCCTTTTTCGCCTGCCGAGAGCAGGAATGCGCCCATGCTTGCCGCTTGTCCCAAGCACAAGGTGGAGACGTTGGGCTTGATGAAATTCATGGTGTCGTAAATCGACATGCCTGCCGTTACCGAGCCGCCGGGGGAGTTGATGTAGAAGAAAATATCTTTGTCCGGATTTTCACTTTCCAAAAACAACAGCTGGGCAACCACCAAATTGGCGGACTCGTCGGTTACCGGACCGACCAAAAATACGATGCGCTCTTTCAAAAGGCGCGAGTAAATATCAAATGCACGCTCGCCGCGGCCGCTTTGTTCGATAACGGTAGGAACGAGGTAATTATTGAAATCGAAGGACATTTTTGTCTCCTGTCAATGTTGCGAAAGCACCAAAGGGATGCTTTGGTGCTTTCAAGTTGCCTGTTTCAGACGACCTTTTGAAGATGATTAGGCTTGTGCGCCCATCACTTCGTCAAAAGACAAAGCTTTTTCGGTTACTTTGGCTTTGCCCAAAACGAAATCAACGACGTTGCTTTCTACTGCCAAAGAAGTCGGACCTTGCAGGCGGGAAGGCTCTGCGTAGTACCAGTCGATCACTTCTTGAGGATCTTCGTAGCTTTCTGCGAAGTTGGCAACAACGGCTTTGATTTGCTCTTCAGTCGGTTCCAGTTTGTTTTCTTCAACCAGTTTAGCCAAAATCAGACCCAAAGATACGCGGCGTTCGGCTTGCTCTTTGAACATATCCAAAGGCAGATCCAAGTTGGCAGCGTCAGCCATGCCTTGGTTGACGAAGTTTTGTTTCATTTCGTTTGCCAAGCGGGCGGCTTCTTCATTTACCAAAGCAACAGGCGCTTTCAGCTCTACGGCTTTGAGCAGCGCGTTCATTACAGATTCTTTGGTTTGTTCGTTCACGCGGCGCTCAACTTCGCGGCCTACGTTTTTCTTCACTTCTTCGCGCATTTTAGCAACGTCGCCGTCGGCGATACCCAATGCTTTGGCGAAGTCGGCATCAACTTCGGGCAGGGTGGGTTCGGATACGTTGTTCAATGTGATGGTGAAGACAGCGGATTTACCGGCAACGTCTTTACCGTGGTAGTCTTCAGGGAAGTTGACGGTAACGTCTTTGCTTTCGCCTGCCTTCATGCCGACTACGCTGGCTTCAAACTCAGGCAACATTTGACCTGCACCCAATACAAAGGCGTAGTTTTTGGATGCGCCGCCGGCAAAAGGTTCGCCATCGATTTTGCCTTCGAAGTCGATGATGACGCGGTCGCCGTTTTGGGCTTCACGTTCAACATGGTTGAAGCGGGTACGTTGTTTGCGCAGGATTTCTACGGTTTGGTCCACTTCGGCATCGCCGACGGAAGCGGTTACTTTTTCGACTTCTTGTACAGACAAATCGCCGATAACGACTTCAGGGAACACTTCGAAAATCGCAGCGATTTTCAGGGATTCTTTATCGTCTTGTTCTTCAACGCCTTCGAAACGTGGATAGCCGGCAACTTTCAATTCTTGGGCAACGGCAACATCGTAGAAGCGGCGTTGGACCATTTCATTGATGACTTCATTTTGAGCGCTTGCACCGTACATTTGGGCAATCATTTTTAAAGGTGCTTTACCCGGACGGAAACCGTCGATTTTTGCACGGCGTTGGGTTTGTTTCAGTTTTTTATCGGTTTCTGCGTTGATTTCGGACCAAGGCAGAGACAACACTACTTTGCGTTCCAGATTTTCTAAAGTTTCAACAGTTACGCTCATCGTAAGACCTTAATTTGTTGTGTTAAATAAAAAATGGGAATCCTTTTACCAATGATGACTGCAAAAGCGGCTCCGACCCATCGGGGCTTTTATCGTCCGTTGCTTGCAAAAGGCAGGAAAATTAGCTGGCTAGTATATCACAATGTTTGATTGACTGGATAATATAGTGGATTAACTTTAAACCAGCACGGCGTTGCCTCGCCTTGTCCTGATTTAAAGTTAATCCACTATATCGTCGATAGGCGGGCCGATTTTGCCCCGATAAAATAAGGTATTGAATCCGACATCATAAAAGGTCGTCTGAAAACAGGTATAACCAGTTTTCAGACGACCTTTGGTAATTATTGAGATTACAACTGGTCTTTTTGCGCCAGAATCCTGCGGCTGCCGTTGATGTCGGCGGGAGAAACGACACCGGCGTTTTCGAGCGCTTCCATCAGGTTGGCGGCACGGTTGTAGCCGATGCGCAACTGGCGTTGCAGGGAGGAGATGGAAGTTTTTTTGCTTTCCAAAATGTAGGCAACGGCTTGGTCGAACAATTCGTCGCTGCCTGCATTCGGATTGACGATGTTGGTGGTTTCCAGTGCGGCTTCACCGCTGAGCAAACCTTCGACATAGTCGGCGGGGGCTTGCGATTTGACGTAGTTGACGACTTGATGCACCTCGTCGTCTGAAACGAATGCGCCTTGCAGGCGGGTCGGCTCGGCGCTGCCCGGTTGCAGGAACAGGGAATCGCCGTATTTCAGCAGTTCGTCCGCGCCCATTTGGTCGAGGATGGTACGGCTGTCGATTTTGCTTTGCACAGTAAACGCCATACGTGTCGGGATATTCGCTTTAATCAAGCCGGTGACGACATCGACGCTCGGTCGTTGGGTCGCGACAATCATATGGATACCGGCGGCGCGCGCTTTTTGGGCGAGGCGGGCAATTTGTTGTTCGACGGCTTTGCGTTCGGTCATCATCAGGTCTGCCAACTCGTCGATAACGACCACAATCATCGGCAGTTTTTCCAACGGCTCGGGGTCGTCCGGATTCAGGCTGAACGGGTTTGGCATGGGTTTGCCCGATGCTTTGGCGGCTTCGACTTTTTGGTTGAAGCCTTCCAAGTTGCGCACGCCGGCGTGGGAAAGCAGGCGGTAGCGTTTTTCCATTTCGGCGACACACCAGTTCAACGCCTGCCCTGCTTCGCGCATATCGGTAACGACCGGGCAAAGCAGGTGCGGAATGCCGTCGTAAATGCTCAATTCGAGCATTTTCGGGTCAATCATGATGAAGCGGACTTCGTCGGGCGTGGCTTTGAAAAGCATGGACATAATCATGCCGTTCACACCGACGGATTTACCCGAACCGGTCATACCGGCGACCAAAAGGTGCGGCATTTTTGCCAAGTCGCCGACGACGGGCGTACCGGAGATGTCTTTACCCAGCGCGACGGTCAGCTTGGATTTGGCTTCGGTAAACACGGGCGAAGACAAGATTTCGCTCAACATCACGTCTTGGCGTTTTTCGTTGGGCAACTCGATGCCCATGGTGTTTTTGCCCGCGATGGTTTCCACGATGCGCACGGATTGCAGCGACATAGATCGCGCCAAATCTTTAGACAGGGCAACGATTTGGCTGCCTTTTATGCCTTGCGCGGGTTCGATTTCATAACGCGTAATCACAGGGCCGGAAGTGGCGGACACGACTTGCACGCCGATGCCGAATTCTGCCAACTTGGATTCAATCAATTCGGCAGTGCGCTCTAATTCGGCAGGATTGATGCTGACGGGTTCGCCGTTGGGCAGGCGCAGCAGGTTCATGCCGGGTTTGTGGTATTCGCCTGTCTGTTGCGGCTCGTTGTCTTCAAACAAAGAAGCCTGAATTTTGGGCGGCGGCGCGACGGAGACCGCGACAGATTTGCGGTTGCTGGTGCTGCCTGCAAGCGGTGTAACTGGCGTAGCGGTGATGTTTTTGGCTTCTTTCACCATGCGGCGGGTGTTTTCCGTTTCCAAGGCTTCGGCTGTCGAGCCGTCGTCCTTGCGTCTGCCCAATGCCTTTTTCAGACGACCCCAAATGCCCGAAAACAGGCTTTCGGTATTGCGTCCAGTTTTTGCCATGACTTCCAGCCAAGACACTTGCGCCAGCAAGGAAACGGAAAGCAGCAGCATGACGCACATAATCAGCAGGCTGCCGGATTTACCCAACAGCCAAGCCAAGCCTGAACCTGCCAAAGCGCCGACCAAACCGCCCGCACCGACAGGCAGGGTTTCGTCCAAAGTATTTTGAAGGGTGAAATATTCGAGAATCGGGCTGCACACCAAAAGCAGGAACAAAGCCAGCGCGGCAACGCCGTGGTTGTACGATTTGTAGTTTTCGCGCTTTTGCAGCGGGCGGAAATTTTTATAGAGGAAAACGCACGAAGCGGCGATCCACCACCAAAACGACAGTCCAAAAAGATAATAGCCGACATCGGAAACATACGCGCCAAACAGCCCGCCGAAATTGGCGATGTCATCCGATTTCGGCACGCTGCGCGACCATGCGGGGTCGGTCATTTTGAAGCTGGCGAGGGAAATGGCGATGAAGACCGTCACCATCAGCCCGAAGAGCCACAGCGCGTCGTTAATCAGATTGACGACATGCTCGGGGCGCGCTTTTTTTTCTTCATTCTTTTGCAGCGCTTTGGCAGCCTTCAAACGCTCGGAAACCTTGTTCGGCTCTGTCTGCGCCTTCGTTTGGCTTTGACGGCGCGTGCTCGGTTTGGCGTTTGTTTTGGCTTTGGTTTTTGATGCGGTTTTAGAGGATTTTGCGGTCATGGATGGATTTTTGATATTCGGTACAGGTCGTCTGAAAAGGGAAAACCGACGGGGAATCAATCCGTCGGGTGTAATGTGTGTTGGGTTCAAATTATACCGTATTTACCGTTTCTGATAAAACAAGGTCGTCTGAAAAAGGTTTTCAGACGACCTCTTGTTCAGCTTTCAGCCGTCAGTCTTTCAATGACTGCTCTGCGGCATTGCGGACTTTATCGGCAGCCGCTTCGATTTCGGATTGGACTACTTCGGCAGCAGCTTGCGCCGGATTGGGCGTTTCCGCTTGCGCGGCACTTGCGGTTTCAGTCGGCGCGGCAGCTTCAGGAGCTTGGAGCGGCAGGCGCGCCAAAACAGTGCGAACGCCGGTGACTTTGTCGCCAATGGCGACTTGTGCCTGCGCGTCAACCGGCAGATACATATCGACGCGCGAACCGAAGCGGATAAAGCCGTAGCGTTCGCCGCGGGTCAGTTTCTCGCCTGCTTTGGTGTAACACAAAATGCGGCGGGCAACCAAGCCTGCAACTTGGACGAAGGTGATTTCGCGGCCTGAAGCAGTGGTTGCCAGCACGGCGTTGCGTTCGTTTTCGGTACTGGCTTTGTCCAAATCGGCATTGAGGAATTTGCCTTTATTGTATTCGACGGCAGTCACGGTGCAGTCGGCAGGCGATTTTTGCGAATGGACGTTGAAGACGTTCATGAACACGCTGATTTTCAACGCTTCGGTATCACGGTAAGGATCGCGCGCGCGCTCGACGACGACGATGCGTCCGTCAACAGGGCTTAAAATCGCTTCGGGATCTTGCGGGATTTCGCGGGCGGGATCGCGGAAAAATTGCAGGGCAAATACGGTGAAAATCCAAAACGGCAGCGACCACCAGCCGCAGCAGGCAGACACCAGCAAACTCAATACCAAACCGCCGCCGATAAACGGCCAGCCCTCGCGGGCGATAATCGGGTGGGGGTACAGACGGTTCATAACTTTCCTTTTCTATTCAAATTGCCGCCATTATAGCGGAATATCCTAAAAAGGTCGTCTGAACGCTGTTTCAGACGACCTTTGTTTTTTGTTATTTATTGTTATCCGG
>NZ_JH164965.1:289445-295603 GCF_000227275.1 Neisseria sp. GT4A_CT1
TATTTATTGTTATCCGGTGGTGTTGCCGTTTTCCAAAACATCCAAGATGTTTTTCAGGTTGGCGGAATCGAGCTGGCCGGGGGCGGAGGCGGTGCCTGCCGTGCCGAATGTGATGGCGGAGCCGAAGGTCGAGCCTGCGATGCGGCTGACGAGTCCGAGCCTGCCCATGGAAATGGTAACAATCGGGCGGTTTGCGGTTTGACTGGCTTCCCAAGTGGCTTCCAAAAGCGTCAGGATATCGGCGGGGCTTTGGGGCATCACTGCGATTTTGCAGATGTCTGCGCCTGCCTCTTCCATTTTTTTCAGACGACCTGTGATGTCCGATTTGGCGGGCGTTTGATGAAAATCGTGGTTGCTCATCAGGACAGCGGTGTTGTGCGCTTTGGCTGCGGCAACCGCTTGGCGGACTTCGCTTTCTCCGGCGGAAAGTTCGATGTCGATGATGTCGATGATGTCTGAAGCGGCGGCTTTATCGAGCAACTCGAAATAATACGCTTTGCTGCAAGGGTATTCGCCGCCTTCCTCCGCGCGTCTGAAGGTAAACAGCAGCGGGGTTTCGGGAAACACATGGCGCACTGCGGCGGCTTGCGCAAGCAGGTATTCGGGGTTGCCTGCTTGGGCGAAATAGTCGGCTCTGAATTCGATAATATCGAAACAGGCGTGTTCGAGGTTTTTCAGGGCGGCGGATAAGGCTGCTTCGTCTCGGGCAACTAAGGGAACGGCGATTTTCGGCTGTCCGCTGCCGAGCGTGAGATGGCGGATGGTCAGGGTTTTCATGGTTTTTCTGCTGTATTGGTACGATGGCTGTCGAGCAGCGGATCGGGGAACGGTGTCCAAACGACGCCGTTGATGCCGCTTTCGGTCAGGCGGCGGTTGAGCCAGCTGTTGCACGTATTGAAAAGATGGTAGCGTCCTTCTGCCTCGTAGAATGCGTCGTCAGCGCTGTAATGCGCACCGGCGACGGGGATGGCTTTGCCTGCTTTCAATTTGAAATGGCGCATCAGGTTGGCACTCAGGCGGCGGTATTGTTCGCGACTGACGGTAAATTTGACGGTATTTTCGCCTTCGCGCGGCGACTCGCGGTAGTAGATGGCGTGAATCAGCGTGCTGTTGACCCCGCTTAACGCCTGTACTGCCGTAGAGGCGGTCAAATCCGACCACTGCGGCGTGTTCAAATAGAAATTGCGCTCGCCCCAGCCTATGCCGACGTAGCGGATGGGCGCATCGCCTTGCCCTGCGGGGCTGTCGGCAGGATTGATGATGCTGGTCCAGTCGAAAAGGTCGTCTGAAAGCGGCATGACGATGTCGGCGTGTACGCCGTTGCTGTTCAGGTAAAGTGTGACGTCGCCGTCGGAGGCGGTGCCGTCTTGTGGAATTTTACCGAGGATGTAGGCGGCGGCAAAGTAAAGGATGGCGGCGATGATAAACGCCAACAGTGCTTTCAGGAAGATTTTGAATATTTTTTTCATTGACGTGACGGCGTCGTTAAAGATGCGGCATCATATCACGATAACGGCATGTTTTAGGCATTTCAGACGACCTTAACGCTTTAACTACAAAGGAGGTCGTCTGAAAATCAACAAATAGATATTTTTAGTTTCCCATCAATCCGTTTTCGTAAAAACCGCGCCCAATTGTTAACATTATATTTACACTACACGCGATTACAAATATACTCGTCGCCATGCTGCACGGCTTTTTTTGACTGAAATCCAAAGCCTGCGAACGTCCCGACGCGGGAAACAAGAAAAACCGATTCAGTGAAATCAATAAAAAAGCAATGTCAGGCGATGAGCCTAAGCATCCGCGGTTTTAGCGATTTCACGTTATGCTTCAGAGGAATACTCCATGGACTTACATGCAAAGGACAAAACCCAGCATCCTGAGAATGTCGAGTTACTCAGTGCGCAAAAGCCGATTACCGACTTTAAAGGTCTGCTGACCACCATCATCTCCGCCGTCGTCTGTTTCGGCATTTACCACATCCTGCCGTACAGTACCGATGCCAACAAAGGCATCGCGCTGTTGATTTTCGTTGCCGCGCTTTGGTTTACCGAAGCCGTCCACATCACGGTAACCGCATTGATGGTGCCGATTCTCGCCGTCGTGCTCGGCTTCCCCGATATGGACATCAAAAAAGCGATGGCGGGCTTTGCCGATCCGACGATTTACATCTTCTTCGGCGGCTTCGCGCTTGCTACCGCCCTGCACATGCAGCGCCTCGACCGCAAAATCGCCGTCAACCTCTTGCGCCTGTCGCGCGGCAATATGAAAGTCGCCGTGTTGATGCTGTTTGCCGTTACCGCCTTCCTGTCCATGTGGATCAGCAATACCGCGACCGCCGCCATGATGCTGCCTTTGGCAATGGGTATGATGAGCCACCTCGACCAAGAAAAAGAACGTAAAACCTATGTCTTCGTCCTGCTCGGCATCGCCTACTGCGCCAGTATCGGCGGTTTGGGTACCGTGGTCGGTTCGCCGCCGAACATGATTGCCGCCAAAGCCCTGAATCTGGACTTCGTCGGCTGGATGAAGCTCGGTCTGCCGATGATGCTGTTAATTCTGCCCTTGATGCTGTTTTCCATGTACGTCATCCTCAAGCCCAATCTGAACGAACGCGTCGAAGTCAAAGCCGAGTCTATCCCTTGGACGCTGCACCGCGTGATTGCACTGTTGATTTTCATCGCTGCTGCCGTCGCTTGGGTATTCAGCTCCAAAATCAAAGAAGCGTTCGGCATTTCCAACCCCGATACCGTCATCGCCCTGATTGCTGCCGTCGCCGTCGTCGTATTCGGCGTGGCGCAATGGAAAGAAGTCGCCCGCAACACCGACTGGGGCGTATTGATGCTCTTCGGCGGCGGTATCAGCTTGAGCGCGCTGCTGCAATCTTCCGGCGCATCCGAAGCATTGGGTCAGCAGGTGGCCACCACTTTCACCGCCGCGCATCCGCTGCTGGTGATTTTCGTAGTCGCCACCTTCATCATCTTCCTGACCGAGTTCACCAGTAACACCGCCTCCGCCGCGCTGCTCGTGCCCATTTTCGCCAGCATCGCCACGCAAATGGGGCTGCCCGAACAAGTCTTGGTATTCGTCATCGGCATCGGCGCATCTTGCGCGTTCATGCTGCCGGTTGCCACGCCGCCCAACGCGATTGTGTTCGGTACGGGGTTAATCAAGCAACGCGAAATGATGAACGTCGGCTTGCTGCTGAACGTCCTCTGTATCGTACTGGTTGCGCTGTGGGCTTATTTCATCCTGATGTAAACCCGTAAAACCCTAGCCAAGGTCGTCTGAAAGAATATTTTTCAGACGACCTTGAAGTTTTTCCGCCCAGCACCATTTGTAAAAAGATTCTTAACGAAAGGAAACCCATGATTATCCTGCACACCAACAAAGGCGACATCAAAATCGAACTCGACTTCGACAAAGCCCCCGTTACCGCCAAAAATTTCGAGCAATACGTCAAAGACGGCTTCTACGACGGCGTAATCTTCCACCGCGTCATCAAAGGCTTCATGATTCAAGGCGGCGGCATGGACGAGAACATGAACGAAAAAGAAACCCGCGATCCGATTCAAAACGAAGCGTCCAACGGCCTGCCCAACGAGAAATACACCATCGCCATGGCGCGTACTTCCGACCCGCATTCCGCCAGCGCGCAATTCTTCATCAACACCGCCGACAACGCCTTCCTGAACTTCCGTTCTAAAGAACTATACGGCAAAACCGTCGTCCAAGACTGGGGCTACGCCGTATTCGGCAAAGTCGTCGATGGTTTTGATGTAGTCGATGCCATCGAAGGCGTCGCCACCAAACGCCACGGCTACCACGACGACGTACCGACCGAACCTGTCGTCATCACCAAAGCCGAAGTGGTATAAGATTGACGCGTTACATCCCTTGATGCAAAAAGCAGCCTGAAACAGGCTGCTTTTTTATTGGGCAAATATTTGAACGCAATCCGCCGCGCTTGTTTTCAGACGACCTTTGATATCGGAACCATCGCCTACGGATTCAACCCTGCTTTGCCCCATCTCAAAAGACGATTTATAGTGGATTATAGTGGATTAAAATAAAAATGAGACAAGGCGGTAACGCCCGCCGTGTACGGGTAGTACATAAGGACGTTG
This sequence comes from Neisseria sp. GT4A_CT1, assembly GCF_000227275.1. Taxonomy (NCBI): domain Bacteria; kingdom Pseudomonadati; phylum Pseudomonadota; class Betaproteobacteria; order Neisseriales; family Neisseriaceae; genus Neisseria; species Neisseria sp. GT4A_CT1. The sequence continues at coordinate 293,576 of NZ_JH164965.1, forward strand.
GCAATGCCGTATCATTGCAATTTTAATCCACTATAAATTTAAATCAGGACAAGGCGACTAAACCGCAGACAGTACAGATAGTACGGAACCGATTCACTTGGTGCTTCAGCACCTTAGAGAATCGTTCTCTTTGAGCTAAGGCGAGGCAACGCCGTGCTGGTTTAAAGTTAATCCACTATAATCCGCCATGGATTTTCCGTTACAATAAAGCTGATTTTGTTCACAGGAAACCATCATGCAGATTCAACCCTACCAAGCCGACATTGCCGAAAGAATGCTGGTCGGAACGACCGGAGAAACCATTCATCCCGATGCCCAATTCGTCTACACCGAAAACGGCTATTGGATTGCGTGGCATGACCAAACCGCCGCCCTGCTCGCTCCCGATACGCCGCCCGATATCCCCTGCTTTTGGGTCGAAGGGGCGCAAAGCCTCGAAGAACTTGTCGCGCTGGTTGAAAACGGCGAATTCGACGAAATGGAAGAATTCGACGGCGACGACGAAAGCTGGCACGAAGCGGCTTCCGGATGCAGCGGCGGACACCACGGCCATCAATGCGGATGCGAACATTGATGAACATAAAATCCCTTCTTCTTCCTGTGTTCCTCTGTTTGGCACTCAGCGGCTGTATCGTCACCAGCGCCGTCAATCTGGCCGCCACCACCGTCATGACCGCAGGTAAAATCGCTGTCAAAGGCACAGGCGCGTTAATCAATGCCGCCATTCCCGACAAGGACAAAAAGAAGGACAAAGAAAAGAAATCCCGCGAACAACAGGCGGATGATTATTTAGAAGAACCGTGTGAAGAATAAGCAGCCGCGCCCCATATCGACGGCTGAAAAACCATTCAAACAAAAGGTCGTCTGAAACGGCAAACCGTTTTTCAGACGACCTCTTTTGCTTCTATAGTGGATTAAATTTAAATCAGGACAAGACGACGAAGCCGCAGACAGTACAGATAGTACGGAACCGATTCACTTGGTGCTTCAGCACCTTAGAGAATCGTTCTCTTTGAGCTAAGGCGAGGCAACGCCGTACTGGTTTAAAGTTAATCCACTATATTAAGACCTTACCGGATCATCAGGCTCAAAACCCGTTTTCCATCATGATTTCGCCGGGGATGCGGTTGCGGTGCATGGCGAAGCCCAAGTCCATCAGGGCTTGGAACGTGTCTTTGACCATGGCGGGATTGCCGCAGACCATAAAGCGCGTGTCCGCTTTGGTGAACTTGAATCCCGCGTATGTTTCGAGGCTGCCGTCTTTCAGCAGCTCGGGAATGCGCTTGCCGCTCAACGCGCCTTCGGTTTCCTCGCGCGTGGTAATGGGGACGAAGCGGAATTTGTGGAAATACTCGCCAATCAGCGGATGGTCTTTCAACGCTTCAACACGTCGTCTGAAAATCAGTTCGCCGGAGAAAGAAACCGAGTGCGCCAAAATCAAACGGTCAAAACGCTGCCAGATTTCGGGCTGCTCGATGATGGAGAGGAAAGGCGCGATGCCCGAACCGGTGCAGAGCATGACCAAGTCCTTGCCGTCGGGAAAGCGTTCGGGCAGGAGGAAGCCCGTAGCGGTTTTGTCGAGCAGTATGGTGTTGCCCTCTTTCATGGCGGCGAACCGCGCGGACATGGGGCCGCCTTCGATCAAAACGGCAAAATATTCGAGCGTGTCGGCGTATTCGGCGGACACGACGGAATACGCGCGCCAGATAAAGCCTTCGCCGTCGCGAAAACCGAGCCGCGAAAACTGCCCCGCCGAGAAGCGGTAGGATTCAGGGCGGCTGATGGCAAAAGTCATCAGTTTGGGCGTATAGTGTTTAATCCACAAGACTTTTTCTTCGGTAAACTTGGCTTCGGGCGAGGCTGCCATAATGGGATTCCTTGTGTGTGCGGGATGGAAAATGGAAGGTATAGTAGATTAACTTTAAACCAGTACGGCGTTACCTCGCCTTAGCTCAAAGAGAACGATTCTCTAAGGTGCTGAAGCACCAAGTGAATCGGTTCCGTACTATCTGTACTGTCTGCGGCTTC
>NZ_JH164965.1:295820-376231 GCF_000227275.1 Neisseria sp. GT4A_CT1
GTCGCGAAAACCGAGCCGCGAAAACTGCCCCGCCGAGAAGCGGTAGGATTCAGGGCGGCTGATGGCAAAAGTCATCAGTTTGGGCGTATAGTGTTTAATCCACAAGACTTTTTCTTCGGTAAACTTGGCTTCGGGCGAGGCTGCCATAATGGGATTCCTTGTGTGTGCGGGATGGAAAATGGAAGGTATAGTAGATTAACTTTAAACCAGTACGGCGTTACCTCGCCTTAGCTCAAAGAGAACGATTCTCTAAGGTGCTGAAGCACCAAGTGAATCGGTTCCGTACTATCTGTACTGTCTGCGGCTTCGTCGCCTTGTCCTGATTTAAATTTAATCCACTATATTATACCCGTTCGCTTGACGAAAGGTCGTCTGAAAACCTGATTGTCCGGTTTTCAGACGACCTTGAAGCGGAACTGAAATTCAAATTTTACGGCTGACGGCGCAGGCGCATGGTTTTGCCGTTTTGCTCCAAAATCAAATCATTGCCGTCGAAACGATAGTTCCACACGCTTTTCATGTTCAAGAAAGCCTCTTCCAGCTTCATGTCTTCACACAGCATCATCGTCGTGGCAATCGGACCAAAATCAATTTTGCCCGCTCCGGCTTCCTTCGCTTGAAGCGTCAAATGATTGCAACCCATCTTGCCATGCGCCTTGGGCATTTTGCTCAAATCCAAAAAAAGCGGTTCTGCCCGCCAAATCTTTTTCGGTGAATTTGTCGAAAGAAACCACAAACCATTTCGCTGCCAAAGCCGGCGTTGACGCTTGACGGGGTTCGGATGGTTTTTCAGACGACGTGACAGGTTGGGACGGCTGCGGTTTTTCAGCAGGCGAAGTACAGGCGGTCAGAATGATTGCGGTCATAAGGGTGGGGATCAGGGTTTTCATGATTTTGCCTTTCTAACGTGGGATCAGCTAAAAGGTCGTCTGAAACCGCTTCAGCGAAACCCGCTACGCACTTTTCAGACGACCTCTTTATCTTACAGCGTCGAATCCAAAGCCTTGGAAATATCGTTCCAAATATCGTCCGCGTCTTCGATGCCGATGGAGAAGCGCAGCAGGCCGACTTTGATGCCCATTTCCATTTTCACGTCGTGTGGTACGCCGCTGTGGGACTGGGAATAGCAATGGTTGATCAGACTTTCGACACCGCCGAGGCTGGACGCCATTTTGACCAGTTTCATGTTTTTAATCACGCTGTTTGCCGCTTCGCGCGTGTCGTTTTTGAGGTAAACCGTTACCACGCCGCCTATGCCTTTGGGCATTTGGGTTTTCGCCAGTTCGTAATGTTCGTGCGACGGTAAGCCGGGGTAGAACACTTTTTCTACGGCGGGATGGGCTTCGAGGCGGCGGGCGATGTCGAGCGCGTTTTTGCAGTGCGCTTCCATGCGCAAGGCGAGCGTTTTGATGCCGCGCAACACCAGCCAGCAGTCCATCGGGCCGGCAATCGCGCCGGTATGCACCATCATGTCGTGCAGAGGTTTCGCCAGTTCTTTGGTTTTGACAGCGACGATGCCCATCAATACGTCGGAGTGTCCGCAAAGGTATTTGGTGGCGGAGTGGAACACGATGTCGCAGCCCATTTCCAACGGCTGTTGCAGATACGGCGTGGCGAAGGTGTTGTCGATACCGACTAATGCGCCGGCGGCGTGGGCTTTGGCGGCAAGCGCTTTGATGTCTACCAATCTCAAAAGCGGATTGGACGGGGTCTCCAGCCAAACCAGTTTCACCTTGTGCGCGGCAAGCAGTTCGTCCAAGCGGTCGGGGTTGCCCAAATCGGCAAAGACGACGTTTACGCCCCACGCTTTATATACGTCAACCAGCAAGTCATACGCGCCGCCGTAAATATCGGCGACGGCAACGATGGTATCGCCCGGACGCAGGAAGGTACGCCACACGGCATCAATGCCCGCCATGCCGCTGGAAAAGGCAAAACCCGCCGCCCCGCGTTCCAAATCGGCAACCGTGTCTTCCAAAACCTGACGGGTCGGATTGCTCAGGCGCGAATAGCGGTAGGGAACCTGCTCGCCGATTTCGTGCAGCGCGAACATACTGTTCTGATAAATCGGCGGCATCAGCGCGCGGTTGTGTTCGTCGCAATCGTAGCTGGAATGGATGGCTTTGGTGGCGAATTTCATCTCGGTTCAACCTTATAAAGATATGAATAATTCAGGATTTTATCACTATCCGAAAAATAGAAACAATCAATGCGGACACGGTTTGCAAGTGATATAATCTCGCATTTGCAAAACGGACGGCATGAATCCGTTTCCAAACGACACACACCCCAACAATCCGACAATTAAGGACAAACAACGCATGAACGCCATTGCAGACGTGCAATCCAGCCGAGATTTACGCAATCTGCCGATTAACCAGGTCGGTATTAAAGACCTGCGCTTTCCGATTACTTTAAATACCGCCGAAGGCAGCCAATCCACCGTCGCCCGCCTGACCATGACGGTTTTCCTGCCCGCCGACCAAAAAGGCACGCATATGTCGCGCTTCGTGGCGTTGATGGAGCAACAAACCGAGGCTTTGGATTTCGACAGGCTGCACAAACTGACTGCCGAAATGGTTGCCCTTTTAAACTCTCATTCCGGCAAAATCAGCGTTTCCTTCCCCTTCTTCCGCAAAAAATCCGCACCTGTTTCCGGCATCCAATCCCTGCTGGACTACGACGTTACCCTGACGGGCGAAATCAAAAACGGCGCATACAGCCATAATTTGAAAGTCATGGTGCCCGTAACCTCTTTGTGTCCGTGTTCCAAAGAAATTTCCCAATACGGCGCGCACAACCAACGTTCACACGTTACCGTCAGCCTGACCGCCAACGCCGAAGTCGGTATCGAGGAAATCATCGACTGCGTGGAAGCGCAGGCAAGCTGCCAGCTTTACGGCCTGCTCAAACGCCCCGACGAAAAATACGTTACCGAAAAAGCCTATGAAAACCCGAAATTCGTGGAAGACATGGTGCGCGACGTAGCCACTGCGCTGATTGCGGACGGACGCATCGAAAGCTTCATCATCGAAAGCGAAAACTTCGAATCGATACACAACCACTCGGCTTACGCTTATATTGCTTATCCTTAAACAAGCAAAAAATCGAAAAGGTCGTCTGAAAACCGGAAAATCAGTTTTCAGACGACCTTTCCCGTTCCAATCGACTATGAAAAAGAGACAATCCGACGGGCATCATCTATCAAGCAGTCCGATAATCCCCCCTCGCAACGATATAGTGGATTAACTTTAAATCAGGACAAGGCGACGAAGCCGCAGACAGTACAGATAGTACGGAACCGATTCACTTGGTGCTTCAGCACCTTAGAGAATCGTTCTCTTTGAGCTAAGGCGAGGCAACGCCGTACTGGTTTAAAGTTAATCCACTATAAAAAACAATCGCTGCTTTTAATATAAATTAAGGCCTATAAACGGCTGCTGCGTTTATAATGCGCCTGTTCAACCCTTCCACCGAGAAGACGCCATGAAAAAACTCCTTTACTTCTTTACCGCCTTTTTTGCCCTGTGTTCCAGCGCGTTTGCTGTGAATGCCGACGATTTGCTGCCGCCTGAAAAAGCGTTTGTGCCGCAAGTGAACGTTACCGACAAAGGCATCAACGTCGAATTCAAAATCGCCGACGGCTACTATATGTACCAATCGAAAATCGTCGCCGCCACTGCGCCTGAAGGCGTATTGGGCGAACCGGTTTTCAGCAAAGGCGAAGCCAAAGAAGATGAGTTTTTTGGCAAACAAACCGTGTTCCACCGCGCTGCTCAGGTCAACTGGCCTTACAAAAAATCCGCGCCGACCTACAAGCTGACGCTGACTTATCAAGGTTGTGCCGAAGCCGGCGTATGTTACCCGCCCGTGGACACGTCTTTCGAGATTAATGGCAACGGCCTGTACCAGCCGCAAAGCGACGGACCCATATCCGCCAAAGACCGCTTCCTGCAACCCGATTCCGCCAAACCATCCCCCGCCGCCACGCCTAAAGCCTCGCAAAACGACGACAGCAGCCGCTTCAAATTATCGTGGGACACATTAAACGCCAACCTGTTGGCGTTTTTTACCGCAGGGGTATTCTTGAGCTTTACCGCCTGTATGTATCCGCTTTTGCCGATTGTTTCCAGCATCATCGTCGGCGATAAAACCGCCGGCAAAGGCCGCGCCTTCGCGCTGTCCGTAGCGTATGTGCAAGGTTTGGCACTGACCTACACGCTGGTCGGCGTCATCGCAGGCCTGACGGGTGCGCTACTGACCGTATGGCTGCAACAGGCATGGGTCGTCCTTGCCGCCGCAGGCCTGATGGTCGTCCTCGCGCTTTCCATGTTCGGACTCTTCAACATCCAACTGCCCAACGCCGTCCAATCCTATTTCCAAAACCAAAGCAGCAAACTCTCCGGCGGCAAAATCTTCTCCGTCTTCGTCATGGGCATACTCTCCGCGCTGATCGTCGGCCCCTGCGTCGCCCCACCGCTCGGATTCGCCTTGGGCTATATCGGACAAACCGGCGATGCCGTTTTGGGCGGACTGGCGTTGTATGTCTTGGCACTCGGCACCGGCGTTCCACTGATCCTCATCGGCACATTCGGCGGCCACGTCCTGCCCAAAGCAGGCGACTGGATGAACGGCATCAAATACGCCTTCGGCTTCATCCTGCTTGCCGTAGCCGTCTATCTCGCCACACCGCACCTGCCCTACTACCTCGTTGTCGCGCTTTACACCCTGCTCATGATCGTCCCTGCCGTCATGTTGCTGGTTAAATCCGGCAAACAAAAAGGTCGTCTGAAAACCGCCTCCTCCGTTTTAGGCTTCCTGCTCATCATCGGCGGCGCATGGTTCGGCTGGCAAAGCGCAAACAAACAAACCACCGCCCTGCACCACTTCCTGACGCTCTCTCCCCCGTCCGAAGCAGGCAAAACCACCGACCACGGCAAAATGTTCACCGACGTCGCCGAACTCAAAGCCGCCATGGACGCCGCATTGAAAGCCAACCCCGACAAACCCGTCGTTTTGGATTTCTACGCCGACTGGTGTATTTCCTGCAAAGAAATGGCAAACTACACGCTCAACCAGCCGCAAGTGCATGAAGCCGTCGATATGGACCGCTTCTTCCAAATCGACGTAACCGCCAACACGCCCGAACATCAGGCACTCTACAAAGAATACGGAATCTACGGCCCGCCGGGCATATTCGCCATCCACGCCGATGGCCGCCGCAGCGACCCCTTGCTCGGTTTCGCCAAACCGGACGAATTCATCAACTGGTACAAACAAAACGAAAAATAAAGACGAAAGGTCGTCTGAAAACCTGAAACAGGGTTTTCAGGTTTTCAGACGACCTTTTTAAATGGTGGGTTTCAACCCTGCCACTGGTTACGCCTACTTAATTTTCAAAATTGGAAGATTAAGATGTCTTAATTCATTTTGTTTCGGACATGAGGTCTTTAACGAGCCTTTCTTACCTTTTTCTACATCTAGGCGTATCGATATGAAGCATTGATTTTTATCATGAATATATTCATCTACATCATAACCCACACCCGTTTCTTCATCTGTATTAATTTCCGAATCCCCTGATTTTAATTTTGCCACGCCCTGCACCAAAGAATTTTTCCCTGAATTCCGCGGGTTATATATATCAAACTGTATATTTCCATTTTTCAAATGCTTTGTCTGAAGCAATAGACCTGTTTTGTTTACTCGATATGTCCCTGAATAGGCTGACAAGGGTATAAAAAGTAAAAACACAGATAAAAACTTTTTCATCATACTGCTCTTTTCTAAGTTAATTTTTAAAGATTAAGAATGGTCTAACAGCCCAAGTTTGAACCCGTACCGCGTTGTCTCAACGTAGCCCAAAGATTGCGACTGAAGGTTTAAAATGACAATAGATTTATATGGTAACTGATTGATGCAATGGGCTGCAACAAATGGGATGAACGGCGAAAAGGTCGTCTGAAAGCGAATATTTCATTTTCAGACGACCTTTTTGGATTGGAACTCAATAAATAATGTTTTTGCCGTAGCTTTCCAAAATCGATTTGATTTTGAGGATGGTTTCTTTGGGAGGCGGATGTACGCCGGTGAGTTTGTAGGTGTCGCCGCACAATGCCCATTTGTGCACGCCCAGTTCGTGATAAGGAAGGAGTTCGACCATTTCGATATTGTCCATATCGGCGATAAATTCGCCGAGCAGGTGGGCGGAACGGTCGTCGTCGGTATAGCCTGGGACGACGACGTAGCGGACGCGTGCGGGCTGTTTGCGTTCGGCGAGGTAGTGGGCAAATTTGAGGGTTTTGGTGTTGGGGATGCCGACGAGGACTTTGTGGATTTCGGGGTCGATTTGTTTTAAATCGAGCATGACGAGGTTGGTATGGTCGAGCAGGTCGTCGAGGATGGAATCGTAATGCAGGGCGTAGCCGTTGCTGTCGAGGCAGGTGTGGATGTCGTGTTCGCGGCAGGCGGTGAACCAGTCGCGCACGAATTCGTATTGCAGGAGCGGTTCGCCGCCTGTGGCGGTAACGCCGCCGCCTGTGGCGCGCAGGTAGTGGCGGTAGGACATGACTTGCTTCATGACTTCGGGCACGGTCATTTCTTGGGCTTGTTCGGTGTGCAAGTCCCATGTGTCGCGGTTGTGGCAGTAGAGGCAGCGCATGAGGCAGCCTTGCAGGAAGAGGACGTAGCGCAATCCGGGACCGTCCACCGCGCCGCAGGATTCTACGGAATGGACGATGCCTTTGCCGTTGTAATGGCGGTGTCCGAGGTCTTTGGCGGGGGCGGGTGTTTCGGGGTTGATGGCGATGGATGTCTGCATGGTGTCTGATGTACCGGATATTGGGGTCGTCTGAAAACTTGTTTTTGTGTTGCAGAGGGTTCTTCTTATTGGATTAATATGCGGGCATTGCGTTCCCTGTTGTGAGAAGTTTATGGGCTGTTTTGGAATAGGTAAACGCGTTTTAGTGATAGCTCTATTGTACTGTTTTCGGTCGTCTTGATTTAAAGTTAATCCACTGGATTTTGATATTATCAAACCATTGCTTCAGGCAAAATCAAGCCGGGTTCCGGATAATCCGTCCCCCGGCTTGGTTTACTGTAAACCCTTTGCTTTACATGGTTTGTGTAAAGGTACGGGTAATCACGTCAAGCTGCTGTTCGCGGGTCAGCGAGTTGAAGCGTACGGCGTAACCGGACACGCGGATGGTCAGTTGCGGATATTTGTCCGGATTGTTCATCGCGTCTTCCAGCGTTTCGCGGGTCAATACGTTGACGTTCAGGTGTTGGCCGCCTTCCACCTCTCCTTCTTCGTGGTGGAAGTAGCCGTCCATCAGGCCTGCGAGGTTGCGTTCGCGGGAGTTTTCGTCTTTGCCCAATGCGCCCGGCACGATGGAGAAGGTGTAGGAAATACCGTCTTTGGCAAACTCGAACGGCAGTTTGGCTACGGAGGTCAGCGAAGCGACGGCGCCGTTGACATCGCGGCCGTGCATCGGGTTGGCACCCGGACCGAACGGTGCGCCTGCGCGGCGGCCGTCCGGCGTGTTGCCAGTTTTTTTGCCGTACACGACGTTGGAGGTAATGGTCAACACGGACTGGGTCGGCGTTGCGTTGCGGTAAGTTTTGTGGGTTGCCACTTTTTTCATGAAGCGTTCTACCAAGTCGCAGGCAATATCGTCCACGCGGTCGTCGTTGTTACCGAACTGCGGATATTCGCCTTCGATTTCAAAGTCGACGGCAATACCGTTTTCATCGCGAATCGGTTTGACTTTGGCGTATTTGATGGCGGACAGTGAGTCGGCGGCCACAGACAAACCGGCGATACCGCAGGCCATAGTGCGTTTCACGTCGCGGTCGTGCAGCGCCATCAGCGCGGCTTCGTAGCTGTATTTGTCGTGCATGTAATGGATGATGTTCAGCGCGGTAACGTATTGGGTTGCCAGCCAATCCATGAATTTGTCCATGCGCGCAAAGACAGTGTCGTAGTCCAAGACTTCGTCCATAATCGGTTCGGTTTTCGGACCGACTTGGTCTTTGGATTTTTCGTCCACGCCGCCGTTGATTGCGTACAGCAGGGTTTTCGCCAAGTTGGCGCGTGCGCCGAAGAACTGCATTTGTTTACCGACCACCATCGGGCTGACACAGCAGGCAATGGCGTAGTCGTCGCTGTTGAAGTCCGGACGCATCAAATCGTCGTTTTCGTATTGGATGGACGAGGTGTCGATGGACACTTTGGCGCAAAATTCTTTAAAGCCTTGCGGCAGTTGTTCGGACCACAACACGGTGATATTCGGTTCGGGAGATGGACCCATGTTGTACAGGGTGTGCAGCACGCGGAAGTTGGTGCGGGTTACCAGCGTGCGGCCGTCTAAACCCATACCGCCGATGGATTCGGTTGCCCAAATCGGGTCGCCGGAGAAGAGTTGGTCGTATTCGGGCGTACGCAGGAAACGAACCATACGCAGTTTCATCACCAAATGGTCGATAAATTCTTGCGCTTGGGTTTCGGTAATTACGCCGTTTTTCAGGTCGCGCTCGATGTAGATATCCAAGAATGAAGACACGCGACCGAACGACATGGCGGCGCCGTTTTGCGATTTAACGGCGGCAAGGTAGCCGAAGTAAGTCCATTGGATGGCTTCTTGTGCATTTCTCGCAGGACCGGAAATGTCGTAGCCGTAAGAGGCTGCCATTTCTTTCATTTGACCCAAGGCTTTGTATTGTTCGTTGATTTCTTCGCGGCGGCGGATAACTTCTTCCAAATCCACGCCGTTTTCCAAATCGGCTTGCAGCGAGTTGAACTGGTTGAGTTTGTCTTTCATCAAGAAGTCGATACCGTACAATGCCACACGGCGGTAGTCGCCGATGATGCGACCACGACCGTAAGCATCCGGCAAACCGGTGATCACACCGGATTTGCGGCAACGGCGGATGTCGGGCGTATAAACGTCAAACACGCCTTGGTTGTGGGTTTTACGGTATTTGGTAAAGATTTCGCTGACTTCGGGGTTCAACTCGACGTTGTACACTTTGCACGCGTCTTGTACCATTTTCAAACCGCCGAACGGCATGATCGAGCGTTTCAGAGGCTCGTCTGTTTGCAGGCCGACGATGGTTTCCAAATCTTTATCGATATAGCCCGGTGCATGGCTGGTAATGCCGGACACGACTTGCGCGTCGATTTTGTAAGGTTCGTGTGTGCGGTTTTCGACTTTGATGCCTTCCATCACTTCCGCCCACAGTTTGGTCGTCGCCTCGGTCGCAGGCGCGAGGAAAGACGCATCGCCTTCATAAGGCGTGTAGTTTTTCTGAATAAAATCGCGCACGTCGACATTGGTTTCCCAATTACCGCCGACAAAACCTTCCCAAGCGGCAGGGCGTTGCTGTACATCGGTTGACATATCAAGCTCCTAATTTGTCAGATAGAATTTATAGGTAGAAGAAATTTACCTTTGCAGAATAGCACTTTAGCTCTATGAAGTGTAACGATTGGCGAAGATGTGAACGTTTACCCGATATTTTTTTGACTTACATCAATGAGAACAGTTATTACTTAAAACTACATTTTATTTTTCAAGCCTTTAGCGTGTAAACAAGTGTAGAATATAAAATTAAGCCCTGAAAACTTATCCGGTTTTCAGGGCTTTTCCTTAGGTATTTGATTTCATGCAATTACATTGTGTAAAGATCGCAAGTTGGACACAAATTGGACACAAAGCAAAAAGACAGCCTGAATTATAAGCTGTCTTTTGGTAATTTAGAGTCTTAGATTATTCAATAAATTCATAGATTTATTGGTGCCCGGAGCCGGAATCGAACCGGCACGGCCGGTTTAGGGCCGACGGATTTTAAGTCCGTTGTGTCTACCTATTTCACCATCCGGGCGCAGACTGTTTTATATTGAAATTTGGAGGCGGGGGCGCGGATTTGAACCGGCCTATATAAGGGTTGCACCCCTTATAGCATAAACACTCTGCCACCCCGCCATGAAATGAGTGGAGGCGAGAGTCGGAATCGAACCGGCGTCCACGGATTTGCAATCCGCTGCATTACCACTTTGCTATCTCGCCAAACAAACTACCAGGTAGTGTTCAAACTGGAGCGGGAAACGAGTCTCGAACTCGCGACCTCAACCTTGGCAAGGTTGCGCTCTACCAACTGAGCTATTCCCGCATATCCAAATATGCCTGAAGGATGGAGCGGGAAACGAGTCTCGAACTCGCGACCTCAACCTTGGCAAGGTTGCGCTCTACCAACTGAGCTATTCCCGCATGGGACACATCTGAAATTAAACTGTGGAGCGGGAAACGAGTCTCGAACTCGCGACCTCAACCTTGGCAAGGTTGCGCTCTACCAACTGAGCTATTCCCGCATCGGAGAAACTTTATAGCAACTTAAGACAGGATTCGTTTGGAGCGGGAAACGAGTCTCGAACTCGCGACCTCAACCTTGGCAAGGTTGCGCTCTACCAACTGAGCTATTCCCGCCGAATGTCTGTTTCTTGCTGCTGTTTCTGAAGAAGACGCAATTATTATGGATTTAAAACTTGTCGTCAAGGGGTTTGTTTTATTTTTTATTTGATTTCCTGCCACGCCATTTTCAGATAATAAAACATTGACCAGAGGGTTAATACAGATGCGATAAACATCAATATGTTACCTGTCAGGTAAAAAATATTGTCAAATCGATTGGAGGCTAAGAGCAATAAAAATATGGCAACCATTTGCGCGGCGGTTTTAAATTTGCCGATCGTGGCAACGGCAACGCTGCTGCGTCTGCCCATTTGCGCCATCCATTCCCTCAAGGCGGAAATGGTAATTTCCCTGCCGATGATGATAATGGCAAAAATAACATAAGTACGGCCAAGGCTGACCAGCAGCAATAATGCGGTCGCTACCATCAATTTATCCGCAACGGGATCGAGGAATGCGCCGAAATCGGAGGTTTGCTTCCAAAGCCTTGCTAAAAATCCGTCAAACCAATCGGTTACGGCTGCGAGTGCGAAAATGATAGCGGCAGTCCAATTGACGGTTTCCGGTGCAATCCACCCTTTTGGCAGGAAAAACAGCAAAGTAAAGACCGGAATCAGCAAAACGCGCATCCAAGTCAGAAAAATCGGTATGTTCCAAGGCATGATTTACCTTTGATGTGGTTATGATAGTTAATTTGCCTATTATAACGGACTTGTCTGTCTGAAAGCATATGTTTTAACCATCTTTCAGACAGCAAAAGCCTTCAAGTCCGTTTGTTTTTTCGATAAAACCTGCATTGAGGCAGCCATTCTTTTTGGCACGGGTCGTCGATAAACGACTTTAAAATCTTTTGAAAGGTTTGATTTTGGGCGTTGTATATGTTGCCTTTTAGATAACACGACGCGTAATAATGCGCCAATAAATCCGCCTGCTGCTCCATATTCAGCATACCAAAATGATAAATATCGGACAGATTGGGATAGAGATAGGCACGGCGGCGGCGGTAGCCTCCGCTGACGAACAAAAACAATCCGCCCAACCAGGTTTTAAATCCTTGCTGGTACTGCCAAACATGGGTCAATTCATGAATCATCCATATTTGATGGGACTCGGAAGCGAGGACGAAGTCGTCAGGGCAGTTATTGCGCGGGAAATAGATGTTCCCGTTGGGCGAAACGGCAACCTGCATGGTCGGCAGGCAAGGAATGCCTTGATAGATTTTGACGCGGGCGTAATCAATGCTGTCGGCAAAAATCAGCTTTGCCATTTTGATTTCATTGTCCGTCAGCCTACGCCAGCGTTTGCTCATACCTTGTCCTTGTTACTTTCATGACGACCGGGGTCGTCTGAAAGCGGTTATTCTGCCTTATCAGTCATGCAGCTACGTTTAAACCGATATTGCCCTATCCTACCCGCTTTATTTGCACCAACATCATCACAAACCTTACAGCATGAAGGTCGTCTGAAATTTTTCAGACGACCTTTTGAGCCTGTCAAACTATTGTCCTGAATCTTTCGGCTTCTGATTGGCGTTCTCAAACAGTTTGTTCATAGGGGTCAGATTGATTGCATTGCCTTGACTGACTATCCATTTATCCTCCACCCGCCAAACGCCCGAGGTATCTTCCACGCGCAGATACCAGTGGTTGGTCGGCGGCAGGGGTTTGAAAGTCGCTTCATACTCCATACGGCCGTTTTGGATTTCCGCACTGACGGGGTGCAGTTTGACGGTTTGGTCTTCCGATTTTTTAGTCGGGTGCATCAAAAGGAGATTCAAAGGCTGTTTGGGATCGAATTCCCCGCTGACAAACACTTTGGCCGCATCCTTATCCGGACTGATCAGCACTTGCACCTGCATATGCCGCTTCACTGCCTCTTCATCTCGGTGAAGCTGAATGTCGATGTGTTTGCCGTCTTTGTAATAGTCGTCCGTTACCAAATCGGTTGCATGTTCTTTGGCGACGAAGAACATGGCGACACTGGCAATCACGACGAAAATAGGCCCCGCCATCAACACCCACGGCCAAATGTGTTTGTACCAAGGTTTGACTTGTTTTTGCTCGGACACGTTTTATTCTCCGATAAAGGTTGCTTCTTCTTCCAAGATAGTGGGTTTGCCATCTGCTTTGCCGGTTTCGCGATAAGTGAAGGTAAACTCAATCGGATGGCTGCCCTTGTCGGCGTATTCGGGAATGGTGGAAACTTGGACAGGGATGGTCAACGTTTGGCGCGGTGCGATTTTCACGCCGCCTTCCGGCAATCCGGTCAGGGCAATTTCTTCAAAGCCTTTGACTGCCGCAGTCATCACTTGTTCGTTTTCACTATTGTTGATAATGCGCAGGTTGTATGCGTTTTCCAGCCAACCTTTGCTGTTTTCGCGCACCATCACGCCGCGGTCTTTCAAAATATCGACTTCGACCATTTTACGGGTGGAAAGTCCGACCAAGAAAGCAATAATAACCACCAGCAAAACAGCGCCGTATCCCGCCACACGCGGACGTTTCAAGCGTTTTTTGATGTCGCTTTCAGGATATTCGTGTTCCAACGCGCCTTCGGTCGTATAGCGTATCAGTCCTCGTGGATAACCCATTTTATCCATGATTTCGTCGCAGGCATCAATACACGCCGCACAGCCGATACATTGGTATTGCAAACCGTCGCGGATATCGATACCGACGGGACAGACCTGTACGCACATGGTGCAGTTGATGCAGTCACCCAACCCGCTGTCTTCTTTATTGGCGGTTTTCTTGCGTGCGCCGCGCGGTTCGCCGCGTTCGGTATCGTAAGAAATAATCAGCGTGTCTTTATCGAACATCGCGCTTTGGAAGCGTGCATACGGACACATATGCAGGCACACTTTCTCACGCATAACGTGGGCAAAGAAGAAGGTCATGAAGCCGTAAAACGCTGCGGCAAGCATCGCGCCGCCGCCCGCCGCTCCGGCAAACAAATCGGGAACGAACTGGCGGATCGGGACAAACCAGCCCGCAAAGGTAATGCCTGTCCACGCGCAGACAAGGAAAATCAGCAGGGCTTTAGTTGCCTTAATGCGGATTTTAGTGAAATTCCACGGCGATTTTTCCAGCTTCAGGCGTTTGTTGCGGTCGCCTTCGACCAAGTTGTCGATCCACAGCATGATTTCGGTGTAAACCGTCTGTGGGCAGGAATAACCGCACCACAAGCGTCCGGCAATCGTCGTCCACCAAAACAGCCCGAAGGCGCAAATCATCAGCAGCAGGGCAAGGTAAATCAAGTCGCCCATACCCAACGACAGCCCGAAAATGAAGAAATGCCGGTCCGGGATATTGAAGAGTACCGCCTGACGGTCGCTCCAGTTGAACCACGGAATCACATAAAACACAAACTGCGTCGCCAATACGGCGGCTATACGCAATTTGGCGAACCGCCCTTCCGCTTTTTTCGGATGGATGCGTTCGCCTTCGGGATGGATTTGGATGACGCTGGATTTGGGTTTTGAGGGTTTGGGAGGAGCGGTTTTTGCCGGTTTCTCGGACTGCTCTTTCGAGGCAGCGTTTTTTTCTTCTGACACAGCGTTTTCGGCTTGGTTTTCTGTTGACATTTTTCAGTGTTCCTTCGTGTGTTTGCGCGCAGGTCTTTTATTCTGATTACTGGTTTGATTGGTTTTTCAGACGACCTTTTATATGCGTCGGAATCATATCATTTGAACTTGACCAAAGCAAAAAGCCCTACTTGGCTTTTATATGCCACCCGTTTTGATTTTTCTGTTGTCCGAGTCCGAAATCGGCGATATTCAAGCAGTTGCATATAACCGATGACGCTATGCTTATAGCGAATCGCTATATCTCTGATAAAAATTTATAAACTACTGTTTCAAAACGGAATAACAGTTAATCTCATCTGCTTTGCCTGTTTCAGACGACCCCTTATGCGGACAACTTTTAAAACAGGACAACGCGAAACCGATGCCGTACCGGTTTGAAGTTGTCCTTCCGATAGGCGGAAAGGTCGTCTGAAAGACGCCCGCATCCTTGAAAGCCTGCCCGAATCGGGCGATAATCAACGGGATTTTCTTTACCGTTACCGTTTCAAACCAATACAGCAAGGAAGGTACAAAATGTCTCAACTGGCAAACGCAATCCGTTTCCTCTCGGCCGATGCCGTTCAAAAAGCAAATTCCGGCCACCCCGGCGCACCCATGGGTATGGCGGAAATGGCGGAAGTATTGTGGACGAAATTCCTGCGTCACAACCCTGCCAACCCCAAATTCTACAACCGCGACCGCTTCATCCTCTCCAACGGCCACGCGTCCATGCTGTTGTACAGCCTGCTGCACCTGACCGGCTACAACCTGAGCATTGAAGACTTGAAAAACTTCCGCCAACTGCACAGCAAAACCCCCGGCCACCCCGAATACGGCTACACCGATGGCGTGGAAACCACGACCGGCCCGTTGGGACAAGGCATTGCCAACGCGGTGGGTATGGCATTGGCGGAAAAAATCCTGGCCGCCGAATTTAATAAAGACGGTTTGAACATCGTCGATCACTACACTTACGTCTTCATGGGCGACGGCTGCCTGATGGAAGGCGTATCGCACGAAGCCTGTTCGCTCGCCGGCACTTTGGGCTTGGGCAAACTGATTGTTTTATATGATGACAACAATATTTCCATCGACGGCAAAGTGGACGGCTGGTTTACCGAAAACATCCCGCAACGCTTTGAAAGCTACGGCTGGCACGTTGTTCCCAACGTAAACGGCCACGACACCGCCGCCATTCAAGCCGCCATCGAAGCCGCCCGTGCAGAAACCGGCAAACCGTCCCTCATCTGCTGCAAAACCTTAATCGGCAAAGGCAGCGCCAACAAAGAAGGTAGCCACAAAACCCATGGCGCACCTTTGGGCGCGGACGAAATCGAAGCCACGCGCAAACATCTGGGCTGGGCTTACCCCGCCTTTGAAATTCCGCAAGAAATCTACGACGCATGGAGCGCGAAAGAACAAGGCGCAAAATTGGAAGAGGAATGGAACGAGCTGTTCGCGCAATACCAAGCCAAATATCCTGCCGAAGCCGCAGAATTCGTGCGCCGCATGGATAAAAAACTGCCGGACAATTTCGATGCATACGTTCAAGCCGCATTGAAAGAAGTGTGCGCCAAAGCCGAAACCATCGCCACCCGCAAAGCCAGCCAAAACAGCATCGAAATCCTCGCTAAAGAGCTGCCCGAACTGGTGGGCGGTTCAGCCGACCTGACTCCGTCCAACCTGACCGACTGGTCGGGCAGCGTCTCCGTTACCCGCGACAAAGGCGGCAACTACATCCACTACGGTGTGCGCGAGTTCGGCATGGGTGCCATCATGAACGGCCTTGCCCTGCATGGCGGCGTGAAACCCTTCGGCGCGACTTTCCTGATGTTCAGCGAATACGAACGCAACGCCCTGCGCATGGCGGCGCTGATGAAAATCAACCCCGTCTTCGTCTTCACCCACGATTCCATCGGCCTCGGCGAAGACGGCCCGACCCACCAACCCATCGAGCAAACCGCCACCCTGCGCCTGATTCCGAACATGGACGTATGGCGTCCGTGCGACACCGCCGAATCGCTGTTGGCATGGGCGGAAGCGGTAAAAGCCGAAGACCATCCGTCCTGCCTGATTTTCAGCCGTCAAAACCTGAAATTCCAAGCGCGCAACGAACAACAACTGAACGACATCAAACGCGGCGGCTACGTCATCAGCGAATCCCAAGGCAACGCCCAAGCCGTCATCATTGCCACCGGTTCCGAAGTCGAACTGGCTTTGGAAGCGCAAAAAGCCCTCGCCGCGCAAAACATCGCCGTGCGCGTCGTGTCCATGCCGTCCACCAACGTATTCGACCGCCAAGACACCGCCTATCAAGCCGCCATCCTGCCCGAAGGCCTGCCGCGCATCGCCGTAGAAGCCGGACACGCCGACGGCTGGTACAAATACGTCGGACTGAACGGCGCAGTCGTCGGCATCAACCGCTTCGGCGAATCCGCCCCTGCCGAACTGCTGTTCAAAGAATTCGGCTTTACCGTGGAAAATGTGGTGAATGCTGTGAAATCAGTGCTGTAAGCGGCAGCCATCGCATCAAAGGTCGTCTGAAAACGGAAGATAAGGTTTTCAGACGACCTTTTTCATTCAAAACTGCCAAAATCGGCTTAACGAATAAATCCAAATATCCATACAGCTATGCAGCCCTTCTTACGCAGACGAAATAACACAGAAATTTTGTTAAGACATCACCTGAGACCTTTGCAAAAATAGTCTGTTAACGAAATTTGACACATAAAAATTTGCTAAAAAATTTTTAATCGAATAAAAACCTTCTGATATTGAGCCAACATTAGGAAAAGTAAGAGAAATTTTTCATTTTGGAAATGGCATTGAGCATAAACTTATGTAACTTATATTATTACAAAAGTCTCGAATATAGTTTTTGCTTGAAGTAACTTTAGCTAGATAAAATTTAAATTTTTAATACATAAAGGTTTTTTAATGAATTTTTTTAAAACGCATAATATTAGCACTTATGGTGGCCCATTAGTCATGTTACCAAAATCAGATGCCAATATATGGCAGGGCTGTGTAGATTTAAAACCAGAAGAGCATTATTCTTTAGCTTGTTCTCAGCATAACTATTTATCTGTTTTATCTGTGGAAGGTGTACAAACTATTATTTTAGGAGATGAACCTTTACCAACTTTTGCGGTACATAAACAAGATGCTAGTGAGATTTTTATATTCAGAAATTATTGGATTAATGATGAATCACACATTGACTCTCATATAAAAATATAGTAGATGGTCATCATAAATATCAGCCATTAGAAGAAATATCAATTTTTATTAATGGTATTGAATGGGTTATATTTGATAGTGCTTTCACCTTTAAGGATAAAGAAGATAGTATAGAAATAAAGTTTACTCATAAAAATTGCTTGTATAAAATCCAAACATATTTGTACGAAGTATCTGATATTTCTTTTTTAATTCATTCATTTAAATACTATAACGAACCGTAGCCTAAAACACTAATTTTATAGATAAGGTGCAGTGTTGACTGTGTGCGTTTTACCGTTTTAGCAAGCTGAGCCCCCTTCATTCCAAATAATCTTTTGCCATATCTTGAAAGCCGCACCGCTAAACCGTAAAATTAAACCTTACTAAATTTGATATAAATTTACATCCAACCCATCTTACCCGCCAATTATGATGACCCGCCTTGCCGCCTATCGGAAAACCCTCCTCATCTGCCTGATTTTATGGGTATCCATCGTCGCCGTTTTCTCCGCCGAACGTTTCTTCATGCTGCACCATTTCGTTTCAGACGACATCCGCAGCCGTTATGCGGGCGATTTGGCGGCTTTGTTTGCCAAAGGGCTGTTGTTCGACATCAAAATCACCTCCGTTGCCACCGCCTTCCCCTTCCTGATCGGGCTGTTCGGACTGGCTACGCAGAAAACCGCCGCCTTTACCCTACGTCTTCTACCTACCGTCGCAACCGTCCTTTTCCTGACCGTCTTTGCCGCCGCGCTGGGCAACTGGTTCTATTACAGCGTTTACGACCGTCAATTTGACGTCTTCGTCTTCGGGCTGGCGGACGAAGATACCCGCGCTGTCCTGAAAACCGTCTGGTCGGACTATCCCGTCATCCCCTGTCTTGTCGCCTTGATTGCCGCAGCTTTCGTTTTCGGCAAAATCTTCAGCCTCATCCGCCGCCGCACCCGCTTTCAGACGACCTCATGGGGGAAAACCGCTTGGATTGCCGCCATCCTCTTACCCATCCTCGCGCTTGCCGCAGGCATACGCGGTTCGTTCGGCAAATTCCCCCTGCGTCAGACCGCCATGCAGATTTCTGCCGCACCGCAAATCAACAAACTCGTTCCCAACGCCCTGACCTCCCTAAGCTGGGCAGTCAACGAATACCGCAACAGCAACGACTTCCATCCCGTCTCCGACGAAGACGGCAGCCGGCTCATCAGTACCCTGCTCGATAAAAAAACCGACGCCGACTTGACGCAGCTCTTTGCCCAAACCGCCGCAAACGCCGCCGTCGAAAAACACCGTCCCAACGTCGTTCTCACCGTCATGGAAAGCATGAGCGCACATCTCTTGAACATGGACAATCCCGAACGGGACCTCTTGGGCGAACTGGGCAAACACTGGCAGCAAGACTGGGTGTACCGCAAATTCGTTTCCGAGGGAGACGGCACCAGCGACACCCTGCACCGCTTCTTCGTCCGCAGCCCGCGCCTCAACCTCAGCCAATCCCTTGCTAAAAACAAACCTTCCCCGGCAATATGTTCAAACCCTATCTCGATGCCGGCTACCGCGTCGTCTATATTACGGCGGGCAACGGCGGCTGGCGCGATTTCGACACCTTCCTGCGGCACTTGGGCGTCAACGAAATCATCGATGAAAACACCCTCAAAACCCACTATCCCGAAGCAAAATCCGACACATGGGGCGTACCCGACGAATTCATGTTCCGCTATGCCGAAGAAGAACTCGCGCGCGCCGAAAAAAGCGGCACGCCCGTATTCATCATGATGATGTCCGTGACCAACCACCCGCCCTACCGCCTGCCCGCGCCGCATCAGGCGAAAAACTTCCGTTTGGACGAACAAGAGCAAAAACGCCTTGCCAACCTCGCCTCAGGCAAAGAGCTGAATGAAATTTTCAACACCTTCCGATACAGCAACGACCAACTCGGCCGCTTTATCGGCAAAGTGAAAACCATCGCGCCCGACACCATTATCGCCGCCACCGGCGACCACAATATGCGCGCCATCGGCTATCCCGAATCCGCCGATGCCGCACTCGGCCACAGCGTCCCCTTCTACCTTTACGTTCCGCAAGCCTACCGCGGCAGCGCCGAATACCATCCCGAACGCGCAGGTTCGCACAAAGACATCCTGCCGACCCTCTACAACTTAAGCCTGTCCAAATCGCGCTACTACCAAACCGGCTGCAACCTCACCGCCCCGCAACCCGATTCCGCATGGTGTGGCTACGGCTACAACCCCGAAGTCATCATCACCGAACGCGGTTTCTATCATCAACACAGCAAAGCATTCCACAAATGGGACAACAAAAACATCCAAACTACCGAAAGCCGCCCAAGCACGCCGGATAACGAAGACCAAGCCATCATCCGCCGCGCCTCGGCATATACGCCGTTTCTTGAATGGCAGATCAACCGGATTATCAGCACCCAATAAATCCGTTTATCGCCAAAGGTCGTCTGAAAAGTTTCAGACGACCTTTTTGCAAACCAACCATACCCCAGGCACTCCCGGCTTAAAGCAGATGCCGAACCATATCGTCATAGTGTAGTAAAATATAGTGGATTAACTTTAAATCAGGACAAGGCGAGGCAACGCCGTACTGGTTTAAAGTTAATCCACTATAAAACACACCTCAAACATCGCACCACATTGCATCCGCGCAAACAACGCCTTACCGTTTGGCGGCAAATCCGCTATATAATCTATGCCGCTTGCGCCCCACACAAGGAACCTCATGAAAAAACACATCTACTGCCGCCACAGCTTTGAAATCGAAGTCCAGTTTTTCGATGTGGACGCCATGCACATCGTCTGGCACGGCAACTATGTGAAATACCTCGAAACCGCCCGCTGCGCCTTTTTGTCCGCCATCGGCTACGACTACAATGAAATGGCGCGGCAGGGATACAGTTGGCCGATTGTGCAGATGAACCTCAAATACATCCGCCCCGCCCGCTTCGGTCAGAAAATCCGCGTCGATATGGACATCGTCGAAATCGAAAGCTGCCTGCGCATCGACTATACGATTTATGATGCGCAAACCAACGAAAAGCTCAACCGCGCTTCGACCACCCAAGCCGCCGTTTCGCTGGCAGACGGCCTGATGCAGTTTCAGACCCCGCAAAGCTGGTTGGATGCCGTGCAAACCCATCCGACCTTTACCCCCGCCTGACCTTCCCGTTTTCAGACGACCCCGACCCTTAAGGTCGTCTGAAAAACAAACCTGAAAAGGAACAACATGAAAAAAACACTTACCGCCCTCTTCCTGACCCTTGCCAGCCCCGCCTTGTGGGCGTTTTCCACCGCCGAACTCGCCCAAACCCTGCAAAAACCGTCCAACGTACAGGGCGCGTTTACCCAGCAGCGGCAGTTGAAATCCCTGAACAAACCGATGGTTACCGGCGGGAAATTTGTCCTGATTCCGAAAAAAGGCCTGTTGTGGCAAATGCAGAAACCGTTTGAAACCACCCTGCGCGTGCGCTCGGACGGCATCATGCAGTGGAACGGCAGCGCATGGACCAACCCCAACCAAGGCAAGGTTGGACAAAGTCAGCAAATCAAGCTCTTCCTCGACCTGCTCGGCGGCAACACGCAAGGCTTGGAAAAACAATTCAACCTCGCCCTCTCCGGCACTGAAAAGCAATGGACGCTGAATTTGACGCCGAAAACCGCCGTTACCCGCCAAATTTTCAACCGCATCGCCATCAGCGGCGACAGCGTGGTGCGCAAAATCGAGTTGGACGAAAAACAAGGCGACAAAACCGTGATGCAGTTCAGAGAAGTGCAAACCGGCAAACCGCTGGACGACTTTGCCAAAAAAGCCCTGTAAGCGGCATCATCCGACAGACCTGCAAAGTCATTCTGTCCACTTTTGAAGAACTTACCTGTCGGCTTGCCGCCCGCGTTTTTCCTCTCCGCATGAGAGGTTGAGCGAGGGCGGTAAGCCGCAGGTTTGCATTTTATCAGGCAGATATTTTTGCCCTAAGCCCAGTGATTTCAGGATATGCCATTTGCCTCCACTTTCACGCCTACCGCCCTTTTCAGACGACCTCCATTTATCCCACCCTATTGTTCTTTAAATAATTTTACAAAAAAGCTATAATAACCAATCATCAAATAATTTTTGTTAATACATAAAGGGAAACGACGTGAAAAAAGTGCTGCTGGTGTATTACTCGCAAACCGGACAGCTGGCGGAACTGGTGCGGAATTTCGCCGAGCCTTTACAGCAGGGCGGCGTCCATGTGGATTGCGTGAACCTTGAGCCGCAAGAGCCGTATCCGTTTCCGTGGTCGTTTTGGCGGTTTTTCAACACCTTTCCCGAAACCGTCCACCTGAAACCCGCGCCGATTCTGCCGCCCGCCATTCCCGCCGACGATTACGACGCAGTGGTTATCGCCTATACCGTCTGGTTCCTCTCGCCCGCGCAGCCGATTACCGCCTTTCTGCAACGGGAAGAAACCCGCTGCCTGCTCAATGGCAAACCCGTGGTAACGCTTATCGGCTGCCGCAATATGTGGTTGGGCGCGCAGGAAAAAATGAAGTCGCTTTTAGCGCGCAACGGCGCGAAACTCATCGGCAACATCGTTAAAATCGACGCATGCAACAGCGCCGCCAGCTTCATCACCACCCCCGCATGGCTACTGTCAGGCGACAAACAATACTTCCGCGCCCTGCCTTCCGCCGGCATCGCAGACGGAGAGCTGGCCGACGCGGCGCGCTTCGGCGCGAAAATGCGGGATACCCTGTTGCAAAACAAAACCTTGGACGAAACCCTGTTTCAAAACATGGGTGCGGCCAAGGTGAACGAAAAACTGATTTTCAGCGAAAAAGCCGCCGGACGCAGCTTTTTCCTGTGGGGCAGGCTGCTGATGGCCGCCGGACGTGTGTCCCCCTTGCTGCGCCGCGCCCTGCTGTGTTTTTATATCCTGTTTCTGCTGGCGATGATTCTGGTGTTGGTACCGGTAAGCGTATTGGTGAAAAAACTGCTGCATCCGCTGCTCAAAGGCCGTCTGAAAAAACTGGCGGATTATTACGGCCAACCTTCCGGCGGATGAACCGGATTGCGGGCGGCAACCTGTAAGGAGACTGTATATGGACGATTTTGAACGCATTTACCGCGACTGGCACGAATATGCCAAAAACCGCGACACCGACGCGCTGATTGCGCTGTATGCCGACGACGCCGTATTTGAAAGCCCGCTGGTGCCCGCGATTATGGATACCGACAGCGGCATCCTGTGCGGCAAGGCCGAAATCCTGCGTTTCTTACAGGAAGGCACGCGCCGCCGTCCCAACGATTTGGTGCGCTGGTATCGGGACGGCCGCTATTTCGTTACGGGCGATACGCTGGTGTGGGAATACCCGCGCCAGACGCCCGACGGCGATCAGGTGGATATTTTGGAAGTGATGCGGCTGGAAAGCGGCAAAATCAAGCACCACCGCATTTATTGGGGCTGGTTCGGCACGCAGATGCTGACCGCTTCGGCACTCGCCAAAGCGGTTAAGGCTTGACGCCGGAAGCCGCACCGACGTTGGCAGAGGCCGTCTGAAAACGACCAAAATGTTTTACAGCAACGGCCGACGACAGTTTTGCTTTTCAGACGGCCTCAAATACAGAAAGCACTCCATGCCCGAAGTGATCCATTACCCCGAACGCCGCCGCTTCCAAATCGACATCAACGGTTTGGAAGCAGGCTACATCAGTTATACCGAACACAACGGAGGCTGGGACGTGGACCATACCGAAGTTTCGCCCAATTTCCGCAATCAGGGCATCGCCCGAATGCTGGTGGATGCGTTAACGGCATATGCCGAAGCACACGGCATCCCGCTCACCGCAAGCTGCGATTACGCGGCGCGGTTTATCGGCTGACCACTTATCATAGTGAGACAAAATAAGGCAAGGCAACGCCGTAGTATCCATATTTTGTTTCGCCATATAACAAAGAACCATGATTCCAAATAACACACTCAAAAACGTTTACCTCAACCGTACCGCCGCCTTCCTGCCCAACACGCCCGTCGGCAATGATGCGATAGAAGCCGTACTCGGCATGGCGGGCGAACTGCCCTCGCGCGTGCGACGCATGATTTTGCGTTCCAACGGCATCCAAACGCGGCACTACGCCATAGACCCCGACAGCCGCCGCGCCACGCATACCAATGCCGAACTTGCCGCCGAAGCAGTCCGCCGGCTGTTCGCACAAGGCATCAAGCCCGAAGACATCACCAGCCTGTCCTGCGCCACGTCCTACCCCGACCAAACCATGCCCGGACACGGCGTGATGGTACACGGCCTTTTGGATATGCCCTCCTGCGAAGTGTTGAGCATGGCGGGCGTGTGCGCGGCAGGCATGGCGGCGATGAAACACGCCTACAACGCCGTACGCACCGGCGAACACGCCCACGCCGTCGCCGCCGCGTCGGAAAACGCTTCGGCGGTGATGCGCGGCGAAGTGTTCCAACACGAAACCGACCATAAAAAGCTGGAAAACGCCTCCCCCGAAATCGGTTTTGAAAAAGACTTTTTGCGCTGGATGCTGTCGGATGGCGCGGGCGCGGCATACTTGTCCGACCGCCCCAATTCAGACGGCCTCAGCCTGAAAATCCGCTGGATAGAGCTGCTCTCCTACGCCAACGAAATGCCGCCCTGCATGTATGCCGGCGCAGAATTCCGCGACGGCGTGTTCGAAGGCTGGAAACACGCCGACCCCGAATACAGCCGCCGCCACAGCCTGATGGCGGTCAAGCAGGACGTAAAACTATTGAACGAAAACATCGTCCGCTACACGGTGGAAAAACCGCTCGCACAAATCGCCGCCAAACACGGCATCCGCACCGACGAAATCGACTGGTTCCTGCCGCACTATTCTTCCGGCTTTTTCCGCGACCGTCTTTCAGACGGCCTGAAAAACATCGGCTTTGAAATCCCGCAGGAAAAATGGTTTACCAACCTCTACACCAAAGGCAACACCGGCTCGGCATCGATTTACATCATCCTTGAAGAATTTATGCGCACTTTCCCATTGGAGCGCGGTCAAAAAGTTTTGTGCTACGTTCCCGAAAGCGGGCGTTTCTCAACTTGCTTTATGCTTTTGGAAGCGGTATAGCAAACTGAAAAAAGGTCGTCTGAAACTATGGAAATCAAAGACATCCCGCAAGATGACAGCGAAAGCTACCACGGACATCTGAAAGTCATTTACGGCACGCGCGACGGGCGTTACGAAGCCGGTACCAGCAGCGGCTGGCAGGACGAAGCCTACGCCACCGAAATGGCGGTCGCCGAACTCGACGAACAAACCCGCGCCGCCCGCGAAGCGGTGGCACGGGGCGAATATTCGCCGCTGTATTACCATATGTTCCGCTTCCGCCACGACGAAGCCGGTTTGGCAATGGCCGCGGGCGTATGGAAATGGCAACTCCGCCGCCACCTGCGTCCCGAAATCTTCGCCAAGCTGCCAGACAAAACCCTGCAAAAATACGCCGACGCGCTGCAAATCAGCATAGACGAATTGAAGCGGACGGACGCGGATTAAGGCGAACCGGCCCTTACTGACGGCGGCAAGCTGCCCTGATTTGTTTTTTCAGACGACCTCGTCTGTGTTTGAAACGCAGCCGCCTAATTATAAAAATACTTCTAAACAGATATCTGATTGATAACCCCATGACCGAATTCCCACACCAGCATACCGCCCACTGCGAAAGCGGCGTAATGTCCACGCTGCTCAAATACCACGGCCACGATTTGGACGAAGCCATGATTTTCGGCATCGCCCATGCGCTGACCTTTGTCTGGCTACCCGTCGTCAAACTGGGCGGCATGCCGCTGGTTTCCTACCGCATCGCACCGCGCGGCATCATCAAAAACACCTGCAAGGCATTGGGGCTGAAATTGTCCGCCCGCAAATTTTCCAATGCCCAAAAGGGACAGGACGCGCTGGATGCCGCGCTTTCATCGGGCAAACTGGCGGGTTTGCAGACCTCCGTATTCTGGCTGCCGTATTTCCCGCCGCAAATGCGTTTCCATTTCAACGCACACAATCTCTTGGTATACGGCAAAGACGGCGGCGACTACCTTATCAGCGACCCCGTATTTGAAACGGTGCAGCGCTGCGCCGCCGAAGATTTGCAGCGGGCGCGTTTCGCCAAAGGCGTATTGGCCGCCAAAGGCATGATGTACACGCTGGAAAACGACAGGTCGTCTGAAAAAGTTAAGGCCGATTTACCCGCCATCATCCGCAAGGCCATACGCAAAAACGCCAAACAAATGCTCCCACCCGTTTTTTTCGTCGGCGTAAAAGGCATCCGCACGTTGGCAAAAAACATCGAAGCCCTGCCCGCCAAACGAAATGAAAAATACCAAAAGCTGTTCCTCGGCCATCTCGTGCGGATGCAGGAAGAAATCGGCACCGGCGGCGCAGGTTTCCGCTATATCTACGCCTATTTCCTCGAACAGGCCGCCCGTATCTGCGACAACCCCGCGTTTCAGACGGCCTCGGAACAAATGACCGCCATCGGCGACCAATGGCGGCAGTTTGCAGCGATGTGCGTGAAGCAGTGCAAAAAGCCGTCCGAAAACGGCTGCCGCGAAATCGCCGCATTTTTGCGCAAGATTGCGGATGATGAAGAAGCGTTGTGGCGGGGATTGTTGAAATAATGGGGAATCATGCGGTATCGATAAATTTTCTGTAAACGTTTGCGCGCAGGTAAACCGATGCCGTAGCGATTTCACTATGCTCCACCCATACTAAGGCCGTCTGAAACCATGATTCAAATCCAATCCCTCTCCCACCGTTATCCCAAGGCCGAAACTGCCGTGCTGGACGATGTGTCGTTTGATATTGCCGACGGCGAATGTTTGGGGCTGCTCGGCCACAACGGTGCGGGGAAAACAACGCTGATGTCGCTTTTGGCCGGCTTGCAGGAAGTGCGGCAGGGCGAAATTTTGTTCGACGGCAAGCCGTTGCGCCTGTTAAGCCGCAGCGAGCGGCAGAAAATCGGTTTGGTGCCGCAGGATTTCGCGTTTTATCCGCAGCTTTCTGTGTGGGACAACCTGCTGTTTTTCGCCTCGCTTTACAAAGTACGCGACAAAGGCCGTCTGAACGCGCTGTTGGAACAGACCGACCTGACCGCCCACAAAAACAAAGCGGCAAAGCATCTTTCGGGTGGGCTTAAACGTCGTCTGAATTTTGCCATCGGCCTGATTAACACACCGCAACTGGTGTTCCTCGACGAAATCACGGTCGGCATCGACCCGCAGTCGCGCCGCTTTATCCTCGACAGCGTGGCAGATTTGACACGGCAGGGGGTAACGGTGGTTTACACCTCGCACTATCTGTCGGAAATCGAGCAGCTTTGCGGCAAAATCGCGCTGCTGCAACACGGCAAGCTGGTGTACCACGGCGGTTTGGACGAGCTTCTGAGTACACAAACCGGTGTCGTGCGTTTTACCGTCGAACCGCCGCTGCCGCCTCAAACGCTGGCCGCTTTGGGTGCAAAGCAAGTGGACAGCCGCGGCATGATGGAAACGGCGCACGATGCTGCCGCCGTTTACGCCGCCCTGCAACAAAGTGGCGCGCAAATCCGCTACTTCCAGCAGGGACACGGCTCGCTGGAAACGTTTTACCTTGATTTCCTGCGCAAAGACGAGCCAGCAACAGATAAGCAAAACCCACAATGACGACTTCCTCCCTCCTCAAAGAACTCAAACTGCTCTGCCGCGACCTGCACGGTTTGGCGGTGTTGTTTGTGATGCCCATCGCCTTCATGCTGATTATGTCGTTGGCGCTGAGCCGCGACCAAGATCCACACACCGACAGCCGCATCGCGCTGGTCGGCGCGGCAAACGACAGCGTCAATACCGCGCTGGCCGCCGCGCTGGAAAAAGAGCAGATTCATGTCACGCGGATGTCGTCTGAAAAACTGATTGACGCGCAAAACGGCCTGCACGACAAGCGTTTCCAACTGGTGCTGCACAACCCGAACCCCGCTTCCGGCAAAATCGCCGACAACAAAGCCTTGCAAATCTATGTACCGCCCGATACCGAGCCTTCATGGCTGGCGGCGGTCAAAGGCGTTTTGCAGCAGCATTACACCCAAACGCGGCTGGACGCCTATTTCGACAGCAACGACGGCATCAAAATCGACAATAAAAAACTGCCCCGTTCCATCCGCAAAGACATCCAGAAAAAAGTCGATGAAAAAAACGACGAACAATTCGCCGCAGTGCAAACCTTTTTAGATAAAAAAATGCTGGAAGAACACTATCTGAGCGCAGGCAGCGGCACGGTGGAAAAACCCAACGCCGTACAGCACAGCGTACCCGCATGGCTGATTTTCGGTATGTTTTTCATTATGATACCGCTGTCGAACGTCATGGCTCTGGAACGCCAAACCAACACCATCACCCGCCTGCGTCTCGCCCGCGCCTCCGCGTCCGGCCTGATTGCCGCCAAACTCGTCCCCTATTTCCTGATTAACCAGCTCCAATTTGCCGGAATGCTGCTGCTCGGCCGCTACCTTCTGCCCGAAATCGGCGTGCCCGCCCTCATACTCAACGGCAGCCTTGTTCCCTACGCGCTGCTGTCCGCCGCCGTCAGCGCCGCCGCACTCGGCTACGCGCTTCTAATCAGCGTCTGCGCCAAATCCACCGAACACGCCGTCGTCCTCGGCGGCGGCGGCATCATCCTGATGGCGGCAATCGGCGGCATTATGGTCCCCGCCCACGTCATGCCCGAAACCATGCAGCAACTCACTTGGATGTCCCCGATGGCATGGGGCTTGAAAGCTTTTCAAGAGCTGCTGCTCAACCGCAGCGGACTGGACGGAATCGGCCGCTACCTCATCCTGCTGTCCGCCTTCTCCGCCACCACCCTGACCGCCGCCGCGCTGGTTTACCGCAGGCAGTTGCAGACGCAGGTGCGGTTTTAGGTCGTCTGAAAAACGAGTGTGGCGGGTTGCACTAAAACACAAGCCGACATCCATCCCCACCCCAAACACGAAAGCAAAAAATGTCCTACACCTTTACCTTGGCAGAACACGCGCTGGAAGCGGAATTGAAAAAGCTGATTCTGCAAGAAGCCGACAAGACCGATGATGTTGCTGCTGAAGACTTTACCGACGATGCGCCGTTGTTCGGCGACGGCAGCCCTGTTGATTTGGATTCGCTCGACGCGCTGCAAATCTGCGTCGCGCTGCAACAGTATTTCCAAGTGCGGCTGCAAGGCGACCGTATGGTGCGCAAGCATATGATGTGCGTGCGCGATTTGGCGGCGTTCGTCCGCGCGGAGCATGGGGCGTGAGCTGGGTTTGCGGTACGGCGGCCACCTCCGCGCTGAATCCGCAGGCGGATTTCAGACGACCCGATGCGGTGTCTTATACGTTTTTAAACCAGCCGCAGCAGGCCGCTTATTTCCGCGCTTTTGCCGACGACAGCTTGGGGAGCACCGCTTTTGCAGATATTGCCGAACAACATTTGCGCCGCGCCGCCGAAGATGCAGGGTGGCCGTCTGAAAGCTGGCACGACGCGCCGGTTTTTATCGGTTCGAGTTCCTACGCCATCGCCGAATACGAAAACCGCCGCCGCGCGGGCAATACGGACATTGGGGAACACGGCCTGCTCTATCTTGCCGAAGATTTGCGCAAACGCAGCGGCAACCGGCAGATTTTCAGTTTGGCGACCGCCTGCACCTCGTCCGCCCATGCGCTGATTCAGGCAGACAATTGTTTGCGCGGCGGGGCGGAACGCGCCTTCGTCCTCGGTATCGAAAACCTCAACCGCCTGACCCTGCTGCATTTTCACAGCTTGGGTTTGTTTACCGAACGCTATCGGCCCTTCGGCGGCAACGGTCTGATTTTGGGCGAAGGTGTCGCCGCACTCGCCCTCTCTGCTACGCCGCCCGACTGTGCAGGCCGTCTGAAACTCGTCGGCCACGCCGCCAATACCGGCAACGACCTGATTCAAAGCAACAGTAAGGCATTGGAACAGGTTATCCGCCGCGCCTTAAACATCGCCGCCGTTGCACCCGAAAACATCGCCGCCGTCAAAACCCACGGCATCGGCACCGCCGACAGCGACGCCGCCGAACTGGCTGCGCTGGAAAACGTGTTCGGCACCCTGCCGCCGCTGATGGCGTTCAAAGCGCAAATCGGCCACACCCTCGGCGCAACTGCCGCCCTCGAAACCGCGTTGCTCTTGTCCGCCCTGAAACAAGGCGGCAGCACCGATTATCAAGGACGCGAAATCCGTTTTTCAGATGACGTTTTCTGTCTCGCCAACCATTTCGGTTTCGGCGGCAGCAACACAGCTATGGTATGGCAATGGCAATCATAAATCCCGACATCCGCATCATTGCCGCCGCGCGTTTCGATACCGAAGCCGCCGTCGGCAACAAAATCCTCAAACAAACCTTGCAACAGCAAAGCGGCACGGACGCCCGCCGCCTCAGCCGCCTAAGCCTGATTGCCGCACTCGGCGCAGGCTTGCTGCGCGGACAAGGCGAAATCCGCCCCGATTGCGCCGTCTTCCTCGGCACGCCGTTTTCCTCCCCTTCCGTGTTTGAAAAAATGGCGGACAACGTGCTCAACCACCATGCCGCAATGCCTTTCGACTTCATCGCCAACCTGCACAACGCACCCGTTTTTCATGCCGCACAAACCCTAGGCACGCACGGCGCGACGTTGGCGGTTGCCACCGAACGCCATTTGGAAACCCGTTTCCATCCCCTGCTGCTCGCCGCACAATCCTTGCAAAGCGGCGGACAGGCCGCAGTCGGCTGGGCATACGAACACCAAGCCACCCACGCCGATACGCGCGAAGGCAGCATTTGGATTTTGCTCGAACACGGCGCGGAACACGGCGTTCCCGTTACCTTAAATACGGAAGCCGAGGAAGCGGAAAGGCTGTCCCTTCAAGAGGCTGCGCACTCTGAAACGCAAGGATATTATTGGCAGGACATCGCCGATTTTTTAGAAACATTGTGCCTTGCCGACGGTTTATCATCCGGCAAACCCAACCCAATCATGATGGCGCGCGCAGAAATCCTGTGAGTTTGCACACGCGAAACGTGTTCCGAAATACGCCGCTGCCTCCGCGCCGACAGGTCGTCTGAAAATCCGAAACTGTCTTCTGTTTCAAACACATTTTCAGACGACCTGTTTCTTTCCCCTGCCGATTATCCATTCGGATTGTCAATGCACCCGACTTCCCCATAAAATGCCGTAGACACACTTCAAACCCATTTGAAAAATGATGACTACCTACCGCCGCGCCTACACCGTCCTCACCGCCCTGCTGACCCTGTTCCTCATCTACACCGTCTCCACGCAAAATTGGCTGCAAACCGACCTGACCGCGCTGCTGCCGAGCGAACAGCAGCCTGACGCGCTTTTGACGGCGGCGGACAAGGCGGGCGAAGAACAGTTGAACACGCAGGTGATTTTGCTGGCGGGCAGCAAAGACGCGGAAACGGCGTTTCAGACGACCTCCGAGATTGCGGCTTTGTGGCGTAAAAGCGGCGTGTTCGAGCAAGTGGACAGCAGCGTGACGCCCGACTTGGGCAAGGTGCGCAAGGACATCGGCAAGCTGGGACTCGCCCTGCTGCCGAACGAACAGGTGCGCCTGCTGTTTGAGCATCCGCAAGCCTACTTTCAGGCGCGTGCGGAAGCGGCAGTCAACCCGTTTGCCGCGCCCTCACCTTTGTCTTTGGAACAAGACTGGCTGGGCTTCGGGCGTTTTGTCGCCGGCAAGGCGAATCCGCAAAGCCGTTTGCAGTGGAACATGGACAACGGCATGCTGTTCACCGAAGGCGATGACGGGAAAACTTGGGTCTGGCTGCGCGGAAAACTGGCGGCGGGCGACAATTTTTCAGGCAACAACGCCCTTCTGCCGCTGATAGCGGAAAGCCGCAAACTGGCAAAAGTCAAAGGCGCGGACACGCTGACAGCAGGCGGCGCGCTGTTTGCCGCCGCGTCTAAAACCGAAGCGGAGCAGGAAAGCCGGACGATGAGTACGGTGGGGATGTTGCTGACGTTCGCGCTGCTGTTGTGGGTATTCCGCAGCGTCCGCGTGTTCTGGCTGACGCTGCCTTTGGCGGCGGGTATGCTGACCGGTCTGGCGGCGGCTTTGCTGGTCTTCGGCGAAGTGCATATCCTGACCATCGTCATCGGCACGAGTCTGGTCGGGATGTTGGTGGATTTCCCGCTGCACTGGCTCGCGCCTTCGGTATTCGGCACACGAGCGAAAAACGGCAAAACGGCTTTTTCAGACGACCCCGTCTGGCAGGCCGAACCCGCCATGAAACACGTCTTGCCGAGCTTTACCGTCAGCCTGCTGATTACGGTATTGGGCTACGCGCTCTTGTGGTTCACGCCGCTGCCCGTATTGCGGCAGACCGCCGTGTTTTCAGGATTTGCGCTGGCTGGCGCGTTTGGCGCGACGGTGTTGTGGCTGCCGCCGCTGTTTCAGCGTTACCGCGCCAAAACCGTGCCGTTTGCCGCGCTGACCGAACGGCTCTACGCGCTGTCGGGTCGTCTGAAAATCCGTCTGCACAAACGCGGCTGGCTGATGGTCGGCGGCGTGTTGCTGGCGGTCGGGCTGTGGCGCAGCGACTGGCGCGACGACATCCGCCAGTGGGTCAACATGCCGTCTGAAATGCTGGCGGAAGTGCAACGCATCGGACAGTTGAGCGGCGCGGATTTCGGCGGCAAATACTTGGTTGCCGAAGCGCCGAGCGAAGACGCTTTGTTGATGAAAACCGCCGAACTCGGCCGCGCGCTGCAACCTTTAGTCGCGCAAGGCAAGCTCGTCAGCTTCCAATCTCCCGACCAGCTCCTGATGCCCGTATCCGAACAGAAAAAACTGCAAAACCGCCTGCGCGAGCTGTCCAAGCTGCCCGAAAGCCGCCAACCGCTTGTCGATATCGGCATTCCGCACAAAACCCTACGCAACGCGCTGCTGCAAGCCGCCGATGCGCCGCCGCTGACGCTTGCCGACGCGCTGAAAACTGATTTGGCGGAAGCCTGGCGGCCGCTGTATTTGGGTGAAGTCGAAAAAGGCCGTTTCGCCGCCATCGTGCGCCTGAACGGCATGACCGACGACACCGCCGTCCGCTCCGCCGCGCAAAGCGTAGCGGGCGTACATTGGGCGGACAAACGCGCCCACCTGAACGACCTTTTCCACCACACGCGCAATCAGGCGGCATGGTTGAAACTGGCATCCTACGCGCTGGCATTGCTGGTTTTATGGCGCATGTTCGGCATGAAGCGCGGCACCAAAATCCTTGCCGTACCGCTTGCCGCCGCCGTCTGCACCGTCGCCGTACTCGGTCTGGCAGGCATCCCAGTCAGCCTGTTCGCCATGTTCGGCCTGCTTTTGGTGTCCGCCATCGGCGTCGATTACGCCGTCTATGCCCTCACCGCGCGACACAGCGCACCCGCGCGGCTGGGCGGGATGCTGCTTGCCGCCGCTACCACCGCCATCTCCTTCGCCCTGCTCGCCCTAAGCGGCACGCCCGCCGTCGCCGCCTTCGGCATTACGGTCACGGTCGGCGTAGTGTTCAATATTTGGCTGGCGGGGGCTTTGTTGAAAGATTGATGTTTAAAATTTAAAAAAACAAAAAGGTCGTCTGAAAACAGGTTGGCGCAAAATCCGCCATACCCGTTTTCAGACGACCTTTTTGACAATATCAAACGTAATCAAGCCGCTGTCTTCTTGCAGAACATAAGTGGTTTAAGAAACAGCCTCAGGATGCCCTTATCCGCTCCCTTATCAAACCAAAATGCCTGCCCCTTTTCGGGCAGGCATTTTCATGCGGTCATGATGTGCGGCTCAGTATTTGACTGTCCAGCCTATCTCGCCGCCCGCACGCATCGGGACGAGTTCGCCGTCGCCGTAAGGGACGCTTGCGGGGACGGTTTGGCTTTGTTTGACGAGGGTGATCGTGTCGGCGTTTTCGGGAATGCCGTAGAACCTTGCGCCGTTTTTCGAGGCGAAGGCTTCAAGTTTGTCCAACGCTCCTGCTTTTTCAAACACTTCGGCGTAAAGCTCGATGGCGGTCATGGCGCTGAACATGCCGGCGCAGCCGCAGGCGTTTTCTTTGGCAGATTTGGCGTGCGGCGCGGAGTCGGTGCCGAGGAAGAATTTGTGCGCCTTCTCGCCGGTAACGGCGGCGACCAATGCCTGACGGTGGGTTTCGCGCTTGAGTACGGGCAGGCAAAAATGATGGGGGCGCACGCCGCCGACCAAGAGGTCGTTGCGGTTGAGCAGGAGATGTTGCGGGGTAACGGAGGCGGCAACGTTGTCGCCTGCTTCCAAAACCAGGCGTGCGGCTTCGGCGGTGGTGATGTGTTCGAACACGACTTTGAGATTCGGCACTTGCGCCAAAACGGGTTTCATCACGCGCTCGATAAAGGCGGCTTCGCGGTCGAAAATATCGATTTCGGGATCGGTTACTTCGCCGTGAACGAGGAACAAAATGCCCTGTTTTGCCATTTCTTCCAAAACGGGGATGAGTTTGAACAGGTCGGTTACGCCGGAATCGGAATTGGTCGTTGCGCCGGCGGGGTAGAGTTTGAAGGCGACGATGCCGGCGGCTTTGGCTTCGCGCACCAGCTCGGGCGTGGCTTGGTCGGTCAGGTAAAGCGTCATCAACGGCTCAAACGCGCTGCCTTCGGGCAACGCCGCCATGATGCGCGCTTTGTAGGCAAGCGCGTCGGCAACACTGACGACGGGCGGCTTGAGGTTGGGCATGATGACGGCGCGCCCCATCTGGCGGGCGGTATAGGTGGCAACGGCTTGGAGCGCGCCGCCGTCGCGCAGGTGCAGGTGCATATCGTCGGGGCGGGTTATGGTCAGGGTTTGCATGAGTGTTCCTTTTTAGATTTTTGGGTTTCAGACGACCCCTTGATGTTTCCTAGGGGCTGTCAACATTTAATTTTCCCAGTGGATTTTTGTTCACAAAGCGGAAGATTCAAGGCGGAAACCGCAACAAGGTTGGACACCTTGTGAGGATTTCCAACGTGGAAGATGCCGCTTTGAGGATAAAAAGACACGGAAACTATTGAATGGCGACAGCCCCAAAGCTCGTCTGAAAAAACTATTGCACAAGGACAGGCTTGCCGTTGTAGGACTGATGCGTCAGGTAAAACACCGCCTGCACGGGCAACTGGTCGGACGGGGTGGTTTTGACGGTCAGCAGGGTTTCTTCCGGGCTGCCCGAAGCTCGCCACGCATAAGAAAGCTGACGGATCGCTATCGGCGATTCGGAGGCTTGATCGGTGCGCAATTCGTTGTTCAAGCCCTTCGGCGGGTTTTCCACCAACACCATAAACTGCTTGCGTATCAAGTTTTCGTCCGCCCGCGCCGTTTTCACGCTGCAACTGTCGCCGGTCAGGCTCAAATAATAATCCGCGCCGTCCTGCGTTTTCTTCCAAACGGCAAGCGCATCCGGCTCGATGAAACCTGCGGGCAGCCTGCCGATTTCTTCCGCGTTCAAAGCCGTCAGCTTTTCATTATCGGCAAAAGAGCGCACTTTATCGGCAGCCCCGTCAAAAGCGACGCAGCCTTGACGGAACAATTCCGCTGCCGCGTTCGCAC
This sequence comes from Neisseria sp. GT4A_CT1, assembly GCF_000227275.1. Lineage (NCBI taxonomy): Bacteria > Pseudomonadati > Pseudomonadota > Betaproteobacteria > Neisseriales > Neisseriaceae > Neisseria > Neisseria sp. GT4A_CT1. Next base: position 330,681 of record NZ_JH164965.1, read on the forward strand.
GATCCGCCATCTGCTCGGGCGGCACTTCTTCCCTGCCGCACGCCGCCAATAAAACGGAGAAAGCGGCAAGCGTCAAAAGCCTTGAAATCGGACGTTTCGCCATTTTCAGACGACCTTTCATATAGATTTAAAAAAGCGGGGTAGGCAGGGAACAGCGTTCAAAGTAAATTTTGTAATCACTCATTTGGAAGGGAACAACGTTCAGGGACAAGAATTACACACTTTTTGTATTTATGAGAACTACAATTTTCTAAAGCCAACCTTTCTGAATTTCCTTCCGTACTAGAATACCCTTTCAAAATATGAAGTACACCATTGTCCCAGCCTGTAGCAAGCGCATGACAGCCGTCCTTAATCCAATCATGAACTTTACAAAATTTACCATCCCCCCTTTTTTCACATCTCTGGATGGCAACACGCTTAGCTTGCTCCAATGAATCCTCATTTACGGAATCTGTAATATATCCGGTTTTGTTATTTAACACTATCGCTCCGTACTTTGATGGCAGATTGACAATAACCGGATTGGTATTGTTATAGGAATTGCCGTTATTGTTATAAGAATTACCGACATTCACCGATGGGTGATATTTATTATAAATATCTTGCTGGTTATAGCCGTAAATACGCAATTCCGGCGCATTCTGCAACGCTCCGCGGGTTGGGTCGTATGCAAAAGAAAGTTCGGAATATCCCAGCAAAACCGAAAAGAGTAGAAAAAGTTGCTTTTTCATCATTTTCCTTTATCTAATAATGATTCACTTGTAAAACTTAATAAAATCAAACTACAAGCTTCACAAGAAGGCGTTAAAAAGCCTTGAAATCGGACGTTTCGCCATTTTCAGACGACCTCTATTTGTGTTTCACGACCAGCGTGAACACGCCGTCTTCTTCGCGCGATTCGAGCAAGACATGCCCGGTCTGGCGGCAAAACGCCTCAAAATCGCCGGGCGCGCCGCCGTCGGTCGCCAACACGGTCAGGACTTCGCCTGCCTCCATTTGCGCCAACGCTTTTTTGGTTTTTAAAATCGGCAAAGGGCATCTGAGCCCCTTCAAGTCTAAGGTGTGTGCGTTCATATTTTCCGATGTTCCGTTAACAGGATTAACATGAATTATACCGTACTTACTTGCACCCCACCCCGCCGAACCCATAAAATAAAGCCGTTTTTCACTTTGGAGCACACCATGCGCCGTCTCGCCCTCCTGACCCTCTGCCTCGCCGCCACGGCAGTCAACGCCGCCGGATTCAGCGAAAAAGATACCCCCTTCAACACACGCTACAAAGAAAGCCCCGAAGAAGCCGCTGCCCGCGAGTTCGCCGAACAAAAAACCGCGCTCCCGCCCCTGCCCGACACCCAATCCGGCGACTGGTTCGACCTTTACGTCAGCGAAGACTACGGCAAGCAGCCCAAAATCCTCCTCAGCAGCCTGCAAATCATGCCCTCTCCGGACGGCAGCATCCGCTACATCCTCAACGTCCGTTCCGACAAAGGCCATGACAACCTGACCGTCGAAGGCCTCTTCTGCGCCCGCTCTTCCTTCACATACGGCAAAGACAAACGCTCGTCTTATAAAGTGTTCGGCTACGGCGACACCGTCAACCGCCGCTGGATCGAGCCGCGCAAAGCCGAATGGAAACCCATAGGCTCAACCTTCAACAAAAACGACGAGATGCGTGCCGTCCTCTACCAAGCCTTCTGTACCGACGGCGTACCGAACACCACCGAAGGTCTGGTCAAACGCCTCAAAGAACGCGCCGGACGCTACGCGCCGAAAATGGTGCGCCACGACAAATAAAAGCCGTTTGACGGTTTCAAACATCAAAAAAGGTCGTCTGAAATATTTTCAGACGACCTTTGCCGTATTTCAAACCCTTAATCAGCGCGGATGAACCATATCGGCGGGGACGACCAGTTCGTCAAACTCCTCGCCTGTCAGCAAGCCCAACTCAACGGCGGTTTCGCGCAGCGATTTGTCGTTTTTATAGGCGGTTTTGGCGACTTTAGCGGCGTTTTCGTAGCCGATTTTGCGGTTCAGCGCGGTAACGAGCATCAGGGAATGGTGCAGGAAATAGTCGATTTTTTCCGGTACGGGTTCGATGCCGGCGGCGCAGTTTTCGTTGAAGCTGTTGCACGCATCGCCCAACAGGCGGATGGATTGCAAGAGGTTGTAGGCGATAACGGGCATATAGACGTTCAGCTCGAAATTACCCGACGCGCCCGCCATGCCGATGGTGACGTCGTTGCCGAACACTTGGCAGCACACCATGGTCATCGCTTCGCATTGGGTCGGGTTGACTTTGCCCGGCATGATGGACGAACCCGGCTCGTTTTCGGGGATTTTGATTTCGCCCAAACCGCAGCGCGGGCCGCTTGCCAGCCAGCGGATGTCGTTGGCGATTTTGTTCAGGCTTGCCGCCAGCGTTTTCAATGCGCCCGAAGCGGCAACGGCGGCATCGCGTCCGCCCAAGGCTTCAAATTTGTTCGGCGCGCTGACAAACGGCAGGCCGGACAGTTCGGCGAGTTTGGCGGCGGCTTTTTCGGCGTATTCGGGATGGCTGTTCAAACCCGTGCCGACCGCCGTGCCGCCCAAAGCGAGTTCGTATAAACCTTTGAGCGCGTCGTTCAGACGGCCTAAGCCGTGGTCGAGTTGGGAAACGTAGCCGGAAAACTCTTGTCCCAAAGTCAGCGGCGTCGCGTCCTGCAAATGGGTGCGGCCGATTTTGACGATGGGGGCGAATTCTTTGGCTTTTTTGTCCAACGTGTCGCGCAGGGCTTTTACCGCCGGAATAAGGTGGCGGTTGATTTCAATCGCGGCGGCAACGTGGATGGCGGTCGGGAACGCGTCGTTGGTCGATTGCGCGTGGTTCACATGGTCGTTGGGATGGACGGGCTGGTACGCCGCCAAACCCGTACCGGCGATTTCGTTGGCGCGGTTCGCCAGCACTTCGTTCATGTTCATATTGGACTGCGTGCCGGAGCCGGTCTGCCAAACCACTAAGGGGAACTGCCCGTCGAGCTTGCCGTTCAACACATCGTCCGCCGCCTGCGTAATCAAATCCGCCTGTTCGGGCTTAATCCTGCCGAGGGAAACATTGGTGGCGGCTGCGGCTTTTTTCACCAGCGCCAAAGCATAAATCAGCGGCTGCGGCAAGGTTTCGCCGCCGATTTTGAAATTGTTGCGGCTGCGCTGGGTCTGCGCGCCCCAATAGGCTTCGGACGGGACTTCGACATTGCCCATGGTGTCGTGTTCGGTACGGGTGCTCATGCGTTTCTCCTGAATTAAATGATAATGCAAATAATTTGCAAGCGTATTATAGCGGGCAGGAGGTCGTCTGAAAAGCGGGGGACGGAGTTTGGGACGGCGTTTTGAAAGCTGAAAAGAAGATTGAGACAGACGAAGGAATTGTGTTTAACCTGTTTGGGTTATGCCAAAATGTATAGTGGATTAACTTTAAATCAGGACAAGGCGCCGAAGCCGCAGACAGTACAGATAGTACGGAACCGATTCACTTGGTGCTTCAGCACCTTAGAGAATCGTTCTCTTTGAGCTAAGGCGAGGCGACGCCGTACTGGTTTAAAGTTAATCCACTATAAAAAGGTCGTCTGAAACCTTATTGATAAGTTTTCAGACGACCTGTGTTTACTTTAAAAATTCAAGTAATCAGCCAGCCATTTGTTTTGCCTGAACCGCTGTCAGGGCGATGGTGAAGACGATGTCTTCTACCAATGCGCCGCGGGAGAGGTCGTTGACCGGTTTGCGCAAACCTTGCAACAGAGGGCCGACGCTCAGGACGTTGGCGCTGCGTTGTACGGCTTTGTAGGTGCAGTTGCCGGTGTTGAGGTTTGGGAAAATCAGGACGGTTGCCTGACCGGCGACGGTGCTTTCAGGGGCTTTGGTTTTGCCGATTTCAGGCACGGTAGCCGCATCGTATTGCAGCGGGCCGTCGATTTCCAAGTCCGGGCGTTTTTCTTTCGCCAGTTTGGTCGCTTCAATCACGGCATCGACATCAGGGCCGCTGCCTGAGTTGATGGTAGAGTAAGAAATCATGGCAACTTTTGGCGGAATACCGAAGGCTTTGGCGGTATCGGCGGATTGGATGGCGATATCGGCAAGCTGTTCGGGTGTCGGATTCGGGTTGACCGCGCAGTCGCCGAAGACGAGGACTTGGTTGGGCAGCAGCATGAAGAATACGCTGGACACGAGGCTGGCGCCCGGTGCGGTTTTAATCAGTTGCAAAGCGGGGCGGATGGTGTTGGCGGTAGTATGAACGGCGCCGGATACCAAGCCGTCCACGTCGTTTTGCGCCATCATCATGGTGCCGAGGACGACGGTGTCTTGCAGTTGTTTGCGGGCATCTTCAGGGGTCAGACCTTTGGATTTGCGCAATTCGCACATCGGCTCGACGTATTGTTCGATCAATGTAGCGGGATCGACGATTTCCAAAGAGTCAGGCAGGTTGATGCCGCGTTCTTTGGCAACGGCTTCAACTTCTTCGCGTTTGGCAAGCAAGACGCAGCGGGCAATGCCTTTTTCGTGGCAGATGGCGGCTGCGGCGACGGTACGCGGTTCTGCACCTTCAGGCAGGACGATGCGCATATCGGCTTTGCGGGCAAAATCAATCAGGTTGTAACGGAATTGAGCGGGAGAAAGGCGGGAGGCTTCGCGTTTTGCCAACGCAGATACGTCTTTGAGCGCGCTGCTTGAGCCGTAGAACGTCAGTCCGGTCAGGCGGGCGACTTCTTCGCCTACGGATGCTGCCGCGCCTTCAATAATGAAGCCTTCCAAAAGACCCGGTGCGTTGGTATAAAGCTGTTTGGCAAGGTTGATTCGGTGTGCCGCTTCGGCTGCGTCGGCATTGTCGGATTGCAATGCCAAGACTACGCCTGCATCCAAAGACAGCGCCAGCTCGACGTTTTTGCCGGAGAGGAAGAGTTTGTCCGCATCGGGGGCAATGCCTTCGATAACAAGTTTGTCGGTATTGAGTGCGACGGCTTTGCCGACCACAGCGTCAAACCAGTCGTCGCTTTTGCCTTGCGCCAACAGGGTTTCGGCGGATGCGTCGAGCGGTTGGAAAACTTGCGCGCCCAAAGCTTGGGCAAAGGCTTTGCTTGCTGCTGCCACGTCCAAACCGGCGGATACCGGAGCGACCAATAATTTAGCCATGATATGTGTCCTTTCTATTTGGAGGTTGTCCGTCTTGGAGGTTGCCCGTCGCCGCCGTGATGCGGACGTAACGGCAATGGCTTAATACTAACAAACAAATTGCGTTTCCAACAAGGTTAAATGTTAATGGATTGAGCGAAAATGCAATGGATTTTTAAGAAACGCTTAGAAAGCCGGTTAAAATTACCCCCCTTTCCTTTTAATCTTTCCTGATTACTGCGGACAATGCCGTTTGAAATGAAAAAAGCCAAGCCCTGTAACATACAGAACCCAGCTGATAGCAACCATCTGAACAGGTTTTAATGAATACTCAAGATTTAAAGGATTCTTACCTTCAAATTCGAGTTTTCAGACGACCTCCCGTTTCGGCAACCAAATCTGCCGTAGGTCAGATTCTTGAATCTGACATCTCCATCTGCAACAACGCGTAAAGAAAATAGAAACATCAAATATTCGTCGGATACAAGCCGTAGGTCAGATTCTCGAATCTGACATCTCCCTCTGCCATAACACGTAAAGAAAACAGAAACATCAAATATTCGTCGGATACAAATATCCGAACTACACATTACACAGCAATGACGCCGCAACTGATTTTATTTCGCAACGCAAAGACAAAAAGGTCGTCTGAAAACCTTAAATCAGGTTTTCAGACGACCTTTCACTCTAGCAGACTGATTAAGTCAACCCATCAAGCCTGTTTCAACTTCGCATCGGCATCGCGCAACGCGGTGCGCAGACCTTCCTCGATAACGGGATGGTAGAACGGCATATCCAGCATTTGCGGAACGGTCATCTTCATTTGATGCGCCCATGCCAACAGGTGCGCCAAATGTTCGGCGGCCGGGCCTAAGATTTCCGCGCCGATGAAGCGGCCGGTGGCTTTTTCGGCATACAGGCGCATATGGCCTTTGTTTACCAACATCACGCGGCTGCGGCCTTGGTTTTTGAACGATACTTCACCGATGACAAATTCGTCGGGTTGGTATTGCGCGGCAACCTGCGCGTATTTCAAACCGATAAAACCGATTTGCGGATTGGTGAACACCACGCCGATGGTACTGCGGCGCAAACCGCCGCCGATATTCGGGTAGCGGCCTGCATTGTCGCCGGCAATCTTGCCTTGGTCGGCAGCTTCGTGCAGCAACGGCAGTTGGTTGGACGCGTCGCCCGCGATGAAGATATGCGGAATGCTGGTCTGCATGGTCAGCGGATCGGCAACGGGTACGCCGCGCGCGTCTTTTTCGATATTGATGTTTTCCAAACCGATATTGTCAACGTTCGGACGGCGGCCTACGGCTGCCAGCATATATTCGGCAACAAATACGCCTTTTTCGCCGTCCTGCTCCCAATGAACCTCTACATTGCCGTCCGTATCGAGTTTGACCTCGGTTTTAGCATCCAGATGCAGTTTCAATTCTTCGCCGAACACGGCTTTCGCTTCGTCTGAAACGACAGGGTCGGAAATGCCGCCGATGATGCCGCCCAAGCCGAAAATTTCGACTTTCACGCCCAAACGGTGCAATGCCTGACCCAGTTCCAAACCGATAACGCCCGGTCCGAACACGGCAACGCTCTTAGGCAGCGTATCCCATGAAAAAACGTCGTCGTTGATAATCAAACGGTCGCCCAAAGACTGCCACTGCGGTAGGATAACGGGACGAGAGCCAGTAGCAATCACAAAGCTTTTTGCCGTGATTTGGGTATGGTCGTCGATTTGGACGGTATTCTCGTCGATAAATTTAGCCGAACCCATAATGCGCTTGTCGGCAGGCCATTCTTCCACATCGGCAACAACAAAGCCGACAAAACGGTCACGCTCGGATTTGACGCGCTGCATCACTTCTTCGCCGTTGACGACGATGCTGTCTTTGTCCAAATGCACGCCGAACGGGTCGGTATGCAATGCGTGATGGCGCGCCTCTGCGGCGGCAATCAAGAGTTTGGAAGGCATACAGCCCACGCGCGCGCAGGTCGTGCCGAACACGTTGTTTTCAATCAGGTAAACATTATCCGAATGTAAACGGGCATTGCGAAACGCGCCCATGCCGGCAGTACCGCCGCCAATCACGACGACATCTGCTTGAATTTTTTTCATAATCTTTGTCCTTTTTTGTTGAGCGTCCGAAGCGGTATCAGCGTGAAGCGTATCAGGTTTTCAGACGATCTATTTAATAAACTATCAAAAATAAAAAATCGATAACTATTTTTAAAATCTCGATTTAAAACAATAATCTCAAATTCTACTTGTAAATATAGAGCTATTCAGAACGACCGTGTAGCGTATCGTCTGAATAACTCTATTTTTCTGTTCAGACAGCTTTTTCAAACCGTCTTAAGCATCAGGCAATTAGTTTTTAGCCAAGTAAGCTTCCAAATCTTCGCTGCCGCCGATGTATTTGCCGCCGATGAAGACTTGAGGAGCAGTCATCTTGCCGGTAATGGCGCGAACGGAAGTAACGGTCGCATCTTTGCCCAATACGATTTCTTCGTAAGACAGGCCTTTGTCTTGCAAAGCTTTTTTAGCTTTAGCGCAGAATTGGCAGCCGGGTTTGGTGAAGATGGCAACAGATTCTTGAGCTTTCCAGTCAGGAGCGATGAATTTCAACATAGTGTCAGCGTCAGACACTTTGAAAGGATCACCCGGCTCTTCAGGCTCGATGAACATTTTTTCAATCACGCCGTCGTTAACCAGCATGGAGTAACGCCAAGAGCGTTTGCCGAAGCCCAAGTCTTCTTTGCCGACCAGCATGCCCATGCCTTCGGTGAATTCGCCGTTGCCATCAGGGATCATGTAGATGTTGTCAGCTTCTTCTTCGGCAGCCCAAGCGTTCATCACGAAAGTATCGTTTACAGATACGCAGTAAATTGCGTCAACGCCGTTTTCTTTGAACGCGCCGAACAATTCGTTGTAGCGTGGCAGGTGGGAAGAAGAACAAGTCGGAGTAAATGCGCCCGGCAGAGAGAATACGACTACTTTTTTGCCTTTGAACAAATCATCGGTGGAAACATCTTTCCAAGTGTCGCCCACGCGGGTACGGAATACGACGGAAGGTACTTTTTGACCGGTACGATCTTGCAAAGCCATTTTGGATCTCCTTGAAATTTTAGGTTTAGGGAATGATACGAGTGAATGTGTGCATTCTAGCGCAGGGAGTTTGATTTGTATAATTTATAGTTCAAATAATATTAATTATCTGAAGCTATGAAACCCAACCTGCGAACGTTTCATTTAAATAGAGGTCGTCTGAAAGAAAACAAGCCCCTGGCCTGGAATTATTTTTTGGAATCGTGTGCGTCGGACAATACGACTTCACGGATGCTGCTTTCTACTTTGTCTTTCAACATAAAGCGGTCTTCGTCTTTGCCGGGGCGAATCGGGGCGGCAAAATCGATACGGATGCGCAGTTTTTTCATGGAAACGATGCGCCAGAGCGAGCGCACCAAATCGACTTGTGCATAAGACGGCACAGTCGTCCTTTTACCGGCATCATCATAATAGCGCAGCGTAACCGCCTGAACAGGCGCGTCGGCATCAATGGCGGATTGGAAGAGCGCGGCTTTGAACGACAAAATATCCAAGCCCAAAGAAGTCCGCGCTTCGGGGAAAAAGCTGACATTCTGCCCGGCTTTCAACGCGGCGCAAATGGCTTGGTTAATCGGCTCGACATCGCGGCGGGAATTGCGGTTGATAAACACCGTGCCTGCGTTTTGCCCCATTTTGCCCAAGACCGGCCAGTTTTTAATCTCTTGCTTGGCGATAAAGCTGCTCGGATACACCGCGCTCATGGCAAAAATATCCAGCCAAGACACATGGTTTGCCGCCACCAAAACACCCTTCACATTATCCGCAGGTGGCGTGCCGATTTCCAATTCGATATCCAAGGCTTCCAGCGCGCCTTTGCCCAGAGTGATGACCGCATAATCGCGTTCGGCAGGATTGCCGGCATCGATACGGCGCAAATGCCTGCCGGTTCGGAACAGCCATCCTGCCAAGCAGAACAATCTGCCCAAACGGGTAAAAAACGGGGCTTTTTGTGAGTGCATAACTGTTTTTCTTTTCGTCTTAAATGTGTATCAAATCATAGTAATAACGTTTTCAGACGACCCAGATGACAAAGAGGTCGTCTGAAAACAGGTTCATACATTATTTTTGGCAGTTCGGACAATAAAACGTCCCGCGCTGCCCCAAAACTTCCTTCTGCACCAAACCGCCGCAACGGACGCAGGGTTCGTTGTGCCTGCCGTACACCGTATATTCCTGCTGGAAATAGCCGCTTTTGCCGTCGCTGTTGACGAAGTCGCGCAACGTGCTGCCGCCGGTTTCAATCGCGCGCTGCAATACCGCTTTAATCGTTTCCACCAAGACAGCGCATTCTTTTTTCTTAACCTTGTCCGCAGGGCGGTGCGGCGAGATGCCCGATTTAAACAAGCTTTCGTTCGCATAAATATTGCCCACGCCGACCACGACGGCATTGTCCATCAAAGCCAGCTTGACCGCGCGTTTTTGCGTTTTAAATTTTTGGTACAGATAATCGGAGGAGAAGTCGTCTGAAAGCGGCTCGGGGCCCAGTTTTTCAAGAAGCGGATGATGCTCGGCAATGCCTTCATACCACAAAATCGCGCCGAACTTACGCGGGTCGTGATAGCGCAATACCGTTCCGTCCGCAAACACAATGTCCGCATGGTCGTGTTTGTCGGGATGGTCAATCCGCGCATCGCCGTCCGTAAAAATCCGCAAGCTGCCCGACATGCCCAGATGAATCAATAAAATACCCGTTGCAAAACCAATAATCAGATATTTCGCCCGCCGACGACAACTCAATACTTCCTGCCCCGCCAAAAGCTCCGCCAACTGCGGATTGACCTGCCAGCGCAGCTTGGTTTGGCGCAACACGACATCCGCCACCTTTTTACCTTGAATATGCGGGCTGATACCGCGCAACGTCGTTTCCACTTCAGGCAATTCCGGCATTTTTCTTTATCCTCAAGCTAATACAATCAACATCGCCTTTTTCAGACGACCTAAGATTCTACCGATGCCAAAGCGGCCTGACAATTTGCAACCAATCAGCTTTACAGGCAGAAAGCAGCAAATTCAAGGCAGAATGACAAATATAGAAGAGGCTATTTTTATGGAGTCAAACCTCTCGTTTTCAAATGTTCGGCCTCAAAAGGTCGTCTGAAAACAGTCATGCCGGTTTTACCCAACACAAAATTTCTCAATCCGAAATCCGCGCCGCGCCCAAAGCCACCGTCTGCGTTCCCAATATTTTTTCAAACTCCGGCAAGGGCGTCACCCCCGCCATACGCTTGACCAAAACCAAACCGTACACCGCCGCGCACTGCGGCCACCACCTGTCCCCCGCCTTCTCCATAAAACGCCAAAACCGCAGCCCCTTTTGCGAATTCACAGCAGGCAGGTACACCATAAACTTCCCGAATTCCACCTCAAAATCCAAATCCGCCAACCGCTGCTTCAAAGCAGGCAAAGTCAGGCAATGCTCCTTTTTAGGCAAACGCGCTCCATCAAACCACTTACTGAAAAACCACAAAGATTTCGGATTAAACCCCGTCAAAACCAACCGCCCTTCAGGTTTCAACACCCTAGACGCTTCGTGCAGCACTTGCGTCAGCGCGGCAGTCTCATGACTGTGCGGCATCAGCAGCACATCAATAGAATGACTCTCCCAAGCCATAGCGTCCGCCGTCATCAATACATCACGGGGTACGGCAACCACGTTTTCAGACGACCTTAACCATTGACCGCCTTGTTGGACAACGGTCTGTCCGTCAAAATATTGCAAATGCCGCTCAAAAAAAGCAGCTTCGTTCTGAGCAACATAACGCCCCATAGCCGTATCTTCAAACCATACATCCATAGTCGTTACCCTATTAACTGTTTCATGCGTTCATTTCTACTGTCCGATAGAAAAATACAATGCAATCGCCGTATTTATGCCACAGATTTTAACATTAAGACCCAAGCATATGTAAATTTCACCCCCTTTACCTTGACGGCTACATCTTCAAACAGTACCATCGGGTAGACTAAATTTAACCTTATATCATTGATAATTATTGATTCATCATGGCAAAACTGAAAACCATCGCACTTACCATTTCAAGTTTATCCGCTGCTTCCGGCGCAGCATACGCTCAAAATGCCACACCAGATCAAGTAGGTATGGCAATGATGCGCCTCAATTCCTCTCTTTTGGATCAAGCCAAAGCGCAAACTTTCGGAACGGGCAGCCTTTGGGCATCGTTGCGCAAGGATTTCCGTATGAACGAGGTCAATTCCGAACTTGTTCGCCGCCATGAGAGCAAATTCGCTGCCAATAGTGCCTACTTCGACCGCACCATTACCCGCAGCAAACCCTATATGTACCATATTGCCAACGAAGTCAGAAAACGCAATATGCCTGCCGAAATCGCATTGCTGCCGTTTATCGAAAGCGCATTCGTTACCAAAGCAAAATCACATGTCGGCGCATCCGGTCTGTGGCAGTTTATGCCTGCAACGGGTCGCCACTACGGCTTGGAAAAAACCCCTTTGTATGATGGCCGTCACGATGTCTACGCAGCAACTGACGCAGCATTGAATTACCTGCAATACCTGCACGGATTATTCGGCGACTGGTCCCTTGCACTGGCTGCCTACAACTGGGGCGAAGGTAATGTCGGCCGTGCCGTCAATCGTGCGCGCGCGCAAGGTTTGGAGCCGATTTACGAAAATCTGCGCATGCCTGACGAAACACGGAATTACGTTCCCAAACTCTTGGCCGTACGCAATATCGTTGCCAACCCACAAACTTTCGGCATGAATATCACCGAAATCAACAATCAGCCGTATTTCAAATCCCTGAGCATCGACAAGCCGATTGACAACAGCACTATCGCCCGCTTCGCCAACATCAGCGAAAGCGAATTGCTGACACTCAATCCGGGATTCAATGCGCCTGTATTCATCCCGAAAAACAATCGTCGCCTGTTGCTGCCTGTTGATTCTGTGGCTTCTTTCGAGAAAAACTACCGAAACGCGAATCCCGATACTTTGTTGTCTTGGAACGTATACACATCCCGAAACAATACCAGCTTGAACGCCATCGCAGCAGAAACCGGTATGAGCGTTGCCGAAATCAAACGACTGAACGGCTTGGGAAATAACTCCCTGTCTTCCGACCGCAGTATTTTGGTAGCCAAGAATAAAGCAGCGAATTCGGCGACACCTGATACACTCTCATTCATCGATGTTGATAACAGACCGGATACTTACCGTTCCAATATGCCGGAAATGGCACCTATTAAAACGGCAAAAGCAAATATTCCTACAATGGATTTTGCCAACATTAAACCCGTTGCAGCAGTACCAACAGATTATGTAGCCCTTGGCAAAAAAGCAGTATCCGAAACTGCTGTCGCTCAATCAGCTCCTGTTGGCGGAGAAAGCAAAATTGCCTCTGCAACTCCTACTACCGTTGCCAAAGCAGACATCACAACCACACCTGCAACCACCGTTCAAACCAACTCTTCAGCAGATTTGGCATCGGCAAATGTCAAAGAAGAGCGTATTCCTGAAGTGTTTGCCCAATTGTCTCAAGCTGAAAGCAAGCCTGCCGTTGTCGAGCAAACTGTCGCAAATACAACTACTGAGCTGACTACTGCTCAAGCTGCTCCGACACAAGCTGCTGAAACAGCCGATGAACTGATGGCGTTGGTAGATTCAAATCTTCGTACTCAAACTGAAAATGTAGCAGTCGCGCAAGCCTCCAGCGAACACAATATCGCATCTGACGCAGTCAAAGCGCGTAGCGAGCGTATTGCCGCCAATACCGCCAAACAACAAAGCCGCACTGAGGCACGTTTGGCCCGTGCGGGCAATCAGCAGCAATCTCAAACCGCAGGTGCGGGCATGCACCGTGTAGCCGATGGCGATACGCTGTTTAATATCTCTCGTCGTTACAATTTGAGCGTTGCTGACTTGATTATTGCCAACAACATCAAAGGCAATAACATCCGTAAAGGCCAGCTGTTGCGTGTGACCGCAGCGCCCGCCAAAACTCGAAACAGCATCCGAAACGTTTCTTATACCGTTCGCAGAGGCGACACTTTAAATACCATCGCCAACCGATTCAACGTAGATGTAAACGATATCCGCCGCTGGAATCGAAATACCAATGGCGTGACACCCGGTCAACGTTTGAAATTAATCGGCAGTTAAGATTACTCTTCATGAAAAAGTCGTCTGAAATTTTCAGACGACTTTTTATTTGCCATAAAATTCAATTTTCCCCGCATCATCACTACGCCTCCTTAAAGAGAAAGTTTTTAGTGAATAATATAGTGGATTAACTTTAAACCAGTACGGCGTTGCCTCGCCTTAGCTCAAAGAGAACGATTCTCTAAGGTGCTGAAGCACCAAGTGAATCGGTTCCGTACTATCTGTACTGTCTGCGGCTTCGTCGCCTTGTCCTGATTTAAATTTAATCCACTATAACGTTTCATCTCAATGTCAAATTAAAAAGGTCGTCTGAAATCCGTTTTCAGACGACCTTTTGCTTAAATCAAACCTTCCAGTTTTGGGTTACCCTCTTTCGGAATCGGGCGTTTGTTACCTTCACTATCAATGGCGACATAAGTGAAGACAGCCTCTGTCACGAGTTGACGATCCTCAGTAAGATGATCGTTCATCAATGTTTTTACCCAAACCTCGATTTTCAGTTGCAACGAAGTATTACCCACGCTCACGCAGCGGCCGTAGCAACAGACGACATTCCCCACTTTCACAGGACGGATGAAATTCATTTCCTGAACAGCTACGGTGACAATACGGCCTTGTGCGATTTCCGCCGCCAAAATACCGCCGCCCAAATCCATTTGCGACATAATCCAGCCGCCGAAAATATCTTGATTGGGATTAGTGTCGCGCGGCATGGCAACGGTGCGCAGCAAAAGCTCGCCTTGTGGTTTAGTGTGTTGTTTTTCATTTTGCGTCATGGGAAATATCCTTTTTAGAGGTGCAGCTAGTGTGAAGTTGAAAACTGATTAAAGCAGTGTGGGATGATTGCCTGCGATAACAAGGTCGTCTGAAAACTTCTATACTGTTTTCAGACGACCTTGAGCCCATATTCTGAGACAACGCTATTTCTAACGTTCTGCCAATTTCAAATAAACGCCGGCAACGTCTTGCTCTCCGTAACCTGCCGTTACCGCTTGGCGGTAATTTTCAGCAACGGTTTCGACGGCAGGCAGCGGCTTACCGGCTTGCTCCAGCTCTTTGACCGCCAGATTAAGGTCTTTGGAAGCGTGTTTGAGTGCGAAGGCAGGTGGGAATTCACGGTTTGCCCACAGCGATTTTTTGGTTTGGAACATAGGCGAATCCATAGCGGAATTACCGATGGCTTCGATGATGGTATCCGTATCGACACCAAACTGTTGGGCCATCAGCATAGCCTCGCTGTATGCTTCGCCGAAAATACCCAGCAGGGAGTTCAGCACGAGTTTTGCGCCCGAACCTTTCCCTACCCCACCGAAATGGAAAGTTTGCTTACCGACAATGGAAAACACTTTTTGCAGAGGCGTTAAAACACTTTCTTCTCCGCCAAACAAAATCAGCAACGTACCGTTGGTAGCAGGACCGACCGAACCGGAAACAGGCGCTTCTGCAAACTGACCGCCCGCAGCTTCGACCAATTCTTTAATGGCAAGATTTTCAGAAGGAGCAATAGTGCTCATATTGACAATAATTTTGCCCGCAAGCTCCTTGCGAACCTCTTCACTCAAAATATTGCGCACAGCCGCGAAGTCGGAAACCATCAGAAAAATAACGGGATAAGCGCGGATAAGATCGATAGTGCTTGCGTACACTTTCGCGCCTTTATTGGCAAGGTCGGCGGTTTTATCGGGCGAACGGTTATAAACACCGACTTCGATACCGGAGCTCAAAAGCCGCGTTACCATCGGATTACCCATTTGACCCAAGCCTATCCAGCCGATTTGCGTGTATTCGTTTGTTGACATTGTGTTTGCTCCTTTGTTTGTCTTGCCGTGCAATCATATAGGTTTACAGGTCGTCTGAAAAGTTTTTCAGAGGGTTGGATGAAGTATTTATATAGATATGAACGAAATCGCCTTTCGTTTAATAATGTATAATGCATCTATTTTTCATACAAACGCTGTCAATCAGGTCTAAATGATGGAAAAAGGTCGTCTGAAAAACTGAAATATCGTTTTCAGACAACCTCACTCATAGTGTTCAATCACTGCTAACAGCAGCATGGAGATAATTTTTAAATTTGATAATGAAAACCTTGAAAAAATTTAAACGGGCGGAGATATGGGATATTGGGTGTTAGCGCTTCAAGTATTTTGGGAAGAAATTGGCAAATATGCGTTTTTTCTAATTATCAATGCCTACTGCATCATCAGAATGTATCAAAACCATCATTGGAAATATTGCGCAGTTATTTTTATTTTGCTCAATGGCTGGGTAATTTACAGATATTGGATGGAAATCATTAACTCTTATCTATATTGGAATCAATAGATTAGTCAACAGGTCGTCTGAATGAAACACAAGAAAACAAATATCCTTTTAGGAATAGTAGCAGCAGGCTATCTCAGTATTGCATTGGCAAATACAGGATTAAACAGAATGATTGAAGGCAACAGCAATCCCGAACAGGGAGAAGGCATGGTTTGGGGAATTACGATGGCAGATGCAATATTGGTTAACGCCACACCAGAAAATTCTTCATATTTAACATTGGATGCAGAAGCAATAGATGTATCAAATAAGTACAGTTCTGATTTTTATTTGCAGAACGGAACAGTATTGCGAAATTTCTTTGGTACGGGTTCTATATGGGGAAGAGGAGGGTATTTGGGAAGAACGGCAGAGTTTGATTTACTTCCCGAAAGGCTGACTTTTACCTATTCCTCTCAGTTTGAAAATAAATTTTATCAGTTGGATGAAGCCCTTCCAACCGACAAGATACGTCCTATGATGGCAAAAAGTTACAGGGTATTCAATAATGCAGTAGAGGACACAGAAACTCCGCAATATGAATCTCCCAATGATTTTGAATTGGCTGTTGCTCCTGACGGCTGGGTGACGCTGAACCTTACCAATGTATTTATTCGCAAGGAATTGATGTCCTGGCAGGCAAAAGAAATCATGCCTTCTGTGGAAGAGGCTGCCAAACATCATTTCAATGAAATATGGTATTACAGAGTCGCACGTTTTCACAATCTTGAAGAACGGAAAGAATACTTAGACAGCGTCCGTAAAGAACACCCCAATTTCTATCACACTTATATAGATGGACCCAAAAAGGTGAGTGCGGAGTGGTACAAACAGATGCAAACGAAATATCCATGGAATTTGGAAGTTGAAGTCGATGGAGGGGAATGGAACGGCGAATACTATATGGAATTCGCTAATACGGAGCGCTGGACGGCTATCGGTAAGGAGAGGGTAGAAGAAGAGAAGAAGGCAATGAAGGCGATGCCAACTTACATCAAGATATGGTTAATAGACAAAGAAACGGGTAATCGGTGGGGCATCAGATTGCATCCATTTAAGACTGAAGAACAAGAGCAGAATGATTATAAAATCATATACGATGATGCTCGACTAAACGGGTTATACAAGATATTTCAACAGGCGTTCCCCGGAAGGACTCGAGCGCATAATATCAGTACACCTTCAATAAATCAGTTTGCCACGTTGAAATTGAAATTTGATGATCACTTTGAATTGACCGAAGCATATCTTCAAAAAGATGGACAAAAATTTGTATTGCCAGATGCTGAAATCCATCAACGTTACGAAATCAACAATACTGCTTATTACTAAGGAAATCATGAATATAGGAAAATAATCGGCAAAGAAAACCACATTTCATGACTGCCGATTGACGTCAGGCCTATACAAAAAGGTCGTCTGAAAACCCAAGTGTTCAGACGACCTTTTACAATCAAACCATTATGCGAACGGATGATGCAAAACGATGGTTTCTTCGCGGTCAGGACCGGTAGAGACGATGGCTACCGGCGCACCGCAGACTTCTTCGATGCGTTTCAAATATGCTTTGGCATTGGCAGGCAATGCGTCGTAGCTTTTCACGCCGACAGTCGATTCGCTCCAGCCGGGCATGGTTTCGTAAATCGGCTTGCAGGTTTCTACCGCATCGGAACCGCAAGGCAGGATGTCGGTTTTGCTGCCGTCGGGCAATTCGTAGCCAACGCAGATATTGATGGTTTCAATGCCGTCCATCACGTCCAGTTTGGTGATACACATACCGGAAATGCCGTTGACTTGGATGGAGCGTTTCAACGCAGCGGCATCAAACCAACCGCAACGGCGTGCGCGGCCGGTTACGGAGCCGAATTCGTGTCCGCGTTCCGCCAAACCTGCGCCTACTTCGTCGAACAATTCAGTCGGAAACGGGCCTGAACCGACGCGCGTGGTATAGGCCTTGACGATGCCTAAAACATAATCCAGCATTTGCGGACCTACGCCCGCGCCTGCGGAAGCGGCTCCTGCCAAGCAGTTGGACGAGGTAACGAAGGGGTAAGTGCCGTAATCGATGTCCAACAGCGTACCTTGTGCGCCTTCAAACAGCAGTTTTTCGCCGTTTTTGTTTTTCTCGTTCAACACACGGGATACATCGGTAATCATAGGCGTAATACGCGGCGCAACTTTTTCGATGACCGCCATCACGTCTTCCGCTTTCACCGGCTCGGCATTGTGCAGATGTTGCAGTTGGACATTGTAATAGGCAAGGACGGCATCCAGTTTTTCACGCAGTTTTTCAGGATGCAGCAAATCGACGACGCGGATGGCGCGGCGTGCCACTTTGTCTTCGTAGGCTGGGCCGATGCCGCGACCGGTCGTGCCGATTTTGCCTTTGCCGCGCGATGCTTCGCGGGCTTGGTCAAGCGCGATGTGGTAAGGCAGGATCAGCGGACAGGTCGGCGCGATTTTCAGACGACCTTCAACGTTTTTCACGCCTGCTGCGTTCAACTCGTCGATTTCGCCCAACAATGCTTCGGGGGATACGACAACGCCTGAACCGATGAAGCAATCCAAGTTTTCATGCAGGATGCCGCTCGGAATTAGGCGCAAAATGGTTTTCTTGCCGCCGACGACCAGAGTATGACCCGCATTGTGGCCGCCTTGGAAACGCACGACACCGCTGGTTTCTTCCGCCAGCCAGTCGACGATTTTACCTTTGCCTTCATCGCCCCACTGGGCGCCGATTACTACAACATTTTTAGCCATAGCCATATAACCTATTAATATTAAAAAATTATCGTGAATCAACTTCAAACCAAGACGGCTTTGCGCCCTGCCCTGATTTGCCTTTAATCCGCTATGAATGGGTATTTAAATTTTCTCAACCTGCCAAACGCCGTCCGCCTTTTTCAGACGACCTGTCACCTCTTCCGAAGCATTGTGTCCGATACCGTAGTCGACAACGACACACTGCCCTTGTTCACGCAAGGCTTCGACTGCTTCGCGAGCCGCTTCGGCATCGTCCGCATCAACCAACACGACGGGCTGCCGCTCAATGGCGGGCAACCGTCCGATAAAGCTGCGCAAGTCGAAACTGAATCCCGTTGCCGGACGCGCACGGCCGAAATATTCGCCCAACCCGTCATAACGCCCGCCCCGAGCGACCGCGTCATGGAAATTGGAACCGTATGCGGCATACAGCAAGCCCGTGTGGTAATTGTCGACGCGCAGTTCGGATAAGTCGATATGGACTTTCTGATTCGGGAAGGCATCGCACACTGCCTGCAATTCGTCCAACGCGCTGCCGACTGCCGACAGATCCGGCAATCGTTCGCGCGCCGCAGACAACACTTCCCGTCCACCATACAGACGCGGCAGCAGCGAAAATGCTTTCGCCCACATACCGTCCAACTTCCAAGCCTTAACCTGCGCCTCGACCGCTTCGGTATCTTTATCCTGCATCAAAGCAAGCAGCGTTGAGGACTGCTCCGCATCCAAATGCGCCGCATCGGACAAAGCGCGGAATACGCCGATATGGCCCAGCGACAGCAAAACCTCGCCCATATCGGCAATCTTCATGCTTTTGAGCATCAGGTCAATCAGTTCGATATCCGCCCGTATGTCGGCGAAACCATACATCTCCGCCCCCGCCTGCAAAGGTTCGCGCATATTGAGCAAACCTTCCGGCCGCGCGTGCAACACAGGACCTGCGTAACACAATCGGTTAATCCCTTGATTGGCGGACAAAAGATGCGCATCGATACGCGCCACTTGCGGCGTAATGTCGGCGCGGATGCCCAACTGCCGACCGCTCAGCTGATCGACCACCAAAATGGTTTTTAAAGACAAACCCGCGTCAATGTGCGTCAGCAGGGAATGGCTGTATTCCATCAGCGGAGGCTGTACCAGCTCGTAACCGTTCACTCGGAACAAAGTCAACAACTGCTCTCGCGCGCTTTCCAACTGTCGGGCGTTGGTCGGCAACACATCGGCAACATGTTCGGGAAGCTGCCAAGATTGCATGGGAATCTACCTTCTATCTGTTTTTGTAAACGCAAAGGGCTGCTTGAATTTAAAACCAGACGGACACACAGCCCGCTTCTCGAAATACGCCGCGCAAACGATGCAGCGTTTCCAACAAATCTGATTTTAAATTCAAACAGCCCCTGAATGACGGCTTTAAACCGCCGAGTTATTAAAAGCAGACTTTACCATACAAAACAGTTTTGTGCAGCCTGTTTTCATACCGGACAGCCCCTGACTTTGGCGCAAATGGGATTTTGTATACGGGAAATAACATGTTTAAGAAGCATCTCAAGCAACTGGGGTATTCGCAGAAAAGGTGTTGCTTGTTATTCCTCAACGCCCCATCAATCCCATACTTGATTTAGCTTAAAGGTCGTCTGAAAACCCATTTCAGACGACCTTCAAAGTCTCTCCACCAGCCTCACCGTATTTCTTTGGCTGCCTCTTGCTCTGCTTTGTAACGGCGCAGATAGGCAAGCGCGGCGGCTTTTTCTTCTTCGTTGCCATATTTGACATCGCGTTGGGCGCGGCGCAATTCGGCGCGCTCTTTGGCCTCTTCGATTTGTCGGTTTTTGAATGCTTCGCGGTTGTCGGATGCAACCAGCTTGTCTTGTTGGGATTGGGCTTTCGCCATGGCTTTGGCAATCAAATCCATGGGATTGAAGGCAGGTTTGGCGGCAGCTTGGGTTTCGGCTTGAATTTGCGCCTGCTTGGCTTTAACGGCGGCTTCGCGCTCGGCAAGCATGGCTTTGCGTTCCGCCTCGTCGCGCGCTTTGCGTTCGGTATGCCAATCAAAGCGGCTTTGCGCGTGTTCGGCAGCGGCGAAACGCGCCTCGGAAGAGCGGCTCAGGCTGCGCGCGGCAGGGAGGTATTCCTGTTCGGAAGGTATCATGTCGATACAGTCCACCGGACAAGGCGGAAGGCAGAGTCCGCAGCCTGTGCATTCGTCGCTGATTACAGTGTGCATAAACTTGCTTGCGCCCATAATCGCATCGACAGGGCAAGCGCGGATGCAGGCGGTACAGCCGATACAGGCGGCTTCGTCTATCAAGGCGACGGCTTTGGGCTGCGTTTTGACCGGTGCAACGCGCGGCTTACCCAATAAGGCGGCAATATCCACCATCACCGCCTCTCCTCCAGGCGCGCACAAATTAACAGGCGCATCCTCATTCAGCAAAGCTTGTGCATAAGGCAGGCAGCCTTGATAGCCGCATTCTCGGCACTGAGTTTGCGGCAGCAGGCGGTTGATGGCTTGAAGGTCGGTCGGCATGGCAGATAGAGTCAAAATCGAAAGCATGTATTTTATCGGGAAACGGAATGCAGGGAAACCAAGACCAAAATAAATAAGGTCGTCTGAAAACCTCAAAATAAAGGTTTTCAGACGACCTCTTCTATTTTCTGACTATCCGTACCGCTTCATTAGAACTTATGAACCATGCCCAAAGAAACGGCTTTTTGTTCAACAGAACCTGTTTGAGTCGGCGTCAGGCGGGTTTTGCTGCCCAGTTTCATATAGCCGGCATGAGCAAGCATCAAAGTACGTTTGCTGAATTTGTAGGAGGTACCAACTACAACTTGGTCGAACTTATCGACCAGTTTCTCGCCACTGTTCACACCTTTTGCCGCCCAGCCGTGGGCGTAAGTGAGGCGCGGGGTCAGGTTGCCGAAGGTATAACCCACGGTAACGGCTGCATCGGCGACTTTGACGGCTTCATTTTTACCGGCATCGGCAGTAATGTCAGTGCCTTTGTACGTATTGAAATCATCGGTAAAGTAACCCAGATATTTATTTGCGCTTTCATGGCCTTTGGTATATTGCGCGCCTACGCCGACGAACAGGTTGTTTTTGTCGTAGTAACTCTCGATTTTAGCGATTTGCGCGGCTTTGGTTTTACCGTTCTTGTCGGTGTATGCGCCTTTGTAATGGCCATAGGCAAGATTGGTGGTGAAACCGCTGTTTTCATAAGTCAAACCGGCGGTATATTGCTCTTTGCTGGGTTGTTCGTGCTTATATTTGTCATCCGGATTGCGGTTGTCGCGCGGCGCGTAGGACGCATTGAACTTGAACCCGCCGAACGAAGGGCTGTCGTAGCGCACGGATGTGGTGCGCACACCGGTGCGGGTGTTGATGCCCAAACCCATCGCGTTGGTTTTGTACAACCAAGGGTCGATGGTATCCATCTCGTTGAGCATATTGTTCATATTGCCGACGCGTACCTTACCGAACTTGCCTTCCAAGCCGATGAAGGAATCGCGGTTGCCGAAACGCTGGCTGTTGGATTCGCCTAAAATGGAAGTGCGCTGTTCAATTTGCCAGATGGCTTTGAGGTCGTCTGAAAGTTTTTCATTGCCTTTGAAGCCGATTCGCGAGGTATTGTCATTGATACGGGTTGCGGTCGCGCTTTTTTCCGTACCTTCACTACCCTTGATTTTCACCTGTCCGGAGGTGATGGTGCTTTTGACTTGTCCGTACAGGACAACTTCGGCGGATGCTGCAAAAGGTAGGGCTGCTGCGGTTAAAGTAATCAATATTTTCTTCATGAGTCCTCCTCGAATTTTAAAATTGAGTAAAAATACCAAACTCAATCATAATGATTTATGGATTATTAGACAACTCTTTTTATCTTGAGAAAAATTATTATTTATTTCAAATATAATTTGCATTTCAACAACACGATATCGTAGGAATCTTTAATATTCATCCTTTCTGCAATTTTGTTGGCACAATCCCTATTTTTCCCTTGCCTCAAGATTGAAAATAAGGCAAGTGCAACTTTTTTCAGACGACCTTTTCGGGTCGTCTGAATATTTTTTTGTTTATGAAGAAAACCATAGCGGAAAGCAATGAAAAAACGAAGAAATTTTCCCATCTAAACTATTGCGCCGACAGGGATTTTGCCGTTTAATGCGAACCTGCTGAATCAAGGGCCCGAGGCATATGCCGGCCGCCCCCACAGTTAACCTTTTGTATGCGGACAGTCTGCGCTTGACTGACTGCCGCCGCTGCAACAATTCCCCCTTCCACAAAAGGACTGTAACCATGAAAAAATTTCAATGGCGGCGGCACTCATCGGCCTCGTCTTGACTGCATGTAGCGGCGGCCAACAAACCGCCGCAGAATCTTCCGCACCTTCTTCCCATACCGCCTCCGACAAGCTCAATATCTACAACTGGTCGGACTACGTCGATCCCGCCACGCTTGAAGCGTTCGAAAAAAATACGCATATCAACGTCCGCTACGACTACTACGACAGCAACGAAGCCCTCGAAGCCAAGCTTTTGACCGGCAAATCCGGTTACGACCTCGTTGCACCGTCCATTGCCAACGTCGGACGCCAAATCAAAGCCGGCGCGTATCAAAAAATCGACAAAAGCCAAATCCCGAACTACGCCAATATCGATGCCGACCTGCTTGCCATGATGGCAAAAGTCGATCCGGGCAACCAATACGCAGTCCCTTATTTCTGGGGCATCAACACGCTCGCCATCAACAGAGAACTGGTTCAAAAAGCCTTAGGGACGGAGCAATTGCCCGAAAACGAATGGGATTTGGTGTTCAATCCCGAATACACCAAAAAGCTGAAATCCTGCGGTATCAGCTATTTTGACAGCGCCATCGAACAAATCCCGCTCGCGCTGCATTATTTGGGCAAAGACCCGAATACCGAAAACCCCGACGACATCAAAGCCGCCGTCAACATGATGAAAAAAGTGCGTCCCGACATCAAACGCTTCACTTCGTCAGGCTATATTGACGATATGGCGGCGGGCAACCTTTGCGTTTCAGTCGGTTACGGCGGCGATTTGAACATCGCCAAAACACGCGCACAAGAAGCGAAGAACGGCGTCGAAATCGAAGTGTTAGCACCCAAAAGCGGCGTCGGCATCTGGGTGGATTCCCTGATGATTCCGCGCGATGCCCAAAACACCGCCAATGCACATAAATACATCAACCACACGCTCGATCCCGAAGTCGCGGCGCAAAACGGCAATTTCGTTACCTACGCCCCCGCCAGCCGCCCTGCCCGCGCATTGATGGACGCAAAATATACCGGCGATGCGTCTATCTTCCCGACCAAGGAATTGATGGATAAAAGTTTCATCGTATCGCCCAAATCAACAGATGCAAGCCGCCTGAGCGTCCGCCTGTGGCAATCGTTGAAAGCAGGCAAATAGCCGTTTGATGCGTTGGAAATATAAGGTCGTCTGAAAATCAAATTTGGTTTTCAGACGACCTTTTTTACTGCTATCGAACGAATTTAAAGATTATAGTGGATTAACTTTAAACCAGTACGGCGTTGCCTCGCCTTAGCTCAAAGAGAACGATTCTCTAAGGTGCTGAAGCACCAAGTGAATCGGTTCCGTACTATCTGTACTGTCTGCGGCTTCGTCGCCTTGTCCTGATTTAAAGTTAATCCACTATATTCAATAAACCGCAACTTGAAAAACAAATCAGTGCCGCATTACCTGCGCCATGTACAGATTGCGATTGCCATCCTATATCGAAAACATATTAATACACCACAAAACCCAAAATTATTTAATCACCCGATTTTCTATTCCATTAGCAACAAAAATAGAGCCATCTCCACATAATCACAAAGTATTACTTGCCGTTAAAACCAGGTTTTAAGATTTGTAAATTTGACATAGGTCAAATTATTGCAAATAATGGATTCATATAATGTTAATGTTTAGAGTATCGAATAATCGGGAACAGCCATGTCCTGCCTAAAAACGAAACACACATCAGGCATCTTGAATACGATGCTGGCGATGTTTGCCGTATTTGTCCTATTGTTTTCGACACTGCCCGCTTACGCCGAGCGTTTGCCTGACTTTTTGTCAAAAGTCCAGCCTTCGGAAATTTTTCCGGGTGCAGACCGTTATGGTAAGCCTGAAGGCAAGCCTATGGTTGCCCGTGTTTATAAGGGCGACGAGCAGTTGGGTTTGGTGTATATCACGACGGACGTGGTCAATACACGCGGCTATTCGAGCAAACCGATTGATACGATGATGGCTTTGGCCAACGATGGAACGATCGCCGGTGCGAAGCTGGTCGATCACCATGAGCCGATTATGCTTATTGGTATCCCGCAATCGCGTGTGGATAAATTCATCAATAAGTATATCGGTTTGAATTTTATTAAAAATCCACCTACTCCGGGTGTTGCCCCCGGGGACATCATCAGCGGCGCGACCGTTACGCTGATGGTGATTAACGACAGTATCCAGCGTTCGTTCAAAGTTGTTGCCGGCAAATATGGTTTGGGCACTGACAAAGCCGTTCAGACGACCTCCGCCAATGCTGCGGATACGCAACAGGCTACCACTCCTGCGGCTCAAACCCGACCTCGCCGCGCTGTCAATCCTGACAAACAGGACATCCAATCTTGGAATGCGCTGCTGGAACAAAAAGCCATCGGCCATTTGCACATTACTGTTGATGAAATCAACAAGCTGTTTGAAAAAGGCGGCAAAGCAGGTGTTGCCGAACACGCCGAACAAGGTGCAGGCGACGATACCTTTATCGATTTGTATACTGCCGTAGTCAGCCAGCCTTCCATCGGCAAAAGCCTGTTGGGCGAGGAAGGTTGGAAAAACCTGCAAAACCGTCTGCAACCCGGTCAACAAGCTGTCTTGGTTGCCGGTGAAGGCCGTTATTCTTGGAAAGGTTCGGGCTATGTCCGCGGCGGTATTTTCGACCGTATCGAGATGATTCAAGGCGAAAACAGCTTCCGCTTTACCGACGCGCAACACGAACGCTTGGTTGATTTGGCAGCCGAAGGTGCGCCCCACTTTAAAGAAGTATCTTGGTTTACGATTCCCGAAGGTGTGGAATTCGATGCTGCCGAACCTTGGCGTTTGCAGTTGATGGTTCAACGCGTACTGAGCGTAAACGACAAAGCGTTCGTAACCGCCGATTTGGATTACGAGCTGCCTCAAGGTTACTATGTCGATGACCCGAAAGCACCGCCTGTCGAAATCAGCGCGCCAGTCGAACCGGCAGCCGCCCCTGCCGCCAACCAAGCCTCAGACACCAAAGGCATAGCCGAAGAAGCCTCTGAAGCCTCTTCAAACGAGGGTGCGTCCAACCAACTCTGGAAACAGGTGTGGAAAGCGAAACAGGGACAAATCGCCGTAGTCGGCATCGCATTGACCATCCTGCTTTTGGTCTTCCTGTTCCAAGACTGGATTGTCCGCTATGAGAAATGGTACGACCGCTTCCGCCTGGTATTCCTGACATTTACCCTGTTCTATATCGGTTGGTACGCTCAGGCGCAACTGTCGGTCGTCAATACGCTGACACTGTTCTCCGCCATCCTGACCGAATTCCGTTGGGACTTCTTCCTGATGGATCCGATTGTGTTCATCCTGTGGCTGTTTACCGCCGCAACCATGCTGCTGTGGAACCGCGGTACATTCTGCGGCTGGCTCTGCCCCTTCGGTTCGCTGCAAGAGTTGACCAACCGTATCGCCAAAAAATTGGGCGTGAAACAGATTACCGTGCCGCACCTGCTGCACACGCGCCTGACTGCGATTAAATACGTCATTTTCTTCGCACTGTTGGCAATTTCCCTGTACGATTTGGGTACGGCGGAAAAATTCGCAGAGGTAGAACCTTTTAAAACGGCGATTATTTTGAAATTCGTCCGCGAATGGTGGTTTGTCGCGTTTGCCGTTACCCTTTTGGTTGCCGGCCTGTTTATCGAACGCTTCTTCTGCCGCTATCTGTGCCCATTGGGCGCGGGCATCGCCCTACCCGGCCGCTTCCGCGTATTCGACTGGCTTCGCCGCTACAAAATGTGCGGCAACCCTTGCCAAATCTGTACGCACGAATGCCCCGTTCAGGCGATTGCACCGGAAGGCGACATCCATCCGAACGAATGTATCCAGTGCCTGCACTGCCAAGTCATGTATCACCATGACACACGTTGCCCGCAAGTTGTGGCAACCAACAAGAAAAAACAAAAACAGGCGGCGGCAAAAGCCGACCCCGAAACCGCATCTGCAAAACAGCAGCCTGGGGAGCAGGTTGTGCAGTTTGTGAAAAAAGAAACCGCCCCTAAAGCCGGCGAATAATCTGAAACCCTAAAGAAATACCGGGTCAACCGTACCCACACTTATAAACATAAATACGTTTTTTCAATCGGCAGGTCGTCTGAAAACGCCGGCTGCCGAATTTTATCCAAGGAGTGTTGTATGTCAGACGAAAAATTAGAACAAAACGGCTTAAGCCGTCGTTCATTCTTAGGTACTGCCGCCGTTTCAGGCGCAGGTATTGCCGGCGCCGGTCTGTTGGGTTTGGCGGGCTGTTCCAAAGAGGGTGGTGATAAAGCTGCCGCTTCAGGTGCTGCGCCTGCCGCTAAAACCGAGTCCCATGCCTCTGCCGAACCGGGCAAACAGACTTCCGAAGTCGGTCCGGGCGAACTCGACCAATACTACGGCTTCCTCTCCGGCGGCCAATCGGGCGAAATGCGCTTGATCGGCGTACCTTCCATGCGCGAACTGATGCGTATCCCCGTATTCAACATGGACAGCGCGACCGGTTGGGGCCGTACCAACGAGAGCCTGCGTATTTTGAATGAAAAAAATACGCCGGAAACCAACCAGTTCCTGAAAGACAGCGGCCTGCGCTGCTACCCTAACGGCGACTTGCACCACCCTCACTTGTCGTTTACCGACCAAACTTACGACGGCCGCTACGCGTATGCTAACGACAAAGCAAACAACCGCGTTTGCCGCGTCCGCCTGGACTTCATGAAAACCGACAAAATCACCGAAATCCCTAACGTTTCCGGTGTACACGGTCTGCGTCCGCAACGTTATCCGAAAACCGGCTATGTCTTTGCCAACGGCGAACACATCGTACCGGTAAGCGGTGTGGGTACTTGGAACGACGCCAAAACTTGGAATGCCGTTTATACCGCCATTGACGGCGAAACCATGGACATCGCATGGCAAGTATTGGTGGACGGCAACTTGGACAACGGCGATGCCGACTACCAAGGCAAATACTCCTTCTCCACCTGCTACAACTCCGAACGCGCCCTGACCGTACAAGGTGCTTCTTCCAACGAGCAAGACTGGTGCGTAGTCTTCAATCTTGCCGCCATCGAAGAAGGCATCAAAAAAGGCGACTTCAAAGAAGTCAACGGCGTGAAAATGCTGGACGGCCGCGCAGAAGCCAATTCCCCTTACACCCGCTACATCCCCGTGCCGAACTCTCCGCACGGCTGTAACGCTTCCCCTGATGGCAAATACATCATGCTCAACGGCAAACTGTCTCCGACCGTTACCGTATTGGACGTCAGCAAACTGGACGATTTGTTCGCCGGCAAAATCAAAGAGCGCGACGTGGTTGTCGCCGAACCCCAACTGGGTCTCGGTCCTTTACACACCGCGTTTGACGGCCGCGGCAACGCCTACACTACGCTGTTTATCGACAGCCAAATGGTCAAATGGAACATCGACGACGCCATCAAAGCCTACAAAGGCGAAAAAGTGGATCCGATCAAACAAAAACTCGACGTCCACTACCAACCCGGTCACAACCATACGACCATGGGCGAAACCAAGGAAGCCGACGGCAAATGGCTGGTATCTTTGAACAAATTCTCCAAAGACCGCTTCCTCAACGCCGGCCCGCTAAAACCGGAATGCGACCAGTTGATCGACATTTCCGGCGACGAAATGCGCCTGGTACACGACAACCCGACCTTTGCCGAACCGCATGACCTGTGTCTGGTTGCCGCTTCCAAAGTCAACCCGAAAAAACCTGGGACCGCAAAGACCCATGGTTCTGGCAAGATGCTGTGGAACAGGCGAAAAAAGACGGTGTCGAGCTGGAAAAAGCCGCCAAAGTCATCCGCGAGGGCAATAAAGTCCGCGTATACATGACTGCCGTTGCGCCTGCGTACAGCATCCCGCAATTCGAAGTCAACCAAGGCGACGAAGTAACCGTATATGTGACCAACGTCGAAACCATCGAAGACTTGACCCACGGCTTCACTTTGGAAGGCTACGGCATCGCCATGGAAATCGGCCCGCAAGCTACCCAATCGGTAACCTTCAAAGCCGTCCGTCCGGGCGTACACTGGTACTACTGCCAATGGTTCTGCCACGCCCTGCACATGGAAATGTCCGGTCAAATGATCGTTAAACCCCGATAATCGGGTTTGACGGTTTATCACTGACTTAACGGAAAGGTCGTCTGAAAAAACTTTCAGGTCTTAGCGAAACCCGCTGCCCTCGTTTTCAGACGACCTTTTATAGCAGAACCGTTTGGACGCAACAGACTGTTCCGCTATAAAACAAAAACACGGCCCTCACAGGCAGGCATTACCGTGCCGACGCACACCGCACGAATCAGAGGAACTCCATGCACACACCCCAATTCAAAACATGGCGACGCGCTGTCCTGGCATTTATGTTCGGCGGCATGATTCAGACGACCTTTGCAGCCACCATCGACGTTTCCCCGACCGACAACCTCCCCGAAGTCATCGCGCGCGCGCAGGCAGGCGATACGCTCAAGCTCGCCTCCGGCACTTACAAAACCAAACTGCTTATCGATAAACCCATCACCATCGAAGGCCCTGCCGACCGCTCCGCCAAAATCGAAGGCGACCGCACCGGCCGCACCATTGCCGTCATCGCCCCCGACGTTACCCTGCGCAACCTAACCGTCACCCGTTCCGGTATGAGCCTGCCCGCCATGGATGCCGGCATCTACCTCGAAGAAACCGCCCCCCGCGCCTTAATCGAACACAACAACATCCTCGACAACTCCGTCGGCGTGTATATCCACGGTTCTGCCGAATCCATGGTGCGCGAGAACAAAATCGTCGGCGACTCCACCCTGCGCGTCAACGAACGCGGCAACGGCGTAACCGTCTGGAACGCCCCCGGCGCGCAAGTCGTCAGCAACGACATTTCCAAAGGCCGCGACGGCATTTTCTCCAACACCAGCAAAAACAACACCTATAAAAACAACCGCTTCAGCGACCTGCGTTTCGCCGTCCACTACATGTACACCAACGACAGCGAAGTCAGCGGCAACATTTCCGTCGGCAATAACATGGGCTACGTTTTGATGTTTTCCGACCGCCTCAACGTGTACGGCAACATCGCCGTCGGCAGCCGCGACCAAGGCATCATGCTCAACTACGTCAACTATTCCGACATCCACGACAACATCATCAACAAAGCCGGCAAATGCGTTTTTGCCTACAACGCCAACTACAACAAAATCGTCGCCAACCATTTTGAAAACTGCGAAATCGGCATCCACTTCACCGCCGCCATCGAAGGCACCACCCTTTCCGACAACGCCTTCATCAACAACGAAAGCCAAGTTAAATACGTCAGCACACGTTTTCTTGACTGGGGCGAAGGCGGACGCGGCAACTACTGGAGCGACAACAGCGCGTTCGACCTCGACGGCGACGGCTTCGGCGACAGCGCGTACCGTCCCAACGGCATCATCGACCAAATCATCTGGCGCGCGCCCGTTTCCCGCCTCCTGATGAACAGCCCCGCCATCAGCATCGTCAAATGGGCGCAATCGCAGTTCCCCGCCATCCTTCCCGGCGGCGTGATCGACAGCAAACCGCTGATGAAGGCAGGCAGCAACAAAACCACCACCAAATACGAGGCCATGAAAGAACAACTGTTGCAAGAAGCCAAAACCCATCAGTCCGAATGGAGCGATGCCGAAAACGGCTCATTGAACTAAACGGGACCGGCAAACACGCCCCCGCAAGGTCGTCTGAAAAGTTTTCAGACGACCTTAAAACCCCGCCGCAGCAAGGTTTTGCCCCTCATTGCCGTACCAACGGGCATTCGCCGCAAATACGGTGCAACCCGCAACGCAGGCAACAGTCGAAAACGCCGCCCCATAACAAACGTCGTCTGAAATCCCTCTCCCCTTTTTCAGACGACCCCATACAAAGAACGCCCTTTTCAGACGACCCGAACGTCGTCTGAAACCCAATCCACACAAGGAAGCACTCATGAGCGCACACCATGTCGAATTGAGAAACGTAACCAAACGCTTCGGCGCACAAAAAGCCGTCAACCAAGTCGATTTAGTCTTGAAGGCAGGCGAAAGTGTCGGTCTTGCCGGACACAACGGTGCAGGCAAGTCCACGCTCATCAAATTGATACTCGGGCTGATTACCCCCACCGAAGGCGAAGTCATGCTGCTGGGTGAGCGCACAGGCAGCAAAGCCGGCGCACAGTTGCGTAGCCAAATCGGCTACCTGCCCGAAACCGTCGCCCTACACCCTTCCCTCAGCGGCATCGAAACCCTCAATTTCTACGCCAAACTCAAAAAACAGCCGCTCACCAAAAACCACGAACTCCTCGAGCGCGTCGGCATTTCCCAAGCCGCCCGCCGCCGCGTCGGCACCTACTCCAAAGGCATGCGCCAACGCCTCGCCCTCGCCCAAGCGCTGCTGGGCGAACCCAAAGTATTGCTGTTTGACGAACCCACCACAGGCCTCGACCCCGCCTCGCGCCAAATGTTTTACGAAGTCGTGCGCGAACTCAACGGACGCGGCGCCACCGTCCTCCTCAGCACCCACGCCCTCGCCGAACTTGACGGCCACGCCGACCGCATCGTCGTCATGAAAAACGGTGTCAAAGTCGCCGACGGCAGCATGGACGAGCTGCACGTCCAAAGCGGACTCCCCCTCACCGTCAACATCCGACTCAAAGCCCCGCGTCCGTTAAGCGGACGCTGGCAGCCGCTTTCAGACGACCTCAGCTATCAGGCGCAATGTCAGGCTGAAGAACGCATGGCATTACTCAGCGAACTGGGCAACCTGTCCGACCTCGCCTACCTCGACATCCACACACCCACACTCGACGACATGTACGCACAATTCTTAAAAAGGGAGGACGTATGAACCCCGTTTGGATTATCACCGGAAAAGAAGTCCGCGACAGCCTGCGCAACCGCTGGGTACTCGCCGCCTCCGTCCTGCTTGCCGCCCTCGCCCTCTCATTGGGCTTCCTCGGCAGCTCGCCGACAGGCTCGGTTAAAGTCGATCCGCTGACTGTAACCGTTGTCAGCCTCTCCAGCCTGTCCATCTTCCTGATCCCGCTCATCGCCATGCTCCTCTCCTACGATTCCCTCATTGGCGAAATCGAACGCGGCACCATGGCGCTGCTGTTGAGCTACCCCGTTTCCCGCAACCAAATCCTTGCCGGAAAATTCATCGGACACCTCATCATCCTCGCCCTTGCCACCACCGCAGGCTACGGAATTGCGGGCATCACGCTCCAACTCGCCAACGGCAGCTTCGACATCGCCGCATGGAAACCCTTTGCCCTGCTGATTGCCGCCAGCGTCATCTTGGGCGCGGCATTCCTGTCCATGGGCTACCTCATCAGCGCGAAAGTCAAAGAACGCGGCACCGCCGCCGGTATCGCCATCGGCGTTTGGCTGTTTTTCGTCGTCATCTTCGACATGGCGCTTTTGGGCATCCTCGTCGCCGATACCCAGCAAACAATTACTGCCCCCGTCGTTGAAACCGTCCTCCTTTTCAACCCCACCGACATCTACCGCCTGCTCAACCTGACCGGTTACGAAAACACCGCCATGTACGCAGGCATGGCAGGTTTGAGCGAACAAATCAGCCTGACCATGCCCGTATTGCTGACCGCGCAGATATTATGGGTTATTATTCCCCTTATCTTGGCAGCAAGAATTTTTGGAAAGCGACAAATATGAAAAAGATTTTACCTGCGCTCCTCGCCGCCCTGCTCCTGAGTGCCTGCCCTAAAGAGGATGACACCCCGCCGCCTGAGCCTCAGCAAATCAGCGACCGCGCCGTGGGGCACTATTGCAGCATGAACCTGACCGAACACAACGGCCCCAAAGCCCAAATCTACCTCAACGGCAAACCCGACCGCCCCGTCTGGTTCTCCACCATCAAGCAGATGTTCGGCTACACCAAGCTGCCCGAAGAGCCTAAAGGCATCCACGTCATCTACGTTACCGACATGGGCAAAGTCAAAGACTGGAGCAAACCCAATGCCGACACCGCATGGATAGACGGCAAAAAAGCCTACTACGTCATCGAAAGCGGCTTCATCGGCGGCATGGGTGCGGAAGACGCCCTCCCCTTCGCCGACAAAGCCCAAGCAGAGAAATTTGCCAAAGAAAAAGGCGGCCGCGTCGTCAGCTTCGACGAAATGCCCGATTCCTACATCTTCAAATAATCCCTTCCCATCAAAAAGGTCGTCTGAAAACCTTATCCATCAGGTTTTCAGACGACCTTTTTATATAGTGGATTAACTAAATCAGGACAAGGCGACAAAGCCGCAGACAGTACAGATAGTACGGAACTGATTCACTTGGTGCTTCAGCACCTTAGAGAATCGTTCTCTTTGAGCTAAGGCGAGGCAACGCCGTACTGGTTTAAAGTTAATCCACTATATCTGCGGTCTTAATCAGGCGATTCAGTTCAAATCACAAAATCCATCGCCGTTCCCTGCAAGCTCTGGTCCATGTCCGCCGACGGGGTTTTGACCGAACGCCCCAC
This sequence comes from Neisseria sp. GT4A_CT1, assembly GCF_000227275.1. Taxonomy (NCBI): domain Bacteria; kingdom Pseudomonadati; phylum Pseudomonadota; class Betaproteobacteria; order Neisseriales; family Neisseriaceae; genus Neisseria; species Neisseria sp. GT4A_CT1. Next base: position 363,948 of record NZ_JH164965.1, read on the forward strand.
CGGTTTGGCAGGCACGCCGACGACAGTGATTGACGACGGTACGTCCGCAACGACCACGCTGCCTGCGCCGATTTTGGAATTGTCGCCGATGCGGATGTTGCCCAATATCGAAGCGTTCGCGCCGATCATCACGCCGTCGCCGATTTTCGGATGGCGGTCGCCTCCTTCCTTGCCCGAGCCGCCGAGCGTTACGCCGTGCAGGATGGAAATATTGTTGCCCAACACGGCGGTTTCGCCCGCCACAAAACCGGTGGCGTGGTCGAGCATCAGCCCATGACCGAAACGGGCGGCGGGGTGAATATCGACGCCGAAGACTTCCGACATACGATTTTGCAGGAAATACGCCAGCGTTTTGCGGCCGTTTTGATAGAGCCAGTGGTTGATGCGGTGCGCCTGAATGGCGTGGAAACCTTTGAAATATAAAAGCGGCAGCGAATATTCGTCGCAGGCGGGGTCGCGTTCGTAAATGGCTTTCAAGTCGGCTTCGACGCAGTTGCTGATGCGCGCGTCGCTGCCCAATGCCTGCTGGTAAATTTCAAACAGGGCGCGCACGTCCATAATCGGGCTGCCGAGTTTGCTGGAGAGGTGGTAGGCAAGGACGGAATCGAGCGAATCGTGGCGCAATACAGTTTGGTGCAAAAAGCTCGCCAGCATCGGTTCGGCTGCGGCTGCGGCTGCGGTTTCTTCGCGGATGGTGTGCCAGAGGTTGAAATCGGTTGTGTTCAGGTGGTCTTTTTTCATGTTGGGGTCGTCTGAAAATAGGATGGTGTCGGTGTATCTTACCTTTTATCAACGATTTGCGATAGCGCATTGCGGAATATGCTTATGATGGTTTCCGTGTGCTTGAAGTTTTTTCAAACGACCTTATATAAAGTAGCATTCGATTCAAACCATTCCAAAGGATGCATGAAATGAGCGAACATCACGAACAATATCAACACGAAACCGAAGAGGCGGCAAACGCAGAAGCTGCCCAAGCCCCCAAAACCGAACAACCCGAAGCTACCGAACCGCCGACTTACGAAGAATTGCAGGCGCGTATCGCCGAGTTGGAAGGACAGTTGAAAGACAGCGAACTGCGCGGCTTGGCAAACGAGCAAAACCTGCGCCGCCGCCATCAGCAGGAAATCGCCGATACGCACAAGTTTGCCGGACAAAAATTCGCCGCCGAAATGCTGCCGGTCAAAGACTATCTCGAAATGGCGCTGCTCGACCAAAGCGGTAATTTCGACGCGCTGAAAATGGGCGTGCAAATGACGCTGAACGAATTGCAAAAAGCGTTTGACGCCACACACATCAAAGAAATCAACCCGCAGCCCGGCGACAAACTCGACCCGCACCAACATCAAGCAATGCAGGCGGTCGTCAGCGAGCAAGAGCCGAACACCATCGTCAGCGTCATGAAAAAAGGCTACACCCTGTCCGACCGCGTATTACGTCCCGCAATGGTTGTCGTGGCGAAACAAGAATCCTGAAGGCACCGCTTGATAAAGTTTATCAAGCATAAAATTTTCAGACGACCCTTCCTCGTCCCTCAAGCTCCAATCCCGCTTTTGGAAAATCATTCCGATGATGCTCAATCGGAAAACAAAGACAAGGTCGTCTGAAAAACAAAATACCATCCTGTGGATAAATAGTCTAGTTTGTTGAATTTTATATAAAAAAAATTTCAACAAAACCCTTGAAAAAATATCGGGCAACCTTATTTACAGGTCAACGGAACAAAATGTTCCACACAATTATTAATTTAGAAAAATCTTTTTAGGAGCAACATCAATATGGCAAAAGTAATCGGTATCGACTTAGGTACAACCAACTCTTGTGTATCCATCTCTGAAAACGGTCAAACCAAAGTTATTGAAAACGCAGAAGGCGCACGCACTACGCCGTCTGTCGTCGCTTATCTGGACGGCGGCGAAGTCCTCGTCGGCGCACCGGCCAAACGCCAAGCCGTAACCAACGCTAAAAACACCATCTACGCTGTCAAACGTTTGATCGGTCATAAATTTGAAGACAAAGAAGTCCAACGCGACATCGAATCCATGCCTTTCGAAATCATCAAAGCCAACAACGGCGACGCATGGGTGAAAGCGCAAGGCAAAGAGCTGTCTCCACCGCAAGTTTCCGCAGAAGTCCTGCGTAAAATGAAAGAAGCCGCCGAATCTTATTTGGGCGAAAAAGTAACCGAAGCCGTGATTACCGTTCCGGCCTATTTCAACGACAGCCAACGTCAAGCCACCAAAGACGCAGGCCGCATCGCCGGTTTGGATGTAAAACGCATCATCAACGAGCCGACCGCAGCCGCTTTGGCATTCGGTATGGACAAAGGCGACAACAAAGACCGCAAAGTAGCCGTATATGACTTGGGCGGCGGTACCTTCGATATTTCCATCATCGAAATCGCCAACCTCGACGGCGACAAACAATTCGAAGTATTGGCCACCAACGGCGACACCTTCTTGGGTGGTGAAGACTTCGACCAACGCCTCATCGACTACATCATCGCCGAGTTCAAAAAAGACCAAGGCATTGATTTGAAACAAGACGTGATGGCATTGCAACGCCTGAAAGAGGCTGCCGAAAAAGCCAAAATCGAATTGTCCAGCGGCCAGCAAACCGAAATCAACCTGCCGTACATCACCATGGACGCAACCGGCCCGAAACACTTGGCAATGAAAATTACCCGCGCCAAATTCGAAAGCCTGGTTGAAGACCTGATTGCCCGCTCTATCGAGCCTTGCCGCACCGCATTGAAAGATGCCGGCTTGAGCACCAGCGACATCGACGACGTGATTTTGGTCGGCGGTCAGTCCCGTATGCCGAAAGTACAAGAAGCCGTAAGAGACTTCTTCGGCAAAGAGCCGCGTAAAGACGTGAACCCTGACGAAGCCGTTGCCGTAGGCGCAGCGATTCAAGGCGAAGTATTGAGTGGCGGCCGCAGCGACGTATTGCTGCTGGACGTAACCCCTCTGTCCTTGGGTATCGAAACCATGGGCGGCGTGATGACCAAGCTGATTCAGAAGAACACCACCATCCCGACTAAAGCGTCGCAAGTGTTCTCTACCGCCGAAGACAACCAAAGCGCAGTAACCATCCATGTACTGCAAGGCGAACGCGAACGCGCTTCCGCCAACAAATCTTTGGGTCAGTTCAACTTGGGCGACATCGCACCCGCACCACGCGGCATGCCGCAAATCGAAGTAACCTTCGACATTGACGCCAACGGTATCCTGCACGTTTCCGCCAAAGACAAAGGCACAGGCAAAGCTGCCAACATCACCATCCAAGGTTCTTCAGGTTTGAGCGAAGAAGAAATCGAACGCATGGTGAAAGATGCAGAAGCCAACGCCGAGGAAGATAAAAAACTGACTGAATTGGTCGCTTCCCGCAACCAAGCCGAAGCCCTGATTCACTCCGTGAAAAAATCTTTGGCCGACTACGGCGACAAACTCGACGCAGCCGAGAAAGAAAAAATCGAAGCCGCGCTGAAAGAAGCCGAAGAAGCTGTAAAAGGCGACGACAAAGCCGCCATCGATGCCAAAGCCGAAGCATTGGGCGCAGCCAGTCAAAAACTGGGCGAAATGGTTTACGCACAAGCGCAAGCCGAAGCCCAAGCAGGCGAAAGCGCACAAGCCGAACCGTCTTCCGCCAAGAAAGACGACGACGTGGTAGATGCCGACTTTGAAGAAGTAAAAGACGACAAGAAATAATTGAGGCCGTCTGAAAAAAGCGCGAACCTTACGATTCGCGCTTTTTTTGTTTTTTGCTTGATGTGATGTTTTCAGACGACCTCTTGGGATGCGGCATTTCCATTTAAAAGCAAAACGTATCCGACATCCTGCCTTATAGTGGATTAAATTTAAATCAGGACAAGGCGACGAAGCCGCAGACAGTACAGATAGTACGGAACCGATTCACTTGGTGCTTCAGCACCTTAGAGAATCGTTCTCTTTGAGCTAAGGCAAGGCAACGCCGTACTGGTTTAAAGTTAATCCACTATAAAAACCAAAAGGTCGTCTGAAACCCAATACCATGATTTCAGACGACCTTTAAACAAAAACAATCTTGTCTTATTCTGAATATGTAAACTTCGCGCGTTTGACGTTGCAAAAAATTTCATACGGAATCATACCGGCAGCTTCGGCGACTTCGTTGATGTTGACGACATCGCCCCACAATTCGACTTCGGCACCCAAACCTTCTTGGGAAGCATCGAGTTCGACGGTAATCATGTCCATAGACACCCTGCCGATAATTCGGCTGCGTTTGCCTTCGACGGCAACAGGCGAATTGGTCGAGGCGCGGCGCGGATAACCGTCGGCGTAGCCGCAGGCAATCAGGCCGACACGGGTGGATTTGCTGGTGTAAAACGTTGCGCCGTAGCCGATAGGAGAATGAGGTTGCAGGACGCGTTCGCCGAATACGCGGGAAGTCAGGCGCATGACGGGTTTCAGGCGTTCGTCCACGCCGCCGAACGGAGAAATGCCGTAAAGCGCCAGTCCGGCACGACCCCAGTCGCGGCGCGCTTCGGGGACATTCAGAATGGCAGCGGAGTTGGCGAGGCTTTCTTCGCCTTCCAAACCTTCACACGCTAAATCAAAGGCTTCGAGCTGCATTTCGGTCATGCCGTTGTCGGGGTCGTCGGCGCAGGCGAAATGGCTGAATTTGACGATGCCGTCAACGTGTTTGCATTGTTTCAGGGCGGTGTAGGCGGAAGTGTAATTGTTCGGGAAGAAGCCGGCACGGTGCATACCGGAATCCATTTTGAGCCAGACTTTGACGGGGTGCTGCCAATGATGGGCGATTAAAGCTTCGAGTTGCCATTGGCTGCCGACGCCCGGCCACAAATTGTATTTATCGACGGTAGCGTATTCCGACGCTTCAAACACGCCTTCGAGCAATACGATGGGATTGGTAATGCCGCTCTCACGCAATTCGACGGCTTCGTCCACGGTGGCAACGGCAAACCCGTCGGCAAGGTCGGACAATGCGTGGGCGCACCGTACCGCGCCGTGTCCGTAAGCGTCCGCTTTGATGACGGCGAGCATCTTGCCGCCGTGAATCTGTTTCAGGGTTTGATAATTGTGGCGCAGATTGTCCAAGCGGATTCGGGCATTTAATGGACGCATGATTTGTTCTTTCTGTTAATGAAGGTCGTCTGAAAATGGATATTTACGTTTTCAGACGACCTTAAAATATGGCTAATGCTTATAATTATAGGCTTAAAGACGCATTTTTTAAATATCCGATGCGCCCGCCCAATTAATTATCTTATTAATGGACAAGCATCAATCCGACTAACCTAAGATAAAAATCCCTAAATATTGGACATTTGAACGAATCGTCCAGACGAAGCTCTTGGTGCGAAAATACTTTTCGCAGGAAGCCTGCTTTTACTCAAAATCAAAACCGGTTTTTCAATTCCCGCAGCGCGGCGAACACTTCCAAACCGCTGTTCAATCGCTTCCCAGTCAATTCCTCAACCCGTTCGCGGACATGGGACAAATCGACCCGCAAAAACGGATTGATTTTGCGCTCATGCGCAAGGGTTACGGGCAGGGTCGGCGTATGTTCCGTCGCGCCTAAAGCCGCTTGAATATCGGGATTCTCCGGTTCGATAAATTCGGCGAAACGCAGATTGGCGGCGGTGTATTCATGCGCAGGATAAAACAGCGTTTCTTCGGGCAGCTGATTGAACCTTTGGAAACTGTCGTACAACTCCTCTATCGTTCCCGTAAACACCCTGCCGCAGCCGGCGGAGAATAAGGTATCGCCGCAGAAAACGTGCAGACCTTCGGCGTTTTCCAAAAGATAGCTGACGTGGCGGTCGGTATGGCCGGGCGTCGCCCACACGGTAACCAGCCCGTCGCCGAAAGGAAACTGCGTACCTGCCGTCACCGTATGCGTTGCCACATCGATATCCGTCTCACCGTACACGGGCGATTCCATAAAGCCGTTTTTGAGGGATTGAACTCCGCCAATGTGGTCGTGATGCAGATGGGTAACCCACGTTTGCGCCAGCATCAGGCGGTTGCGGACGAGGAATATCAAAACGGGCGTGGCATCGGACGGATCGACGCAGGCGGCGTGGTTGCCGTCTTGAATCATCCAAATGTAGTTGTCGTTTAGGGCTTGGACGGGTGTAATTTTCATAGGATTTCTTTTGTAGGTAGTGATTTGAGTGCGGCTAAACCATGGAGCCGTATGGTATAGTGGATTAACTTTAAACCAGGACGGCGTTGCCTTGCCGGACTATCTCTGTACTGTCTGCGGCTTCGTCGCCTTGTCCTGATTTAAATTTAATCCACTATATTTACAAAACAGTTTAACAGAAATGACTTGAACGTTATTGGTATGCCTAATCGGCACAGACCAAAAAGGTCGTCTGAAAAGTGATTTTCAGACGACCTTTGCTCATTTCCGACAACTTTTAAATCAGTTCCAAGTCCGGGCCGGCGTTTTGGGCGCGGCGGCTGCGCAGTTGGATGTCCAAACGCAGGTCGTGGGCGGAGTCGGCGTTTTTAATGGCATCTTGGAAGCTGATGTCGCCGCGTTCGTACAGCTCGTAGAGCGCTTGGTCGAAGGTTTGCATACCCATGGCGGTAGATTTTTTCATCATTTCTTTGATGCCGTGGATTTCGCCTTTTTGAATCATTTCGGAAATAATCGGCGAATTGAGCAGGATTTCCACTGCGGCTACGCGCCCCTTGCCGCCTTCGCGGGGAATCAGGCGTTGCGAGATGAAGGCTTGCAGGTTGAGCGACAAATCGGTCAAAAGCTGGGTGCGGCGCTCTTCGGGGAAGAAGTTGATGATGCGGTCGAGCGCCTGGTTGGAGTTGTTGGCGTGCAGTGTGGCGAGACAGAGGTGGCCTGTTTCGGCGAACGCCAAGGCATAGTCCATGGTTTCGCGGTCGCGAATCTCGCCGATGAGGATGACGTCCGGCGCCTGACGCAGGGTGTTTTTCAGCGCGGCAAACCAGTTTTCGGTATCCACGCCGACTTCGCGCTGGGTAATGATGCTTTTTTTGTGTTGATGGACGAACTCAATCGGGTCTTCGATGGTGATGATGTGGTCTTGGCAATTTTCGTTGCGGTGGTCAACCATCGCAGCGAGCGAGGTCGATTTGCCCGAGCCGGTACCGCCGACAAAAATCACGAGGCCGCGTTTTTTCATCACCACGTCTTTCAAGACGGGCGGCAGATTAAGGCTGTCGAAATTAGGGATTTTACTGGTAATGGAGCGGAACACCAACGCCGTTGCACCACGCTGCACCATGGCATTGACACGGAAGCGGCTGGTGTCGGGCAGACTGATGGCGAAGTTGCATTCGTTGGTGGAGGAAAACTCTTCAATTTGTTTGGTGGACATAATCGAAAAAGCGATTTCCATACATTTTTCGGAGGTCAGCGGCTCGTCGGTAATCGGCGTGATTTTGCCGTCCACTTTCATCGCAGGCGGGAAATTGGTCGTAATAAAGAGGTCGGAGCCTTTGTATTTGTTCATATGGCGCAGCCAAGTGAACAATTCGTCTTTTGCGCTGGGAGGATTGGTCATCATGATATTTGATAATTTCGGTGGTTATTTTATTAAAATGGATTATATCAAATAAATCATGATACATAAAAATGGCAGGATTACCGTATCGAATAATAGGACAGGCGGGCAATATGGCAGATTCAATACGGGTATGGAATGCCGCCGCTGCTGTTATAATACCGCCCACAATTTCATGGAAAGGTAAAAAATGTCTGTACAAACAGTAGCGGTCATCGGCGCGATGGAGCAGGAAATCGAGCTTTTGCGCGAAGCAATGGATGATGTCAAAAGCGTGTCTTTCGGTAAATTTACCGCCTACGAAGGCGAAATGGCGGGCAAACGCATGGTGTTGGTATTGAGCGGCATCGGCAAGGTCAACGCTGCGGTTTCAACGGCTTGGGTCATCCATCAATTCGCGCCGGACTGCGTCATCAATACCGGCAGCGCGGGCGGTTTGGGCAAGGGTTTGAAAGTCGGCGACATAGTGGTCGGCACGGAAATCGCGCATCACGACGTCGATGTAACGGCGTTCGGCTATGTTTGGGGACAAGTGCCGCAACTGCCTGCCGTATTCGTTTCAGACGACCTCTTGGTCGGCAAGGCAAAACAGGCGGCGGAAGTGTTTGAAGGCGCGGCGGTAGCGCAAGGCTTGATTGTCAGCGGCGACCGCTTTGTCCACAGCAGCGAAGGCGTGGCGGAAATCCGCAGCCATTTCCCCGAAGTCAAAGCGGTGGAAATGGAAGCAGCAGCGATTGCGCAAGCCTGCCACCAGTGGAACACTCCTTTCGTCGTGATCCGCGCGATGTCCGATTCGGCGGACGAAAAAGCGGACATCAGCTTTGAAGAGTTTTTGAAAACGGCGGCGGCAAGCTCGGCGAAAATGGTGGAAAAGATTGTCGCGTCGCTGTAAAACACGCATAAAATCATGCGGAAACAGTAAATTTCCGCTAGAATGTCAGGCTATTTCACTTTGCCTGAAGGTCGTCTGAACGGTCTATTTGATTTTCAGACGACCTTTTCAGAATCACTGCTTATCTTTCAAAATAACAATATGAAAAATATCCGAAACTTCTCCATCATTGCCCACATCGACCACGGCAAATCGACGCTTGCCGACCGCTTCATCCAATGCTGCGGCGGCTTGGATTTACGCGAAATGAGTACGCAGGTGCTCGATTCCATGGACATCGAAAAAGAGCGCGGCATCACCATCAAAGCGCAAACCGCCGCGCTCAACTACAAAGCACGTGACGGGCAGGTGTATCAACTCAACCTGATTGACACGCCGGGACACGTCGACTTCTCTTACGAAGTCTCCCGCTCCTTGTCCGCCTGTGAAGGCGCGCTTTTGGTTGTTGACGCGTCTCAAGGCGTGGAAGCGCAAACCGTGGCGAACTGCTATACCGCGATTGATTTGGGCGTGGAAGTCGTGCCTGTTTTGAACAAAATCGACCTGCCCGCCGCCGACCCCGAACGCGTGGAACAGGAAATCGAAGACATCATCGGCATCGATGCCGTCGGCGCGGTGCAATGTTCAGCCAAAAGCGGCATCGGCGTGGAAGACGTTTTGGAAGAAATCGTTGCCAAAATCCCCGCGCCGACCGGCGACGAAAACGCGCCGCTGCAAGCCGTTATCGTCGATTCGTGGTTTGATAACTACGTCGGCGTGGTCATGTTGATCCGTGTGAAAAACGGCACCATCAAGCTGAAAGACAAAGTGCGCTTTATGAGCACCAAGGCGGAAACGCAGGTTGAGCAGCTGGGCGTATTCACACCTAAATCGGTTCAAAAACAAGAACTCAAAGCCGGCGAAGTGGGCTTTTTGATTACCGGTGTGAAAGAATTGGGACAGGCAAAAGTCGGCGACACGGTTACTTTGGTTGCCAACCCCGCCTCTGAGCCGCTGCCTGGTTTCCAAGAGGTGCAAAGCCAAGTATTTGCAGGTCTCTACCCCGTGGAAAGCCACGACTACGAAGCCTTGCGTGATGCTTTGGAAAAATTGCAACTTAACGATGCTTCATTGAAATTCGAGCCTGAAGTTTCTCAAGCATTGGGATTCGGCTTCCGCTGCGGTTTCTTGGGTCTGCTGCACTTGGAAATCGTGCAGGAACGCTTGGAGCGCGAGTTCGACATGGATTTGATTACCACCGCGCCGACGGTGGTTTACGAAGTCGTGTTGAAAAGCGGCGAAAAAATCGAAGTCGAAAATCCGTCCAAACTGCCCGACATCGGCAGCATCGAAACCATTCTCGAGCCGATTATTACCGCGACCATCCTCGTGCCACAGGAATACGTCGGCAACGTCATGACTTTGTGTAACCAAAAGCGCGGCGTGCAGGTCAATATGCAGTACATGGGTCGTCAAGTCATGCTGACTTACGATTTGCCCATGAACGAAGTTGTAATGGATTTTTTCGACAAACTCAAATCCACTTCGCGCGGCTATGCCTCGCTGGACTACCATTTCAAAGAGTTCCAACCGTCTGATTTGATTAAGCTCGACATCATGGTCAACGGCGAAAAAGTCGATGCCTTGAGCCTGATTGTGCACCGTCAAAGCGCCGTTCACCGAGGCCGCGAACTGGCCGCGAAAATGCGCGAGCTGATTCCGCGCCAAATGTTCGACATCGCGGTCCAAGCCGCCATCGGCAGCCAGATTATCGCCCGCGAAAACGTCAAAGCCCTGCGTAAAAACGTCTTGGCGAAATGTTACGGCGGCGATATTACCCGTAAGAAAAAACTTCTCGAAAAACAAAAAGCAGGCAAACGCCGCATGAAACAAGTGGGCAACGTGGAAATTCCGCAAAGCGCGTTCTTGGCGATTCTGCAAGTGAGCGACAAATAATGAGCACAAATTTAATCTACGGCGCGATTGCCGCCATCGTTATCGGCATTTTCCTCTATTTCATAAGCAGCAAAGAACGTCAGGAAAACGGAGAATGGAGCTCCGGCCTGCAATGGGCGTATCTTTTGTGCATGATCGGCGTTTTCGGCATCCTGTCTTTTTACATGAGTTTTACCGCCGTATTGCTGATATTTGTCGTATTCACCGGCATCGTTTGGGCCATTCACAAGGGTCGTCTGAAAAAAGTTCCGTCGCACCAGGACAAAGCCCACTTTACCGACTATATGAGCGGCTTTTTCCCAATCATCCTCGTCGTCTTCATCCTGCGCACCTTTATCGCCGAACCATTTCAAATCCCGTCCAGCTCCATGCGCCCGGGCTTGGTTAAAGGCGACTTCATCCTTGTGAACAAATTCGCCTACGGCATCAGAACCCCGATTATCAACAACGTCCTGATTCCGACCGGACAAATCGAGCGCGGCGACGTCGTCGTGTTCAACTACCCCGTCCAGCCTGAAATGAACTACATCAAGCGCATCGTCGGACTGCCGGGCGATACCGTCGAATACCGCGACAAAGTCCTGACCGTCAACGGACAAGTTGCCCCCGACCAACCGAACGGCACCTACTCCTACCCTGATGATACCGAACCGTCCGTAATCCACAACCCCGAACTTTTTCAGACGACCCTCAACGGCAAAACCTTCAACATCCTGAAAGAGCCCGGACAACCCTCCGTTTTCATTCCCTCGCTCGACAACTACCGCATGAAAATCATGCCTGAAAACGGTTATTCCATAGAGCAAAGCGGTTTGGAACACTGCCAATACGCCGAAGACGGCAGTGGCTTTAGCTGCAAAGTGCCAGAAGGCCGCTACTTCGCCATGGGCGACAATCGCGACAACAGCGCCGACTCCCGCTACTGGGGTTTTGTAGACGACAAACTTATCGTCGGAAAAGCCTTCTTCGTGTGGATGAATTTCGGCGATTACAGCCGCATCGGCAGCAGCATCCAGTAAGTTGCCCGTTTCATTCCGATAAAACACAAGGTCGTCTGAAAACTGATTTTCAGACGACCTTTTTTATGGCAATTTAAAATTTGTGTCTTAGATGAATATTAAATTTAATATTAAAAAAGGCTTGAAATATTATTAACTCAAGAGATGGTTAGGAAGATGATAATCATAAATTACCCAGAAAGAGTAAATTTTCAAAAATTAACAAATATTAATTAAGTAAAGCTGTTTGTATTTGTTTATAATATTACGATGGTGTAAGTGTTGTTTATATTTGGTTTTTTAATTAGCAAATAATCTAGTTGTTTTAAGTAAAGTTACTTTCAGTTAATGAGGATTATATTTATGTTTACTCAGAAGAAATCACCTATTACTCATTTTGTATTAACAGGTATTTGTGCAGCAGTTTTAGCTGCATGTGCTAGCTCGAATGGAGAACCGGGTTCACCGACAAGTCCATCTGTGGCACCTAATGATATTAGTAATAATACCAACAAAGGTAATTCCAATAAGGAAAATACAAATAAACCCAATACCGGTAAAGACAACGCCGGTAAGGACAACTCAACCAAACCCACTACCGGTAAAGATAACTCCGGTAAAGACAATGCAACCAAGCCTACTACCGGTAAAGATATAGTCAATTAAAATCAAAATAGGACAGTAATGCATCGTCAAATCGGGCGTAATCAGACAATACGGTTCGCAGATACCGCTTAATATTCGCCCACACCTTCTCAATCGGGTTGAGCTCAGGTGAATAAGGTGCAAGAGGTAATACCTTATGTCCCCATTTTTCCGCCATTTCCCGTAAGACACCCATACGGTGAAATCGTGCATTATCTAAAATAATCACCGATTTTTGAGTCAATGCGGGCAGTAGGCA
>NZ_JH164965.1:376624-388579 GCF_000227275.1 Neisseria sp. GT4A_CT1
CGTACAATCAAAATGTTTAGCGATTTCATGCAGATAGGCATCCGGGTGTTGCCCAACATATTGAGCCAGTTTTTGCCTATCCAATTTGACGGCATTTAGACCGGTGACTTGATGTTTTAGGCTGCCTGTTTGCTTTTTAAGGCGAATCCACAGGTAAAGCGTGTTTCTTGACAGGTTAAACGTTGCTGCGGTTTGGCTGATGTTTTTGCATTGTTCGTAATAGTTTAAAGCTTTGTTCCTTAAGTCCGCAGAGTATGCCATGGTTAAACCTTCAAAGTTGAGTATTGTACTATTTTGTTTTTAATTGACTATAACTCCGGTAAAGACAATGCAACCAAGCCTACTACCGGTAAAGATAACGTGGGCAAGGACAATGCAACCAAGCCCAGTATCGGTAAAGATAACACCGGCAAGGATAATGTAAACAAGCCCACTACCGGTAAAGATAACGCCGGTCAGGACAATGCAAACAAACCTAATACCGGTAAAGATAACGCGGGCAAGGACAATGCAACCAAGCCCAATACCGGTAAAGATAACACCGGCAAGGACAATGCAAACAAGCCTACTACCGGTAAGGATAATGCCGGTAAGAACAATGCAACCAAACCTAATACCGGTAAAGATAATTTAGCTCAAGTTAATGAGCAAATTTCTAAAAATATTCAGAATAAATTAGTAACTCTGAGATTAAATGATACATTAGAAAAAGAAGAATATAAATTTGCTGAATTTAGCCAAGCTGAAGTAGATACAGGTTTTATTGCAAATAACTTTGCTGCAAACCCATTGTTAGAGCAGGCTAACCCTCCTACTTCTATTTATGATAGTTCACATATTGTTGCAACTTCTGGAGGCCGTGGAAAATATAAAATTTTGCGTCCCCAAACGGTTATATTGGGTGGTGTGGCAACACGCTATACAGTAAATAAAATCGATGGATATATTAAGAGAGAGTATGGTTATGATGAAATTGATACTCCATTAAATTCAATAAATTTGATTGGTGTAGATAAACGTAATGCAAATGGTATTTTAATTAAACAGGGTAGTAGCGTTAATATATTAGACCAAACAGCTAGCAAATTCGAGTTGGATAGCGTAGGGGGAAGCCGTTATACACAATGGTTTAATAATTTTGAAACTAATGCAGATAATAAAACTGCTTTAGATAAAGGGCGTCGCGTATTAGCTAATGTAAAATATAGGTTAGATGATGAGGGTAATCCGATATGGAAGATATCTACTAAACCTAGTAGTGGGTTTCGATATGCACATTCTTTGAATAATTATTTTAATAATAATCCGGATGATGAATTGTATGTTAATCAAAATGGTGAGTATGCATATCGCTTTACTTTGAATAAAGCTACTACATTTAAAGTTAGCTCGGAAGCAGCAAAAGTAAATCCAGAGCGCGCAGATGCGCTTAAAGCATTGGGTTGGGTTGCGGATAAACAATATACTTACCCTGCTGGTAGCTATTTTCTTGTAACACAAAAAGATGGTAGGTTGAAAATTGTAGCTGATAAAGGGCAAATGACCGAAGTGTCATTAAATTCAATTCATACCGGTATTGATGATAATAAGGCATTAGGCGCATTTCAAAACAAACGTGTAATTGCTGAAATGTTTAGTGCATTGCACTATGGAAAGGTGAATGAAGTTCGTGCGATTTATACTTATGATGTTGGACAAGCCAATGGTTTTAATCAACAATATCTCTCATTAACTGCATGGCGCTATAAAAATGGCGATGGTACTTATGGGGTCAATACTCCGTTTAACGTCGGCATTTTTGACCGAGTTATTACTGATAATGGTATCCTCGCCAATGTCTATAATATGAAGACTAAAAAAGGATTATCTGCTAAATATACAGGTGTTGCCTATTCTAGCCGAGATGGTAAACAAGACGGCGTGATGAATATGACTGCGCAGTTCCATGAACCATATATGGGTTACAATACTGTTACCTTTAATGGTGAGATTACCAATCGTCGCTTAGATGACAAACGTAATGTATATTTCGCTAGTGGTTATGTAAAAACAGATAGTGGAATGCCTTCTGCAAACGCAGGTCAAAAAGTCTCTCTGGTGGGAAGCCAACAACTTGCTAAAGACATCACCGTTTGGATGAAAGGACAAAATCCAGGTGAAAATAAAGTGATTTATGGTAAAGGTGACATACGTTTTGCTGGCCCAAACGCTGAAGAAGTGGGTGGTGTATTAAAAATTACGACCAGCCATGGTGAAAATAATATTGGTTTTATTGGCAAGCGTTAATACGCTGATTAAACAATAAGCAGCAGGAGCTTGGCATCTGCTGCTTATTATTTTCCAAGCAAACCCCTCTGCAAATAAACAAAAGCGCAATTGGAGGGGCAACTTAAAATATTCTGAATTCTCTGAAAAATATACTCATGAAATCTAATCAATTCATTTTTATTGCGGGCATATTATTTCCCATAATGGTTACTGCCGAAACCATTGCTAACCCTGAAACTGAAGCCGATCGCCAGATGGAAAGAATCCAAGAAATGGCCATTCCTAAACCACCGGAGGTAGGTACCTCCCTTTTGAAAGGTGTCAAGGCTTCTTTGAATGAGCATACTCAGACATTGACATTAGATGATCTAGCCAAACAACCAGAGCTGACCGAACCTTTGTTAAATCAAGCATTGCAAGCGCGAAACTATATTGCTGCAGAGCAGCTCTTGCCTATATATCGTAAATGGGATATGCATGACCCTATTTTATTGGATTATGCGCAAGGCGCAATTTGGCGTTCGCAAGGAAAGCATAAAAAAGCCATTACACTTTACCGTAATATTCTTGTTCGACATCCTAATCTTGTCACCGTTCGTCTAGACTTGGCTGCTATGCTTTATGAGGATAAGCAAACCCGTAATTCACAACATGAATTTAATGCTGCCAAAAAGCAAGGTTTGCCAGAAGATGTCCTTCCTACTATTGCCCTTTATGAAAACGCTATGGGGCAAAATAAATGGCAATTTTCAGGCAGTCTGAGTTACACCCAAGACAACAATATCAACAACGTTTCAGCTGAGCGTGAAATCCATCTTCCTCAATTTGATAACTTGGCTTTTGAAAAAAATTCTGACTATCTGCCACAAAAAGGGCATGGTTTTACCTACGCCCTATCCGTTGATCGCGATATCAATCTCAAAGGCAACCATTATTTCGCTCTTTCAGGCGATGTCGACGGTGTCAGCTATTGGGATAATCATGATTATGATGATCAAACGGCAAAAGTCAGTCTTGGTTATAAAAATAAAAGTTTTAAAACAGATAGTTTTGTTATGCCATTTTTAGAAAAGCGTCGCTACGGAAATCATCCTTATTACACGCGTACAGGTGTAGATTTAGGTGTTTCACGTTGGATAAAACCAAATTTACGTCTATCTGCCAACGGAACCTTTGCACAAAAAGATTATGCCTATACCAAACAACAAGGGAAAGATTATCAGATTGGATTTGGGACGACCTACCTGATGAATGATAAAACCTATTTCTTAGGAGGTTTGAGTTATGCGCGTGACAAAGTTGAAAATTTCGCAGGCAGCAGCTCCAAACGGATAGGAGGTTACTTAGGTTGGGGGCAAATTTGGGGTGAAAATTTCAATAGTCGCCTTATCATCAATCACTACAATGAACGCTTTGATGGAAAACATTACGTCTTTACCGACCGTCATCGTACAGATAATGTCGTGGTTACCAATTTAAGCCTCTGGCACAATAAACTGAGTTTTCTAGAAATTACGCCGAGATTAAATTGGCGATATACAAACAATAACAGCAATATTAATGAACTTCATGGTTATACAAAAAATCGTGTATTTATAGATTTTGAGAAAACGTTTTGAAAAAATTTGATATACACGCACTTTAACTAAATCTATCGAACTTAGTTAAAGGGTCGTCTGAAAGCACATCGGTGCATACAGCAATTAAAAAAGCTGAGTTCTGTCACATACAGAACCCAGCTTTTTATTTAATCCACCAAAGCAGGCTTTTATGAGTATCCAATATTTTGGAGTGACCCAGTGTTTTCAGACGACCTCTTTCCTCAGCCGATTAACTGTTTCAACACTTCCGCTTTGGCTTTATCGTAATCCTCTTGGGAAATCAAACCACCGTCCAACAGGGATTTGAGTTTCGTCAATTTTGCCTGCGGGTCTTCAGAGGTCGTCTGAACGCTTTGGGCAGGTTGTGCTGCGGGCTGCATCATGCCCGCCATCGCGCCAGCCATTGCCTGACCGACGCCTGCGCCCACTCCCAAGCCTGCGCCGATTCCGGCAAGTCCGCCTTCGTTTTGCGCGGCAAGCGGGATGGATTCGGCGGTTTGGTATTGGGTGTAGCGTCCCAAGTCGCCGATGACGCCCATGGAAATTTTCTTATCCAAGGCTTCTTGGATGGCGGCAGGCAGAGTGATGCTTTCGACGGTAAAGTTTTCCAGCGTCAAGCCGAGTTTGGCAAATTCCGCGCCGAGCAATTCGCCGATTTTTTGCGACAGCAAAACTTGGTTTGCCGCCATGTCCAAAAACGGAATGCCTGAGCTGCCGAACGCCGCCGCGAGTTGGGTGACGGCGATATTGCGCAACTGGGTTTCCAACTCGACGCCGCTGTATTCTGCCGCTACGCCGCTGACTTCTTTGAAGAATTTTGTCGGATCGCTGATGCGGTAGGCGTACATGCCGAACGAGCGCAACTGCACCGCGCCGAACTCGGCATCGCGCACGGTAACGGGTTGCGACGTACCCCATTTCCGCGCAAGCTGTTGTTTGGTATTGAAAAAGTAAACATCGGATTTAAACGGGGATTCAAAGAGTTTGTCCCAGTTTTTCAGGTTGGTCAGCAGCGGCAGCGTTTGGGTATTGAGCGTGTAACGCCCCGGTCCGAACACGTCGGCGGTTACGCCCTCGTCGACAAACATCGCCATCTGCGCCTCGCGCACGGTCAGGCTCGCGCCGTTTTGGATTTCCTCGTCAGCAATCGGGAAACGCCACATCAGCAGGCTGTCGTCGGGATTCGGCCATTGGATGACGTCGATAAACTGTTTCTTGATAAAGTTGAACATTGCGGTTCCTTATTTTGAAGAATGGGTAACTTGTCGGTTGTAGACATGACATAAGGGCAGAAAACGTATGTTTTCTTCAACCGATTATAAAATCAGGTTAAACACCGGCATTTCCAAGAATATCGGCATAGCGTCGGACTGCTTGCCGCCTGTGCTTTGTGTAGACGGTCAGGTTTGCGCTATTTCGGGGATTTTCGCCGCTAATCGAAAAATGCCCATCGGGAAAATCGTCGGATGAAAAATCTGAGCGGTTGATATATCCGCCAATCGGTAATTGTTGGGTTTTGTTGGGTCATTATAGAATGGTTAGTGCAATTTCTCTAACTTATCATATTGATTCTAACAAAGAAAAGGAATATACATGCAAAAAACCACCCGTTTCTGCTTCGCCGTTTTGGCATTGTCTGCCGCCGTCTGCACACAGGCTGCCCGTCCTGTCGAGTTTACCGTGGGTACGGAATATTACAAAGAGAATTATCGGGAATATAAAGACGGCGAGCGCCTTATGCGTCAAAAGGGAAACCTGTGGTCTCTGACAGGCGGCGTCAAATATCGCTTTAACGACCGCCATGCGGCAAAATTAGAAGGACGCTACTCCCGAGGCAAGTCGGATTACACAGGAAGGTATCAGGACGGAAGAGGCAATGTAACGGAATACGGCACTGCCACGTTCAACGGCTCTCCGCGCCGCGTCTATGATGTCCGCGCCTTATATGAATATACGCACCCGATTAACGACCGTGTCAGCCTGACAGCCGGAGCGGGCGTGGGTCACCGCGTTTTGAAAGATTTGGGTTCCCGCGTCGTAGCAAACAATTACGACCGCAAAAACCGGACCACTTATGCACAAATCAATGCTGGTGTAAACATTGCGCTTCCTGCTGGTTTCGAAGTTTCACCCAATATCGCCTACAACCATTCCCTGAGAGGCCGTCAGCATTCTTATCACGCCCATCAGGACATTGAAATGAAACAGTCGAGCGGACACGGCATCGAAGTCGAAGTACCCGTATCTAAAAAATTCGCCAACGAATCTAAAATAAGCGTTGTTCCGTTTTATCGCGGCTGGAAAGTCAAGAAATCGGATACGGCCCTCGTCTATCTGCCAGACGGCATATATGGTTCCACCGAACCTAAAAACTACACCCATGAAGCTGGTGTAAAAGTACGATATACGTTCTGATGCACTGACGGTGCGTTTACCTTTTCAGACGACCTTGCAGACAGGCAGGTCGTCTGAAATTTTTAGTATAGTGGATTAACTTTAAACCAGTACGGCGTTGCTTCGCCTTAGCTCAAAGAGAACGATTCTCTAAGGTGCTGAAGCACCAAGTGAATCGGTTCCGTACTATCTGTACTGTCTGCGGCTTCGTCGCCTTGTCCTGATTTAAATTTAATCCACTATATTTATGGAAACACACAACTTTCTGAAACCAAGAAAACAGAAGCATCAGGTCAGACAAGCCGCATTCAAGATGCCGATGGATACGGACACCGCGCCAAACAGCGCGCCGACGGCGACGTTGTTGCCGATAAGTTCTTCCGTTGCGCCTTTAATCATCATCGTGGCGGCGAAATACACCAAAATCTGAATCACCGCCGCCGCAAGACCCCACAGGATAAAATCAACGAAACTGACGCTGTGGGCAATGCTGGATGCGAGCGTCAAACAAAATCCGACCAGTGCGCCGCCGAACGATAAGGCGCAGGCAAGGTTGCCGTTTTTAATCAGCCGCAACTCTTCCGCAGGCGTAATCCGCAGATACACCACGCCGAAAACGGCAGTCATCGCCACCCCCGCAAGCATATATTGCAGGTAAAGCAGGTATTGGGGCAGTGAAATACTCACGATAGGGCTTCCTCGGTATTTTGATATAATGGATTATGCCACAACTCTAAGCCATCTGAAATTAAAGGGGACGCACCGCAAACCGGCCCTTCCTTAAAAAACGGTTTTGGACTCGAAAAACCATACATTCAACACCCAAGGCAGCGCGGCAGGATACGCATTTCTGTTCAAGGCATACCGTTTTACACATCAAGCCCCTCCATTGTCGAATCATCCGTTTTCAGATTTCAGACGACCCCTATACAACGCCCACACCATGACCGCCAACCGCACCCTCATCATCTCCGTCTTCATCGTCGCCAGTTGCGGCCTCGCCTACGAACTCATCATTGCCGCGCTGGCGAGCTATCTTTTGGGCGACAGCATTTTGCAGTTTTCCTCCGTCATCGGACTTTATCTTTTCTCGATGGGCATAGGCGCGCACCTGACCCGCTACATCAAAGACGAAGACGTGTTGCACCGCTTCATCGAAATCGAACTTTTGGTCGGCATCATCGGCGGCATTTCCGCACTGGCCTTGTTCGTCGCCTTCGGGCTTTCCGCCGCCCCGTTCCGCACCCTGCTCTACGCCTTCGTGTTGATTGTCGGCGCAGTCGTCGGCATGGAAATCCCGTTGGTGATGCGCGTGTTAAACCGCAAAGGCGCGGAGTTTAAAGAACTCGTTTCCAAAGTCCTGACCTTCGACTATTTGGGCGCACTCGCCGTTTCCCTGCTCTTTCCTCTTCTCCTCGCCCCCAAACTCGGCATGGCGCGTTCCGCCCTCTTGTTCGGCATCCTCAACGCCGCCGTCGCCTACCTGACCGCACGCGTATTCAAAGCCGAACTGCCCCGCTACCGCACCATCCGCCTGCGTGCACTGATTGTCTTGTCCGTCCTCGCTGCCGCCTTTGCCTACGCCGACCGCATCTCCTTCAAAGCCGAACAAAGCTATTTCGGCGACCCTGTCGTCTATCAAAGCCACTCGCCCTACCAGCGGCTCGTCGTTACCCGCTGGAAAGACGACACCCGCCTCTACATCAACGGCAACCTGCAATTCTCCTCCCGCGACGAAGCCCGTTACCATGAAGCTCTCGTCCTGCCCGCCATGCAGATGGTTCAAAACGCTGCCCGCATCCTCATCCTCGGCGGCGGCGACGGATTGGCGGCGCGCGAAGTCTTGAAATACCCGCAAGTCAAAAACGTTACCCTGGTCGATTTAGACCCCGACATGACCGCCACTTTTAAAACCTCCGCCACCTTAAGCGCGCTCAACCAAGGCTCGCTGTCCCATCCCAAAATGCACGTCGTCAACGACGATGCCGCCAAATGGCTGGAGGGGTCGTCTGAAAAATTCGACGTCATCATCATCGACCTGCCCGACCCGTCCAATTTCTCGCTGGGCAAACTCTACTCCGTCCCCATGTACCGCCTCGTCGCCCGCCATCTTCAGCCGCAGGGTAAAATCGTCGTCCAATCCACCTCGCCCTACTTCGCCCCCAACGCCTACTGGTCGGTCGTCGCCACCCTCGAAGCCGCCGGCCTGTCCACCGCGCCTTACCACGTTTACGTCCCCTCCTTCGGCGAATGGGGATTTGTGTTGGCAGGCTTCGATAAGCAATTCCCCGTCCCGCAGAAATTCGACGTTCCTACCCGTTATCTGAACGCCCAAACCGCCGCCGAAATGTTCCGCTTCCCGCCGGACATGGCAAGGCGCAAGGTTGAGCCGAACTATCTGAACAACCAAATCCTCGTCAGCTATTTCGAAAGTGACTGGCGCAACGTAACCCGTTGAGCCGCCTCCCCAAAACAAAGGTCGTCTGAAAACCATTTTCAGACGACCTTTTCATCGCTATGGCTTCACAGGCTTCAAAGTCGGCAAAACCGTATCCCAAATCGCAAGGACTTCGGCTTCACTGCGCTTCGTTCCGTCTTTTTTCTCCGCGCCAAACTGCATCATGATGCGCGGATCGCCACCGTCGCGCTCCCAAAAGAACATATATTTGTTGCCGCCCCATTTCACCAGTTTTTCCTCACCCGACATGCCGTTGATGGTGCGTTTGCCTTGGCGGATGGTGCGGGTTAGCGCTTTAACCATTGCGCCTTTCCCCAGATTTACCTTACGCTGCAGCAGCGTCGGCTCGCCTGCCTCCAGTACGTCACCGTGCATGATTTCCAGACTCATATCGTGTTGTTTGGCAAATTCGACGGTGCTATGAACTTCAAACGGTTTTTTGCCGTCATCGGCGATAAAACCGCCTATCAGGCATATACCGTGTTTATTTGGCACTTCAAATTCCTGCCTGGTTTTCAAACCGCTGAGGATTTCTTGGCGGAATTTTTTCTCTAAGGTGTTTATCGCTTCTTTTTCTTGGGCTTTCCAGTTGGCAGGGGCTTTGCCGTTTTCGGCAGGGATATAGAAAAAACTGCGTACGATATAGGCGTCATCATTATCCAGCTTGAAATATAAGTCGGCTTCGTAGGGCATACCGTCATCCCCAACAAGATCTTCCCAGCCAAATCCTTTTCGCGTTACCTGCATCATCGCCCGATCCGGAATCAGGGTACGGGTATCGACGACAATATCCGTTCCATCATAACCACTACGTTTAAACCTATTGATAGTCCTAACGTTTCTATCCCAGTCGTTAAACATAACCATCACGCTCCAGCCATTGTAACCAAGGTGCGTACTGCCATGGCGGCGTTTGGACGGCAGGCGCAATTGATAGCGGCCGCTGCAATAGGGCTGTTCTGTCCAGTAGGCGGTATCGATGGCGGATTGTGTGACGGTTGGTGACGTTTCTGCAGATGGGGAAACGGTAGGCGTGCAGGCTGAGACGGCAAGTATTAGAGACAGCGTGGTCAAACGGATGGACATGGATAAGCTCCGTGATTGAATAGGGGTCGTCTGAAAGTATAGTTTATTCAGACGACCTTTGTCATAAAACGGGCTTGGCGGTATTTATTCAACATAAGCGGAGAAATAAGAGGTAAATGAATCCGACTTTTGCTGAACCGCGTGTTTGTTTTGATCCAATACTGAGAACATGGCAAAACCAACAAAAATCCTGATTGATCAAAATGTTGGCTTCTAATATGAGTTTTCGACAGGCAAAAAAATAACCGCTGATAAGCGGTTTATTGTGGTGCCCAGGGTCGGACTCGAACCGACACACCTTGCGGCGGGGGATTTTGAGTCCCCTGCGTCTACCAATTTCGCCACCTGGGCTGGTGAAGAAGTCGCTATTATAGCGGCGTATTCGGGCTTGTAAAGCAAAATCTTGCCATGTTTGCAGACATATTGCTTATATTTTTGATTTTTAAAAACATTAAATTCATTTTATTTTGTTCCCGACGCGCCCTACTCTTTCCACTTATATCAAACATCATTCATTTTCAGCCGAAAAACGGCATAAACCGCTATATTAAATGTTGCAAACGCGCTAAGATGGCAGCGTTCGTTTCATTTTTTTATTTTCAGACGACGTTCACACACCATACCCGCATTGGAGAATTTTTATGATGCCTACTGCAATCCGTACCGCCATTTTGGGCGCATTCGCCCTTGCCGCACTTGCTGCCTGCAAACCAGAAGCCAAAGCGCCGGAACAAAATCCTGCCCCTGCTTCAGCCGCTTCTTCAACAGCGGCTCCGGCCGAACAGCCTGCTTCCGCTCCCGCCGCATCCTCACCTGCCGCTACCGCGCCCGCACCTCAAGCGCCCGGAACGGATATGCGTAAAGAGGACATCGGCGGCGATTTCACGCTGACTGACGGCGACGGCAAACCGTTCAGCTTAAGTAGCCTGAAAGGCAAAGTCGTGATTCTGTCCTTCGGTTATACGCACTGCCCCGACGTTTGTCCGACCGAATTGCTGACTTACAGCGACACATTGAAACAGTTGGGCGATCAGGCGAAAGATGTGAAAGTGGTGTTCGTCAGCATCGACCCTGAGCGCGACACGCCCGCAGTCATCGGCAAATACGTCAAACAGTTCAATCCTGAATTTATCGGTCTGACTGCAACAGGCGACCAAAGCCTGCCGGTTATCAAACAGCAATACCGCGTGGTGTCCTCCAAAGTCAATCAAAAAGAAGACAGCGAAAACTATTTGGTTGACCACTCTTCCGGCGCGTATCTGATCGATAAAACCGGCGAAGTGGCGATTTTCTCGCGTTACGGCAGCGAGCCGGCCACCATTGCTGCCGACATCAAAAAACTGCTTTGATCCGCATGGGGTCGTCTGAATGCCGGTCGCGGTTTTCAGACGACCTTTTTCCCATCTGAAACATATAGTGGAGAAAGTCAGACCGCCTGCTTGATACAGGTTCAAAGTCTGACGGCACACAACAACAATGACTGAAAACACGCTGACCATCGCCCTGTCCAAAGGGCGCATCTTTGAAGAAACGCTGCCGCTTTTGGCAGCGGCGGGCATTGTTCCCGCCGAAGCACCCGAAAAATCGCGCAAACTGATTATCGGCACCAACCATGAAAACATCCGACTCGTCATCGTCCGCGCCACCGACGTGCCGACTTACGTCCAATACGGCGCGGCAGACTTCGGCATCGCGGGTAAAGACGTTTTGATCGAACACGGCGGCAGCGGGCTTTACCAGCCGCTGGATTTGCACATCGCCGAATGCCGCATGATGGTCGCCGTGCGCAAAGGTTTCGACTACGCCGCAGCCTCGCAGCCCGGCAGCCGCCTGCGTATCGCGACGAAATACCCCAACATCGCCGCCGAGCATTTCGCAGGCAAAGGCGTCCACGTCGACATCATCAAACTCTACGGCTCGATGGAGCTTGCGCCGCTGGTCGGTTTGAGCGACGCCATCGTCGATTTGGTCTCCACCGGCAACACGCTTAAGGCGAACGGCTTGGAAGCGGTCGAACACGTTGTCGATATTTCCAGCCGTCTGGTGGTCAACAAAGCCGCATTGAAAACGAAACACGCGTTGCTGGAGCCGATTATTCAGGCGTTCGGCAGCGCAGCGAAGGCGGGGTGAGCGTTCATTTGAATGAAG
>NZ_JH164965.1:388768-397857 GCF_000227275.1 Neisseria sp. GT4A_CT1
GCGTTTTCAGACGACCCTAGCCGCTTCCGCCGACAGGTCGTCTGAAAATACCACCGGCAGTAAACTGTATAGGAGGATTTAAAATGGTTGCAAAAATAAAAAAATTTTCAGATTCAACCCTGTCCGTTTTGAATAACGGCGAACGTCGGTTTTACGTCTATTGCCTGACCGACCTGAAAAAAGACAAAATCCTCTACATCGGCAAAGGCTGCGACAACCGCATCTTCGAACATGAACAGGCCGCCCGTTCACAAGACGGCGACATTGACGTACCGGCACGCAAAGCCATCGCCAAATGCAAGAAACTCGGCCGCCATATCATCAGCTATCATCTCACCGAAGCCGAAGCGCAAGCCGCCGAAACTGCCCTGATTCATTTCGTCAAATCCGTTGTCGGCAAAAAATTCAAAAACCAATCTGCCGGATGCGGCGCAGGCGGCATCAGCGCGGAAGAACTCGACGACCGCTTCAAATTCACGCCCTGCCCGCTTGACGGCCTTAATCCCGACGGCCTGATTCTCGCCGTCAAAATCCAAGACGCGTTAGACTTGGATACCGACGAAGAATCGGACTACCGTTTCGACAACCAAGACGATGCCAACCTCAAATCGCGCACGTTGGGCAACTGGGTTATCGGCAAAGATGCCGCGTCCAAAGTGAAATACATTATCGGCGTTCACACCGGACTGCAAAACGCTGTTGTTAGCGCGTATGAGGTGGACGGTTTCGAAACGCTTGAAGAAACCAAAAACGGCAGAAAACAAACCCGTTACCGTTTCCATACCGCCTCGTGCAGCAAAAAAGTATTGGCCAAACTCGGCCTGCAACAAAAATGCCTGCCCGAATTGAAGTTTGGTAGCGGGGGAGAAAAAGCGTATATCAGACCCAAAACCGAGACTGAACAAGAAAATATTCAGACGACCCCAAGTCCAAAAATATCAAAGGAGAAAACCAAATCATGAAAAAACTCAACACCCAATCGCCCGATTTCCAAATCGAACTCAAAGCCCTACTGGCTTTTGAGACCGCGCAAAATCCCGAAATCGACCGCATCGTTGCCGACATCTGCGCCGATGTGCAGAAGCGCGGCGATGTGGCACTCATCGAATACACCAACCGCTTCGACGGCACATCCGCCCAAACCATAGCCGACCTCATCCTGACGCAAAATGATTTGCAGGCAGCGTTTGAGCGTTTGCAGCCAGAAATTCAAACCGCCTTGAAAATCGCCGCCGCACGGGTCGAAAGCTACCACCAACGCCAAAAAATGGAATCGTGGACGTACGAAGACGAAGACGGCACGCGGTTGGGACAACAGATTACACCGCTCGACCGCGTCGGCATTTACGTTCCCGGCGGCAAAGCGGCGTATCCGAGTTCCGTCATCATGAACGCCATGCCCGCCCATGTCGCAGGCGTGAAAGAAATCATCATGGTCGTCCCCACGCCCAAAGGCGAACGCAACGACATTGTACTTGCCGCCGCCTTCGTCGCGGGCGTTACTAAAGTCTTCACCGTCGGCGGCGCGCAGGCGGTTGCCGCCCTCGCCTACGGCACCGAGTCCGTACCGCAGGTCGATAAAATCACCGGCCCGGGCAACGCCTTCGTCGCCGCCGCCAAACGGCGTGTGTT
Organism: Neisseria sp. GT4A_CT1; assembly: GCF_000227275.1. NCBI lineage: Bacteria > Pseudomonadati > Pseudomonadota > Betaproteobacteria > Neisseriales > Neisseriaceae > Neisseria > Neisseria sp. GT4A_CT1. The sequence goes on from NZ_JH164965.1 coordinate 390,401, forward strand.
CGGCGTAGTCGGTATCGACATGGTGGCGGGGCCGTCTGAAATCCTCGTCATCGCCGACGGCACCACGCCCGCCGACTGGGTGGCGATGGATTTGTTCAGCCAAGCCGAACACGACGAAATCGCCCAAGCCATCCTCATCGGCACGTCGCAGCCCTATCTCGACGAAGTCCAAGCCGCCATGAACCGCCTCATCGAAACCATGCCCCGCCGCGACATCATCGAAGCCTCGCTCGGCAACAGGGGCGCGATGATACTCGCCAAAGACTTGGACGAAGCCTGCGAAATCGCCAACTACATTTCCCCCGAACACTTGGAATTATCAGTAGAAAACCCGCAGGAATGGGCGAAAAAAATCCGCCACGCCGGCGCGATTTTCATGGGACGCTACACCAGCGAAAGCCTCGGCGACTACTGCGCCGGACCCAACCACGTCCTGCCCACCAGCCGCACCGCCCGCTTCTCCTCGCCGCTGGGCACTTACGACTTCCAAAAACGCTCCAGCCTGATCCAAGTCTCCGAACAAGGCGCGCAGAAACTGGGTAAAATCGCCAGCGTGTTGGCACACGGCGAAAGCCTGACCGCCCACGCACGCTCTGCGGAATTCAGGTTGAAAGATTGATTCGGCCACATCAACCATCCATCAAAAGCAAAGGTCGTCTGAAAACCGGTTTTTAGGGTTTTCAGACGACCTCTATTAAAAGAAACATCATGAAACAAGCCATTCAAGAAAAACTCACCCACATCGCCCATATCGAGCCTCTGCATTTCCTGCTGGCGGTAGAGAGCGGCAGCCGCGCATGGGGCTTTGCCTCGCCCGACAGCGATTACGACGTGCGCGCCATTTATATCCGTCCGCAGCCATATTATCTGCAAATCGACGAAGCAAAAGACACGTTTGAATTTATCGAAAACCAATGGTTTGACGTTGGCGGCTGGGACATCCGCAAAGCGTTGCGCCTGCTGCGGAAAAGCAATGCCACGCTGCTCGAATGGCTGCGTTCGCCGATGGTTTATACGCAGGACGATGATTTCACAAGCCGTCTGAACGCGCTTGCGCCGCAATACGCCCAAGCCGCCGCGCTGCTGCACCATTATCGCGGCATCGCGGGCAACGCTTTGAGAAACATGGATTTGGCACAACCCGTCAAACTGAAAAAATGGTTTTACGTCTTGCGTCCGCTGCTCGCGGCACGGTGGGCAGTCAAACAAGGCGGCATCCCGCCGATGACGCTGGCGGAACTGATGAGCGAATGGCAAACGGACTGCGCCGTCCAAATTACCGATTTAGTGGCAATCAAGGCGGAACAGGATGAAAGTTACCTGCATACCCTGTCGCCCGAATTGCAACGATTGACTGTTGATTTATATAACGAAGTTTCCGAATTATCCGCCCCTGCCGCCCAAGCCGCCGACAGCGGGCCGCTGAATGAATTGTTCCGTGAAACTTTGGTGGCGGTAAACGGATAAATTTATGCATAAAATCATAGGATATAGAGAATTACATACAGAAAATGGCGAGCCTGTTGAAATTACCATGTATCTCCCCTTTTTTTCTGACGAATACAAAGCATATATTTGCCAATATAAAATAAGCAAATATGATTATTGTGATGAGGGAAGGGCAATCGGTGAAGATATGTTGCAGGCTATTTATTTGGCTATGGTTAAACTTGGCGCTATTCTGTCTCACACCGATTTCTGGAAAAAAGAAAATTTATCTTGGAACGGGGATAAAAATCTTGGATTTCCTTCGCTTGATAATTCCAACCAACATCAGCCGTAAATTGGATTCACAAATCCGACACACACCAAAGGCAGCCTGAACGTGCAGGCTGCTTTTCAATGCCCAACCACCTAACAGAAAGTCGTCTGAAAATGCTCACCATCGAAGATTTGCACACACAAAACCTGCTTCTGCTCGAAGCCGTTTCCGGCAGCCGCGCCTACGGTTTGGCAACGCCCGAATCCGATACCGACATCAAAGGCGTGTTTTACCTGCCCAAATCCATGTTTTACGGCATGGAATACATCCCGCAAATCAGCAACGAAACCAACGACATCGTTTATTACGAACTGGGGCGGTTTATCGAGCTTTTGCTGCAAAGCAACCCGAACACGCTGGAACTGCTCGCCTCGCCGCCCGACTGCGTGCGCTACCGTTCGCCGCTGATGGACGCGTTCAAAACCGAATGGTTTGTATCCAAAGCCTGCCGTCAGAGTTTCGCCGGATACGCCTACGGACAAATCAAAAAAGCACGCGGGCTGAACAAGAAAATCAGCAACCCGATGTCGTCTGAAAAGAAAAGCGTGCTCGATTTCTGCCACATCGTAGAAGGCGCGCAAACCGTGCCGCTGCGGCACTGGCTTTCGCAACGCGGAATGGAGCAGCGGCGCGTTGGTTTGGTCAAAATCGCCCACGCCCGCGAACTCTACGCCCTGTTTTACGACCCCGACGGCATGCGCGGCTACCACGGCATCGCGCTCAAACCCGAAGCCACCAACCTCTCCCTCAGCTCCGTTCCCGAAGGCGAAACCCCGCTTGCCTACCTCTCCTTCAACCAAGATGGATACAGCAGCTACTGCCGCGAATACACCTCCTATCAGCAATGGCTGGCGGAACGTAACGAAACGCGCTACCAAGGCACGCAGGCACACGGACAGGGCTACGACGCCAAAAACATGATGCACACCTTCCGCCTGCTCGAAACCGCCCGCGACATCGCCCGCCACGGCGAAATCCGCCCGCGCCGCCCCAACCGCGACGAACTGCTCGCCATCAAACGCGGCGAATCCTCCTACGAAGAACTGCTGGAAAAAGCAGAACGGCTGATGGCGGAAGTGGAAACAGCGTTTGAGGCTGCCGACCTGCCCGAAACGGTAAATGCCGCTTCAGCGTTGGCGGCTTTGGTTGATGTGAGGGAAAAAATTTACGGATAGATGGCGAAAGGTCGTCTGAAAATGGGAACGGCAAGATTTATCGTGAATGGACTTTAAAAAATCGCTCCATTTGAACCAAACATCAGCCCCATAAATAAAGGGGTCGTCTGAAAATCTGTTTTCAGACGACCTCTATCTTTTTATAGTGGATTAACTTTAAACCAGTACGGCGTTGCCTCGCCTTGCCGTACTATCTGTACTGTCTGCGGCTTCGTCGCCTTGTCCTGATTTAAATTTAATCCACTATAAAACTCAATAATCTGTTTCAAATCAATCCGCTTCCAAAACCACTTTCATGGCTTGGTTTTCGGCGGCGTGTTTGAACACATCATAAGCTTTTTCCAATTCGCTGAATTTGAAACGGTGGGTCAGCATTTTGGTGTAATCGACGGCACTGCTGGAAATTGCCTTCATCAGCATTTCGGTGGTATTGGCGTTTACCAAACCTGTTGTGATGGCGAGGTTTTTAATCCAGAGTTTTTCGAGTTTGAAATCAACGGATTGACCGTGTACGCCGACAACGGCGATATGACCGCCCGGTTTGACGATGTCTTGACACATATTCCATGTGGCGGGGATGCCGACGGCTTCGATGGCGCAATCCACGCCGTCGTCGCCGACGATGGCAAAGACCTGTTTGAATACGTCGCCTGAAGCAGGGCTGACGGTATGGGTTGCGCCCAATTCTTTCGCCAGTTTCAAACGGTTTTCGTCCATATCGCAGACGATGATGGCAGCAGGGCTGTACAGTTGGGCGGTCAACAGGGCGGACATGCCGACAGGACCTGCGCCTGCGATGAAGACGGTGTCGCCGGGTTTGACATCGCCGTATTGCACGCCGATTTCGTGGGCGGTCGGCAAGGCGTCGCTCAACAGCAGGGCGACTTCTTCGTTGACATTGTCGGGCAGCGGAACAAGGCTGTTGTCGGCATAAGGCGTGCGGACGTATTCGGCTTGCGTGCCGTCGATCATGTAGCCCAAAATCCAGCCGCCGTTGCGGCAGTGTGAATAGAGTTGGATTTTGCAGTTGTCGCAAGTACAGCATTTGCTGACGCATGAAATAATGACTTTATCGCCGACTTTAATGTTTTTTACAGCCTCGCCGACTTCTTCTACAATACCGATGCCTTCATGGCCGAGAATACGGCCGTCGGCGACTTCGGGGTTTTTGCCTTTCCAAATACCCAAGTCTGTACCGCAAATCGTGGTTTTGACGATTTTCACCACCGCATCGGTCGGATCGATAATCTGCGGGCGGTTTTTTTCTTCAAAACGGATGTCGTTTGCGCCGTGATAAACCATTGCTTTCATGCTGATACTCCTTGCTTGTTGATAAATAATTTCAATACTGCAATAAAGTCTCCTTATATGAGTTATATACCCCTAAAAAAAATAAGTCAATAAGAATTATTTTCACAATGTTATACCATAACATTTTGTTTTCAATATAAATAAAACCACTGATTGATATTAATGAACACACCCATCCCCTTCTCCGAACTGCTCATCCGCTGGCAAAAACAATACGGCAGGCACCACCTGCCTTGGCAGGTGCAAAACCCTTATTGCGTCTGGCTTTCCGAAATTATGCTCCAGCAGACGCAGGTTGCCACCGTGTTGGACTACTATCCGCGTTTCTTGGAAAAATTCCCGACCGTACAGGCACTTGCCGCCGCGCCGCAAGACGAAGTGTTGTCGTTGTGGGCGGGCTTGGGCTATTACAGCCGCGCGCGCAATCTGCACAAAGCCGCGCAACAAGTCGTCGAACAATTCGGCGGCACGTTTCCGTCAGAGCGCAAAGACTTGGAAACCCTCTGCGGCGTAGGCAGAAGCACCGCCGCCGCTATTTGCGCCTTTGCCTTCAACCGCCGCGAAACCATTTTGGACGGCAACGTCAAACGCGTACTCTGCCGCGTATTCGCCCGCGACGGCAATCCGCAGGACAAAAAATTTGAAAACTCGCTCTGGACGCTTGCCGAAAGCCTGCTGCCGTCTGAAAACGCCGATATGCCCGCCTATACGCAGGGCTTGATGGACTTAGGCGCAACCGTGTGCAAACGAACAAAACCCTTGTGCCATCAATGCCCGATGGCGGACATCTGCGAAGCGAAAAAGCAAAACCGCATCGCCAAGCTGCCGCGCAAAAAAACCGCCCTTGAAGTGCAAACCCTGCCGCTTTACTGGCTGATTGTCCGCAACCAAGACGGCGCAATCTTGCTGGAAAAACGCCCCGCCAAAGGCATTTGGGGCGGGCTGTATTGCGTGCCGTGTTTTGAAACCCTGAACGAAACATACGCTTGCGCCGAAAAGCTCGGCATTTTTTCAGAGTGCGCAGTCTCCCCGTGGGACGACCTTTCCGAGCAACCCGCCCTCACCCACCGCCTGACGCATCGTTTATTGATGATTACGCCGTTTGAAGCGCAAATCAGTTCGCCCGACACGCTGCCCCGTTCTGAAAACGCATCAAAAGATAACCGCTTCTGGGTGAAACCCGAAAATCTGGCGGATTACGGTTTGCCCAAACCGCTGGCAGATTATTTGAAACAACGGCAGCAGGCATTGTTTTAAAAATGCTTGAAAACCAAACACACAGCATCCAACTCTAAAACACAATAAACATACCCGCGCGTTATACAAACCCGCCCGCGCCCGTCAGGAATCCCATGCACACACTCCCCCTGCTTACCCAACAGTTCGTCGAACTCCCACCGTTTTTCTATTCCCGCGTTTCCCCTGAGCCGCTGACCGCGCCCTACTGGGTCGCCTTCAACACCGATTTGGCGGCAGAGTTGAATTTGGATACAGATTTTCAGACGACCGCCAACCTTGCCTACCTCAGCGGTAACGCGCCGCAATACGCGCCCGCGCCCATTGCCAGTGTTTACAGTGGCCATCAGTTCGGCGTCTATACCCCGCGCCTTGGCGACGGGCGCGCGATCTTGATTGGCGACTCCGTCGATGCCGCGGGACAACGCCAAGAGTGGCAGCTCAAGGGCGCAGGCAAAACGCCCTACTCCCGCTTTGCCGACGGGCGCGCCGTCTTGCGCTCCTCCATCCGCGAATACCTCTGTTCCGAAGCCATGCACGGTCTCGGCATCCCCACGACCCGCGCCCTCGCCCTGTGTGGCAGCGACGACCCCGTTTATCGTGAAACCGTCGAAACCGCCGCCGTCCTGACCCGCATCGCCCCGAGCTTTCTGCGCTTCGGCCATTTCGAATACTTCTATTACACCGGCCGCGAAGCCGAAATCCAACAACTTGCCGACTACCTCATCCGGCATTACTACCCCGACTGCCGAGATGCCGACAATCCCTACGCCGCCCTGTTGGAACAAATCCGCAACCGTACCGCCGATACCGTCGCCGCATGGCAAAGCGTCGGCTTCTGCCACGGCGTGATGAATACCGACAACATGTCTGCATTGGGGCTGACCATAGACTACGGCCCTTTCGGCTTCCTCGACGACTACGACCGCCGCCACGTCTGCAACCATTCCGACACCCAAGGCCGCTACGCCTACAATGCCCAGCCCTTCGTCGCCCATTGGAATTTCTCCGCCCTCGCCTCCTGCTTCGACACCCTCGTCCCACACGACACCCTCGAGCAACTCATCGACGGCTGGACAGAAGTTTTTCAGACGACCTATTTAGAGAAAATGCGCCGCAAACTCGGTTTGCAGCAAGCAGACAAAAGAGACGACGAAAGCCTTATCGCCGACCTCTTCGCCGCCCTGCAAGACCAAAAAACCGACTTCACCCTGTTTTTTAGAAACCTGTCCGGAGTCAGCAATACACACGGCGAACCCCTTCCGCCCAAACTCGAACAAACCTTCAAAAACGGCGTTCCGCCCGCCTTCATCCGCTGGCTCGGACGCTACCGCCAACGCCTGCGCGCCGAAAACAGCAATCCCGCCGAACGCGCAATACGCATGAACCTGACCAACCCGCTCTACATCCTGCGCAACTACCTTGCCGAACAAGCCATCGCCCAAGCCAGAAACGGCGATTACCGCGAAATCGAACGCCTGCGCTGCTGCCTCGCCCGTCCCTTTGACGAACAGGCAGAGTTCGCCGACCTTGCCGAACCGCCTCCCGAAGGCAGCATTCCGGTTTGCGTCAGTTGTTCAAGTTAGACGTTGAAGAAGACAGACAAAAAGGTCGAGACCTTTGCAAAATTCCCCAAAATCCCCTAAATTCCCACCAAGACATTTAGGGGATTTTCCATGAGCACCTTCTTCCAGCAAACCGCACAAGCCATGATCGCCAAACACATCGACCGCTTCCCGCTATTGAAGTTGGATCAGGTGATTGATTGGCAGCCGATCGAACAATACCTGAATCGTCAAAGAACCCGTTACCTCCGAGACCACCGCGGCCGTCCCGCCTATCCCCTGTTGTCCATGTTCAAAAGCCATCCTGCTCGGACAATGGCACAGCCTCTCCGATCCCGAACTCGAACACAGCCTCATCACCCGCATCGATTTCAACCTGTTTTGCCGTTTTGACGAACTGAGCATCCC
>NZ_JH164965.1:398263-411556 GCF_000227275.1 Neisseria sp. GT4A_CT1
CTATATCGAGAAACTGCACATCACTCCTGCCAATACCATGAGTGCAACCATCTGTCCCCTTGTTGGAAGGCATTGCCGAAGGTACGACCGTCTATGCCGACAAAGGCTACGACAGCAAGGAAAACCGGCAACATCTGAAAGAGCATCAGTTGTTAGACGGCATTATGCGCAAAGCCCAACGCAACCGTCCGCTGACGGAAGCGCAAACCAAACGCAACCGATATTTATCGAAGACCCGTTATGTGGTCGAACAAAGCTTCGGTACGCTGCACCGTAAATTCCGCTACGCCCGGGCAGCCTATTTTGGTCTGCTCAAAGTGAGTGCGCAAAGTCATCTGAAAACGATGTGTTTGAACCTGTTGAAAGCGGCTAACAGGCTAAGTGTGCCTGTTGCCGCCTAAAAGGCGGCCCGGATGCCTGATTATCGGGTATTCGGGGAGGATTAAGAGGGTATTTGGGTAGAATTAAGGAGTGATTGGGGCGGAAACAGCCGAAAACCTGTGTTTGGGTTTCGGCTGTCGAGGGAAAAGGAATTTTGCAAAGGTCTCAGGTCGTCTGAAAATATTCAGACGACCTTGACTATAAAGAACGATATCAACAAAAATACGCCCATGCCCCATTTAAACGGCGGCACATCTTTTGCAACCAACCGAACAGACCGACCCAAAAAGGAAAACAGATGAAAACCATCCGCATCAAAATCTGCGGCATCACCCGCCCCGAAGACGCCCGAAAAGCCGCCGAGCTGGGCGTCGATGCCATCGGTTTGGTTTTTTACGCCGCCAGCAAACGCGCCGTCACGCCCGAACAGGCAAAAAAAATCGTGGCAGCCCTTCCCCCTTTCGTCTCCGTCGTTGCCTTATTCGTCAATGAAACAGCAGAAACCATCCGCGAAACCCTCCGGCAAGTACCCATCGACATCATCCAATTTCACGGCGACGAAGACGATGAATTTTGCCGTCAGTTTGACCGCCCCTATCTCAAAGCCATACGCGTCCAATCCGCTTCAGACATCGAAGCCGCACAAACCCGATTCCCCAACACCCGCGCCCTGCTGTTTGATGCCTACCATCCCAACGAATACGGCGGCACAGGTCTGAGCTTCGACTGGACGCTGCTGCCGGACAATCTGACCAAACCTTGGATTCTGGCAGGCGGCTTGACCCCGCAAAATATCGCAGCAGCCATCCAAACCAGCAATGCCGCGGCAGTCGATGTTTCAGGCGGCGTGGAAAGCGCCGGCGGCATCAAAGACGAAGCCAAAATGGCTGCCTTCATCCAAGCCGTCCGCGCCATTCGGTAAACCTTTTGGTCACAAAAAGCGTTGGTGCATTTTATGCCGTTTTACATGGAACAGGCATCCTGTATCTTATACAACACACAACTTACCCATTGATTTATATAAACTTTAAGAAAAAATAGGGCGATTACCTGACATTTTGTAAGCAGACAATCTGCCGTTTTCTCAAAAAATAGAAAATTTTTGCATATAAAAATTTGACAAAACGATGCCTTTCGTAGATAATAACGCCCGTTGAGTTGCTTGATGCAGCTTGATTTTTCTCCTCTATTTCTCCTTTGTAGACTTGGCGCATATCCTAAACGATATGCGCATTTTTTTTATCTTGATTTTCCAAGTTTAAAATAAAATCAAATAAAACAAGATATTCCCATCTACTTCAATTCTCACGCACACAAAAATCCATCTTTAGAAAACGTATCATCCCCAATAAAAAATCAACAAACACCCACCATTTACCCTCCCCTGTCAAAGCAAAAATAATGGTTGCAAAGCGTGTTTCCTCTTTTCCCTCCTCCGTTAATTTGAAATACCGATAAAAAAGGTCGTCTGAAAACAAAAAATCCGTTTTCAGACGACCTTTTAAAATCATTCGGTATTATTCGGCGTTATTTTGTGCCACTTCTTCAGTTTCGGCGGCTGCGCCGACTTGCTCGGCTTCTACTGCCTCAGTTTTCGCTGCCTGTTTGGCCGCTTGGCGCTCGGCTTGTTCTGCCAAAGCCTGCTGGACAAACGGATGCTGTTGGGCGATGGCTTGTTCTTCCGCGCTGACTTCGCCTTTGAAGCGGTTGTTCAAATCAAAACGTTTTCCGCCGCGCGCCAGGGCTTTGAGGTAGCGGGGGCGGCGGCAATGGTTGGCGAGGACGCGGGCGATCAGGGCAGGGTCGTATTGGGGCAGCGCGGCAACAAGGTCTTGGTCGATGCCGACGGCCAGCGGTTTGAATCGTTTGAAGACGTCGTATTTGCCGTAGATGTGGTCGGCAATCATGTCGGTCTGTTTTTTCTTGCTCATGGTTTGGACGGCGGATTTCAAAGCTGCGCCCAAAGCGGTTTCTTGTGTCATGTCGTTTGTATTCCTCTAAAATAAAGCCGTGCGTTTCGCTATGGCACGGTAATGGCAGTATTTTAGTATAAAGCCTGTGTTTTGGCTAAGTTTTTTTGCGAATGTTCGATTGTAAATGTTTATTTGCGGACGGGCCGGCACACTTATCTTAATAGGCGTTGAGAAAGGTCGTCTGAAAATGTTCGGCACAATCCGTCATGTTTGTTTTCAGACGACCTCTTTCGATTTTATCCGCACTACTTGGTAATGTCTGGCGTATCGACGGCTACGTCGGCATTTTGCGCGCGATGGCGCAGGGCGTGGTCGATAAGAACGAGCGCGAGCATGGCTTCGGCGATGGGGGCGGCGCGCAGGCCGACGCAGGGGTCGTGTCTGCCGTGGGTGGCGAGTTCGACAGGATTGCCGTTGATGTCGATGCTGCGGCGCGGTGTAGCGATGGAACTGGTGGGTTTGATGGCGATGTTGACGTGGATGTCCTGGCCGGTGCTGATGCCGCCGAGGATGCCGCCGGCGTGGTTGGACAGGAAGCCTTGCGGGGTAAGTTCGTCGCCGTGTTCGCTGCCGCGCTGGACGACGCTGCCGAAACCTGCGCCGATTTCCACGCCTTTGACGGCGTTGATGCCCATCATGGCGTAGGCGATTTCGGCATCGAGGCGGTCGAAAACGGGTTCGCCTAAGCCGACAGGCACGTTAACCGCTTCGATATGCAGTTTCGCGCCGACGGAATCCAACGATTTGCGTACACTGTCCATATAGTTTTCCAGCTCGGCAATTTGGCTTTGGTTGGCGGCGAAGAAGGGATTTTGGGAAATGTGTTCGTAGCCTTCAAACTGAATTTCTTTTTCGCCGACTTGGGTGACGTAGGCGGTGATTTCCGTGCCGAATTTTTCTTTCAGCCATTTTTTGGCAACGGCTCCGGCGGCAACGCGGGCGGCGGTTTCGCGGGCAGAGCTCCTGCCGCCGCCGCGGTAGTCGCGCGTGCCGTATTTGTGCCAGTAGGTATAGTCGGCATGACCGGGGCGGAAGCTGGTGGCGATGTTGCCGTAGTCTTTGCTGCGTTGGTCGGTATTGCGGATTAAGAGGGCGATGGGGGTGCCGGTGGTTTTGCCTTCGAAGACGCCGGAGAGGATTTCGACTTGGTCGGCTTCGCGGCGTTGGGTAACGTGGCGGCTGGTGCCGGGTTTGCGCCGGTCGAGGTCGGCTTGGATGTCTGATTCGGTCAATGCCAGTCCGGGCGGGCAGCCGTCGATGATGCAGCCCAAACCTGCACCGTGGCTTTCGCCGAAGGTGGTAACGGTGAAGAGTTGTCCGAAAGTGTTGCCTGCCATGTTTTCCCTCTATCGGTCATATACTGAAAGATGACGGATTTTAGCATACAAAGGTCGTCTGAAACGCTTTCGGAGGACGAATCCCGCCTTTGACACGTCTTCTGTTATCGAATCAAATCCCAAGCGAATTTGCCTATGGTCAGGCACAGCAATACCATAAATCCGTAACGCAGAAACTGGGTGCCGCCGCGTATCGCCAATTTCGCGCCGACCACGCCGCCGCACAAATTCGCCAGCGCAAGCGGGATTGCCCACGCCCAAACGACGTGTCCTTGCGGGATGAAAAATGTCAGCGCGGCAAGATTGGTGGTCGAGTTGATGACTTTGCCCGATGCGTTTGCCGTCAAAAAATCGTAGCCGTAAAAGCGGACGAACACGAAAGCCAAAAGGCTGCCCGTCCCCGGCCCGAAAATCCCGTCGTAAAAGCCAATTAATGCGCCGAAAAACAAGCCCCACAAGGTTTCACGGCGCGTCAGCTTCTCGGTGCGCACCGTTTGTCCCAAATCTTTTTTGATAAAGGTATAAACACACATGGCAATCATGATGACCAGCATCGCCGGTTTCATGTATTGCACGGGGAAAAAGACCACGGCTTTCGCGCCCAGATAGGAAGCGGCAAACGCCAGCACGGCTGCGGGCAGCAGCATTTTCCACGGTACGGGGATTCTGCGCAGATATTGCCCCGTGGCAGTAACCGTCCCGCAGCATGAGGCAAACTTATTCACGCCCATCACCGAAGCAACAGGTGTGGAAGTTGGCAGCAAGTTAAACAGCCCGGGGATTTGCAACAACCCGCCGCCGCCGACCGCCGCGTCCATCAGTCCGGCGCAAAATCCGGTGAGCAGTAAGAGGTAGAAAAAGGAATCTACGGGCATAGTCCCTCCCTTGAAAAAAGCTGCCTTATCGGTGTCGAGCGATTGTGGCGGAATGCTATCTGGAACAGGCGGTATTTTAACTGAAACCCATCTGCACTGTATTACCGCCTATCCCGTTTCAGACGACCTTTTCTTTTAGATTCAGTCACTCACATTGCGGAAGAGGCGTTCCTCCATTAGAATCCGCCCTTCCTTATTTTCCCGCCTATTAAGGTACTACGACTACGGACAAAACCGTTTTTAGACGACCTGTTTGACCCGATACCGCAAAAGTGCAATGCCATTGATTGCTGACTGACTTTCTTTTCAGTCGCTTTAAAGATATAGTGGGTCAACTTAAAGCAAGGGTGGCTTTGCGTTGCTCTGCCCTGCGTTTTATCTATCTACCTAAATGATGCGTTTCAGCTCAGTTGAAAGAAACTCCGCGATGAAAGAATTAGACAAAACCGACCTGAAAATCCTGAAAATCCTTCAGCAAAATGCCCGAACACCCATGACGGAGTTGGCAGAAAAAGTCGGATTATCCACTACTCCGGTTACCGAACGCGTCCGCCGCCTTGAGCGCGACAATTTTATTACCGGCTATCATGCCCGCCTCAACCCGCACCAACTCGGGCAAAGCCTGCTGGTCTTTGTCGAGCTGAAGCTGCGTTCCAAATCGGGCAATATTTTTGAAGATTTCCGTCGTGAAATCATGCGGATTCCGCAAATTTTGGAATGCCACCTCGTATCCGGCGAATACGATTACCTGATCAAAGTCCGCCTGCCCAATATGGCGGCTTATCGGGATATGTTGGGCAATATCCTGCTGCACCTGCCTGCAGCAGCGGAAAGCCGCAGCTACGTCGTCATGGAAGAAGTCAAAGAAACGGCAGTGTTAGACTTAGAGTGATTTAACTACATTTAAAAAGGTCGTCTGAAAGTTTATAACGTTCAGACGACCTTTTTTCAAAATACCTTTTATACCCACGATAGAAACACTATCAACCAAGATGCTTTGACAGTTTCAAACCCATCCCATCCCCATCAAGCCCAAGCATTTTCCTACCAAACCCACAAACAAAAAAAAATAGCACACATTCAATTGAATGTGTGCCAAGTCTACAAAGGAGAAATAGAGGAGAAACTATTAACTGACTACTCGAACCAGCTAACGAATCGAATTATCCATGAAAATAAAATTTTAGGCAAGTATTTTTCTTGTAAAATTTCTAAATTAATTCATTGTAATATTTAAGCTGTAACTCTATTTCATTGCTCTTAACCTGCCGTATCCCAATAAAATAAAAACCACCCGCTGCAAACCGAATACCAAACCGGCATCAGCAGCTTCCAAGCCTGCCCGCCGAATCAATGTTAAAATACGCGTCCCTGTCATTCACGAGCAAAACACATCATGACCGCCGCCATCGAACACGTCCAAGCTGCCGCCTTTGATTTGGACGGCACATTATGCGATTCCGTCCCCGACCTTGCCGCCGCAGCCGAAGCCATGCGCGAATATCTCGGCATGGAGCCGCTGCCCGCCAAAACAGTAGAAAGCTACGTCGGCGACGGCATCGGCAAACTCGTCCACCGCGTCATCACCAACGACCGCGACCAAGAAGCCGCGCCCGATTTATGGGAAAAAGGTTTCGTGTTCTACATGAAATACTACCGCGACCACTTGAGCGACTTCACCCGTCCCTACCCCGAAACCGAAGCCGGACTGGCATTGCTCAAATCGCTGGGCATCCCGCTGGTGGTCATCACCAACAAAAACGAAATCCTCGCCGCCGAACTTTTGAAACAACTCGGACTCGCCGACTACTTCAGCCTGATTCTCGGTGGCGACAGCCTGCCCGAAAAGAAACCCAGCCCGCTGCCGCTGCAACACGCCGCCGAAGTCTTGGGCATCGACCCCGCCAATATGATCATGGTCGGCGACTCCCGCAACGACATCATCGCCGCCAAAGCCGCAGGCTGCCTCAGCGTCGGCGTTACCTTCGGCTACGGCGACATGACCCTGCTCTCACAAGACAAGACGACCAAGCCCGATTGGATTATCGGCTCACTGCCCGAAATCTACGAAAACCTGCGACCGAAAAAAGCAGAAGACGACGAGTAATCAGTATCCTTGTTTTCAGACGACCTTTATTTCCACTTCAAAGGTCGTCTGAAAATAGAGCCGTGGAAATAAAAAGATTCGTCATTATCGAACAAAGAGAATGACGGAATGAAAGTTGCTTATCTCTCCTCTATCCTACGACACACAAGTCAGATTCAAGAATCTGACCTACGAATCGACCTTTTCAGACGACCTCTGCATGAAACCCCAAAAATCCCTACGCACCCGCGCGATGGACATCCTTTCCCGACAGGAAATCAGCCGCGTCGGACTCAAGCGCAAGCTCGTCCCGTATGCCGAAAGCGAAGAAGAATTGGAAAACGTGTTGGACGAATTTGCCGAACGCAACTGGCAATCCGACCAACGCTACGCCGAAGCCTACATCCACAGCAAAAGCCGCCAACACGGTTCTCTGCGTCTGAAACAGGCATTGGCGCAGCAAGGCATAGACGAAACCGTCAGTCGCGAATTCATGCCCGACAAAGCGAGCGAACTGCAAACCGCAGTCGCCGTGTTGCGCAAAAAATTCAAACAGCCCGCCGCCGATTTGAAAGACAAGCAAAAACAAGCGCGCTTCCTCGCCTATCGCGGCTTCGATATGGACACCATCCACACCGCGCTCAAAAGCAGTTGGGACGGAGACGATGCTTTTGAATACGGAGAAAATTAAACCGCCCTGCTTGAATCTTCCTGTCCATCGGCGTACCCTTACGCTTTTGCCACCCATTCACAACAGAGATGACCATGTCCGAAGAACAACGCAACGCCCCTAATCCGCTTTTGGAAGACGAACGCAAAAACCCTGTTTACCGACTCGGTCGGGCTGTCGCCGGATTTATGGTTATCGTATGGGCGGGCGTATTGATTTTGGTGTTTTATTTAGTATTCCGTTTTTGGTTAAACTAAATTTCTCGCTCTCTCTACATCCCATTTTTTACAACCGTTTTCACTTTGCAAAAAGGTCGTCTGAAAAATCAAATATCGATTTTTCAGACGACCTTTTCCAATTTATAGTGGATTAACTTTAAATCAGGACAAGGCGACGAAGCCGCAAACAGTACAGATAGTACGGAACCGATTCACTTGGTGCTTCAGCACCTTAGAGAATCGTTCTCTTTGAGCTAAGGCGAGGCAACGCCGTACTGGTTTAAAGTTAATCCACTATATCAAAACACATTTGAGTTCAGATCAGGCAACACCATACCGGCTTAAAGCCATTCACGTTAAATTATCTATCCGCTCAAAACCAACCGGCAACAGCGTGAAGCAGATAAGTCATACCGCCCCACGCCCATTTGCTTACTGCAACCGTTATCCAACCCATCAACACCAGCACAATCAAACCGAAAAAATCAGGTATATGCAGATAAAGCCAAGCCGCAACAGGTTTGCGCCAAAAATCTGATTGCTGCTGTTTCTTCTCCAAAGCCGCGTGCATAAACGGTCGCTCCAAATGCAGATCACAATCCACACCATACTCGCTGCGCACATATTCATTGATGACTTTCGAAGTACGGCGGCTCGGCTGCAAGAAAATATCGATAAGCGTACCGACGACAGGAATCATGCCGAGCAACATATCCGCAAAAGCAAGATATACGGCAGGACGCATTTTATGATCCGGCACGCCCAACTCCCGCCCCATGCGAAAAGCCTTCATCGTCAAAAAAAAGCCCGGCAATATCCCCGACAAAAGGAATCAGCGACAATATAGCATCAACGCCGATTCCTTGTTTGGTAAAAGGAATGCAAAACAAACTATCCATAGTATTGGCATATTTAGCCAACTCGCGCTCACGTCGGATGATTTCCTGACGCTCATAAGGTATAGGTGTGTGCTTCATCATGTTTTTATTGTAGTGGGTGAATAAAATTCAGAGCGGTACAACGTCATGGTTGTTTACTTACGATCATTCTCCATAAAAACCAATTGCAGTATGGCTGTTTGTAACGCAAGGTCATCTGAAAATACGGTTCCAAATATTGAAAACCATATTTCAGACGACCTTGGGTTCGTCGCTTACATTATTTGATTGGTTTTAAAGTTGGCAGAACGGTATCCCAAATAGCGAGGACTTCGGCTTCGCTACGCTTCGTTCCATCTTTCTTCTCGGTACCAAACTGCATCATGACGCGTGGATTGCCGCCGTCTCGCTCCCAAATCAACATATATTTGTTGCCATCCCACTTGATCAGTTTTTCCGTGCCTGACATGCCGTTAATCGTACGCGGGCCTTGGCGGATGGTGCGGTAGCCTGTGATTTTAAAGATTTTTGCCAATGCGCTTTTTTCCGGAGCAATATCCCGTTGCAGCAGCGTCGGTTCGCCTTTCTCAAGCTCGTCGCCATGCATAATTTCCAGACTCATATCGTGTTGTTTGGCAAAGCCGACAGTAGTATGCGCTGTAAACGGTTTTTTGCCATCGTCCGCAATAAAACCGCCTATCAGGCAGATACCATGCCGATTCGGTACTTCAAATTCTTGCCGTACCCGCAGGTTATTCAGGAAATCTTGGCGGAATTTTTTCTCCATGCCATCTATCAATTCTTTCTCTTTGGCTTTCCAGTTAGCAGGGGCTTTACCGTTTTCAGCGGGAATATAGAAATAACCACGTACGATATAAGCGTCGTTATCATCCAACTTAAAATACAAATCGGCTTCGTAGGGCATTCCCTTCTCTTTAATTGTAATGCTGCGTTCCCAAGAAAAATCGCTACGTGTTACTTGCATCATCGCCCGATCTGGGATCAGGGTGCGGGTATCAACAACAATATCAGTTCCATCATAACCACTACGTTTAAACCTATTGATAGTCCTAACGTTTCTATCCCAATCATTAAACATAACCATCACGCTCCAACCGTTGTAATCAATGTGTGTACTGCCGTGATGACGTTGGGACGGCAAGCGCAATTGATAGCGGCCGCTGCAATAGGGCTGTTCGGTCCAGTAGGCGGTATCGATAGATGAAGAAGCAGTAGTCATGGAGGGATTCCTTTCTGTAAGTGGTGAAACGGCAGGGGCGCATGCGGCAAGTAGGGAAACTGTCAGCAATACAGTAGCGGTCGGTTTCATCATAAGTTCCTTTAAGGGATTAATCTTCCTGTCCGCGTAAAGCGACAGATTCTAAAACAGCAAAAAAGGCATCATGACGGGTTTCATCAAAATTATATGAAGAACCATGCTCATAGCCGCCTACATTTTTATCTCCGGTTACCAATACATCTTTTCTAGCAAAAAAGCCTTGGGTAATCGGCGCTTCTCCCGAAGCAGTAGGGACGGTACCATCTCCCCTGTCTGTCCTCTTTTTTTCAGTAAGATGAAGAAAGTAATCTTCATCCCTCAATTTTATTTTTACCTTACCCCTAGGCCCGGAATCTTCAGGCTTAGTCAATACCGCCTCGATTAACTCTTGCTTAGTCAAGTCTCCAGGGAAATTCCTATCACTCACCCATTTAATAGTATCCCAAGTGAGGTGGTCTTTACTGTCACAAAGACTGATTCGGGTTTTATTGTCATCAGTTAAATAATAAGTAGCATGCTTGTCTTGAAACATTTGCACCTTATCGAAATTAGCTTTAAAAATATCTGCATCTGTTTTATCTTGTTGAAAGATAGTCTTTGTACCATTCGGATTGAAATTAATGTAGTCTATCTGCTCTTCTTGTTGCCCGTCATTAAGATTTTTGGGCTTGGTAGGCCATAAACCAAACCATTTATCATAATTTTGATAGAGTTCTTCAGTATTGAAACTGAAGCGTATATTTTCCCCCTTATGATCTGCCACGTAGAGCCAAGCATTTGGATCGCTTACCTTATCTCCACTAAAGCGGCGTGGAGTATAATTCGGCCAAGGAGTCAGCTGCATGGCACCAGGCGAATTGAGCAAAATGGGGGAAGTTGCGCGCGAAGTAAAACCCAGCACCCCTGCAAAACCAAGCTCTTTCAATGCGCTTAACCATAAAGTCGGCGTGAAATATTCATAAAAACGGCGCGGTGGCGGTTCATGACTAAATCCTGCCCTTAACCGTTTATAAAAAGCAGGTGAGCCCGTAGCAGGCATAACATTATGAAAAATACCGCAGATTTTATCAGCATTTTTAGTTTCACCCGGCTTGTCACCAGTTGCCTTCTTTGCATACGCACGCGTTACCAAACCACCCATGGAATGGGTAAGAATCAAAAATTGCTCACTATTGCATTCTTCCAATGCACGCTGAATACGACTATTCAAATCACTGGGACCAAATGGAAAATTGGTACCATCCTCTTTTTCTGATTCCAAAAACTCTAAGGATCTTGATGAATACCCAGTTCCTGACTCGGCATTGTCACGCAACCAGTTGTAGCCGCATATATAGACAGGAAACTGATAATTCACTACTTTTTTTAGCCATTCCGCCAACATTTTCTGCGCCTCAGCGCTGGACTGTTGTTCAGACAAAGGTTTTTTCAAATTTGGCTGCTCTTTGTCGCGATTGATGATATATCGATCTATCCTTGCCAATACGGCTTTCCAAGGCTGCGTGTCTTTTTTCTTTGCAACAAAATTCGCATAATCACTATCACTCAAGCCATTTGTTCCATTTTGATTTCCATTGCTGGTTTTAGCAGCATCTCTAATATCTTGAGCCAAATTATTCAGATTATTTTCTAAAAAAACCGCAAAATCTTGATAAGCATCGGCATTAACCGTTCCCCAGCCTCGAAAACGCAATTGTTCTTTGATTAACTCTTTAGGACGGGGTTTCCCATTTTCCCATCTCTCTTTCCATTCCTCATATTGCTTTTGCTCATCACGAATTTCCGAAGAATCAGAAGAAGGGCTTTTTTGCAGTTGCGCCATTTTGAGATTGTGTCGCTGCTCACCGGCCTTTAAAATCTTTTTTTTCAAACATTCAGTATTAGTTCTTATAGGATTTTTAGGAATATGTATTATCGGCCCTCGCCAATCGACGGCAGTCAATTCTTGATGAATTTCGCGATGACGTGCTTTTACCCTACGAAACAGACCATCTTTAAACGCTGCACCTATTGATTTTAATAGACCGTTTGGCGGCATCCATGACTTTTCTACTTTCTTCGTCTTGAGTTCTTCCCAGTCCTTGTCCTGATTCTCCTCTCCGTTATCAACATCTTTAGCCGGCTCTCCCGATTCAGATTTTTGACTGGGCTTTACCCAACCGTTTCGATATAGCAGATTGGATCCCATAATACCGGGGAGAAGCATGATCGGCATATAGCGTGCAATCTCCATCTGGCATTTTTGCTGATCTTCCGTAGATGTCATCCTCGCTTGTGCGGTCGGATTGCCGTTTTTATCCAATGTCGGATTTAATTTAATGTTTGGGTCAATCATTTCTTCTTGTCCTTAGGCAAAAGAGTCAAGGTAAATTTTTCCATAGTAGAATCATTGCGCTGAATGCCGGTACTACCATTTGCATCCGTAGTCCCCCGTATTTTGGTACCGTCAGCACGTGTTAGAACAAATCGGCGGTTTGCAATCGGGCTTCCATTTAAAGTAGTAACGATTACTTCCTGATCAAATTTTGATTTAGGCATATCATTAAACATATGGCTCAAGCTCTGCGGCCCAGTTACCTCCAACGGCGCCTTCACCCGCACCAACTTCGGACTGCCAATCTCTATTTCCCCATTCGAGAATTTGATGTATGCGCCTTTACAGGTAATTAAAACTTCCTCTTGCGCTGCGATGTTTACTCTGCCTGAACTACTGGTCAGCACCGCATCCTTCAGCGCATTCAGCTGCAACTCGTCATTCTGTGCCTGCACTTCCACTTTGCCCTGATTGGCCTGCACCTTGATGCCGCTGCTTTGCGCAAACAGGTTGAGGCTCTCTGCCGCATGGGCGGTCAGGCTTTGTCCGGCGGTGATGTCGGTATGGTTGCCGCTGATGAGGTGGATGTTTTCATTGGCGGTGTGCAGTTGGCTTTGTTGGGTTGCGGTGGCGATGCCGGCGGGGGCGGTTTGGATCAAACCGGCCTCTTTCAGGTCTTTGAGGGCGTCTTTCAGACGACCCCTTTGGGTTTCTTCATCGGTGTGGTGGTTGTTGGCGGTTTGGGCGGCTTTGTTCAGGCTTTTGGCGAGTGAGAGTGCTTGTTCAATCTGTGCTATGGCATCGTCCATATCCAGCACTTTGCCGTTGGCGTCTTGGTTTTGTGCGCTGACGAGTATGCCTTTACCCGCCCGTACGGCGCCCCAGCCGTCGGTTCTGAGTTCGAAGCCTTCGCCGTTCTCTCCGCGTTTTTCCCGACTTGAGTCGACGATGTGGCCGAGGTTGAGTTGGGATTTTTGGTAGTCGGTGGCGAGTTTGATGTGTTCCTGACCTTTTTGGTCTTCCATCCTGAGTTTGTTGTTCGCCCAGGTACGGATGACGTTCCTTGTGTTCCAATCGGCAGGGATGTGGTCGGGATGGGCGCTGTCGTGCATGACGCCGGAGATATACGGGCGGTCGGGATTGCCTTGTACGAAGGACAGCATGACTTCGGTGCCTTCGTGTAAGGGGAAGTGGATGCCGTATTCGGGACCGCATAGGGTTTGGCCAGTCGGACAGGACGGCTTTCGCCGCCGGGACTCCATTCGTCCAGATCAAACGGCAG
>NZ_JH164965.1:411817-442788 GCF_000227275.1 Neisseria sp. GT4A_CT1
ATCGGCGCTGCGGTAGTTGTAGTCGGCACTGCGTATGCCTTCGACGATGGGGTTGTGGCGGATGCTTAAGTTGAACAGTGCTTCGGTACCGACGCTTTCCAGTCCGGCATGGGGGCGGTAGGAAACAGGTAGGCTTTGGTCGCGGAAATAGTGTTCGGGACTGTCGCCGAAGACGACCACATCGCCATGTTGCTCATTCTGTTCGAAGGCATACCAAATGCCTTCTTCCTCACACAGACGGTTGATAAAAGCGAAGTCGCTTTCGAGATACTGGGTCACATACTCGCGGACGGTGTAGCTGCGGCTTTTTTGGAAACGGTAGTCGACACCGGAGAAACCGTGGTGCTTGAAGACGGCGGCAACGATGTCGGGGACGGTTTGGTTTTGAAACAGTCGGGAGGATTGGAAATGTTTTAAAGCCGCGAAGCGCGGCTCTAAAACAAAGCGGTAAACGGTTTCATCCTTGGATACGGACAGCTTCTCACACGAAGTCACGATGCCCTGCCATTGTTTCGCCGGAGACTCGTCCGAACCGGCTGAAAAGGCGGCGGCGACTTCGGACAATACGGCCTCCTGCGGACGGATTTCAAATGCTGCGCGCTGGTTGAGGTAGGAAGACAGCGGCAATGAGGAATCGGTGGAGGTGGCGGTGATTTCGACGCGGTAGGCAGTGTTGGCGGCTTCGGAGGCGGTGAAGGATTTGACGGAGAGGGAGGGGGAGAATCGGGAGAAGGTGAGGTGGTAGGATTGGCGGGCAGTCATGATAACACTAAGATGAATTTATGATGAACGCCTGAAATATACCATAACCATAATGATAAATATATTTGTTAAGATAAATGGCATAAATTCCACCTGAACGGCAAGAAAAATACCATGATGTTAAACTCCCTCCATGTATACACATATATATGTATACAGTTATAATTCAAAGCTGTACTGTATCTCAGACCCATTCCATGAAAAAAATCCTCGTTACCGGCGGCGCGGGCTTTATCGGCTCGGCAGTTGTCCGCCACATCATCCAAAATACCCAAGATTCCGTCATCAACCTCGACAAGTTAACTTACGCGGGCAATCTAGAATCACTGACCGACGTAGCCGAAAGTCCCCGTTACGCTTTTGAGCAAGTGGACATTTGCAATCGTGCCGAACTTGACCGTGTGTTTGCACAACACCAGCCCGATGCCGTCATGCACTTGGCAGCGGAAAGCCATGTTGACCGCTCTATCGATTCAGCAGGCGAATTTATCCAAACCAACATCGTCGGTACGTTCAACCTACTGGAAGCTGCGCGCGCCTATTGGCAGCAAATGTCGTCTGAAAAACGCGAAGCTTTCCGTTTTCACCATATTTCCACCGATGAAGTCTATGGCGACTTGCACGGTACGGACGATTTGTTTACCGAAACTACGCCCTACGCCCCGTCCAGCCCCTATTCCGCTTCCAAGGCTTCCAGCGACCATCTCGTGCGTGCATGGCTGCGCACTTACGGCCTGCCGACCATCGTAACCAACTGTTCGAACAACTACGGTCCGTACCACTTCCCTGAAAAACTCATTCCATTGATGATTCTGAACGCGCTCGACGGCAAGCCCCTGCCCGTGTACGGCGACGGGATGCAAATCCGCGACTGGCTGTTTGTCGAAGACCACGCCCGCGCACTGTATCAGGTTGTTACCGAAGGCGTCGTCGGCGAAACCTACAATATCGGTGGACACAATGAAAAAGCCAATATCGAGGTAGTCAAAACCATCTGCGCCCTGCTGGAAGAACTCGTTCCCGAAAAACCAGCCGGTGTGGCGCGTTACGAAGACTTGATTACTTTTGTGCAAGACCGCCCCGGCCATGACGTGCGCTACGCCATCGATGCCGCCAAAATCGGCAGGGAACTGGGCTGGAAACCGCAGGAAACGTTCGAATCAGGCATCCGCAAAACGGTGCAATGGTATTTGAACAATAAAACTTGGTGGCAAAATGTATTGAACGGCAGCTACCGTTTGGAACGTCTGGGCAAGCTGTAAACCATACCTGCCCTACATTGCAAACAACAGGCATCATCGAAAAAGGTATTTCCATGCATTCTCTGTCCCGCATAGTCTTATCGGCAACTTTGACCTCAGCCTTGTTCGTCTCTATGCCAGTTCTGGCAAAAGAAACGCGACATCATGCCGCACAAACGACTGTTAAAAAGATAACAAAAGCCGATGGCAGCACTATTGAGCGGGCAGTTGTCATCATTGAAGACGACACTATGCGCGGCATTGGCGCCGAAAACCGCTGGATTGCAGAAAATATGCCGGGATACCGCAAAGTCGGACAAGCCCTGTTGCAGCAAAACGGCGGCGTCTATGACCGTATTGATGTGCAAAATGAAGCAGGCGACATCCGTTCCGTTTACTTCGATATCAAAAGCTTCTTTGGTATGGTAAACGGCAAGCCTCTTTAAAACCAAAGGTCGTCTGAAAACACTAGCCATGCACAAACTATGTTTTCAGACGACCTTAAAATCCATTTCACACATTTTGCTGATTTCAACAATCAGACCAACAAAGGACCCCCATGAAAGGCATCATCCTTGCCGGCGGCAGCGGCACACGCCTCTACCCCATCACACGCGGTGTATCCAAACAGCTCCTGCCCGTGTACGACAAACCCATGATCTACTATCCCCTGTCCGTATTGATGCTGGCCGGAATACGCGAAATCTTGGTCATCACCACCCCCGAAGACAATCCCTCTTTCAGACGACTGCTCGGCGACGGCAGCGATTTCGGCATCTCCATCAGCTACGCCGAACAACCCAGCCCCGACGGCTTGGCGCAAGCATTCATCATCGGCGAAGAGTTCATCGGCAACGACAACGTCTGCTTGGTCTTGGGCGACAATATTTTCTACGGCCAATCGTTTACCCAAACCCTGAAACAAGCTGCCTCCAAAAAACACGGCGCCACCGTGTTCGGCTACCAAGTCAAAGACCCCGAACGTTTCGGCGTCGTCGAATTTGACGAAAACTTCAATGCCTTATCCATCGAAGAAAAACCGAAACAGCCCAAATCCGACTGGGCGGTAACAGGCTTATATTTCTACGACAGCCGCGTCGTAGAATTTGCCAAACAAGTCAAACCGTCCGCGCGCGGCGAACTCGAAATCAGCACGCTCAACCAAATGTATCTTGACGACGGTTCATTATCCGTACAGCTTTTGGGGCGCGGCTTTGCATGGTTGGACACCGGTACGCACGAAAGCCTGCACGAAGCCGCCTCATTCGTCCAAACCGTGCAAAACATCCAAGACCTGCAAGTCGCCTGTCTCGAAGAAATCGCTTGGCGTAACGGCTGGCTTTCAGACGAGCGTTTGGAAGAACTCGCCCGCCCGATGGCAAAAAACCAATACGGTCAATACCTGTTACGCTTGTTGGCGAGCATAAACCGCTAAGCTCAAACCTATTGTATTCATAGCATCAAACGTAGTTTTCTTGATTCGTTCAAGTGGAATTGAAAATATGAAAATCATTGATACCACCATTCCCGAAGTCAAACTTTTAGAACCGCAAGTCTTCGGCGACGCGCGCGGCTTTTTTATGGAAACTTTCCGCGACGAATGGTTTAAGGCCAACGTCTGCGACCGCACCTTCGTGCAGGAAAACCATTCCAAATCAGGCAAAGGCGTATTACGCGGCCTGCATTACCAAACCGAAAACACGCAAGGCAAACTCGTCCGCGTCGTTGTCGGCGAAGTGTTCGACGTTGCCGTCGATATGCGCAAAGGTTCGCCGACTTTCGGCAAATGGGCGGGCGAAATCCTGTCGGCTGAAAACAAACGCCAGCTTTGGGTACCCGAAGGCTTCGCACACGGCTTTTACGTTTTGAGCGATGAAGCCGAATTCGTTTACAAATGCACGGACTATTACAACCCGAAAGCCGAACATTCGCTGATTTGGAACGACCCGACCGTCGGCATCGAATGGCCGCTGCAAGGCGAACCCAACCTGTCGCCCAAAGACTTGGCAGGTAAAATCTTGGCAGAAGCCGCAACCTTTTAAGGTCGTCTGAAAACGATTGCAGGCGGTTATCCCATTTGCCCTTATGCGGCAGAATCAGGATAATGCGCCTGCATCGATTATTTTCAAACCCAAACGGCAAACACCATGAATTTTTACGATTTACTGATTTCTCCGTTCGCAGAGTTCGATTTCATGCGTTATGCGCTGGCATCGATATTCTGTTTGGCACTCAGTGCCGCACCTGTCGGCGTCTTCCTCGTGATGCGCCGCATGAGCCTGGTCGGAGACGCATTAAGTCACGCCGTTTTGCCCGGAGCCGCGATAGGTTATATTTTCGCCGGTTTGAGCCTGCCGGCAATGAGCATAGGCGGCTTTGTTGCCGGCATGCTGATGGCTCTTTTGGCAGGATTGGTCAGCCGTTTTACCACTTTGAAAGAGGATGCCAACTTTGCCGCATTTTATTTGAGCAGTCTGGCAATCGGCGTCATCTTGGTCAGCAAACAAAAGGACGGCAGCGTAGATTTACTGCATTTGCTGTTTGGTTCCGTCTTGGCAGTGGACATCCCTGCATTACAACTGATTGCCATCGCCGCCAGCATAACGATTACCGCTTTGGCAATCATCTACCGCCCCTTAGTCTTGGAAAGCATAGACCCTCTGTTCCTAAAAGCCGTCGGCGGGAAAGGCGGATTTTGGCATGTTGTGTTTCTGGTGTTGGTGGTTATGAACTTGGTTGCCGGCTTTCAAGCACTCGGCACGCTGATGTCAGTCGGACTGATGATGTTGCCCGCCATTACCGCCCGATTGTGGGCAAAAAATATGGGTATGTTGATTTTATTGTCAGTCTTGCTGGCACTCTTCTGCGGCTTTGCGGGCTTGCTGTTTTCGTATCACGTCGAAATACCGTCGGGTCCCGCCATTATTTTGTGTTGCGGCGTCTTATACACCCTGTCCGTCATCTTCGGCAGCGAAGGCGGCATAGTGACCAAATGGATACGCGGCAAAAAACACCGCACTGCTTGACGGCAAGCCATACTCTCCAAACCAATCAACCCGTCAATCCATTGTTCCTGACCCGGTTTCATTGCCCAACTGAAACAAAAGGTCGTCTGAAAACTGAACTGCACCCCAAAAGTTGGACATCCCCTCGGTTTTCAGACGACCTTTTGCCATGAATCACACTCCAACGCCCTTATTCTCCGATTCCGGTAGAAAATTCGATTATTCCCGTCCCAGCCTTGAATTTCATGTAAAAAATAGTAATAATAAGCCCTTTTCCAGCAGACCATACTGCCCGACCAACTCCCCTCAAGAAAGCACGAAACATGGCGTTAATCGTACATAAATACGGCGGCACATCAGTAGGCTCGCCCGAACGCATTAAAAACGTAGCCAAACGTGTCGCCAAAGCCCGCGCCGAAGGACACGACATCGTTGTCGTCGTATCCGCCATGAGCGGCGAAACCAACCGCCTGGTTGCGCTGGCGCACGAAATGCAGGAGCATCCCGATCCGCGCGAGCTGGACGTAGTTTTGTCCACCGGCGAGCAAGTGACCATCGGCCTTTTGGCAATGGCATTGAAAGACATCGGCGTGGATGCCAAAAGCTACACCGGCTGGCAGGTCGCCCTCAAAACCGATACTTCCCACACCAAAGCCCGCATCGAAAGCATCGATGACGAAAAAATGCGCGCCGACCTCGCCGAGGGCAAAGTCGTCATCGTCGCCGGCTTCCAAGGCATCAGCAGCGAAGGCGATATTTCCACGCTCGGACGCGGCGGTTCCGACACTTCCGCCGTTGCACTCGCCGCCGCTCTCAAAGCGGACGAATGCCAAATCTATACCGACGTAGACGGCGTTTACACCACCGACCCCCGCGTCGTACCCGAAGCGCGCCGCATGGATACGGTTACATTTGAAGAAATGATCGAACTGGCAAGCCTCGGTTCGAAAGTTTTACAAATCCGTTCAGTAGAATTCGCCGGAAAATACAAAGTGCGCCTGCGCGTACTGAGCAGCCTGCAAGACGGCGGCAACGGCACCTTAATTACCTTTGAAGAGGACGACAACATGGAAAGAGCTGCCGTAACCGGTATCGCATTCGATAAAAACCAAGCCCGCATCAACGTGCGCGGCGTACCCGACAAACCCGGCGTCGCCTATCAGATTTTAGGCGCGGTTGCCGATGCCAATATCGAAGTCGACATGATCATCCAAAATGTCGGCAGCGAAGGCACTACCGATTTCTCCTTCACCGTACCGCGCGGCGAGTACAAACAAACCATCGAAATCCTGACCAAACTGCAAGACAGCATCGGCGCCGCAGCCATCGACGGCGACGACACCGTGTGCAAAGTCTCCGCAGTCGGCTTGGGCATGCGTTCGCACGTCGGCGTTGCCGCCAAAATCTTCCGCACCCTCGCTGAAGAAGGCATCAACATCCAAATGATTTCCACCTCAGAAATCAAAGTTTCCGTCTTGATTGACGAGAAATACATGGAACTCGCCACCCGCGTCCTGCATAAAGCGTTTGATTTGGGTTAATCGGGTTATATGCTTGGAAGGTCGTCTGAAATTTTATTTTCAGACGATCTTTTTTATGAGAAAACCGTAGGTTGGAATCTATATCCGATAATATTTTCTTAGCTGTTTATCGGACATCTCCTCCATAAGCGCAACCTAAAAAAGTAGTAATTGATTTTAGAATTCTGACAAGGTATAGGATATATGTGGAATATTAAAGATATTGAACATGATGAATTAATTCAATTCTTAAAGAATGAAAAATTCTACGCTTCACCTTTTAACATAAAAGATGATCAAATTAAGATAATCCATGATGGTGATTTAGCTACTTATTTTGCAACTGATGATTCAGAAGAATTTTTTCAAGATTGGCAATCTTTATGGGAAAACCAGATAGTCAATTTAAATATTTACGGAAATAGCAACATACTATCCAAAATTAATCATTTTTTGGAAGAAGAATTAAATTATTCAAAGGACTTTTGTGGCGCAACCAAAAAAGTTGGTTATGATGCTGGTACGGAAATCTCCCTCCTTTTTAATAATATGGAGGGAGATATGCTAAAACTTTTATTATGCGTTGCCCATAATAAAACATCTCCATTTATTGAAAAAATGAGGCTAATTTATCTCAATAATGGTTTTCCATGTGGATATGAAGGTTCCTATCCTAATGGAAAATTTGTGGTCTTTTCTAATAAATAAATTATCAGCAGTCTGTAGGTTAATCTGTGATATCTGAAGAGAGTTTAAGCAGATTTGGCGCGTTATTCATAAAAATATTTTTAAGTTTGCTATATCAATACCCAATAATTG
Organism: Neisseria sp. GT4A_CT1; assembly: GCF_000227275.1. Taxonomy (NCBI): domain Bacteria; kingdom Pseudomonadati; phylum Pseudomonadota; class Betaproteobacteria; order Neisseriales; family Neisseriaceae; genus Neisseria; species Neisseria sp. GT4A_CT1. Next base: position 419,165 of record NZ_JH164965.1, read on the forward strand.
GATTCCCTCTCCAAGGTCGTCTGAAAATAAGAAACCTTTTTTACCACCGTCGGACTAACGGATTATCAACGCAATATTTAAGGAGCTTTATGACTGCCTTCATCCGTTTCGTTTCTGTGTTGCTGACCGCATCCGCATTGACTGTCAGCGTAAGCGCCACTGCCAAACCTGTTGCTGAAAAACGCGTCGCGGTGCAGTCTTCCAAAGGCAAGGTCATGCTGCCCGCCGGGTATGCCAAAATGATCCACGACTTTCCCGAGCCTGATCCGAAACTGCTGGAGCCAATCCCTATTTCAAATGTGAAATCGCCATACGGACGGGCGGATTTGGTTAAATTTTTCGAAATCGTTTTACAGTCTCATTCGGAATTGATGGCAGCACAAGATGAATTTAACCGGGCCGGAGAAAATTCGACACATTCTCCAGAATTTTTTGAAGCTGCAAAAAAGCTGGATGATGAGTGGAAAAAAGTTACCGGAAGGTTTTTGGATGCTGATTTCCGCGATTCTGAAATTAAAGCAGTGGTTAACCGGAGGGTCGAAATCAACATATTGGCAAGTCATGTCTTGGAATATTTGATAAAACATCAAAAAACCTTGATGGGTGACGGAGAAAAAAACCCTGAAATAAACCAATTGGATGTAATGGCTTTTCTAGAAAAACGAAATAAAGCTCAAGAAGGAGTTAAGAAAAGCAATGCAGAAATATTGAAAGCCGTCCGTGCATTAAAGAAAAAATATTCCCTATAATCCCCCCAAAGGTCGTCTGAAAACGCTACCGAAGCCGTTTCAGACGGCCTTTTTGCAAACTGATTGATAACATATTAAAACCATATCCCAAGCCTGCCGAAATATGCCATAATAGCCACGCAGCGCGCTTTTGCGCCGCATTCGAAAAGAAAAACCTAACCTACAAGAGAATATCCCATGACTAGCAAAGCCACCATTATCTACACCCATACCGACGAAGCCCCCGCGCTGGCGACCCAATCCCTGCTGCCGATTGTGCAGGCATTTACCCGCCATGTCGGTATCGAAGTCAAAACCAGCGATATTTCCCTGTCCGGCCGCATTCTGGCGGCGTTCCCCGAATATCTGACCGAAGCGCAGCGCGTACCCGACGCGCTTGCCGAGTTGGGCGAACTGGTGAAACAGCCCGACGCCAACGTGATCAAACTGCCGAACATCAGCGCATCCGTACCGCAACTGACCGCTGCGATTAAAGAATTGCAGGCAAAAGGCTTTGCCGTCCCCGACTATCCCGCCGACCCGCAAACCGACGAAGAAAAAGCCGTACGCGAACGCTACGACCGCATCAAAGGCAGCGCGGTAAACCCTGTCCTGCGCGAAGGCAACTCCGACCGTCGCGCGCCTAAAGCAGTGAAAAACTTTGCGAAAAAACATCCGCACAGCATGGGTGCATGGACCAAAGATTCCAAAACCCACGTTGCCACCATGCAAAGCGGCGACTTTTTCCATAACGAACAATCCGTTACCGTACCCGATGCGACTTCCGTATCCATCGTGTTCACCGATAAACAAGGCAACAAAAAAGAGCTGCGCGAGCCTGTCGCCCTGAAAGCCGGCGAAATCATCGACGCGACCGTGATGAGCAAAAAAGCCCTGCTCGCCTTCCTTGCCGAACAAGTGCAAGACGCGAAGGCAAAAGGCGTCTTGTTCTCGCTGCACATGAAAGCCACCATGATGAAAGTGTCCGACCCGATTATCTTCGGACACGCCGTCAAAGTGTTCTTCGCGCCCGTCTTTGAAAAATTCGGCGACAAACTGGCTGCCGCAGGCGTCAACGTCAACAACGGCTTCGGCAACCTGCTTGCCAATCTGGACAAACTGGATGCGGACACCCGCGCCGCCGTCGAAGCTGAAATCGCCGCCGTCTACGCTGCCAACCCCGATTTGGCGATGGTCGATTCTGACAAAGGCATCACCAACCTGCACGTCCCCAGCGACGTCATCGTCGATGCTTCTATGCCCGCGATGATTCGTAATTCCGGCCGCATGTGGGACAAAAACGGCAAAGCGCAAGACACCAAAGCCGTGATTCCCGACAGCAGCTACGCAGGCGTTTATCAGGCAACCATCGACTTCTGCCGCGAACACGGCGCGTTCGATCCGACAACCATGGGTACCGTGCCCAACGTCGGTCTGATGGCGCAGGCAGCCGAAGAATACGGTTCGCACAATAAAACCTTCGAAATCGAAGCCGACGGTCAGGTTCAAGTCATCGATGCGGCGGGCAAAGTCCTGATGCAGCACAACGTTGAAGCAGGCGACATCTGGCGTATGTGCCAAACCAAAGACGCGCCCGTCAAAGACTGGGTACAACTCGCCGTCAACCGCGCCCGCCTGAGCAACACGCCCGCCGTGTTCTGGCTCGACGAAAACCGTCCGCACGATAAAAGCCTGCTCGCCAAGGTTAAAGCCTACCTTGCCGAACTGGATACCGACGGCCTCGACATCCGCGTCCTCGCTCCCGAAGAAGCCGCCAAGTTCAGCTTAGGCCGTCTGAAAAACGGCGAAGACACCATTTCCGTAACCGGCAACGTTTTGCGCGATTATCTGACCGACCTGTTCCCGATTTTGGAACTCGGCACCAGCGCGAAAATGCTGTCTATCGTTCCTTTGATGAACGGCGGTGGTATGTTTGAAACCGGCGCAGGCGGCTCCGCACCGAAACATGTTCAACAATTCCTTGAAGAAAACCACTTGCGTTGGGACTCTTTGGGCGAATTCCTCGCGCTCGCCGTATCGTTTGAACATCTGGCGCAAAAAACCGGCAACACCAAAGCCCAAGTCCTCGCCGACACGCTGGATGCCGCTACCGAAAAACTGCTGTTGAACGACAAATCGCCCAAACGTAAAGCAGGCGAACTCGACAACCGTGGCAGCCATTTCTACCTCACCCTCTACTGGGCGCAAGAGCTGGCAGCGCAGGATAAAGACGCGGAATTGAAAGCAGCATTTGCGCCGCTGGCAGAAACGCTGACCGCCGATGAAGCGAAAATCGTTGCCGAGCTTTCCGCCGCACAAGGCAAAGCGGCCGACATCGGCGGCTACTACGCCCCCGACGCTGCAAAAGCCGCCCAAGCCATGCGCCCGAGTGAAACATTCAATCAGGCATTGGCAAAGCTGTAAAAGTATTACGGTAAGGCTGTAAACATGAAAGGTCGTCTGAAAACCTGTATTCAAAGGTTTTCAGACGACCTTTTTATAGTGGATTAAATTTAAATCAGGACAAGGCGACGAAGCCGCAGACAGTACAGATAGTACGGAACCGATTCACTTGGTGCTTCAGCACCTTAGAGAATCGTTCTCTTTGAGCTAAGGCGAGGTAACGCCGTCCTAGTTTAAAGTTAATCCACTATAATCTTCCAAGGCACCAACTTGCCTTTAACAAATAAACAAGAATCAGGACGAGGGGTCGGAACAACGAACCGCAGAGATAAGACAAGGCTGATTTATTTCATGCATTCTCCGCTCAGAAATCCTTTTTTAAACTAGACGCCCCCTGACCTACCTTTAATTTATCTGTGCGTCTCATACGATATTGCGGCGCATTTGAAACAGTACAAAAAACTAAAGACCGTCCGAGAAACGGGCGGTCTTAGATATTGTGAGGAATTTCAGCATTATTCCTTAGCGTGCTTTCGGTGTAGTCGGTGCAACTGGTTTTCCAGTGAACGAAGCACGTTTTGCGGCTTGAAAGATAGCCAATCGTCTACGATGTTGCATCATTATTTCCTTTCTTTTTCTATTATTTGGATTATTCCCGGTTCTATAAACCGGATGCCCTATCTATACCATTTATTTTTTCAAATAAAATATAGTACAGTTATTGTGAGATGCTATGGAGGACATCATAAATGCTTTATCCGTTGATGAACAGAGGATTTTTGTAAATTTATGATTTTATTCTTTAATCAGAAAATAAAGACGGACTGACCTGATTTGCCACAGCCAGTCCGCCTTTATATAGTGGATTAACTTTAAACCAGTACGGCGTTGCCTCGCCTTAGCTCAAAGAGAACGATTCTCTAAGGTGCTGAAACACCAAGTGAATCGGTTCCGTACTATCTGTACTGTCTGCGGCTTCGTCGCCTTGTCCTGATTTAAATTTAATCCACTATATTATTCCGTCAATAAATTCAATGCTTCCCGATATTTATCAACTGTTTTCTGAATAACATCGCTAGGGACGTCCGGTGCCGGAGCTTTTTTGTTCCAACCGCTTTGCTCCAACCAATCCCGAACAAATTGCTTGTCAAAAGACGGCGGATTAGTGCCGACTTGATATTGATCAGCCGGCCAAAAGCGGCTGGAATCGGGCGTCAGCACTTCATCCATCAGGGTTAATGTACCGTTTTCATCCAGCCCGAATTCAAATTTGGTATCGCATATGATGATACCGCGTGATTTTGCATATTCTGCAGCTTCCGTATAAAGCTGAATGGCTTTAGCGCGCACTTCAGCCGCCAACTCTTTACCGATAATGCGTTCGCATTCTTCAAAACTGATGTTTTCATCATGATCGCCGACGGCAGCCTTGGTGGACGGGGTAAAAATCACTTCCGGAAGCTGCTGCGCTTCTTTCATCCCTTCGGGAAGTTTGATGCCGCAGACAGAACCGTTTTTTTGGTAATCTTTCCACCCGCTGCCCGCCAAATAACCACGCACAATCGCCTCTACTTTGACAGGAGTCAGTTTCTTGGCGACAACTGCGCGTTTCTCGATGGCTTTGGCTTCACGTTCAGGCAACACATCATAAACCGTATCGCCGGTAAAATGATTGGGCATGATATGCGCCAGTTTTTGAAACCAGAAATTGGAAATCTGCGTCAGAATTTCTCCTTTACCCGGAATCGGATTGTCTAAAATCACGTCAAATGCAGACAATCGGTCGGATGCGACCATCAACATGCGCTTGCTGTCGATTTCGTATAAATCTCGCACTTTTCCAGAGTAAATCTTTTTCAAGCTGATTTCGGACATTTCAGGTTTCTCCCTTCGCTGACTCGGTTTAAACAGGATTCCGTTATTTTATCCGAATTTGGATTTTTGGGTCAGATTGTTTACAAAATAGGTCGTCTGAAAACGTTTTGCACGGATGCAGACGCTTTCAGACGACCTTATCAATCCTAAGTATAGCTAATCAGAGATTAGATGCTAGGAACTTGGGTTTGTTGTTGGATGCTGTTTACAGCTGACAGAGAGTAGTAATCGCCATGACCGGTTACTTCGTAGGTGCTGCCATCGGCGAACTTGAAGTTTTCGATCTTATGGTTGTTACCGGAGAACCAGTCGTCAATGGTAACAGTGTCACCGCCGCCGACAGATACGGTCAGGCTGTTGCCTGTTTTGCTCAACAACACGTCGGAAGCAGAAATACCTTTGCCGAATTGCAGGGTATCGTTACCGCTTTCGTCTTGGATGGTGTCGCGACCGTAACCTTTATCGAAGAAGTAGGTATCGTCGCCGGTACCGCCGATCAGGACATCGTTGCCGATGCCGCCGTCGAGGTAGTCGTTACCGTCTTTACCCACCAGGCAGTCATCGCCTGCCAAGCCGTACAGGTGGTTGTTGCCGGAGTTACCGTTGATGTCGTTGTTCAGAGCGTTACCGGTACCATTGATGTTGCCAGAACCTTGCAAGAACAGGTGTTCAACGTTGTCGGTCAGGGTGTAGTCGATTACGCTGCGAACGGTATCGATACCGCCGTTAGCATTACCGTATTCGATAACTTGGTCGCCTTTGTGGTCAACAAAGTAAACGTCATTACCATCACCACCGCGCATGATGTCAGCGTCAGAACCGCCGTTCAGGTAGTCATTGCCGTCACCGCCTTGCAGGTAGTCTTTACCGCCTTGACCGTACAGGGAATCACCGTTGTTGTCACCTTGCAGAGTGTCGTTACCGTCACCACCGTAAATCACGTCAGCACCGTCGCCACCGTAGATAACGTCATCACCGCCTGTACCGTAAATGGTATCTTTCTTATCAGTACCTACGGTTTTGGTCAGACCGTCTTTATCTTTGGTTGAACCATCGACATGGATGATGTTACCCGGATTTTTGTCGTCATGGCCGTAAGTATTTTGTTGGTTTTGATCGTCAACGCAATCTTTGCAGTCTTTATCGTTGGGTTTAGGCTGCGGTTTTGGTTGTGGTTTAGGTTGCGGTTGGGGTTTAGGCTGCGGCTGAGGTTGTGGCTGCGGCTTAGGTTGGGGTTGTGGGTGGGGTTGTGGGTGGGGTTGAGGTTGTGGTTTTGGCTCAACCGGTGGGCAGTAAGGATCAACATGCTTCGGAGGAACCGGTTTTGGAGCCGGTTTAGGGTAATAAGGTTTACCCGGGTTGCAGTTGAAATCGATGATGATGCATTTGTACGCAGGTTTCGGCGGAGGGCAGTAGGCGCCATGACCGAATTTGCCGTGAGGCATTTTGAAGCCGTGTGAAGAACCGTAGTTATGGAAACCGCCTTTGTAACCGAAACCGCCATGGCTCGGTGGGCAGTAAGGATTGTACGGTTTGACCGGAGGGCAATATGCGTTGAAGTGGCCTTTGGATGAGTAGCCGCCATAATGATAAGTCATAATAAATCACTCCCAGAATATAATTAAGAAGCATAGGCCTTTTGACAAAAATACAGACCAGCCAAACTGCCTACATTGTTATTTTAGTGATATTTCGCAGAAAACTTACATTCTCGTCGCTAACGGTAAAAATTTTGGATAAATGGAAATTTATTTTTCCATGATAATGAACAATATTACATTGGAAACCAACCCTGTTATTTTCATCATGATGCAATATCATGATTATTTTAACCAAATGAAAATACAATACGCCATAAAAATATTATTCATATATTTCAATAGTTTTTTAAGAATTGCTAGTTTTTACTCAATCCCGCTCATTTCTCATTCAATTGAAAATCTCCCTCCCATCCTTACCCATCAAGGTTTTATTGCATTATCATTTATTTTGACATACGAATATAATTTAAACTTTTTTACACTTTAATTTTCATCTTACAAAACAAACAGATAAATTACCGAACTATATCAATCTTGATTACCGGGCAATAATCCGTTGCAAAATGACAAAAGGGTCGTCTGAAAATACGTTTTTCAGACGACCCTTTTGGGTACCACTCAAATCCATTGGCTGCAAAACCGTATCAAAATTGCACCCGTTGCGCATTGGAAATTTCACGTTCATTCTCAATACTGAAATTTGCCCTTACATACTGCCCGAAAAGTTTCGCGGTCATACTTTGCGGGAAACGCCTCAACGTAGCGTTATAGGTGCGGACAGCCTGAATATAGTTGTTCCTTGCTTGATTAATCCGGTTTTCCGCCTCTTCAAGGCGCGTAGTCAGACGCTGATAATCCAAGCTTTCCGCCAAAAGCGGATAATGGTCTGAAATCAGCGTCATTTGCGTCAAAATTCCGCTCAATTCTCCCTGAACCTCCTGAAAACGCTTCAATTTCGCCGGGTTGGCAGCCTCCTCCAAATTTAGATTCATACGGACCGCCCGACTTTGAACGTCAGACAACTTGAACAAAATATCCTCTTCAGGGCCGGCATACGTCTTAACGACATTCGATAAATCGGACACCAATGCCGAACGCTGACCGTATTGCTTCATCACTTCCACCCAAGCATGTTTGATATCCTGTGCTTGAGCATGCATCACATAATAGCTGCGCCCGACAATACCTATTACCAATACTGCCAATACTATCGGCCACCATTTTTTCCACATCAACCACATACTCCGTGAATATACGCAACATTCCATACCGTATTCATTTTTTCAGACGACCCCAATCTGTATAAGAGGTCGTCTGAAAACCATCGAGCAGTATATCTCTAAGCTGTCCCTACTCGGATAAAAATCAAACAAACAAAATTATTTTCAGATAATCGGTATCGTTGCGAAGTTTGCACTATAATATATCAGGCATTGGCAGACTCACTACCGCATCGGATTTTTATAGTGGATTAACTTTAAACCAGTACGGCGTTGCCTCGCCTTAGCTCAAAGAGAACGATTCTCTAAGGTGCTGAAGCACCAAGTGAATCGGTTCCGTACTATCTGTACTGTCTGCGGCTTCGTCGCCTTGTCCTGATTTAAATTTAATCCACTATATTATTCCTCTTGCAAAAATCAGCATGATTTCAGGTTTAAATCCGCTTTCCATCTTTTTCGGAAACAAGCGGGGTCGTCTGAAAATAGAAAATGGGAAGCATCTTCTGCTTTCGTTTCTACGCAGGGATGATGCAGTTAAGATGTCCCAGCCTGAATTTGCAAAAGGGTTATTTCACAAAATGGTCTTATTGGCGGGTCAAACATCTGCCCAACCGTCTTCCAATCTGTTTTGTCTTGAATGTACTGTTTCAGCGTTCCCGAATAATGAATTCGGACGCTTGCCCAAATCGTTCCAATTGCCGTCCTTTTAATCCGGCAATACTTTTTTAAAACTTTCAAACGAGGAGAAACCATATGCGAACCCTGTTAACCGGTTCAAAAGGACAATTGGCGCGTTGCTTTCGCGACCGCCTGCCTGAAAATTGGGAATTGATTGCCACCGATTCGACATCCTTGGATATTACAGATACCGAAGCCGTTCGCAATATGGTTCAAAACTTCCAACCCGACGCCATAGTCAATGCAGCGGCCTTTACCGCAGTCGATAAAGCAGAGGCCCATGTCAGCACCGCATTTGCCGTCAACGCCACCGCCGTCCACAACCTTGCCTCTGCCGCCCGCGCCTGCCAAGCCCGCTTTATCCATATCTCTACGGACTATGTGTTCGACGGCACAAACAAGACCCCATACAAAGAGCAAGACTATACCAACCCGCAAAGCGTGTATGGGCGCACTAAAGTCTCAGGCGAACTGCTCGCTTTGGCAGCCAATCCGGACAGCGTCATCATCCGTACCTCATGGCTATTCAGCGAATACGGTAACAACTTTGTCAAAACCATGATCAGACTAGCAGGAGAACGGGACAACCTCTCCATCGTTCATGACCAAACAGGCAGCCCTACTTATGCCGGCGACCTTGCCCAAGCCATCATTACTTTGCTGCAGCAACCCGTTGCCCCACGGGGTATTTATCACTACGGCGGCAATAAATCGGTAACATGGTATGAATTTGCCCAAGCCATTTTCCAAGCGGCGCAACAGCAAGCCCCTAATTTCAGAGTTCCGCAACTGAACGCCATCACGACCGACCAATACCCCCTACCCGCCCCGCGTCCTGCTTACAGCATTATGGACTGCCAAAAAATAGAAAACGAATGCGGCATCAAGGCATCCGATTGGCAAAAAGCGTTAAATGAAATCATCGGCAAGCTGGATAACTGACTAGCACCCTCTGCCATATAAAACAAAAGACCGCAACAAACGAAGCGGTCTTTTGTTTTACTCAAAATATACCGGCAATCAAACGAAATATCATATCGCCACCATCAACACTTTCTCATAAGGTCGTCTGAAATTTCAGACGACGTATTCAGTCGATAACACCCAATTCCTGTAATCCCCGCAACACCCCATCCTCGTCCACACTCGGGCATACAAATTTTGCCACAGCCTTTGCCTCAGCCTCGCCATTCCCCATTGCCACTCCAAATCCGACAGTAGACAACATTTCCAAGTCGTTGAAGCTGTCACCAAATGCCATAACATCCTTCATTTCAATCCCCAGCTTGCCTACGGCATGAGCAATTCCCCTTGCCTTAGAACCTTCAGAACGAAGCATATCCATGGCACATTCATGCCACCGAACCAATTTAAATCCGTTTTGTTGAATTTCATCTTCAATGGCGCGTTCTTGATTGGAGTCTGCAAAGATCAGCATTTGATACACTTTTGCCCGATGAAAATATTCTTTATCCACCAAAAAATCGGGAAAAATATGCGCCAATGCATCTTTAACAAGCGATGAAGGGCTGGAAACCGCAATTTTATTGTTATTCACAAAGGCGTAATCAATATTTTTATTATCCAACGACGCGCATATTTCCATCATATTCGCAGAGTCCATCGGATATTCCTGCAATACTTCCCCGTGAAACGACGTATATTGCCCATTAATGGTCACCAGCATATCGATTCCGCTTTCACGGATCAGCTCCCGTACTTTTTTCGGAATAGCCGCAGGAGGACGACCTGTTGCAATCGCAGTCAATATCCCTTTCTCTTTCAACGCACCCATTGCTTTATAAACGGAAGGTCTCAGGGTATCGGTATATTTTCGATAGAGGGTGTCATCAATATCGAAGAAGATAATTTTCGGATTTTTCATAAGCGGGCAAACAAAAGTTTCATCATTTCAAAGTTCGGCTATTGTACCGCCAACCTAATCAAAAGAATATCTGATTGATATATTTAAATATTCATGAACACAAGCAACCAGAGTTTTATTTTTTTGGAGATACAAAAAAGACAAGCCCCTGAAAATTCAGGGGCTTGTCAAAATCTGGCACGCCCACGGGGAATCGAACCCCGGTTACCGCCGTGAAAGGGCGATGTCCTAACCGCTAGACGATGGGCGCAGAAATTTTCTATTGGCGCACCCGGAGCGATTCGAACGCCCGACCCTCTGGTTCGTAGCCAGATACTCTATCCAACTGAGCTACGGGTGCACTGAAAGAAAGATTTGGATTATATTTTCCCATACAGGGCTTGTCAAGGGTTTTCTTGGATAAACGATGTGCAAAGTGTAGAATACTGCCCTGTTGTGTGAATTTTCAGGAATTTAGGATGTTTCATCTTTCTCGCTGGTTGAGATTATCGGAAGCTTTTACCCGATTGAACCGCCCTGTTGTGGTCGTTGATTTAGAATCTACCGGCGGCAATCTGTATCAAGACAGGGTGACGGAAATTGCCTTTCTGCGCTTTGAAAACGGCCGGGTAGAACATTACGAACAATTGATCAACCCGGGAAAGCCGATTCCTGAATTTGTCGTCCAACTGACCGGCATTACCAATGAAATGGTGGCGCAGGCTCCCGCTTTCGACCAAATTGCTCCCGACATACTGCCTTTACTGCGCGGCTCTTTGATTGTGGCGCACAACAGCCGTTTCGACTACACCTTCCTGCGTCATGAATTTTGTCGTGCAGGCATCGATTTTGCCGCTCCGGCATTGTGTACCGTCCAACTGTCCCGCCGCCTGTACCCTCAATTTTATAAACACAATCTTGACAGCATTATCAGCAGAATGGGCATTCAAACGGACGAGCGGCATCGTGCGTTAGCCGATGTTTTGGCACTTGCCGATTATTTGGAACACAGTCTGAAAGAGAAAACCTTGGAAGAATGGGATAATCACTGCCGCGCTCTGATGAATCCGAAAATGCTGCCGACGCAGCTATCCGATTCTTTAGCTGCCAAACTCTATTCATTACCCGATACGGTAGGCGTGCTGGTGTGGTTTGACCATTCAGGAAAAGTGCATTCTGTCGAGGCGTATGAAAAAACGTATAGCGAAATCGCCGCCCTACTCCACAGCAAAGAAGGCTTGCACTATGTTCAAAATGCCGCAGATGTGAAATTCATCCCCGCAGTAGGGAGCCTGCATGCCTTGTGGTTGAAAGCGCAGGTTATGCAGGAATATCAAGAGGAGTTATCTGCACCATTTCCCCTCAAGCAATTGAATCCCAAAACATTTATGACTGTTAAGTTCATCCCCGACGAACATGGCGTACTGAAGGCACGAATTGTGCCGCTAGACAACGGCAGCAGCACCACCCGCCCTTACGGTTTGTTTATCCACAAAAAAGCGGCAAAACGCGCATTGAACATCTGGGCGCAAGAACATAATTTCTGTCCCGATGCCTTAAACATTTTGCCGGTCAGTCACGCACAGGGAGCGCCATGCCCCGTGCAGGCTGTCGGCAAGTGCAATGGGACATGCCATAAAGGTGACGGAATCGAAGAACAAAATACCCGAATTCATGCCATGGCATCCAAGCTGCCTGTTGCCGACTGGGGGAAAGTGCATGAAGTGGAAATCACGGAAACAGACGAATTATCAGGCCGCCGCGTCATCATGCGCTGCGCCGGAGGAGCCTTGGAGCTGCCGAACGGACACTGGTATTTCGACAACCTGCTGCCGTCTATATTAAAAATTAAATTCAAACGAGACAGACAAAATATCCGCGTTATCGCTTGAGTATAGTGGATTAACTTTAAACCAGTACGGCGTTGCCTCGCCTTAGCTCAAAGAGAACGATTCTCTAAGGTGCTGAAGCACCAAGTGAATCGGTTTCGTACTATCTGTACTGTCTGCGGCTTCGTCGCCTTGTCCTGATTTAAATTTAATCCACTATATATTGACGTAAGCGGACGAACAAAAAAGAGGTCGTCTGAAAACCAAGCTGGCGTTTTCAGACGACCTTTTATCATTACTGAGCATTATCCAAATCTACGGCTTATCACAGCTGTTTCAAATACAAAACCTCAATCCGTCATAAGATTTAAAGCGGAACAGACAAATCAAATTGCTTCAGTAAACTGACGGTTTCATAAACGGGCAGCCCCATCACACCGGTAAAGCTGCCTTGCAAATACTCGACAAACACGCCGCCCAAGCCTTGGATTCCGTATGCACCGGCTTTATCCATCGGTTCGCCGCTTTGAATGTAGGCAAGGATTTCGTCAGGGGATAAGGTTTTGAAACGCACATCGCTGGTTTGCAAGACGCTGCGCGTTTCGCCTTGCCAATACACGCATACGGCAGTCAGCACTTGATGGGTTTGTCCTGACAACTGTCCAAGCATTGCGACGGCATGCTCTTGGGTTTCGGGTTTGCCGAGGATATGGTTTTGATAGGCAACGGTGGTATCGGCGGTCAGAATGGGAAATTCGGGCGGCGTATCATGTTGTGCAAACCATTGGGCGACGGCGGCAGCGTTCTTTTCGTTCGCCATACGCTGAACATAATCGGCGGCATTTTCGTCAGGAAATGGCGTTTCATCGATATCGGCGGGAATGCGCCGAATTTGGTAGCCTAAGTTTTCAAGGATTTCGCGGCGGCGCGGGCTGCCGGAGGCAAGATAAAGTGTCTGCATAAGTTTTCAGATATTTGAGATACGGATTTTGGGGATTTAATCGATAAGGCAGAGAGGCATACGGAAAGGTCGTCTGAAAATTTTCAGACGACCTTTCTAATCGTTAATCGTGTTGATCCAATTGATAAATTTGGGCAACGGCATCGACCAGATTGCTGTTTTCCGAGCCTGCCTTATTGAGGGTTTGAGTGGGAGAGTGGAGGAGTTTGTTGGTCAATTGGATGGAGAGCCGCTCCAATACCTCTTCCGCCGATGCGCCTTTGGCAAGCTGTTTCATCGCATTTTCCAAAACCTGCCTGCGGGCGCGTTCACCTTCGTCACGCAGGGCGCGGATAAGGGGGACGCTTTGGCGGCTTTGTTGTTGGCGGACAAACTCACCGACCTTTTTCTCCACCATAGCTTCGGCTTCGGCAGCCGCTTTTTGGCGGGCCTCCTTGCCGTTTTGAACGATACCCATCATGTCGTCAACAGTGTAGAGATAAGCGTCGCCCAGCTCCCCCACTTCAGCTTCGATATCGCGCGGAACGGCAAGGTCGAGCAGGAACATGGGCATATTGAGACGCAGGCGCAATGCGCGTTCCACCATGCCTTTGCCGACCAACGGGAGCTGGCTGGCGGTAGAGGAAACGACGACATCGTATTCGTGCAGGATATCGGGCAACTCTGTCAGCAGGCAAGGCTCGGCATTCAGTCCGAGTTTGTCGCACAACTCTTGGGCGCGCGGCAGGGTACGGTTGGCAACGGTAATGAGTTTGGGACTTTTGGCGGCGAAATAGGTGGCGACCAATTCAATCATTTCGCCCGCGCCGATAAATAGAACGTTCAGATCGCCGATATCGGGAAAAATCTGTTCGGCAAGCTTGACGGATGCGGAAGCCATCGAAACGGAATTCTCGCCGACGGCGGTGTCGGTACGCACTTCTTTAGCAACGGCAAACGTTTTTTGAAACAATGCGTTGAGGTTGGTATTGATGCTTTCTTGTTCTTGGGCGACACGCACGGCATCTTTAATCTGTCCCAAAATCTGCGGCTCACCCAACACCATGGAATCCAATCCGCAGGCAACGCGGAAAGCGTGGCGGATGGTTTCGTTGTTGTCCAAGGTATAAAGATAGGGGCGGATTTCTTCGGCGGGCAGGTTGTGGTATTGCGCCAGCCATTCGATAATTTGCTCGGTTTCGCCGACGCAGTAAAGCTCGGTGCGGTTGCAGGTCGATAGAATTACTGCCTCCTTCGCTGCTTTGCTTCGAGCAAGGTTGCGGACGGCTTCGGGCAGGCTTGCTGCGGTGAATGCCAGCTTCTCGCGTATACTCAAAGGCGCAGTTTGGTGGTTGAGTCCGACGGCGGTAAGTTGCATGGGATAAGGTGGGAGAGATGGTATGTGTCGGCGGGTATTATAGCTTAACTTGACTTTGAAATGAATGTGTTGGCTTCCAAACAAACAGTGCAATTGGCAAAATTTAGATTACCCGGGGTCGTCTGAAAACATCAGATTCATATAACGAAATCATCTTTAAATCGAACAAACCATTCTTTCCCATTTTCAGACGACCTGATTAAAGTAGCTCCAAACTGAGAATAAGGAGCACCCTATGACTACCACCGCCGACCCGCGCGCCAAGCTGCCCGACACCCCGCTTTCCGGCAACGAAGCCCTGAAAGACCGCAGCGACTATCTGCACGGTACCATCAAAGACGATTTGACCGACGACTTTACCGGCGGCTTTACCGCCGACAATTTCCAGCTCATCCGTTTCCACGGCATGTACGAGCAGGACAACCGCGACATCCGCGCCGAGCGTACCGACCAAAAACTCGAACCTTTAAAAAACATGATGTTGCGATGCCGTCTGCCCGGCGGCATCATCACGCCGGCGCAGTGGCTGGGCATAGACAAATTTGCCGGCGATCACACCATTTACGGTTCCATCCGCCTGACCAACCGCCAAACCTTCCAATACCACGGCATTTTAAAAACCGATTTGAAGCTGGCGCACCAGTCCCTGCACAAACTCGGCCTTGATTCCATCGCCACCGCCAGCGACGTCAACCGCAACGTACTTTGCACCAGCAATCCCGTTCAAAGCCCGCTGCACCAAGAAGCCTACGAATGGGCGAAACGCATCAGCATGCACCTTCTGCCGCGCACCATGGCATACGCCGATGTCTGGCTGGGCGGCGAAAAAGTGTTCACCACCGAACCGACCGAACCGCGCAACAAAGAAATCGCCGACGATGTCGAGCCGATTTTGGGCAAAACCTATCTGCCGCGCAAATTCAAAACCGCCGTCGTCATCCCGCCTGACAACGATGTGGACATCCATTCCAACGACTTAGGCTTTGTCGCCATTGAAGAAAACGGCAAACTTGTCGGCTTCAACGTCCTTGTCGGCGGCGGACTGTCCAGCGAACACGGCAACACCAAAACCTACCCCAACACCTCTTACGAATTCGGCTTCGTCCCCCTCGAATATACCCTCAACGCTGCCGAAGCCGTCGTCAGCACCCAGCGCGACTGGGGCAACCGCAGCGACCGCAAAGCCGCGCGCACCCGCTACACCCTCCAGCGCGTCGGCGTTGACGTGTTCAAAGAAGAAGTCGAAAAGCGCATGGGCATCAAGTTCGAACCCATCCGCCCCTACGCTTTCACCCATCGCGGCGACCACATTGGCTGGGTTAAAGGCCTCGAAGGCAACTGGCATCTGACCCTGTTCATCGAAAACGGCCGCCTGCTCGACTACCCCGGCAGACCGTTGAAAACCGGCGTGCGCGAAATCGCCAAAATCCACCCCGGCGACTTCCGTCTGACCGCCAACCAAAACCTCGTCGTCGCCAACGTCCCGCCCGAGCTGAAAGACACCATAGACAAAATCGCCAAAGAACACGGCTTAATCAGCAAATCCATCACCATCCAGCGCGAAAACTCCATGGCGTGCGTCGCCCTGCCGACCTGTCCACTGGCAATGGCGGAGGCCGAACGCTTCCTACCGTCATTCTCCGACAAAATCGACGAAATGTTCGCCAAATACGGCTTGGAAGACGAATACATCGTCCTGCGCGTCACCGGCTGCCCAAACGGTTGCGGCCGCGCCATGCTCGCCGAAATCGGCTTGGTCGGCAAAGCCGTCGGCCGCTACAACCTCTACGCAGGCGGCAACCGCGAAGGCACACGCATCCCGCGCCTGTTTAAAGAAAACATTACCGAACCCGAAATCCTCGAAATCGTCGACGGCTGGGTCGGCAACTGGGCGCAAAACCGCCTCGACGACGAAGGCTTCGGCGACTTTGCCGTCCGTACCGGCATCGTCAAACCCGTCCTCGATCCACCGCGCGATTTTTGGGCTTGAAAACCTGTTGGCAGATTAAGAAACAAAGTTGGAAATCAAAAGGTCGTCTGAAAATCTGCAATGCTTGTTTTCAGACGACCTTTTGATTGTTTAAACCGACTTATTAAATTATTTCGCAGCCTTAAACGCGTCGGTAACCTGTTTGGAAGCGTTCAGCAATTCTTGCGCGCCGCCCGCCGCCAAATAGGTTTCGGGAACGAGGTAAACCACTTGTCCTTTTTTCCATGCGGTCGTTTCGGCGACCAGCGGATTGTTCAACACGTCTTTCGCAGCCTGTCCTTCTTCGCCGATGGCCGCGCCCCTGTCAAGGACAAACAGCCAATCGGGATTTTTCTCTTTCAGGTATTCGAAGCTGACGGGCTGACCGTGGCTGCCTTCTTTGATGGCTTCGTCAACGGCCGGAACACCGATGTCTTTGTGCAGCCAGCCGCCCAGTCGTGAAGACGGACCGAAGGCGGACAGTTTCCCGCCGTTGACCAGAATCACCAAACCCTTGCCTTTACCTTGCGCGGCAGCTTTTGCGGCTTCAAAAGATGCGTCGATTTCCGCCTTCAGCTTGTCGGCTTCCGCCTGTTTGCCGAAGATTTGCGCCAGCGCGTCGATACGCTCTTTGGCACTGTCTTTGAGGTTGGCGGTATCGGCGGTCATCTCGATGGTCGGCGCAATGGCGTTCAACTTGTCAAACGCTTTGGCTGCGCGGCTGCCGATAATGATGAGCTGCGGCTTGTAGGCGTTGAGCGCTTCGTAATCCGGCTCGAACAGCGTACCGGCAGGTTTTGTCGCTTTGAAATATTCGTCCAAATAAGGCAGCAGGTTTTTGTCGATGGACAAACCGGTTTTCACGCCCAATTTGTTTAAAGTATCGAGCATGCCCAAATCGTAAACGGCGATACGTTCGGGATTTTGCGGCACTTTCGCGTCGCCGCGCGTCGTTTTGACGGTCAAACCCGCGCCTTCGGTTTGGGCTGCGGAAGCGGTTTGGGCGTTTTGGTTTGAAGCGGAATCTTTCGGCGAACACGCACCCAAAGCAAGGGCGCAGCATACGGCTAAAGCAGTCAGACGTAACATGGATTCTCCAAGCAGATATAAAACGAAAATATGGAAAAGGCCGTTTGAACAAGAAAATTTAAAGGCTTCCAATCAGAAAGCCGAACGTTCAGACGACCTTTACGGTTTGATGTTACCAAATTAACCAATAACAATTATCGTTTATTTTATTAGATATAAAAGAGGCTGTCCATCGGTCTTTAAATGCGGTTGTCGGTCATCTCCCCGCCATCATTCATCAAACAACCAATCCCAACCTTTTCCCCAATGCCAAAATCGCCCTTTTGTTCGACGGGGAGAACACTTTTTCCGCCGCTTCTTCAATACCGAACCATCCGTAAGCGACGTGTTCGTCAGGCTGCAAAACAATAGCCGCATCGCGCGGAATTTCGGCGGAAAAGATGTGTTCGCGGTTTTCGAACACGCCTTTGGGATAGCGGTGCCGCCAGTGGTGGTAGATTTCGTAAACCGTGCTGTCGTGCCAGTTGCAGAGCTGCCCGTCCGCAAGGCGGATGCCGGTTTCCTCCCAAACTTCGCGTTTAGCGGTTTCCTCTATGGTTTCGTCCGGCTCAATGCTGCCGGTTACCGACTGCCAAAAACCTGGCGGCGAAGTGCGTTCGATTAAAAGGATATTGCCGTCTGCATCATGCAGGACAACCAGCGCGGACACGGGATACTTCAAGGGCTTTGCCATCAATCGTCTCCGCCGGAATCCATCGCGGGATCGGATTTGGTATCGCTGCGCGCCTGCATTCCCGCCTTAATCATGGCGATGCTGCTCGGTGCCTGGCTTTCGTTCAAGATGCGGACTTCGCGCTGCGGATAAGGGAACTCGATGCCGTGTTCGTTAAACTGCCGCCAAATATCCAGAAAAATCGCCGATTGCAGCGCGGCAAAACCGTTTTCCGGGTCTTTCACCCAATAAGTCGCGCGCAAATCGATACCGTTGTCGCCGAAATTGGTCACCACCGCCAAAGGCGCGGGATTATTGGAAACACGCGGCTGCGCGGCGGCTGCGCTTTTGATGATGTCGAGCGCCTTAATCAAATCGGAATGATAGGCAACCTGTATATTGAACGCCTGCTGCAATTCGCGGCTGGTATAGGATTCGTTGACCACCATCGAGGTAACGAACGTCTCGTTCGGAATCAGCGCCTCCGTACCGTTGGCATTGCGCAACACAACGAAACGCGAGGTGATTTTGGTGACATAACCGGTAAAGTTGTTGACCGTCAGACGGTCGTTCATGCGGATGGAGCGGTCGCCCAAAATGATGAAGCCCGAAATATAGTTGCTCGCCACTTTTTGCAGGCCGAAACCGATACCGACACCCAACGCACCGCCAAACACCGACAATACCGTCAAATCAATCCCCACCAGCGGCAGCGCAATCAATACCGCCAAAACCATCATCACCGTTTTGACAACTTTAGACAAAATCATGCTCAGATTGGTGTCTAAGCTGCTTTTCTCCAACCGCTCGCCGATAAAGCGCGCCAACCACGACGCACCTATCATCAGGATACCGACCCACAAAATCCCGTTCAAAATCGTCAGCAGGCTGAGCCTGCCCGAACCGACCGAGAAACTGATGCCGTCGAGAATCTCCAAAATCTTATCGTCCAAGCCCGACAGCCAAAGCACGAACCCTACCCACAAAACCATGGAGACTGATTTCTCCAGCCAGTCGGTCAGTTTGTTTTGCGGCAAAGCGGCATGAACGACCGCCACGCTGACCCGAATCAAAATCATCCAGCGCGCCGCCAAAATCAACAGATGCAGCCATACCGCGCGAAATTCCGTCAGATTGCAGACAAACAAAGCCGCCGCGCCGAAAATCATCATCAGTACCGGCCACAAAATCCTTCTGCCGATATGCCGCAAAAGCGCGAAGCTGCCGTGTTCTGAGAAGAAATAACGGTCGTTGAGGCGGTTTGACAGCCAAAACGCCGCCACCATCAGCATCAAGACACCGACCAGCTCTATCCAGCCCGAAACCTGTCCGAAGTTGCGCTCCACCAAGCTCGATGTAAACGCCTGACGCGCAAACAAATCATGCAAAATACTGTCCATCCGCCCTGTTTTTTATAGTGGATTAAAATAAAAATGAGACAAGGCGGCAACGCCCGCCGTGTACGGGTAGTACATAAGGGCGTTGGCAACGCCGTATCATTGCAATTTTAATCCACTATATTAAAAATCAAAGCTGAGATTATATAGCAGCCATTAAATTCCGCCACATCCGTTTACCCCCGAGGTCGTCTGAAAAACATCGCAGTTTCCAATCAAGTATGAACCATTCCGCAGCCCTACCCTCCCTGACACCAAACAAATTCAAAGCCGCTTCAAGCAGATAGCCGAAACCGTCCGGCTTTACCCTTGCCAAAGCCGTGCAAGAAAACTATAATCCCAAACTTCTCGAGTCGGAGTGTGGCGCAGTCTGGTAGCGCACTTGCATGGGGTGCAAGGGGTCGAAGGTTCGAATCCTTTCACTCCGACCAAAAATTCAACAGCCCGGTCATTTTTGACCGGGCTGTTTTTTTGCCTTGACTGTCTCAAATCTTATATCTCAAGCGTTTCAATCAAAAGGTCGTCTGAAAACCCCGAATCCGAGTTTTCAGACGACCTTTTTATTATCCGCAAAGCTTACAGATAGAATTTTTCAACCACTTTCAAATTGTCGTCCAATTTGTACACCAGCGGCTGACCGGTCGGGATTTCCAAGCCCATGATGTCTTCGTCGGAAATGCCTTCGATGTGTTTGGCCAATGCGCGCAGGGAGTTGCCGTGGGCGGCGACCAAGACGCGTTTGCCGCTCAGAAGCGCGGGGGCGATTTGGTCTTCCCAGAACGGCAATACGCGCTCCAAAGTGACTTTCAGGTTTTCGCCGTCAGGGATGACATCGGCGGGCAGGTTGGCATAACGGCGGTCGTTGTGTGCGGAGAACGGGTCTTTCGGGTCAAGCAGCGGCGGCAGGGTGTCGTAGCTGCGGCGCCAGATGTGGACTTGCTCGTCGCCGTATTTTTCGGCGGTTTGTTTTTTATCCAAACCTTGCAGTTGGCCGTAGTGGCGTTCGTTCAGCCTCCAGCTTTTGATTTGCGGCACGAACAGTTGGTCGGATTCTTCCAAAACGATGTTGCAGGTTTTAATCGCACGGGTCAGGACGGAAGTGAAGGCGATGTCGAACTCGTAGCCTTTTTCCTTCAGTTTTTTACCGGCGGCGGCGGCTTCGGCAAGCCCCTGCTCGCTCAGTTTCACGTCGCGCCAGCCTGTAAACAGGTTTTTCGCGTTCCATTCGCTTTGTCCGTGGCGGATAAATACCAATTCCATGTCGTATGCTCCAATTTGAGGTCGGTAGAAGGGGCTATTTATAACATATTTCGGCTGCTTCTGCAGTCGGGGCAGGACTATGCTTGTTCTTTATCAAGACTTGCGGCGTATTGTTTTGCTGCCCACTCCCCTACCCTTGCAGTCGTAATGCTTCCAAACAAATTAAAGGTCGTCTGAAAACCCTGTTTTAAGTTTTCAGACGACCTTCTTCAACCTGGCATCAAGGCATTAGGACTCGACGGGGATGATGCCGATTTTTGCCTGCCATTTGCGCGGGGCGGTGGCGTGGATGGACTCGCCTTTGCTGTCCACGGCGACGGTTACGGGCATGTCTTTGACTTCAAACTCGTAAACTGCTTCCATGCCCAATTCGGGGAACGCCAAGACTTTGGAGGATTTGATGGCTTTTGCCACGAGGTATGCCGCGCCGCCGACTGCCATGAGGTATACGGCTTTGTTGTCGGCGATGGCTTCGCAGGTGGCTGCGCCGCGCTCGGATTTGCCGATCATGCCCAAGAGGCCGGTTTGTTCGAGCATTTGGCGGGTGAATTTGTCCATGCGGGTAGCGGTGGTCGGGCCTGCCGGACCGACTACTTCGTCGCCGACCGGATCGACGGGGCCGACGTAGTAAATCAGGCGGTTGGTGAAATCGACGGGCAACTCTTCGCCTTTATCGAGCATATCGACGAGGCGTTTGTGCGCGGCATCACGACCGGTGAGGATTTTGCCGTTCAGCAGCAATACGTCGCCGGTTTTCCAGCTGGCAACTTCTTCTTTGGTCAGTTTATCGACATCGATGCGTTTGCCGTTGTCGGGGCTGTAAGTCAAATCGGGCCAGTCTTCAACGCGCGGCGGGGTCAGTTCGACCGGACCGGAGCCGTCCAATTCGAATTCGACGTGGCGGGTGGCGGCGCAGTTCGGAATCATGGCAATCGGTTTGGATGCGGCATGGGTCGGGTAATCGAGGATTTTGACGTCCAACACGGTGGTCAGTCCGCCCAAACCTTGTGCGCCGATGCCCAGCGCGTTGACTTTTTCAAAGAGTTCGAGGCGCAGGGCTTCGGTGGTGGACAATTCTGCACCTGACGCGGCTTTTTCCTGCAACTCTTGAATGTCGATGTGGCTCATCAGGGATTCTTTCGCCATCAGCACGGCTTTTTCGGGCGTACCGCCGATACCAATACCCAAAATGCCGGGAGGACACCAGCCCGCGCCCATGGTCGGGATGGTTTTCAATACCCAATCGACGATATTGTCGGAAGGATTGAGCATGGCGAGCTTGGATTTGTTTTCAGAGCCGCCGCCTTTTGCCGCGCAGGTTACTTCGACTTTGTCGCCCGGTACGATGCTCATGTGGATGACGGCGGGAGTGTTGTCTTTGGTGTTTTGGCGTTTGCCGGCAGGATCGGCGAGGACGGACGCGCGCAGGGTGTTGCCTTCCCAAGTGTAGGCGCGGCGTACGCCTTCGTTAACCATCTCTTCCACACTCATGTCCGCATCCCATTGGACGTTCATGCCGACTTTGAGGAAGACGGTTGCGATACCGGTGTCTTGACAGATGGGGCGGTTGTTTTCGGCACACATGCGGCTGTTGACCAAAATCTGCGTCATCGCGTCTTTGGCGGCGGGATTTTCTTCCTTCTGCCACGCCTTATAGAGCGCGTCGATGTAGTCTTTCGGATGGTAATAGCTGATGAATTGGAAGGCATCGCAGATACTTTGGATAAAGTCTTCTTGCTTGATGACGGTCATGATTGTGTTCCTTTTCATATGGTAGGGAGGGTTTGTTAGCTTTTTTATAGAGGCCGTTTTTCAGACGACCTTAATCGGTGTAATAGTGCTGTCAATCGATATGAGGCGACAATATGATTTTTATAATTTATTGATTTTCATAAAACTTAATAACCTATCATTTCACTCGGATGATGATAACGGATATTGTCGGCAATATTTACCGGTAGAAATAAAACTACAATTAATCTGTCCACTCAAATTCCAAAGGGTCGTCTGAAAAGGCTGAATTCACCGCCGCAATGAACCTTACTAATAACATGAATTTAAAAAGAAACAATTATTTTTCAGACGACCTGTCTTTCTTTTTTCAACCATACACAAATGTAAAAGCCGTGTCATTCTACCCACGATGATTTTTGACGGAAGTCAAACTTAGCCATTTTTCTGAAATTTTATAACACAATTTGCATTTGCTTACACTTCGCAGATTTATTCAATAAATACATAGATATATACTTTTATATTAAACACTTAATAATGATATTTACTCGTATTTCAAAATGGTTTTTAGCAGTTATTCCTTTATCTTAAGTTTATTTTATCTTACAAAATAACAAGATGGCACAAAGGTCGTCTGAAAACCACTGTTTTTTGTTCACAATCCGCCACCACCCTGCCTTTACGACTCCGCCATCATCAAAAAACCCAAATTCTGATACACTAATAAAAGACAGTCAGACGTTGATTTATAAGACGTTTCCTGAAAAATATCTGCATTTTAAAAATTTGTAATAAAAATACACACATCCGATTTCCCCTATCCCATTCCACAGGACACTACCATGAGTGAAAACTTGTTAACCCTGACCATAGACGGCCACGAGGTCAAAGCCTCTGCCGACTCGTCAATCATTCAGGCCTATGCCCGTTCCGGCAGCGCGATTACCGCCAACGTCGGCTGTATGGGGCAAGGCGTGTGCGGTTCCTGCCGCTGCATGATCCGCAAGGAAGGCGAGCGCGAGGTAACGACTGCGTTGGCGTGCGAAACCAAAGGTAAGATCTGAGTC
>NZ_JH164965.1:442823-451042 GCF_000227275.1 Neisseria sp. GT4A_CT1
GCGAAACCAAAGTCGAAGAAGGGATGCAGGTCAGCTTCTTGGACTACTTCATTCCCGAGCATATCCAATATTACGACGTGAGCGAGGTCGGCGACGGCTGGAACTGGCTGGACGACACTGCCAAAGCCTTCCCCGAAGCGCAAAACTGTCGTCATTGCGGCGGCTGCAACCGCGCCTGCCCCAAAGGTTTGGAAGTGGAAAACGGCGTGGCGCAAGTGGTATCCGGCGATTTCGGCGCGGCTGCGCTGACCTTCGACCAATGCGTGATGTGCAACCTCTGCACCCTTTCCTGCCCCGAACACATCCGTCCGAACCACTTAGGCCTGTTCGCCCGCCGTATGAAAGCAGCGCGCACGCTGCGTCCGGTGGATTTGATGCGCCGCCTGCGCGAAATCGACAGCGGCAAAATGAAAGTCGAATTTGAAGAGGAGGCAATGTAATGGCGAACGAAATCCAAGGCATAGACTACGAAACCGCCCTTGCCAACTTGCGCGCTTCCTCATTGGAACTGCGCGGCGACCTGCCGGAAAAAACGAATTATTGAGTCAGTTTCATCCCGACTATCAGGCCAATGCGCGCGTCAAACTGCCCATCGGACCGAACACGGGCGATTACTGCCATCCTGATTTGGCGAAACTGCTGATCAGTCATCCCCTGATTGACGACTATGATTTGTCGGGCGCGGAACACTTAAACACCGACGTGCTGGTTATCGGCGGCGGCGGTGCGGGCGCAGCAGCGGCATTGTCTGCAACCGAAGCAGGCGCGCGCGTGATTATGGCGAACAAGCTGCGTATAGGCGACAGCAATACCGTGATGGCCGAAGGCGGCATTCAGGCGGCAGTCGGCGCAGAAGACAGCTTGCAGCAGCATTTTGACGACACCATCAAAGGCGGTCACAACGCAGGCAAAAAAGAATTGGTGGCGCAAATGGTTACCGACGCGCCGTCCGCCATCCGCTGGCTGATCGGCTTGGGCATGACTTTCGACCTTGCCAAAGGCGCGGACAGCAACGGCATGTTGAGCCGCAAACGTGCAGGCGGCACGACCGTGCCGCGTATCCTGAGCTACCGCGACTTTACCGGCCTTGAAATGATGCGCGTACTGCGCGAGGCGGTCGAACTCGACGAAAACATTACCCAGCTCAACCGCCACCCCGCCATCGAATTATTGTCGGACGAACACGGCCGCTGCGTCGGCGCGATTTTGTACGATTTGGAAAAACGCTCTTTGGTATTGGTTCACGCCAAAGCCGTGGTCTTGGCAACCGGCGGCAGCGGACGGCTGCATTTGCAGGGTTTCGCCACTTCCAACCACTACGGCGCAACCGCCGACGGTCTGGTGATGGCATACCGCATCGGCGCGAAACTGCGCGACATTGATTCCTTCCAATACCATCCGACCGGCGTCGCCCATCCGCCGCACTTGGCAGGCGCGCTGATTTCCGAAGCCGTGCGCTCCGCAGGCACCAAACTGGTCAACGGTTTGGGCGAGCGTTTCGTTGACGAATTGCAGCCGCGCGACGTCGTTGCCGCCGCTATTTTGCGCGAGTGCCGCGAAGGCCGCGGCGTAGTACGCGACGGACAGGTCGGCGTGTTCCTCGACACCCCGCGCCTGATTGAAAACGATCCTGATGTATTGAACCGTCTGGTTACGCTCGGCCACGTCGCCCATAAATGCGGCATCGACCCCGCTGCCGAACCCGTAATGATTCATCCGACCTTGCACTACCAAAACGGCGGCGTCGAAATCAACGGCGACGGCGCGACCTGCGTCGAAGGCCTCTATTGCGCCGGTGAAGTAACCGGCGGCATCCACGGCCGCAACCGCCTGATGGGCAACGCGCTTTTGGACATCATCAGCTTCGGCCGCCGCGCGGGTAAAGCCGCCGCCGGTTGCGGCCTGCCGCTGAAAAAAGTGCGCGGCGGTGTCGGACACGTTCACGATCTGCAACGCGAAATGACCCGCGCCGGACTGACCAGCGACATCAAAGCCCCCGTTTTATATCCCGACTACGGCAAATTCGATTTGCGCGAACACGCCGGTTTGCAGGAGCAACAATCATGAACCAAGCCAATCAAAACTTACTGCACCCGTCCCGCCAAGTCGGCGCGGATTTGGCCGCGTGGCGCAAAGTCGGCGGCGGCGAAGGCCTGCTGGCGGCACTTGCCGATCCTCAAAGCATCGTTTCCAAGCTGCAAGACGCCAACCTCTGCGGCATGGGCGGCGCAGGTTTCCCGACCTGGCGCAAATGGGAGACTGCCGTCGCAGCCCAAAGCAAACACGGCGACAAATACGTCGTCTGTAACGCCAACGAAGACGAACCGGGTACGTTCAAAGACCGCGTATTGCTGGCGAAAACGCCGCACCAAGTCATCGAAGGCGTCCTAATCGCCGCCGTCGCCTGCCGCGCCAACAAAGCGATTATGTATGTCAACCCGCACCAGACCGAATCTGTCGCCGCCATCGTGCCCGCCATCGAGCAATGGAAAAAAAGCGATTTGTTCATCCGCATCGAAAACTATCTGGGCAAACCTTTAGACCTGAAATTGGTCGAAACCTCAGGCCGCTACATCGGCGGCGAAGAAACCGCCGTGATTTCATGGTTGGAGGGCGGTTTCCCGTTCCCGCGCCGCAAGCCGCCGTTCCCCGCCGAAAGCGGTGTCAACGGTGAACCGACCCTTATCAACAACACCGAAACCTTCGCCAACATCCCGCAAATCCTTGCCAAAGGCGCGGAATGGTACAAATCGCTGGGTTTGGGCGATGCCGCAGGCACGAAACTCTACTCGCTTTCCGGCGACGTATTGAATCCGGGCCTGTACGAACTGCCGATGGGCACGACCCTGCAATCGCTGATTTTCGACCACGGCGGCGGTATGCTCGAAGGGCGCACGTTTAAAGCCGTCTTCACCGGCGGCCCGTCAAACACGCTTCTGACCGCGAAAGATTTGGACGTGCCTTTGGACTTCGTGTCCGTGCGCGAACGCAAATCCAGCCTCGGTACGGGCGCGATGATTGTGATTTCAGAAGGAACCAGCGTGGTGCGCAAAGTGTCCGAGTATGTGGAATTTTTTGCGTCCAACTCATGCGGACAATGCCCGCCGTGCAAAGGCGGCACCTTCCAACTTTCACGCCTGCTCAACCGCGTGGATACCGGCATCGGCACTTCAGACGACCTCCGCGCCCTGCAAAGCCTGTGCCAACTGCTGCCCCGAAGCGGCCGCTGCGGCCTGATCGACGGCGCGGTTACCGTGTTGCAAAGTTCGCTGCGTACCTTCCCCGAAGAGTACGGACTGCCTGCAGAGCAGGATTAATCCGATACGGGGTTTCAGACGACCTTTTCTATTATGGGAGGTCGTCTGAAAAATACCCGTAGATTGGGTCATGACCCAACATGATGATTGGGGTTTAAGTATTTGTTGGGTTTCACAACCGAACCTGCTAAATCTGAGGTTTTACCCTCTCCCTAGCCCTCTTCCACGGGGAGAGGGAATGATGGTGCTGAAGCCGACCATTATCAGATTTTCTGCAATCTGCCCCTCTTCCACGGAGAGGGAATAATGGTGCTGAAACCGACCATTATCGGACTTTCTGCAATCCGTCCCCTCTCCCCGTGGGAGAGGGTTAGGGAGAGGGCAAAACGTAAAACTCAAGAAACGTCGTCTAAAAAGATGACAACACAAAAATACGCATGATCCAAATACCCAAAAGAAAAACATAAAAAACAACTGCTGCCAAATACGTTTCAGACGACCTGTTCCCACCAAAATCAGGCACACGTCGTCTGAAATCCGATTTCCCCGATACCTCAAACTAGGAGACTCAACATGGGCTTCAAGCCAATTCCTGCGGCGGTTGCGCTCGCGCTGACGCTGATTATCTGGTTCGTCATACCCGTGCCGCAGGGCGTATCGCCCGACGCATGGCACCTTTTGGCGCTGTTCGTCGGCATCATCGCCGGCATCATCGGCAAAGCCATGCCCATCGGCGCAATGGCGATTTTGGGCATTACCTTGGTCGCGCTGACCGGAGTGACCAACGAAAAAGCCGCCGACGCGACCAAAGACGCACTGAGCAGCCTCAACAACTCGTTAATCTGGATGATCGGTATCGCCATCATCATCTCGCGCGGTTTGTTGAAAACCGGCTTGGGGATGCGTATCGGCTACCTTCTGATTTCCCTTTTCGGCAAACGCACGCTGGGCGTAGGTTACAGCTTGGCTTTGGCTGACTTGGTCATCGGTCCGGTTACGCCGAGCAACACCGCACGCGGCGGCGCGATTGTGCATCCGATTATGCGTTCCATCGCTCTGAGCTTCGATTCCGACCCCGAAAAAGGCACGGAGGGCAAAATCGGTAAATACCTCGCGCTGGTCAACTACCACGCCAACATCATCACCTGCTGCATCTTCGTTACCGCGACCGCGCCCAACCCGCTGGTCGTCGAATTGGTTGCCAAAGCCACCGATTCGCAAATCCACCTCTCTTGGGGCACATGGTTCGCCGCCATGGTCGTACCCGGCCTGATCGCCATGTTCCTGATGCCGCTGGTGCTGTATTTCCTGTATCCGCCCGAAATCAAACAAACGCCTAACGCGACCGCCCTTGCCAAAGAAAAACTGAAAGAAATGGGCGCGATGAAGCGCGACGAAAAAATCATGCTCGGCATTTTCGTGATTCTGCTGCTTCTGTGGGCGGGCGTTCCCGAAATGCTGTTCGGCGTGAAAGTCGATGCTACCGCCACCACCTTCCTCGGTCTCTCGCTGTGTCTGCTCACCGGCGTACTGACTTGGGACGACGCGCTGAAAGAAAAAGGCGCGTGGGACACCATCGTCTGGTTTGCCGCCTTGGTCATGATGGCGAACTTCCTCAACAAATTGGGACTGATTGCATGGCTGTCCGAATCCATGCAGGGCGGCATTTCCCATCTCGGCTTGGGCTGGGAAGCCGGTTGCGCCCTTCTGGTACTCGCCTACCTCTACGCCCACTACGTTTTCGCCAGCGGCACGGCACACGTTACCGCCATGTTCGGCGCGTTCTACGGCGCAGGTCTCGCCTTGGACGCACCGCCGATGCTGTTCGCCCTGATTATGGCGTCCGCCACCGGCATCATGATGTCGCTGACCCACTACGCTTCAGGTTCGTCCCCCGTCATCTACGGCTCGAACTATGTCAGCATGACCGAATGGTGGAAAGCCGGCTTCATCATGAGCGTGGTCGAAATCCTGATTTTCGGCACCATCGGCATCATCTGGTGGAAAGTACTGGGCTACTGGTAAACCCTGCCTGAAATCAACAAAAGGTCGTCTGAAAATAGGTTTTCAGACGACCTTTTTGCTTTTTGGAGAGAAGCAGTTGCAAGGTGAGGCTGGATATCAATCCGCTATTGGCTGCCCAACCATTCGTCGCGCGTTTGCTTGGCTTCTTCAAAATAACGGTATAGCGCGTCGCGGTTTTCTTGTTCGAGGATACGCTCCAGCTCGGAAAGTTGATCGTGCAGTCCGGCAATCAGCTTGATCAGGCTGTTTTTATTGTCCAGGCAGATGTCTGTCCAAATGGCGGGATGGCTGGAGGCGATACGGGTAAAGTCTCGGAAACCGCTGGCGGCAAATTTCAAATATTCCTGTCCGTCCGGATGGTCGGCGATTTGGTGGACATAGGCAAAAGCGGTCAAATGCGGCATATGGGAAACGGCGGCGAACACAGCATCGTGTTCTTCCGCGCTCATTTCAAACGTCTGTGCGCCGACCGCCTGCCACAGGCTTTTTATCAAAGCGATCCCTTCGGGACGCTCTTGTCCGTGTGTGGTGATAATCAGTTTTTTATCTTGATACAATCCGAATTGCGCCGCCAATGCGCCGCTGCGGTCGGAGCCTGCAATGGGGTGTGCGGCGATACAGTGTGAAATCCGCTCGGGCAGATATTGGCGGAAAGCGGCGATGGCAGTCCGCTTGGTGCTGCCCACATCAGACATATAAGCCTCCGGCGCAAGCAGCGGCGCAATGGCTTGGCAGATGGTCGGCAAAGTGGAAACAGGCGTGGCAATCAACACCAAATCGGCATGACCGATGCTTTCGGCGTTGATTTCCGTAAACGCTTTATCAATCACCCGACGCTCAAGCGCACGGTCGAGATTGTCGCGGTCGAGATCAATACCGGTCACGGTTTGTACCCATCCCAATCGTTTGAGATCCAGAACGAAAGAGCCGCCTATCAGTCCGACGCCGATAAGGGTGATGTGTTGGAGCGGGGCATTTGGTGTCATGGCGGATGTGTAAGGCGGTGGATGAAGGAAAGGTCGTCTGAAAACGTACCGAGGACTAGGATTTGCTTCGAAACCTGCAAAACTTTTTGGAACACAAATCCTGCCTGCGGCTTGGGCTATTATAGTAAATCGGCCCCATTCCAGCCACAACCCTATCAGACAGCCGGTCAGCCCGCAGGCGTTTTCAGAATGGAACAATCTTCTGCAGTGCCAAAAAATTTTGCATACACCGATCATCCTAAATCAATATTTTTTAAGAAAATCAAAGAAAACCGGCAGCGTTCATTTGCTCTAAAAACCGTTTATACAGAAACAGTTTTCCAAACCTTGCGTTCCGTTTTACAATTGAGAGCCATTCTTGAACCAGGTCGTCTGAAAGTACCGTATGTCACTTGCACAACCCAACCGTATCCTCGTCATCAAACTGCGCCATCATGGTGACGTATTGCTCAGTACGCCGGTCGTCGATGCGATCAAAAAACATTTTCCCGAGTGCGAAGTCGATATGCTGGTTTATCAGGAAACCGCCGACATCATCCGCGACAATCCGCAAATCGCCAGGATTTTCACCATTGACCGGCAATGGAAGAAACAAGGCATGCGGATGCAGTTCAAACACGAAAAAGACCTTTTCCGTCAGTTAAAAGCCCGTCAATACGATTGGGCATTCAACCTTTCCGACCAATGGCGTGCCGCCATCATTGCCAAGCTCTGTTCAAAATGCAGCGTCGGCTTCAACTGCATCAAACGCGACAATGCCGCCTGGCGCTGGTGTCACGACTTTCTCAACCCCGATATGGGCACGACCAAACATATCGTTGAAACCCATCTGGGCATACTGCCTCCGCTTATCCGTCCGGAAGAACTGCCCCACGCAAAAGTCCGCATGAGCATCTCCCCAGATGTCCGCAACAGTATGGAACAAAAATTGCGCGAACAAGGCTGGCAAGGCGAAAACTACGTCTTACTACATCCGGGCGCGCGCTGGTTGTTCAAATGTTGGGAAGACGGCAAAAACGCCGCACTCGTCCAGCTTCTGCTGAACCACGGACACAACGTCGTCCTGACCGCCTCCCCCAGTCCCGTTGAACACGACATGATTGAAGCCATCTTAGGTCGTCTGAAAATACCGGAAAGCGGCAAAGTATGGGTATTGTCCGGCTGCCTAACTTTGCGCGAACTTGCAGCGGCGATAGACCGCGCCAAACTGTTTATCGGCGTCGATTCCGTTCCCATGCACATCGCCGCCGCGCTCGACAAACCGCAAATCGCCCTATTCGGCGCGACTTGGCTGGGCATATGGCATCCTTATTCGCTCAATGCCGAAGTGATATGGGCGGGCGATTATACCGACCTCCCCCACCCCGACAGCATCAATACAAACAATCCCGAACGTCTCCTGAAAGCCATTCCTCTGGAAGAAGTATGGAACCGCGTTTCCGCCAAACTCGAGAAAATTGACCAAACGGGAACACACGCAGCAATAGAATAATCCCTGCTTCGGTATCAATAAGCGGTTGCCTATAAATAAAGTAGAGGTCTTTGCAAAATTAACTCCAACAGATTTTCACTCTATTCCGACATCTCAAGAGAACACCTAAGATTTATCCAAACATCCTGAAACCTTAACGGATGTCAACGCGCTATTTGGTGGAGACGTAGTCGGCATAGTGCGCCGGCAAGGCAGTCGTTTCCAATAACGAGCCTTCTCACAGCGCACACTAAGGCAGTATTGCAGCCCGCTACCTTTTCAGCCGACCTTTCCACATAGGTTTCCCCATGCATCCTGATCTGACGGCCGAATGAAGCGGGACAGGCATGTCAGCCTTACCCGCCCGACACGAAGGCCGTCCGACTCCGGACTGGATTCGGACGGCCTTTTCATCACCGGGTTTGCATCTGCGCACATTCCCTATTCGGGCGGGCGCACTCGGGTTTATTTTTAGTCGGC
>NZ_JH164966.1:0-8808 GCF_000227275.1 Neisseria sp. GT4A_CT1
TCGTCTGAAAACAGCCTTGAAGCCTTCAAGCTGCTTTTCAGACGACCTCTTGCTCCGGTCGCTTTATTTCTTCAAGAATGCCCGTTTCAGAATAATCAGCCAATCTTTTTTATCCAAAACAGGACGTTGTGTAAACATATCGTATTTGCTGCCGTCCAGTTTCTGCAAAATCAGTTGTCCGCCGACAATAATCATCCGCAATTCAAATCCCAAACGGCCTTTCAGCGTTTTACCCAAGGGCGAGCCGCCCTTGAGCATTTGGAACGCGCGGTTGCACTCATACGCCATCAGTCTTTGGAACGCAAAATCCGCTTTGCCTTCGGCAATTTGCGTTTCGCTGACGTTAAATTTTTGCAAGTCGTCCTGCGGGATATAGACGCGGCCTTTCTGCCAATCGACGGCAACGTCCTGCCAAAAGTTGATGAGTTGCAACGCGGTGCAGATGCCGTCGCTTTGGGCGATGCTGACTTCGTCGGTTTGTCCGTACAGGTGCAGCATAATGCGCCCGATCGGATTGGCGGAACGGCGGCAGTAGTCAATCAGGTCGCCAAAATCCTGATATCGGGTTTTGACAACATCTTGACTGAATGCAGATAAAAGTTCGTAAAACGGTTGCAGCGGCAGCTTGAAAGGCGCGATGGCTTCACGTTGCAAACGTTGCATTAGCGGAGTCAACGGCGTTTCGCCGCGCTGTATGCGGTCGAGTTCGGATTTGAGTTCATCCAAAGCGCGCAAGCGTTCATCGGCTTCGGCATTGCCTTCATCAGCGAGGTCATCCGCAGTGCGCGCAAAAGCATAAACGGCATGGGTAGGCTTGCGCAGGTGGCGCGGCATGACAAGCGAGCCGACGGGGAAATTTTCGTAATGGTTGACGGACATAAATATTGGAAATTCGGTATTTGGGGTCGTCTGAAAGTATGGAGCCGTATTGCTCACATGATTGGCTTACGGCGGGCTGTATACTTTCAAACCTGTATTAACAACTCGACAAGATTCTAACACAACGCATTATTTTATTAATGATTTAACTGTATACTCGCATAGAAATCCAAACTTAAAACCACAAAATTACCCTGTTTTCCCAATTCAGACGACCCTTTCCACAAAACGGATTTTAGCTACGGCAAAAACTATATTGAGATAACAAACCACCATCCGGAAATAGGCTGTCCCATCCAAACTTAACCCGAAACCATGCCTCCCTCGTTCCTCAATATATCCGTAAACACTTGATTCGCTTATAATCCCCATACTTCCAAGTAAGCGGAGACTACGATGGACATGATGACTTTCACGAATATTTTCTTAATCGTGCTATGTATTTTCACCATGCTGCTGGTGTGGTCGCGAAATTGGAAGCGCAAGCAGGCGTATTTTGAAAAAATCAAAAGCAATCCGGACAATCTGAAATGGCTCGAACAAAATCTGACCGGAAAAGAAACAGCAGACCTCAAAAACATCAACGAGCATTTCGGGCTGCCTTTGCTGCAAGCGAAACAACTGCTGGAATACTACAAGCAGCAGTCGGAAAAATAATCTATCGTAAAAAATAATCTATGGTTTAAAACAGGCGGGCTGAATTCAGTCCGCCTTTTTACCCGTTTCAAAAAAATCTTTTATTTCTGTATTGACAGAAATAAAAAATAAAAATAAAATACCCTCACTATGAAACTGAATCCGACCACTGAAAAATTTATCCTCCACTGGGGCGAAATGGGCACCAAATGGGGCGTCAACCGTACCGTTGCGCAAATCCATGCCCTGCTCTACATCTTAGGCAGACCGATGAATGCCGAAGAAATTACCGAAACGCTCGGCGTAGCGCGCTCCAACGTCAGCAACAGCATCAAAGAGCTGCAAAACCTGAGGTTGGTGCATACCGTGCATATCTTGGGCGACAGACGCGATCATTTTGAAACTTCAGA
Organism: Neisseria sp. GT4A_CT1; assembly: GCF_000227275.1. Classification (NCBI taxonomy): domain Bacteria; kingdom Pseudomonadati; phylum Pseudomonadota; class Betaproteobacteria; order Neisseriales; family Neisseriaceae; genus Neisseria; species Neisseria sp. GT4A_CT1. Next base: position 1,926 of record NZ_JH164966.1, read on the forward strand.
CGACGTCTGGACTTTGTTCCGTACCATCGCAGAAATGCGCATGCAGCGTGAAATCGAACCAACGCGGCAATTTTTGCAAAGCCTGATCGACAGTCCTGAATTTAGTCAAGAAAATGAAACCGCCAAGCAGCGAATCCGACAAACCCATGATTTCATTAACACACTGACCATATGGGCAAATGAAATGTTGAAGCTTTCCACCTCAACCATGGTGAAAATTTTAAAAATAGGCGCCGGAATACAAAAATTTTTCCGATGATACCTCCCCAATTGGTTTACAAGACACAACCCCCGGTTTCTCTTACGCAATCATAGGTGTGTTATGACGCATTCGACAGAAGATTATTTCGACTATCCGAGAGGCAGAGTCATCATCGTTTATACTGCATCTACGCTATTTTTTGCGTTTAGTATCGGCTACTATGCTTTATTCTTTACCGTACCGGCCCTAATTTGCGGTTTGATCTTAAGCTTGACGTCTACATACAGGGACTTACGCGGCCTTATACGGGCAATCATAACCGGATCGCTATGCGGTTGCCTATATCTTTTACTGTTTGGCGCAGATTTTGTCACCAGCCTCCTAGCAAGCGTGGTAATAGGCGGTACTTATTCTTTGATTGTTGGCGTTTTGAGCTTGCCCAATCCTCCGGGGGAGGATGATATTCAGGAACCTGCCTAATTTTTTTACCCTTATATTTCTCTTTTGACAGAAATTTTAGAAATTACAGGCTAAATATATAAATAAACCGAAATGAAATTAGGAAACCAATATGTCCGACAAAACTACACGCAATCTCCCTGCCTACCTGTCTTACTCGATGGGGCTGCTATGGCTGTGGAGCGGTACCCAACCTCTGTTTTTCATGCCCGAAATGTCATTGGATTTGCTGCATTCGGTCGGCATTCCCGATCCGTTGCAGTGGCCGACATTAATCGCCGCTTCACTATTGGACATCGGTTTTGCCTTTTTATGCTTCAGCCGCCTTCGTTCCCATTCCGCAATATGGCTGTTGCAATTGATAACCGTCGCGGCATACAGCCTGATTATTGCCATCAGGCTGCCCGAAATGTGGGCGCACCCTTTTGCGCCTTTGGTAAAAAACCTGCCGATTATGGCTACTTTATTTTTCCTGTATCAATCCGTAGGAGATAAAAAATGAACACCTATTTAATCGTTAAAACCCTGCACATCATCTCGGCTACTTTAATGGTCGGCACCGGTTTTGGTACGGCGTTTTACCTCTTTTGGGCAAACCGCAGCGGTTCGGTCGCCGCGCAGTCGGTCGTATCGCATTGGGTCATCAAGGCAGATTGGTGGTTTACGACACCTGCCGTTATTTTCCAACCCCTGTCCGGTTTATGGATGCTGTACGAACGCGGCTATACCGTTTCCACCATGCTGGAACAAAATTGGGTATGGATGACGCTCGGTTTATACATCCTTGCAGGCATTTGCTGGCTGCCCGTTGTCTGGCTGCAAATCCGTATGGCAAAGATTGCCGAAAAAGCGCACAAAGAAAACGCAGACACCATTCCGGAACCCTATTGGCGTTACGCCAGACGCTGGGAATTGCTGGGCTATCCCGCCTTTTGCGCCACTATCGTGATTTACTTCCTGATGGTGATGAAACCGATTTAAAGATTTTCAGACGACCTCAGCAACACCATAAAGAAAAACCATGAACATCATCATTTTCGGAGGCAGCGGCTTCATCGGCAGCCGTACCGTTCAAATCCTCAAAGAACAAGGTCATCAAGTTTGCACGCCCGACCGCCGCTCCTTCGATTTTCTTCATCCCGATGAAACCGCCGCACGCCGTTTATTGGAAGGGCAAGACGTCCTCATCAACTGCATCGGCATCATGAGCCGTCATGCCGAAATACTCGAAACCGTACACCACCGCACACCCAAACAACTCGCCACATGGGCAAAAGCAGCAGGCATAAAACACTGGGTGCAACTATCCGCACTGGGTGCCGACCCATCTCAATCCATCAACTTTGTCGGCAGTAAAGGACGTGGAGATGATGCCGTCGCCCAAAGCGGCATACCGATTGCGATAGCCCGACCATCCGTCGTTTACGGGCGAGGGGGAACCAGCTGCGAACTGTTCATCAAATTAGCCCGCCTCCCTTTACTTCCCCTGCCGGAAGGCGGCCGCTTTTACTTGCAGCCCGTCCATCTTGCCGATGTTGCCGAAGGTTTGGCAAAACTGGCCGTCCAAACCGACGCCGGCCACAGCATCATCAATATGACCGGCAACCAAACGCTGACCTTGGCGGAATACCTGACCACCCTCCGCCAAACCCTGCATCACAAACCGCCACAACATATCCTACCTGTTCCCCTGCGCCTGATTGACCCTGTGCTGCCGTTGGCAAACCTCCTCAGCAACGGCATTATCAGCCGTGACAGCTTTGCCCTGCTCAAACAAGGTTCATGCGCCGATTATTCTGATTTTGAAGCTTTATTGGGGAGAGCGCCATTAGCTGCGGAAAACTTTTCCCATCAAGGCTGAATCAGCCATACACACGAAAAGGTCGTCTGAAACCGCCCTGCCTAAAGCCGATTTCAGACGACCTTTTGCCCTAATACAAAAGACCGCTGATACAATAAAGCGCCCGTATGAAAAATATTTTGCTACAATATGTAATTGTATGTTACATAAGCAGTATATCATCAATAAAATAATATTTTCATCACGGCTCATATCATGGCTCAGATTAAATTTAAAACACATCTTAAATGCATCCTACTTGCTTCCATCTTGCTCTCCGGCTGTCAGACTGCCTTTGAAGAAGATCAAACCCGGCGCAGCAAAATTACCCAATTCGCCCTCAATCATCCCGTAGCGGCGCAAGCCATCGGCATGGAAGACACAGGCTCCTTCAATATCAGCAGCAATGCTACGCGTTTTGCCTACCGCAGCGGCTTAGACGATACTGCCAACGGAGATGGCAAAGGCACACAGGTCAATGCCGTGCGCCAAGCCCTGTGGCAAGCCGCCATTACCTCCCAATTCGACAACGTAATCGCCGAAGAAGCAGGTAATGCCTACCTTGCCGACATCAAAATCCGCGAAGGGAAAATCAACTATTTCAGCCGTTATCTCGCGGACCAGGCAGTTGACCAACGCAACAACCGTATCGGCCGCAGCATCGGCAGCGGCAGACCCAATACCGACATGAAGGCCCTTGCCGAAAGTGTTTTGCTTTATTACCACAAAATCGGCTTGTGGACCGCATCGGAAACGCGTACCAACGGTCGCAAAGTATGGCGCATCACGCAAGAAAAACTCAGTCCTACCGCCTACCGCGAAGCCATGAAAAATATCGAACCGTTGGATGCCGAAGGCTTGCGCGAGGAAGAGCGCAACATGCCCAAACCCGACAAAATCGACTCGATTTCCAAAACGGTTAAAGCCATCAGAAAAGTAAAAGACTGATTTTTCGACACCCTGTGCAAGTTTTGAGTAATTCATCAAAACGGCGTAAACTGTCGCAAACCCATTTTCAGACGACCCCTGCTTGCAAAGAGGTCGTCTGAAAACATTTCTCCTGCCGATTCAGCCGTTTCCAGAAGGACAAAGGACGATTATGAATTTCCCACCGCGTTACGTTTCCGCCACCCGTATGCGCCGTATGCGCAAAGACGACTTTTCCCGCCGCCTGATGCGCGAACACACCCTGACCGCAGACGATTTGATTTACCCCGTCTTCGTACTCGAAGGCAGCAATCAGGAAGAAGCCGTCCCCTCCATGCCCGGCGTGAAGCGGCAAAGCCTGGACAAATTATTGTTCACCGCCGAAGAAGCCCTCAAACTCGGCATCCCCATGCTGGCACTCTTCCCTGTCGTTACCCGAAACAAAACCGAATTAGCGGAAGAAGCCTACAACCCCGAAGGACTCGTACCGACCGTCGTGCGCACCCTGCGCGAGAAATTCCCCGAACTCGGCATCATGACCGATGTCGCCCTCGACCCCTACACCATCCACGGGCAAGACGGGCTGACCGATGCGAACGGCTATGTCCTCAACGACGAAACCATCGAAGTTTTGGTGAAACAAGCCTTGTGCCACGCCGACGCAGGCGCGCAAGTCGTCGCCCCGTCCGACATGATGGACGGACGCATCCTCGCCATCCGCGAAGCCCTTGAAGACGCGGGACATATCCACACCCGCATCATGGCGTATTCAGCCAAATATGCTTCCGCATTTTACGGCCCGTTCCGCGATGCGGTCGGCAGTTCCGGCAATTTGGGCAAAGCCGACAAGAAAACCTACCAAATGGACCCCGCCAATACTGACGAAGCCCTGCACGAAGTCGCCCTCGACATTCAGGAAGGCGCGGATATGGTGATGGTCAAACCCGGCCTGCCTTATCTTGACGTTGTCCGCCGCGTCAAAGACGAGTTCGGCGTACCGACTTACGCCTACCAGGTTTCCGGCGAATACGCCATGCTTCAGGCAGCGATTCAAAACGGCTGGCTGGACGGCGAAAAAGTCATACTCGAAAGCCTGCTTGCCTTCAAACGCGCCGGCGCCGACGGTATCCTGACGTATTACGCCGTCGAAGCGGCAAAGATGTTGAAAAAATAAAACGACAGCAAAATGCCGCCGGTTTGCACAGAATGCCCGGCGGCATTCACATTAAGGCATTTGCCCGACAAAATTTATTACAACGGAATGAATAATCAGGTAATTTCTGGTAAAATACCGCAACTCTCAAACAAACACTTACAGCGTCCGTTTTATATAGTGGATTAAATTTAAATCAGGACAAGGCGACGAAGCCGCAGACAGTACAGATAGTACGGAACCGATTCACTTGGTGCTTCAGCACCTTAGAGAATCGTTCTCTTTGAGCTAAGGCGAGGCAACGCCGTACTGGTTTAAAGTTAATCCACTATAAAATTCAAAACATATACAATAAAATGAATACAACAACCGCCGATACACTATTCCGGGAAGCTCACTCATTCATGACCCAAATCCCGCCCGATTTTGCCGCCGCAGTCCCTCTGTTGCAAAAAGCGGCAGACGAAGGGCATACGGAAGCAGAATTCCATCTTGCAGGCTGCCTGCTGCAAGGGCAAGGCATCCCTGCCAACCGCGAAGCCGGCATACGCCTGATGCAGCAAGCGGCGCGTGACGGTCATCCCTACGCCAGCTACAACCTTCTTCAAATCCAAGAAGCACAAGGCATGCCGCTCAATACCCTGCTTCCCTCCTATCGGGAATTGGCAGAAGCAGGCATTATCGAAGCACAGCTCAAGCTGATGCGCGCTTATCATGACGCAGGTCAACACGAAGAAGCCGTCGATTGGGCCGTACTTGCCGCGCGTCAGCAAAATCCCCAAGCCCTATATTTCTTAGGCCAGCATTGCCAATACACCTCGCCGCCCGATTATCCCCAATCACACCAGCTCTACCAACTTGCCGCCAAACAAGGATTTACGCCTGCCAATTGGCAGCTCGGATTGCAATACAAGCTCGGTCAAGGCGTGGCACCGGACCTTGAACAAGCCGCCCAACACCTGTACATCGCGGCAAGTGACAACATCGCGCCTGCACAAGTCGCCCTTGCGGAAATCCTGCTCCCGACCCATCCCGACAAAGCCATCCAATGGCTGGAAACCGCCGCCAGACAAAACAGCAGCGATGCTTACGCCAAGCTCGCAGAAATCCATCTGCTGGGCAAAGACATCCCGAAAGACACGGATAAAGCACGCCGCTACGCCAAAGCAGCCGCCCGCCGCAATCATCCTGAAGCGCTGCGTTTGCTCGGCGATATCTACCGCTACGGGCTGGGCATCCTTCCCGAACCCTCCAAAGCGCGCCATTACTATCAGCTTGCCGCTGATTTGGGCAATCTCGCCGCACACCAAAAACTACTCGCGGACATTGCCCTGAACAATAAGCAAAACTACCCTCAAGCCAAAGAACACGCGCTGCAACGCCAACAGGCGGAGCAATTCTATCAGCTGGCTTTTGCCGCCCATTACGGCCTGAACCGCGCTCCCGACCATGCCGAAGCGCTGACGCTCTATCAGCAGGCCGCAGATTTGGGACACAGCAAAGCGCAAACCAATCTCGGCATGATGTACTACAACGGTCATGGAACAGAGACCGACTATACCCAAGCCGCCAAATGGTTCGCGCAGGCAGCGCAGCAAAAAGACACAATGGCGCAATACAACCTCGCCTGCCTCTATTTCCACGGAACAGGCGTCCGCCGCAACACAGCCTTAGCCTGCCGTTGGCTTGAAACTGCCATTAACGACGGTCACGAGCAGTCTGAAATCCTCAAGCAACTGCTGGCGCATTGGAAACAACAACTTCCATAACATTGCCCGCGTGGCAACATTTCTCCGAAGAAGCTGCCAACGTTTGGGAATCCCTCTAAACCATTGTCTCTGCGTTGTGATTAATGGGGTGCCGTTCTACGATATAGTGGATTAACTTTAAACCAGTACGGCGTTGCCTCGCCTTAGCTCAAAGAGAACGATTCTCTAAGGTGCTGAAGCACCAAGTGAATCGGTTCCGTACTATCTGTACTGTCTGCGGCTTCGTCGCCTTGTCCTGATTTAAATTTAATCCACTATAAGTCATATCACTTGCCCCATTCAAACAACAATATAAAAGGTCGTCTGAAAACCCTGATTGAGGATTTTCAGACGACCTTTGCCTTTACCGGTTGGCCTGTTCGGATATTAGAAATCCAATTCCGCTTTCAGCCAGTAAGTACGCGGCATGCCGACTACGGCGAAGCTGCGGTCGTATTGGCCGCGCTGTACCTGCCAGTAGTTTTTGTTGAACAGGTTTTCTACCGAGCTGCTGACGGTCAGGGTATTTTTACCCAGCTTGGTTTTGTAGCGCG
>NZ_JH164966.1:8931-17233 GCF_000227275.1 Neisseria sp. GT4A_CT1
CCAGTACGGCGTTGCCTCGCCTTAGCTCAAAGAGAACGATTCTCTAAGGTGCTGAAGCACCAAGTGAATCGGTTCCGTACTATCTGTACTGTCTGCGGCTTCGTCGCCTTGTCCTGATTTAAATTTAATCCACTATAAGTCATATCACTTGCCCCATTCAAACAACAATATAAAAGGTCGTCTGAAAACCCTGATTGAGGATTTTCAGACGACCTTTGCCTTTACCGGTTGGCCTGTTCGGATATTAGAAATCCAATTCCGCTTTCAGCCAGTAAGTACGCGGCATGCCGACTACGGCGAAGCTGCGGTCGTATTGGCCGCGCTGTACCTGCCAGTAGTTTTTGTTGAACAGGTTTTCTACCGAGCTGCTGACGGTCAGGGTATTTTTACCCAGCTTGGTTTTGTAGCGCGCGCCTACGTCAACCAAGGTATAGGACGGCAGTTTATATTGGCGTTCAGTATCTTGGAAAGACTTACCGTAGTATTGGATATTGCTTTTCAAAGTCAGACCTTCAACAAATGGCGTATCCCATTCGATACCTGCTTTGGCAATAACACGCGGGCTAGCAACCTGATTACCATTTGTTAAAGTATTATTGTAACGCGGATAATCCTTCAACTGAGCTTTCAGATACATAATGCCAAAGCTCGGACGAAGGGTTTTATTCATCAGGTTGGCATACGTATTAAACTCAACACCACGGTTGATTTCTTTACCATGCTGCTCTTGCGTGTTGCGCCAATAACCCGGACGGACGATTTGGAAAGCGTTCAGGCTGGTTACAACATCACCCCAGTTTTTTCGTACACCCATTTCAATCTGTTTGCTGACACGAGGTTTGGACATTTCTCCAGTATCCTCGTTAGTCGCACCCGGTTCCAAATCTTGCATATAGTTTCCATACACTACCATACCCGTATTAGGCACCCAAGCCGCTGCAAACATCGGGCTGAACCGTTTTTTGCTGAACTTCACAGTAGAAGAGCGGCGGTTTGCATCAGTTTTTGCATTGCCTGTCAAATTTGGATGAGCAGTTTGTTTTACCCATTGATAACGTCCGCCCAAGGTTAAACGGATAGTATTATCCGCGAAACCCAAAGTATCGGATATTGCAAGGCTGGGAGTCTCATAAGTCGTATGCTCTGTGCCTTGTATATTGGCAGGATTGTTGCGGTGGGTAACAGGGAAAACAGGGTTGTAGATGTTGGTATCCAAGGCATCGCCGTTGCGCGTTCCCTGATCGTGGTCGCGGTGTCGTTTAATATAATCGAGTGAGGTAGCCCAATTGTGAACAATCGGACCGGTTTCAAATTCACCACGCGCTTTCAAATTACCGCTTGTTGTGCGTGAAAGGAATTCAAACGGTTGTGCGGCCTGCGCCGTGTAATTACCTAAATTACCGCCTTTTGCACGGTTTTTCATGAGCAGTTGTGTAAACGAACCTTTATACACAGACTCCATATAACCTAAACCACCACTAATCTGCATATTGTAGTCAGTATCGTATTCGAAAGTCAGTGCATTCGTCATGGTCTTAGTAGTTTGCTCCTGCCAAGACGGGACAAGCAGGGTTTTGCCGCTCGGTGCGGCAGGCATGGCAAAGTTAAGATCCTGCATTTCATGAATACGCGCACGACCTCCCTCTGTATTACGGTGGTTATACATCGAATCGAAAGACAGACGTAATTTCTCACCACGATAATCAGTATTTAATGCAAATTCCTGATTATCTTCCTTATAACCTTTACGGGCGGTTTCACCTTTGCGGTATTTACCATTGAAACGGATGCCAAACTGTTTGTTTTCACCAAAACGCTGACCGATATCGATTGCGCCTTCGGTACGATTTTTACCGAAAACCGCTAAACCGATTTTTCGGTTGCCTTCATCGGATGCTTTTTTGGTTTCGATGTTGACAGAAGAACCTGCTGCACCTTCAGGGTCCATACCGACAGTGGAACTTGAAGCACCTTTAATCAACTGTGCAGAAGAAACGCCGGCAGTCGGGGTGTGGTAATAAGAATAAAGACCTGCCAAGCCATTGATACTAAACTGGCGGGCATCAAGTTGCAAACCACGGACATAGACGCCTTGAATGGTGTTGCTTTCACCGCCGAACTGCATGGTAGAGGCATCGTTCTTGGCGATTGTATCGACTAATGTACGGGATGCGTTGTTTTCCAATACTTTTTCATCGTAATTGACAACCGTAATCGGCGCTGTGAAAGCATTGGCTTTACCAAGTAGTCCCAAGTTCACGCGGTCACGCAAGTCGCCGTCGCTGGCGATGGAGTAAGAGCGGGCGGCTTTGACGCGTTTGGCGTCGGCGCGGACATGGACTTCCTGCAACTGCTGTTGCACTGGGGCTTCGGGCGTCGCTTCATCGGCGGCATAAGAAAACGCACTCATAATCAAAAGCGGCATTAGGGCTAATTTGCTGTTCATAGATTCCTTCTGTCTTTGAGGTGGGTTATTTTTATTGCAATAAACGTTAAAAATCACAAAGTAATTTTGCTGCGGAATTATATTTGATAACATTCTGCTTTTCTATAAAAAGTGATGATAACCATTTGTAAAAACAAAAATACAACATAAATCAAAACTTTTTCCATAGTAATTATAAATTATTTTATTAAGCAGAGAATCCGGGTTTCAGACGACCCCTGCCCGCTGCCTGCCTCAAGAGACAACGCACATGCAAAAATGGCAAATCGAGCTTTATTCCACGCCGTCTTGGCTGTTACAGACCTTATTGATGGTCGCCGCCGCCTCGGCGGTGATTCTGTTTTTGGCACGTGAAACGCGCTTCGGGCGCGAGTTTGCCTATATCCTGCGGCTGTGTCTGACGCCGAAAAGCGCGGTCAAAGTATTGCTGCTGATTACGGCGATGATTACGCTGCTGCTGACCGAAGTGCGGTTGAATGTATTGAGTACCTTTATGTCCAAAGGGCTTTACGACTCGATGCAGGATTTGAACGCCTCCGCGTTTTGGATGTTTGCAGCGATGAACGCGGGCGTGGTGTTGGTACGGGCGTTTAACAACGTCGTCAACGACTTTCTCGATCAAGGCTTGGCGATTAAATGGTCGGAGCGGCTGAATGAAGTGCTGACAACGCGCTGGCTTGCCGACAAAAACTACTACCGCCTGCAAATGCGCCGTCATGCGCCGGACAATATCGACCAGCGTATCCAACAGGACGCACAGGATTTCATCGCATCGACCATAGAATTTGTGCGCGGCATGGTCAATTCGGTCGTTACCTCGCTGGAATTTGCCGTTGTTTTGTGGGGCTTGGCGGGCATCCTGACCGTGTTCGGCGTCGACATTCCGCACGGCATCGTTTGGTTTGTCTATATGTTTGTGATTTTGGCGACCTTTATCGCCATGTGGATAGGCAACCCGTTGATTCGTTACAACTATGAAAACGAAAAACTCAACGGCGACTACCGTTATTCCCTCATCCGCGTGCGCGACCACGCCGAAAGCGTGGCGTTTTACAGCGGCGAACAACACGAACACGACCAACTTGCCGACCGCTTCAAGGCCATCATCCGCAACCGTTGGCGCATCGCCCGCCAAAGCGTCTGCTTGAGCGGCTTTAACGATATGTTTACCAACGGAATCAAGCTCTTTCCCATTATTTTGCAAGCCCCGCGCCTGTTTGCCGGACAAATCAAGATCGGCGACATTCAGCAGACCGTCCAAGCCTTCGCCCGACTGCAAAACGCCCTGTCCTTCTTTCGGATGTTCTACAACAAATTCACCGCCTACCGCGCCCGATTGGAGCGTCTGTACGGCTTTTTGCTGAGTACGGAAGAACAACACAGCGCGCAGCAACCTGACATTATCCAAGTTTCAGACGACCTCTCGCTGGAAAACGTCGCCCTGTTCCGCCACAACGGCGAAATCCTGTTGAGCGGCATCAACGTCAACCTCAAAAGCGGCGATTCCCTACTGATACGCGGCCCGAGCGGTTGTGGCAAAACCTCGCTGCTACGCGCGCTGGCGGGGCTTTGGCCGTTCGGCAGCAGCGGCAAGGTCAGCCGTCCGCCGCATCAAGACATCCTCTTCCTGCCGCAACGCCCGTACACGGCGCAAGGCAGCCTGCGCGACGCGATTTGTTACCCTAACATCGACAAACAGCATCCTGAGTTAGCCGAAGCCATGAACACCTGCCGCTTAGGTTATTTGATTAATAAATTAGACAAAACCGACGACTGGCAACACAAACTCTCCCCAGGCGAACTGCAACGCGTCGCCTTCGTCCGCGCCCTGCTCTCGCAGCCCAAAGTCATCCTGCTCGACGAAGCCACCGCCGCTTTGGACGAACCGACCGAAGCCCTGCTCTACCGTGCCTTAAAACGCAAACTGCCGCAGAGCATCATCATCAGCATCGGCCACCGCAGCACGCTCAACGAGTTTCACGATTTCAGTCTTGATGTCGGCAACGTAGCTTGCGATTGAATTTATAGTGGATTTACTTTAAACCAGTACGGCGTTGCCTCGCCTTGCCGTACTATCTGTACTGTCTGCGGCTTCGTCGCCTTGTCCTGATTTAAATTTAATCCACTATAAAGCAACGAGATCGTCTGAAAACCCGTAAGGGTTTCGCCAAAACGAGCGCAGCGAGTTTCACTAAAACTTTTTCAGACGACCTTTCTGCTAAAATCACACGCTTCAAATACAAGGGAAACCCGCCATGCACGAAATCAAATGCCCGCACTGCCACACCGCGTTTACCGTCAACGAAGCCTGTTACGCCGACATCCTGAACCAAGTCCGCACCCAAGAATTTCAAACCGAAATCCACGAGCGCCTGCAACAGGCGCAGATCCAGTTTCAAAGCGATATGCAGCTTGCCCAAGCGCAGGCGCAAAATCAGTTCGACAAAATCCTAGCCGACAAAAACCACGAAATCGCCGCCCTGTCCAACCAAATCAACGCCTACGAAAAAGACAGCAAACTCGCCGCCGCCGAAATCGAAGGTCGTCTGAAAGCGCAAATCGCCGAACAGGACAAATTGATTGCCGAACTGAAGGCGCAGGCAAAATCGCTGGAAACGGCGAAAAACATGGAAAAAGAGCTGGAAATCACCAAAGCCGTTGCCGAAAAAGAGCGCGAATTGGGCAATTTGAACACGCAGCTCATGCTGCAATCCAAAGAAAACCAGTTGGAAAAACAAAGCCTGCGCGAAAAATACGAGGCCGAACTCAAACAAAAAGACGAAACCATCGCCTTCTATAAAGATTTCAAAGCCAAACAGTCCACCAAAATGATAGGCGAAAGCCTTGAGCAGCACTGCGAAACCGAATTCAACCGCATCCGCACCACCGCCTTTCCCCAAGCTGTATTCGGCAAAGACAACGACGCCAAAACCGGCAGCAAAGGCGACTACATCTACCGCGAAACCGACGAAGAAGGCAACGAAATCATCTCCATCATGTTCGAGATGAAAAACGAAAGCGACGAAACCGCCACCAAAAAGAAAAACGAACACTTTTTCAAAGAGTTGGACAAAGACCGCAGAGAAAAAAACTGCGAATACGCCGTCCTCGTCTCACTCTTGGAAGCCGACAGCGAACTCTACAACAACGGCATCGTCGATGTATCCTACGCCTACCCGAAAATGTACGTCGTGCGCCCGCAGTTCTTTATCCCCATCGTCTCCCTGTTGCGCAACGCCGCGCTCAATTCATTGAAATACAAACAAGAATTGGCACAAATGCGTGCGCAAAACATCGACATCACGCACTTTGAAGAAGACTTGGACAAGTTCAAAACCGATTTCGCTCGCAATTACGAACTCGCCAGCCGCAAGTTCCAAACCGCCATCGACGAAATCGACAAAACCATCAGCCATCTGCAAAAAACCAAAGAAGCCCTGCTTTCTTCAGAAAACAACCTGCGCCTCGCCAACAACAAAGCAACCGACCTGACCGTCAAAAAATTAGTACGCAAAAATCCGACCATGAAGGCCGCCTTTGCCGCGTTGGAGAAAAAAGAGGATTGAGATTTGCTTCGAGAATGAAAATAGAAACGCCAGCCAGTCGTTACGCCCGCGCAAGCAGGAGTGACGGCGGACGGGTGTCTCGTTTTCTATCAGTTCGTGAACAAACTCATTTATCCACTATACAAAAAGGTCGTCTGAAAAATGAACCGCCACAAATCTTAGACGCACAAAAGACTATTCAGATACTCGGTGCAAGCCAGGTTCTACATCAGGAGGAGCGAGAAATGAAGGGATATGAAACATTATCGTTTACGACAACGTTTCTAATGACGGGGAATACAATTTTTTAGCAACACTGTCATGATGTTCTTCTTGAATATCAAATCTACAACAGACTCTATAAAGTAGTATATGATGAAACCAAGCTGTATTTTGACGGTCTTATTACTCGTTCCATTCACTGCTGTTGCAGGTCCGGAGCTGACCATGACCAAAGCCCAATTCGAACGCGCTCAAAAGCAAAAAATTTACCGCTTCGACGGCTATCCGACAAAAAATACCTTCAACGGCAAAACTGCCAAACTCAATATGAAAGACCATTACGCCCGTACGTTCCGCACCCGGCTGCGTGAGGTTTTGGCAGAAAACCGTCCCAACGCCGCCGGCAAATATTCCACTTTCGGTTTCGGTTGCGGCACATCAGGCTGTATCGAAGCGGGTGCAATCGACAATACCACGGGAACGCCGATTCAATTGGGCGATCTGCTGTTAGGCTGCGGAGATATTGATGAGGACGGCGACTTCCGTTCCGATCCGAAGAGTAACTTGGTCATCGCCTCCGGTTGTCTTGAGGGACATTTACAAGATAAGGACGGTTCAGAACAATTCGGTCATCATTATTTCCTGATCGACAAAGGCAAATTCAAGCACTTGCGCTCGGTCAGAGTGAAAAGGTAAGCCTTGAAGTTTGACAAACTCGGAAAACGGGAAGCCGAACGGGAACTGACTGAACTGAAGCAGAAATACGATCTGTAATCCGGTTTCAGACGACCTGCCAAATACAATTTCAAAAGGAGTTACTCATGGACGATGATGATATGATGCACAATCCGTCGTATAGCTGGCATCCTGCAAATATCTGGAATGATGATCTTCGAAAAAAACGGAAAGCCTATAATGAGGCTCTTCTCCGTGGAGAGCGAGTCCGTTCATCTGCTGCCGGCACCCCAATCCTTCGTGCTGTTCTCGGCGCCGCCTTCATCGGCTGGATACTTTTATGCATCTATCTTTGGTTTCGGCGACCTTAGTGCGTTATTCTGCTTTTCAGACGACCCTTTCGGGTCGTTTTTCTCTTTCCTTCCCTCTATCCCATTACGTCATAAATCAGCAAAGCCTGCTTGAGGACTTTTTATAGTGGATTAAATTTATAGTGGATTAAATTTAAATCAGGACAAGGCGACGAAGCCGCAGACAGTACAGATAGTACGGAACCGATTCACTTGGTGCTTCAGCACCTTAGAGAATCGTTCTCTTTGAGCTAAGGCGAGGCAACGCCGTACTGGTTTAAAGTTAATTTACTATACAAACTCTGCAAGTCCAAAGCATTAAGCGTCATGTTCAGGCTATTTTGATTGGTTACGCTGCCACTGATTGTCCGGCTTTCTGATTTTTCGCTGCCGGTATAGATACGCCCAGTATCGGAAGTACAGGCTTCTAACATAATATGAACACCTCTGCTTACCGTCTCCGTACCTGAGTGAACCTTCGATAAATCAATCTTTCAGACGACCTAACCCGAAAAAATATTTCTTAGTTAACAATACTTTTCAAATTTAATTTGCAAAAACTGTATTGATACTCTAATTTTTGTCCACATTTAGAGTATAATTACTAAAACCTGAGATATAAGCAGCCCAATATCATCAGGTTCAGTAAAAAAACAAACCTTACCCATTGATTAAAAATAAATTTTCAAAAATCCAGCAAAGCCGGTCTGCCAATATCAGTCCGCTCCCGCAACCATCAAGGAACCCATACATGCAAAACAACTTCGACCCATTGCACATCCGAGGCAAATCATTGATTCCCGTCGTCCAAGGCGGGATGGGCGTGGGCGTTTCCGCATCGAAACTCTCCAGCGCGGTCGCCCGCGAAAACGGTGTCGGCACGATTGCCAGCGTCGATTTGCGCCACCTTCATGACGACCTGCTCGCCGAATCCAAAATCAATCCGAGCGAAGAAAAATACACCCGACTCAACTGCACCGCGCTTGACCGCGAAATCCAAAAAGCCAAAGCCGACGCAAACGGTAAAGGCATGATTGCCGTCAACGTCATGAAAGCCGTCAAAG
>NZ_JH164966.1:17857-25115 GCF_000227275.1 Neisseria sp. GT4A_CT1
CGAATCGGGAGCGGACGCGATTGTGATGGGCGCGGGATTGCCGCTGGATTTGCCCGAAATGACCGAGGGTTATCACAAAGATGTCGCCCTGTTCCCGATTTTGTCCGAATCGCGCGGTATCGGCATCGTATTGAAACGCTGGATGAAAAAAGGTGTTTTGCCCGATGCCATCGTTATCGAACATCCCGCACACGCTGCCGGACACTTGGGCGCGGCAAGCGTGGCAGGTGTGAACGATGCCAAGTTTGAATTCAAACGCGTCATCGAAGAAACTTTCGAAGTATTCAAGAACTTAGGTCTTGAAAGCGAAAAAATCCCGCTCATCCTCGCCGGAGGCATGGCGAACTTTGAAAAAGTCAAAACCGCGCTGAAAAACTGGGGCGCATCCGCCGTCCAAATCGGCACGGCGTTTGCGGTTACCGAAGAAGGCGATGCCCACATCAACTTCAAAAAAACGCTGGCAGGCGCAGAAACCGAGCATGTTGTCGAATTTATGTCCGTCGCCGGACTGCCCGCACGCGGTGTGCGCACCAAATTCCTAGACAGCTACATCAAACGCGAATCCAAGCTGCAAGCCAATGCCAAAGCCGACCCGCGCCGCTGTACTCAAGGCTTGAACTGTCTGACCAGCTGCGGCCTGCGCGACGGTTTGGCCAAAGCCGGACAATTCTGCATTGACATCCAACTCTCCGCCGCCTTCCGTGGCGAAGTCGATAAAGGCTTGTTTTTCCGAGGTAAAGACCCGCTGCCGTTTGGCAACGCCATCCGCACGGTGCAAGAAACCATCCAATATCTGCTCAACGGCGCTCTTCCCGCAGCAGCCAAATAATTCATACCCACAGATGAACGCTAAAAAAGGGCATATTTCAATGTGCCCTTTTTTAGTGGATTAACTTTAAATCAGGACAAGGCGAGGCAACGCCGTACTGGTTTAAAGTTAATCCACTATATTTTGCCTGCAAATCGCGTGATGCTTAAAAAGGTCGTCTGAAACCGATATTCAGACGACCTTTTCTCAACGCTGCCTCCCTTTTCCTGCACACATTGTCAACAAAATCCGCATAAAAAATGCTAAGATGACCGTCTCGATAGACATTTGGAACACCCATGAACCCACTACTCAACCAGCTCCAACCCTATCCGTTTGCCCGCCTACGCGAAGCCATGCAGGGCGTTAACCCTCCCGAAGGCGTCGCCCCCGTCCACCTGCACATCGGCGAGCCGAAACACCCTACCCCCGAAGTCATCACCAATGCGCTGACCGCCTCGCTGCACGAACTGGAAAAATACCCCCTGACCGCAGGTCTGCCCGAGCTGCGTCAAGCCTGTGCCGACTGGATGCGCCGCCGTTACGACGGACTGACCGTCAATCCCGAAACGGAAGTCCTGCCCGTACTCGGCAGCCGCGAAGCCTTGTTTTCCTTCGTTCAAACCGTCTTAAACCCCGTTTCAGACGACCTCAAACCCGTCGTCCTCAGCCCCAACCCGTTCTACCAAATCTACGAAGGCGCAGCCATTCTCGGCGGCGGCGAAATCCGTTTTGCCAACTGCCCTGCCCCGTCCTTCAAGCCCGATTGGAAAAGCATTACCGAAGACGTATGGCAACGCACCAAAGTCATGTTCGTCTGCTCGCCCAACAACCCCAGCGGCAGCGTCCTGCAACTGGAAGACTGGCAAGAAATCTTTGATCTGCAAGACAAATACGGTTTCATCATTGCTTCCGACGAATGCTATTCCGAAATCTATTTCGACGGCAACAAACCCATAGGCGGCTTACAGGCGGCAGCGCAATTAGGACGCAGCAACCGCAACATCGTCATGTTCACCAGCCTCTCCAAACGTTCTAACGTCCCCGGACTGCGTTCCGGTTTTGTCGCAGGCGATGCCGAATTGCTTAAAAACTTCCTGCTCTACCGCACCTACCACGGCAGCGCAATGAGCATCCCCGTCCAACGCGCCAACATCGCCGCATGGAACGACGAGGAACACGTCATCGCCAACCGCCGCCTGTATCAGGAAAAATTCGACCGCGTCATTCCCATTTTGCAGCAGGCATTCGATGTCAAACTGCCCGACGCATCATTCTACATCTGGCTGAAAGTCCCCGATGGCGACGATTTGTCATTTGCCAAAAACCTCTGGCAAAAAGCCGCCATCCAAGTCCTCCCCGGCCGCTTCCTCGCCCGCGATACCGAATGGGGCAATCCAGGCGAAGGCTACGTCCGCATCGCCTTGGTCGCCGATGTCGACAGCTGCGTCAAAGCCGCCGAAACCATCGTTTCCCTGTATCGCTGAACAAGGGTGCAGTTCAATAAAAGGTCGTCTGAAAACCTCAAATCTGAGTTTTCAGACGACCTTTTTAATTCCATTCAAATAGCCTTTGCTATAACGGTATTTACTTCACTTATCAAACTTGCCCATAAAACATTTTAAACCTACAATGCCGCTGTTTATCACATCTCCGAGTCCATCATGTTCTTCGTCCTTTCTCCCGCCAAAAACCTCAATGAAAAAGACCCAGCACCCGTCAAAGAATTCACCCAACCCGACCTCTTGGCGGAAGCCGAAATCCTGATGTGCCAACTGCGTGAACTTGCTCCGCAGCAAATCGCCGAGCTGATGCACGTTTCCGACAAAATCGCCCTCTTAAACGCCGAGCGCAACGCCGAATGGCATACGCCGTTTACCCCCGACAACGCCAAACAGGCAGTCTTTATGTTCAACGGCGACGTTTACGAAGGCATCGCCGCAGACACCCTCAAACCCGAACAAATCCAATATCTGCAACAACATGTCCGCCTGCTTTCCGGCCTCTACGGCATCCTGCGCCCGCTGGATTTGATGCAGCCCTACCGCTTGGAAATGGGAACAGCGTTTGCCAACACACGCGGTAAGAACCTGTATGAATTTTGGGGCAACATCATCACCGACCTGCTGAACGATACCCTTGCCCAAGCAGGCAGCGACATATTGGTTAACCTCGCTTCGCAAGAATATTTCAAATCCGTCAACACTAAAAAACTTAAAGCCCGCCTGATTACCCCCGTTTTCAAAGATGAAAAAAACGGCAAATACAAAATCATCAGCTTCTACGCCAAACGCGCGCGCGGACTGATGGTACGCTACGCGGCGGAACACAATATTACCGACCCTGAAATGCTGAAAAATTTCGATTACGAAGGCTACGCATTTAACGCAGCAGCGTCGAATGAGTCCGAATGGGTGTTCATGCGAAAAGAACAAACCAAGTAAAAACAAAAAACTAAATATTCCCCTAAAAATTTCGCTTGGCAAACCCGACAAATTTCATTATTATTTCGGCTTCAAGAAACGGAAGCGTGGCAGAGCGGTTTAATGCAACGGTCTTGAAAACCGTCGAGGGTTGATAGCCCTCCGTGAGTTCGAATCTCACCGCTTCCGCCATTTCTTGAAAATAGAAAAACCAAATAAAAATGAAGTGAAGCCCAGCCAACAGCATTTTTATTTGGTTTTACTTTATTCTACGGAAACGTGGCAGAGAGGCTGAATGCAGCGGACTCGAAATCCGCTGAGGGTGCAAATCCTCCGTGGGTTCGAATCCCACCGTTTCCGCCAAACCGGACAAAAGCTGCTCTTTCCATAGCAGCTTTTTTTGAATCTGCCTCCCAAGTATTGGCTATGTATAGGGGATGGACCCAACTTCAAGGGGCATTCAGTTTTCAGACGACTTTGGATTCGGATGTCAAGTGCATCAGTGGTTGGAACAGATTCAAAAATAAAACACTTGGCGTTTCGTAACCAAGTGTTTTTCTTGGGCGGATAAGAATGTTAATGTGTTGCATTGCAGGAAAGGCCAGTATGCTACCGCATACCGGCCTTTTTCTGTTATGGAAAGTTGTACTTCAAATCTGAATCCGCCGTCGTCTGAAAAGCATCAATTACTTTTTCAGACGACCTTTGCGTATTTGCCGAATAGTTACTGCTCTTCCAAGCGTCCGTCGTGCATCAGCATAACCCGCTCAAAGCGGACTGCCAACTCGTCATCATGCGTGACCACAATCAGGCTGGTATTCAACTCTGATTTCAGATCCAGCATCATATCCAGTACATTTTGCGCATTTTTACGGTCAAGATTGCCTGTCGGCTCGTCAGCGAGCAAACATTTTGGACGCGTCACCAGCGCGCGCGCAATGGCGGCACGTTGGCGTTCGCCACCGGAAAGCTCGCTGGGGCGGTGCTGTATGCGCTTTTTCAAACCCGCTTTTTCCAACATTTCAACCGCACGCTGTTCTGCTTCGGCTTTTTTCATCTTGCCGATTAAAAGCGGCATCATGACGTTTTCCAAAGCGGAAAATTCAGGCAGCAAATGGTGGAACTGGTACACGAAACCCAAATACTGATTGCGCAGCAGACCCAGTTGTTTCTGCCCCAACTGACTCAAATCCTGTCCCATCAGTACCACGCTGCCAGAAGTCGGCTTATCCAAACCGCCCAAAATGTGCATCAAGGTCGATTTGCCGCTACCGGACGAACCGATAATGCTGACGCTTTGACCTTCGAGCACTTCTAGCCTCAGCTGATTCAAAACGTTGACATTCAATTGACCGTCTTTGTAGCTTTTGCTGACATTATCGCATTTCAAAACTACTTTATTCATAGCGCAAAGCCTCCGCCGGTTGGGTTCTTGCAGCACGCCAGCTTGGATAGAGCGTAGCGATAAACGACAAAATCAGGGAAATGCAGGCTATCAGCACAACATCATGAACACTGACGTCACTCGGGATATAATCAATGAAATAAACTTGTGATTTGATGAATTGGAAACCAAACCAACTCTCTAACTGTTTGACAATACTGCCCACGTTCAAAGCCAGCGTGACACCGGTAATCACACCGGTTAAGGTGCCGAAAAAGCCGGCAAATACGCCCTGCACCATAAAAATTTTCATAATGCTGCCCGGGGAGACACCCAAAGTCCTCAAAATGGCAATATCGGCTTGTTTTTCCGTAACCGCCATGACCAAAGAAGAAACCAAGTTAAAGGTGGCTACGGCAACAATCAGCAGCAGAATGATGAACATCACCCTTTTCTCCATTTCTACGGCCTCGAAATAACTGCGGTTGGTGTATGTCCAATCGCGCAACCATACTTCTTCTTGCAGATTTTTCGGCAGCAGTGTTTCGGTGAACGACGGCGCGTTGATCGGATCGGCAAGTTTCAATCTCAAGCCTGCCGCATTTTCATCTAGGCGGTACAAGACTTGGGCATCTTTCATGTGTGTCAATGCCAGAGAATTGTTCAATTCATGGATTTTGGTTTTGACCAAGCCGACAACTTTAAATTGTTTCAGACGAGGTACGACACCGGCAGGCGTCACGTTGCCTTCAGGTGTAACGACGGTGATTTTTTCACCAACCTTTACATCCAAAGTCTCAGCCAGATCCTGCCCCAAAATAATATCGAATTCGCCCGGCTTCAAATCATCAAAACTGCCCACAGGCATTTCTTTACTGTATTCAACGATCTTTTTTTCTTCATCAGGCAAAATCCCGCGGATTTGAACACCTTGGACCTCACCCGCATTTGCCAGCAATGCTTGCCCCGAAACATAAGGTGCCGACTGAAGCACCTCTTTGCGTCCTTTAATAATCTCGCGTAGGCTCTCCCAGCTTTTACCGTTGCCGTTATCGTAATAACCCATTTCGGCATGAGGAGCCACTTTCAAAAGCTGCCCCCGTATGTCTCTCTGAAAGCCCGCCATGACAGACAATACGACAATCAAAGCCATTACACCGAGTGCAATACCTACAATAGAAATGACGGTGATAAACGACATGAAGCCATTGCGTTTTTTTGCCCGCAAATAGCGCAGTCCTATCCAAGTCTCTAAAGAAGCCATTTATATGCCTCATCCGTTTGTCAAAAAACGCCTATTGTACCGTAAAACCGACAGGTCGTCTGAATACGCCGAAACGACCGAGAATAGAGACATCGCAATTTGTAAACCAAAGTCTTCTTATTCAGGGCTACCGTAAAATCGGCCGAAAAACTTGCACAATCATCTATTCGGCCTTATTCTGAAATCGCGGTAAAGTTTACCGCCATCAAAAAGGAAAACCATTAATGAACATCACAAAATTCTTAGCATTATCCGTTGCCGCTGCCGGATTGGCATTCAGTGCAAATGCGTATGCGGCTAAGGAGATTAAAATCAGTTCAAACAATACGTCCTATTCCGCTGCCGACGTGCAAAAACTTGCCGCAACCGCAGTCGGCATGGGTGTTAAAGAACCGGTTAGCCTGACCGCAGGCAGCGGTGTCGTCACCGTATCCGGCAGCAGCGCCACCAAATGTGCCTTTAAAGTAGGCAGCGGCGACACTCCGCAAATTCAAGGCGTAAGCTGCAAATAAACCGGCTTTGTTTGAAATAAGGTCGTCTGAAACGCGTTTTCAGACGACCTTATTGTTTATTCCTTGATTGCGCGCCTTTCATAAACGGCCTGCGCCAAAGTCCCTGCATCGACATATTCCAACTCTCCCCCCAAAGGGATGCCTCTGGCAAGACGGCTGACTTTGTATGGAAGGTTTTTAAACAATTCTGCCAACACATACGCCGTCGCATCTCCTTCGGCAGTAAAGTTTGTTGCAATGATGATTTCTTCGACATCGGCGTTCTGCAACCTTGCCACCAGTTTGTCCAATGCGATGGCGCTCACATCCATCCCTTGCGCGGGACTGATTTGTCCCATCAGCACAAAATACAAGCCGTCATGGCAATTGGCAGTTTCCATATTGGAAACATCTGCCGGCATATGGACGATCATCAGGCGGTGTTTGTCGCGCGATTCGTCAGAACAGATATCACACACACTCCCTTCGCAAAATGTGTTGCACATCCTGCAATGCTGGACTTGCTTTAATGCATATTGCAAAGCATCAACCAACTCCTGCGCCTGCTCCCGCTTGCTTTGCAGCAATTGATGCGCCATGCGCTGCGCGGATTTCGGACCGACATTGGGTAGAATTTTCAAGGCATTAATCAGCCGCGTAAAAGCATCGGGAGCTTTGCTCATGGTATTCAGACGACCTCTAACCGAAAAACAAGGAAAATCGGAATGTGTATAGTAGTGAAATCACTATATATAGTGGATTAACTTTAAATCAGGACAAGGCGACGAAGCCGCAGACAGTACAGATAGTACGGAACCGATTCACTTGGTGCTTCAGCACCTTAGAGAATCGTTCTCTTTGAGCTAAGGCGAGGCAACGCCGTACTGG
>NZ_JH164966.1:25554-29175 GCF_000227275.1 Neisseria sp. GT4A_CT1
CCTTAGAGAATCGTTCTCTTTGAGCTAAGGCGAGGCAACGCCGTACTGGTTTAAAGTTAATCCACTATATTGATGGGGCAAGAAAGGCTGATTATATAATGAAAACGGTCGGATTTTCTCCGACCGTTTGATTCTGTTTAAGGCAGACGGGCAATCATGTTTGCCATCATTGCCGCCTACCTGTTCATCACCTGCTTACTCTGCTGAATTATCAACTTTTTGCGCACCTTGCTCGCGCTTGATTTCCTTGCTGAAATAACGCAGCAATGCGTCAAAAATGTTGGCAGACTGCTGTTGTGCCAGCATTTGTTTGGCAGCAGGCACTTGGGAAGCAATATTTTCCGGCGCTGCAATATTTTGTACTTCAACAATTACAGGAGCCGGCATGCCTTCCAGCAGCATGGCGTATGCAGGTTTGCCATTTTGCGGACGGGCTTTGATCAGTTCGTTATACGCTTCGGGTGCCATGGTTCGGCGTGCATCTTGCGCACTCAATTTCGATACTTCCGACCATTTCAAGTCAACTGCTTTGCCTGCCTTCAAAGCCTCGATGGCTTCTTTGGCTTTTTTATCGGCCAGTTTTGCGGCTTCGCTGCGCAGATAAGCCAAACGCACTTCTTCTTGAACGTCAGCGAAAGGTGCGGTTTTTTCTTCCCTGACTTCTTTGACACGAATGACCCAAACCGTATCTTTGTCCATGGAAATCAAATCGGAATTGTGTTTTTTCTTCAACACATCTTCACTGAACGCAGCATTAATCAATGCATCGGGCAAACCTGCTGCTTTACCGTTGGCTTGAGTCAACCAATCTTGATCCAGGCTTTCCAGTTTCAGATTTGTTTTTTTGGCGACATCCGCCAGGGAAGTCGGCGTATTAAATGCTTCTTCAGAAAGCTTTTCTTTGGCCGAATTGAATTCGGAAGCAGCTTTTTTCAGCTTCAAATCGGCTTCGATACGGGCTTTTTCATGTTCTAAAGATACTTTGTCTTCGATATTCAAAACTTGGACGATATCGTAGCCGACCGGCGTTTGAACCACATCGCTGATTCCGCCTTTAGGCAGCGAGAACGCCACGTTTTCCAAATCCGCCCCCAAGCCGCCGTCTTTAGACAGATAGCCCAAGTTGCCGCCTTTGGAAGCAGATGCGGTGTCTTTTGAATATTTCTTCGCCAGATCAGTAAAATCGGCCGGCTTGGCTTTCAACTCTGCCGCAACTTTGTCTGCTTCGGCTTTGATTGCCGCGCGTACCGTTTCATCGGCATCTTGGGGAACTGGGAAGAAAATGTGGGCAATTTCACGGCGGGGCGAAAGATGGGGTGCCTGCTCGTCAAATGCTTTTTTCACTTCGTCTTCGCTGACGGTCTGTTTGTCCGCCAAATCTTTGGCACTCAGGGCGATGTATTCCAATTTCACGCCTTGTGGAATCAGATAATCTTTTTTGTGCGCCTCATAATATGCCTTCAATGCGGCATCATCGACTTTTACTTGAGAAACAAAGGCTTCAGGATTGAATGTTACCGAACGGATATCGCGGGTCGCCTGAGTCAGCTTAATCAGCTGCTCTGCTTGCGCATCGCTGATAATCGCACCGTTTTGCACCAAATTGATCAAACTTTGCAACGCATACCGTTCGCGGATGTCGGCGACAAACTGGTCTTCCGTCATATGGCGTTGGCTCAGGAAGTTTGAAAAGATCTGTTGGCTGAATTTACCGTTTTGATCGTGAAAGTTAGGATCATCCACGATCAGTTGTTTAAGCTGCTCTTGGGAAACTTCCACACCCATCAGCTTGGCACCTTCCTTCAGATAGGCGCGTTGAACTAAAGATTGAAATACGGCTCCCCGCGACGGGCTTTGACCTTGAAGCTGCTCTCCTTGCAACTCATTATTCAAAGAATACTCACTGATTTTTTCATCCCCTATTTTGACGATAAAATCAGAGCCGGGCGCAGCAACCGTGCTGACACCGAAGCCGACGAAGGTCAGCGCAATCAGACCCAACAAAATCTGGGCCGGAGTTTTATATTTTTCAACGGTATGGAACATATTATCTGAAGACGTAATGATTAAAATAGCAAACGCGCATTGTAGCGCGTTTTGCCTTGTTATGCACTCTTGGCAGAACGCCGGTCCGACTTATTTTTCAGACGACCCCATTCCGCCGTATCGTGTTATTTTGAAAAAATTTCTTGATAGTTTTCTTCGGAAAAGCCGACGAAAAACCGCCCTTCCTTTTCCAAAACCGGACGCTTGATGATGCTGGGCTGTTCCGCCATCAATCGAACCGCGCCATCGGCAGTAGCTGCAGCGGCTTGGGCTTGCCCATCCAGTTTGCGCCACGTCGTACCGCGTTTGTTCAATAAAACCTCCAGCGGTATCTGCTCCAACCATTTGCTTATCGTGTCAACTTGCGGCGGGCTCTTTTTAAAATCCACAAATTGAAAATCAACGCCATGTTCTTCCAACCATTTGCGGGCTTTTTTCACCGTATCGCAATTGGGAATGCCGTATAACTGAATCATCTTGAAATCACTCTCTATCCTAAAGAAAAAGCGCCGTCATTTTAGCCGATTTTCCTTTTAATCAGAACAAAATGGGTCGTCTGAAACCTTTTCAGACGACCTCTGTATGCTTTTCCTATACTCAACGGCTTTTTTCATCAAGCGTTTGTTCTTATAATATCGAACTATTCCATTGCTACCCGACAAAGGATTCCACATGCAAACCCGCCTGCCATTTTTTGGTGCCGTCCGAGTCAGCGGGGAGGACAGAGCCTCCTTTCTTCACGGCCAATTATCCAACGACATCAACCATCTGAACGAAAATACCGCATGTTATGCCACTTACAACACCCCGAAAGGACGCGTGTTGGCAAATATGATCGTCCTCAACCGAGGAGAAGATTTGCTGCTGATTATGGCGCAGGATCTGACCGAAGCCATTGTCAAACGGTTGCGCATGTTTGTCCTGAGAGCCAAAGTCATCTTTGAACCGCTGCCCGATTTTGCCGTCGCAGGCGAGCTGGACGAAACTGCCTCACCCTCTCCCGCAGCCGAACCTGCCCTATCCTTTCCTGCTCAAGCAGACAACGGGGTATACACCATTACCCTGCCCCATTCAGGTCGTCTGAAAATCGGCGAAGCCGGGCTTCTGCCCGAATATGACGCGGCAGCCGAAAACGCTTGGAATCTGCACGAAATCCGCAGCGGCTACGCATGGATTTCGACGGCAACCAAAGAAACTGCCGTTGCCCAAATGCTCAACCAACACATCATCGGCGGCGTACATTTCAAAAAAGGCTGCTATCCGGGACAAGAAATCATCGCCCGCGCCCAATATCGCGGACAAGTCAAACGCGGGCTGGTGGTTTTGCGGGGTGATTCGTTGGAAGCCGCAGGTGTTGCCGTTCAAAACGGAGGCGAAGAAGCCGGACAAATCATCAATACCGCGCTGACCGATACCGGCAGCCTGAGTCTTGCGGTTATCAAATTTTCCGCAGCACACGCCGATTTGACCGATGCCGACGGCAATGCTTTAAAACAAGAAACCTTGTTCTTTACAGTGGATGCTTGACGCGCGGCGATCGGTCAATCCTCCATCTTAAGTGGATTAAATTTAAAT
>NZ_JH164966.1:29562-31826 GCF_000227275.1 Neisseria sp. GT4A_CT1
GGTTTAAAGTTAATCCACTATAAAAAAGGTCGTCTGAAAACGCAACATAGACAATCCCGGCGTTTTCAGACGACCTTTTTCAATCCTTCCTTATTTCTGCCAATACGTTTTCACGTTCACAAATTCATACAACCCGAATTCAGACAATTCCCGTCCGTAACCTGATGCCTTGACGCCGCCAAAGGGTAGGCGCAGGTCGCTGCTGGTGTGGCGGTTGATAAAGACCGAGCCTGCTTGGATTTTTTCGGCAAACGCCCAAGCGCGGCGGGTATTGGCAGTATAGATACTGGCGCCCAATCCGTAGGGCGTATCGTTGGCAAGGGCGACGGCGTGTTCCTCGTCCTTCGCCCGCAAAATCATGGCAACCGGCCCGAAAACCTCTTCATTCCAAACGCGGCAGTCGGGATTCACTTTGTCCAACACGGTGGCGGGGTAAAACCAGCCCTTTCCTTCGGGAATGAAACCGCCCGTCAAAACCTCTGCACCGTGTGCGACTGCGTCCTGTACTTGAGCATGTACGTTTGCGCGCAAGTCTTCGCGGTGCAGCGGGGCAAGCGTGGTCGCAGGGTCTTTGGGATCGCCCGTTTGCAATTTGGCGCATTCAGCAAGAAACAAGGGGATGAAGCGGTCTGCGACGGCTTCAGTAACGACGATTCGTTTGGCTGCGTTGCAAGACTGACCCGCGTCGCGGAAACGCGAATAACAAGCTTCGACGGCGGCACGTTCGAGATCCGCATCAGGCATGACAATGAAAGGGTTGCTGCCACCGAGTTCGAGGACGGTTTTCTTGAGGTGCATTCCCGCATGGGCGGCGAGCAGGCGGCCGGTCCGCGTCGAGCCGGTAAACGCCATCGCATCGGTGTCTTCAATGGCTTTCAACGTATCGTCGTTGTCCAACCATGCGCCAATTAACGGAAGGTCGTCTGAAACCAACTCCAACAGCGCAGCGCTGACCCGCGCAACGCTGGGCGCAGGCTTGACGGCACAAGCATTTCCCGCGCACAGGGCAGGAATGGCGAAACGCAAAACCTGCCAGACAGGATAGTTCCACGGCATGACGGCAAGCACAACGCCCAACGGCTCAAAACGCACCTGGCTGAGGCTCGCCTGCGTGGCAATGGTCTTATGCGCCAGCAACTCGGGGGCAAGGCGGACGTAATATCGGATGAGCTCGACCGATTTATCCAGTTCGGCACGGCATTCATGCAGGCAGCGTCCGACTTCTTCACAAACCATTTCCGCAAGCCGCTCCTTGTTTTGCGCCAAACGCTCGGCAAAAGCTTGCAGCAAAGCAGTCCGTCCGGTAACTCCCAACCGCGCAAATGCTTGCTGGCGCACCTTCAACGCTGCCAATTCTTGTGCAAACTCTGCATAACCCTGCGCAGGACGGCGGCAAAGGGTTTCGCCGGTATAGGCGTTGATGCTGTGAAACATGGTTCGGCTCCTTTGTATGTCGGTTTTATTTTAGGTCGTCTGAAAATTAAGACGTTCTTTCAGACGATGTTTGTTCACCAAAGATGGCGCGATTATATAGCAAACTCGGATAGAACATCTCCACACAGTCCTTTCCGGACAGACAACCCAGACTAAAAGGAATTTATGTCATTCGCTAATAACGCTTAAATTTTGCCATTCCCATCCCCTGATTTTGTAGAAACTGCTGAATTTATCGAGGAATCAGCCGTCTTGTTCTGACCACCTAAATGCCGCACCTTCTGAATAACGCGCCTTGATCAAATCCTTTTAATGAAAAAGAAAAGAGAAAGTAATAAAAAGAATACTGCCAACTTTAAACAAAATACGGAGTTAGAAGCTAATATTGCAAGTAAATTCACATCCTTCGTTATTTTTTTGTTTGAATAAATATATCATTTTTGTAATACGAAACTAAAACGCCATTTAAAAAGTTTGTTTCATTGGGGTTTAATAATAATATTTTTGCATTTGTTATAGGGAATCTTTTATTTATATTTTCCATTTTACATAAATCATCAAGTCCGTAACAAGATAGCCAGTATGATCTTAATCCTGTTTCAAGCTTAATCTTTCTTTCTCCTCTATTAGGGAGGAAATCAGCATTGTTGCCTCATTGAAGGATTGCTCCTCACCTTTAAAATTCAAGCCATAGGGAGCAATAAAAATACCTACCAAAAGAATGCAAAACAACGAGAAAAATAAAGAAATAATATAATATTTAAATTTCATGTTTAACCTATATATGAAAAGAAATGGTAAATAAAATTTGGCTGAAAATACAATAAAAG
>NZ_JH164966.1:31931-36504 GCF_000227275.1 Neisseria sp. GT4A_CT1
GACACCTTTTTATTGTATTTTTAAAAAACCTGATGTAAGGGCCAAACTATTCGACTCGTCTGAAACTGAAGTTCTGCGTCGCAAGCCAGCACACGCCTGAGCCGATGCAGACCATAATCGCGCCCTGCCAAAACTGTACAGACAGGGGCGCATTGAGCAGGAAGGAGGAAATGAGAGCAGAAAAAATGGGAATGAAATAGGAAGCGCCTGCCAAAACGGTCATATTGCCGCATGAAATGCCGATGTTCCAAACTGCATAGCCCAATCCCATGCAGGCTGCGGCGGCAACGGCATAAAGTATGGCACCGGTATCGAAATGAAGGCTGCCGTATCCGCCTGCGAAATATTTTGCCCACAGGATGCAGGAGACGAGGAGGAAGAAAAAACCGACGGCATTGCCCTGCGCTTTGGTTCTGGCGGTCAGGGTGCAGTATGCCGCCCAAAACAGCGCATCCAACAATGCCATGATGTAACTGAGCGGATTGGTTCGGACGTTGCCGATAATCTCGGGCAAAGAAAATCCGCCGTCACCGCCTAAAACGATCGCGATACCTATAAACGAAAGGGCAAAGCCTATGCCTATCCACCATTTTGCCGGCTGCTTGTTAAACCAAACTGCGCCGATGATGGTAAACGTCGGCCAAAGATAATTGACCATGCCGACTTCGACCGCTTGACGCGCGTTGTCGGCAAAACCGATGGAAAGAGACAGGCACAATTCGCAGCCGACGAAAAAAATGCTTGCCCAGAAAAGGTAGCTGCGGCTGAACTGCCGCAGATTCGGCAATCCGAAAATAGCCAAGAGCAACAAAGTGGAAAGGCTGTACATCACCGCCGCGCCGCCGACCGCCCCCATGTGCAGGCTCAAGGTGCGTATCAATCCGACGACGGAACTCCAAAAGGCCACGGCAAGCAGACCTATGGATGTGGCTTGATTGGGGGTAAATGCGTGTTGGAGCAGACGGTTCATGATGTGTTGTGTTGGAATTTGTTTTATTGTGTAATTTTTTGATATTTTACGCCTCCTGTTTGCATAATCAAGAGGAAAGGTCGTCTGAAAACACGAATGCAGATACTGCCAAACTGTTTTCAGACGACCTTTTGCTGTTTTCTGAATTTAATATCCCCTCCCCCTAGAGACGAATTCAATTTCATGTCAGTCATGACTGGCACTTATTACAATCGCAACTCTTCAAAATGGTTACTTACCGTAACATTTGAAACAGTAGGAAAATCCATCAGTTCTGGGTTGATTATGTAATTTGTCAAACTATCAGAAGGATTCAAATGGTAAATAGTCGTCAACACATTAACAAAATACCTTTCCCCTTTCACCATTATTTTTTCATCGGTATCTGTTATAAAATAAATTTCCTTATCTTTCAGATATATGATTTGATTTCTCTTCAAATCTACCGTCCATTCCTCAATCGATTTATTCATGTGTGCATTTTGAATATACAGTTCAAACTGATGGCCATAAGAAAAATCTATTCCTACTTTAATAAATAAATCATCTCCAAAAAATTTGGATTCAAAATCAGCCCATAACTCATCTTGAAATTTTTTATTTACTTCTTTTATGAAATCATTAAATTCAATCATCTGATTACCTCCGACGGCAGCTTTATATAAGCTGCTTGATTAGTTGTCCGATGGACATCTACGCTTTTGCTGCCCCTTAAAAATCTCAAAAGATTATAGTCGGGTCGTCTGAAAACCGATATCAACCCTCTCCCCCTCTCCCAATCCAGAATATAACGAAATCGCATTAAATTAAAACCAAGCATTCTTTCCGTTTTTCAGACGACCTGTTTACAGTATCGCCACTGTTTTCAGAAAAATCACCATTCAACCAAACAATTAAAGCCGCGCAGGCAAACGTTCTGCCTCAAGCAGCCGTCCGCACAAAGGAACCGACATGACTCCAGCCAACCCGCTTCCCACCGAACTTTCCGCACAACTCGCCGCCCTCTCGCCTACACAGCTCGCTTGGCTTTCCGGCTACTGCTGGGCGCAAAGTCAAGGGGCGGCGGGCGGTTTGAGTGTTTCCGTAGCTCCCGCCGTTGCAGCCCCCGCGCGACGCGTGTTGGTCTTATCTGCCTCGCAAACGGGCAATGCGCGCGGCGTTGCCGAATCTTTACACGCCAAACTCAAAAACGCCGGCGTAGAAGCCGTATTGAGCAGCGCGGGGAACTTCAAAAGCAAAACCCTGCCCAATGAAGACATCGTGTTATTGGTAACATCCACGCAAGGCGAGGGCGAGCCGCCCGAAGAAGCCCTGCCGCTGTATAAATTCGTCTTCGGCAAAAAAGCCCCCGATTTGGGCAAACTCACTTTTGCCGTTTTAGGTTTGGGCGATTCTTCCTATCCCAATTTCTGCCAAGCGGGCAAAGACTTTGACGCCAAATTTGCCGAACTGGGCGCACGTCGTCTGAACGACTTGGGCATCTGCGATTTAGAGTTCCAAAGCGCCGCCGACGCGTGGATAGAAGCCGTCGTCCCCCAAGTTGCCGAGCTTGCCGTGCAAACCGCCGCAGCATCCGTTGCAACACCTGCCGCCCTTCAAACCGCAGGCACTGTCTATACCAAAGA
The DNA here is from genome assembly GCF_000227275.1 of Neisseria sp. GT4A_CT1. Classification (NCBI taxonomy): domain Bacteria; kingdom Pseudomonadati; phylum Pseudomonadota; class Betaproteobacteria; order Neisseriales; family Neisseriaceae; genus Neisseria; species Neisseria sp. GT4A_CT1. The sequence continues at coordinate 34,527 of NZ_JH164966.1, forward strand.
CAAACCTTATACCGCCACCCTGTCCGTCCGCCAAAAAATCACGTCCCGCTCCGCCGAAAAAGACGTGGAACACATTGAAATCGACCTGTCCGGTTCCGGACTGCACTATCAGGCAGGCGACGCATTGGGCGTACTCCCGCTCAACGCTCCCACTTTGGTTCAAGAAATCCTTGATTTGCACCAATTAAGTGGCGAAGAAAAAATCCGCCTTTCAGACGACCTCGAAACCGACATCCGCACCGCCCTGACCGAGTCCGCCGACATCACGCAAAACACGCCGGCACTCGTGCAGCAATACGCCGAATTGTCCGGTAGCGAAGAACTCAAAACCACAGCCGCCGACAAAACCCGATTGGACGCCTACCTCGCCGCCACCCCGCCCGTCGGTGTCTTCGCCGCCCACCCCCATCCGCTGGACGCGCAAACCCTGTTCCAACTGTTCCGCCCCCAAACCCCGCGCCTTTACTCCATCGCCTCCGCGCAAGACGAAGTCGGCGAAGAAGTCCACCTGACCGTCGGCGTCGTCCGTTTCGAACACCACGGCAACACCTACACCGGCGCAGCCTCAGGCTATCTGGGCGAACGCCTTGAAGAAGGCGGCGAAGTACGCGTCTTCGTCGAACCCAACCCCAATTTCCGCCTGCCCGCCAACGGCGACATCCCCGTCATCATGATAGGCGCAGGCACAGGCATCGCTCCCTTCCGCGCCTTCATGCAACAACGCGCCGCCAACGGCGACAACGGCAAAAACTGGCTCATCTTCGGCAACCAACGCCTCGCCGACGACTTCCTGTACCAGCTTGAATGGAGCGATTACCGCAAAGACGGCATACTCACCCGCGCCGACTTGGCATGGAGCAGACAAGGCGAACACAAAGTCTATGTCCAACACAAAATCGCCGAACACGCCGCCGAAGTTTGGAACTGGCTGCAACAAGGCGCACACCTCTACGTCTGCGGCGACGCCACCCGCATGGCACGCGACGTAGAAACCGCCCTGCTCGACGTCATCGAAACCCAAGGCAAACTCAGCCGCGACGATGCCGAAGACTATCTCAACGAAATGCGCGAAGACAAACGCTACCAACGCGACGTCTATTGATACCGCCCCAAACAAAAGGTCGTCTGAAAAGCCCAAATCGGGTTTTCAGACGACCTTTCGCATCATCAAGCCATTTATAGTGGATTAAATTTAAATCAGGACAAGGCGAGGTAACGCCGTCCTGGTTTAAAGTTACCACTATATCTCGCTAAACAAAGCAAACCATTCAGACACACCTTCCACCGCTTATCCCATTTTCTTTACCCATTATCTCAACCCAGCTAACATACAAAATTCATCGTCATTTCCACCCAACATAAAACCCGATTTATTTGTTACAAACCGCATCAGGAGATGACGAACATCGAAAAAGCACAAAGAAGGTTATCAATAATGAAGACATTCAATAGAAAGCTGATAGTATTGGCGGGCTTGCTGGTTATAGCGGCATGTAGCAATCAGCCGAATTTGACGCAAGATGGAAAGCACGATGCAGAAGCCGTTAAAACTGCAGCTACCCCGCATTTTGAATGTCATCCTTCCGAGTATAAGTTTAATGTGCCTCCTCGGCTCCCGCCTGCAGATCCTGCAGCATACCCGCGATATGAGCCTTGTATATCGAAACACCCGTATCATAGCAACAAACCGCCCGCCGCCACCCGCATCCGACCAAGGCAAACAACCGTTGCGTAGCTCAGGGAGCGGCCGGGCAACCCATCGACACAACCGGACAGTTGCCAGACAACACAACCGAATGCAAGGCAGGTTTATGATGAGTACCCAATACAACTGTGCAGGCATCGACATCGCCAAACGAAACTTCGTCATCGCCGTTTCGTCTTTGTCTAAAACCAAAACCAAAACCGAAACCAACAACCCCAAAGGTATCGCCCATACTATCGAATACCTTAAAAAACACAACGTCGCCCTCGTCGT
>NZ_JH164966.1:37451-48513 GCF_000227275.1 Neisseria sp. GT4A_CT1
CTGCCTGATCCATATGCCGCAGCCTTTCAAAATCGGGTATGATTCCCCCTTTCAAATCAGGAGCCTGACTATGCAGACCCAAGCCGTTATCCGCCATATTGCCGACTGGCTGAAAAACTATGCCGCCGCCGCACACGCCAAAGGGTTTGTCGTCGGCGTTTCCGGCGGTATCGATTCCGCAGTCGTTTCCGCCATCGCGGCACGGACGGGGCTGAAGGTTCTGTTGCTTGAAATGCCCATCCGCCAAAAAGCCGACCAAGTCAGCCGCGCGCAGGAACACATCCGCCGGTTGGAACAGGCGTTTTCCAACGTCAGCGGGATGCGTGTGGATTTGACGCCGACTTTCGATACCTTTGCCGCCGGTGTCGAGGTCGATGAAACCGAGTTCCCCGCCAAACAGCTCGCGCTTGCCAACGCCCGCAGCCGCCTGCGGATGCTGACGCTTTATTATTATGGGCAGCTAAACGGTTTGCTGGTTACCGGCACGGGCAACAAAATCGAAGATTTCGGCGTAGGCTTTTTCACCAAATACGGCGACGGCGGCGTGGACATCAACCCGATTGCCGATTTGACCAAAACTCAGATTTATCAAATTGCCGCCGAACTGGACATCGCCGAGTCCATCCAAAAAGCCGTACCGACCGACGGACTTTGGGATACCGAGCGCACGGACGAAGAACAGATGGGCGCAAGCTATCCCGAACTGGAATGGGCGATGAGCGTTTACGGCACGCACCGCCCCGAAGAGTTTGAAGGCAGGCAGCGCGAAGTCTTGGAAATCTACACCCGCCTGCACAAAGCCATGCAACACAAAGTCAATCCGATTCCCGTCTGCAAAATTCCCGAAGAGATGCTGAAATAAGCGAAAGGTCGTCTGAAACCGGTTTTCAGACGACCTTTTGAAAGCAAAGAGGGTTGAAATCGTCAAACATTGCTCCAAAATATCGAATGTGCTTACAGCTGGTTGCATAAATTACCTGAACTTATCAAACCCGCCGTTTTGTGTAAAAATACCGCAATGGAAAAAATTACTCACCAAAATCTACATCCCTTACTTTCCAAAAGCCTGACCGACACCGATTTCGTCCTTATCCTAAACGCCTTAATCAAATTTCTGCGGCGCGGCGGCAAAAAACAGGCGGCAGAACGCTTCGACCTGATTATCGCCACGCTCAAACAAGACGAAGCACTCGCAAAAAACTTCAGCGGTCGCTTTTACCACTGGCTCTCGCAAGTCCACATCTATCCCGCGCTGATCAAACTCGGCATCTTCTCGCGCCACAGTTTTACCCGCGAGATGGGCATACGCATATACGAACGTTTCAGCCCGTCCTATAAAGACTTCGCCAACCTGCGCGAAGTGTTTCTCTATCTCTTCCATTCGGAAAACGACGACAGATGGCTGCAAACCCTCAGCATCCGCCAATGGTTGAGCCTGTACGACCTGATCCGCACCAGCGTCGATCCCACCTTGCTGCAAAACGCCTGCCGCCAGTTGGTTGACGCACGTCTGCGCGCCATTGAAATGCTCGCCATTTGGATTGCCTCCGAAGCCCTCGAACCTGACCTCATCCGCATCGCCCCGCGCCTGCTCGAAGCCGATTCGCCCTTCGTCGCCCTCCAGCGCGAAACCGCCAAACTGGTCGAACACTACCGCAACGACACCAGCCCTTACGACACCGCCCACCTTGAAGTCATGTTCGACCAGTGCAGCAAGCAAATCGACTATCTGCGCCGCAAAGGAACGGGCGCAGGATCAGGCTCGTCCGTCAAAGTCGCCCACCTGCTCGAACGGCTCCAGCAGACCATAGGTCGTCTGAAATTGCTTACCGACATCCAAACCGATGCCGGCAACCGCAACCGTCTCACCATTACCCTGATGAATTCCCTCATCTACGCCGCGGTCGAGCAATACAGCACCCGCCACCTGCGCCGCAGCAGCATCCGTATGCTCGCCCGCAGCATTACCGAAAACAAAAGCCACCACGGCGAGCATTACATCACCCGCAACCGCAAAGAATATTTCAAAATGTTCTACTCCGCGGCAGGCGGCGGCGTCATTATCGCCCTGATGGCGCTGTATAAAATCCATATCGGCTCACTCGGTTTCAGCCCCTTCGTTACCTCCTTGTTGGCAGGGCTCAACTACGGCATAGGCTTCATGATCATCCATATGCTGCACTGTACCGTCGCCACCAAACAGCCTGCCATGACCGCCGCCAGCTTCGCCGAACAAGTCGATCTCAACGAAGGCGGCAAAGCAGTGGACAACAAACTCGCCAAGCTCCTTATCGACGTATGCCGCTCCCAAAGCGTCGCCGTCTTCGGCAACGTTTCCATCGCCATCCTTTTGGCGTGCGCCATATCGTTCGGCTATGCCCATCTGTACCAACAGCCCATACTCGATGCACACACCACCGCCTACCAGTTCAAATCCATAGACATCATCAATCATCCGACCCTATGGTATGCCGCTATTGCGGGCTTGTGGCTGTTCTGTTCCGGCATCATCGCAGGCTTCTTCGACAACCGTGCCGACTACCTCAACCTGCGCCAACGACTGCCCTTCAACCCCTTGTTGCGCAAAATCATGCGCCCCAAACCCCGCCGCGTACTCGCCGCCTACATCCACAAACACTACGGCTCGCTGGTCGGCAACTTCATTTTCGGTATGCTCTTGGGCATGACCGGCTACTTCGGACACCTCCTCGGCCTGCCGCTGGACATCCGCCATGTCGCCTTCTCCTCCGCCAACCTCGGCTATGCAGCCGTCAGCGGCAACGTCGGCTTGGGTACATTCATGCTCGGCATTTGCAGCGTCCTCGCCATCGGCTTGGTCAACCTCATCGTCAGCTTCACCCTCGCCCTCTTCGTTGCCCTGCGTTCGCGCGGCACGAAAATCGGCAGCGTCGGCAATTTGTGCAAAAGTTTCTGGCAGCAGATTAAAGCCAACCCGCTGATATTGTTTTTCCCGGTTACGCCGGTTCAAACCAAAGAGCCGACCAAAGAGCAGGGAGAAAAGCATTAAGGCAAGCCGACAGACAGCGCCTCAGTAATCAACCTTTTTTCAGACGACCCCGCCATGCCCATCCTAGCTTGGAACACCCCGCCCGCCCCCGCCGAACTTGCCCGCGTGATCGAAACTCATCCTGCGCCGCTGCATCTGGTCGCCTGTCTGAGCGAAAACCGCATTCCTGATTTTCCTTTGTCCGATGCTCCGAGCGAACTGGAAGGTCGTCTGAAAACCCGCCTCGACCAAGCCGTGAAATGCCTTCAGTTCAACAGCGTCAACTTTCTGGAAAACCTGTTGCCCGACGTGCATATCTGGCTTGTCCCGCCGCACCGCGCCGACAGCCTGTACGAACATTTCGCCCCTATCAAATGGCAGACCGAAGCCGTACCGCAAGCCGCGCCCAAGCCCGTCAAACCTTGGTTCAGACGACCTCAAGCCATCACCCCGCCCGAAAGCGCGCTGGTTATCGGCGCGGGCATTGCCGGAGCCGCGACCGCGCGTAAACTGGCGGAACACGGCGTGCGCGTTACCGTTTTGGAAGCGGGCAAAGCGGCGCAAGGCGGCAGCGGCAACCGCCAAGGGCTGCTCTACGCCAAAATCTCGCCGCACGACACCGAGCAGACCGAACTGCTGCTGGCAGGCTACGGCTATACCCGCCGCCTGCTGCAAGACCTGCTGCCCGATTCCGACGCATGGGGCGGCGACGGCGTGTTGCACCTCAATTTCGACGAAGCCGAACGCAAACGCAATCAGGCATTGGGTTTGCAGCAACATCACACCCACCTTTACCGCAGCGTGTCCGCCGACGAAGCCGCGCAAATCGCAGGCATAGACGTCTTTTCAGACGGCCTCTACTGGCCGCAGGGCGTATGGCTGAACCCGCCCGCCGTTGTCCGCGCCTTGCTGGCTCATCCGCTGATTGCGTTGCACGAAGACACGCCCTTATCCTCCGCCGAATACGACGGCGCAAACTGGACGGTACACACGCCGCGCGGCAGCTTCAGCGCAACCCACATCATTTACTGCATGGGCGCGCACAGCCCGAACGCCGCCGATGCCAACGTCTCCGCTCTGCCGTTCCGCCAAATCCGCGGGCAAACCGGCGTAGCGGCGGCAAGCGGTTTTTCCAAACGCCTGCGCTGCGCCCTATCCGGCGAAAGCTACATCAGCCCGATCTGGCAAGGGCAACACTGCTACGGCGCAACCTTCGTCCTCAACAGCAACGACGATGCTTGGCACCCGCACGAAGAAACCGCCAACCGTGCCGCCCTGCAACAACTCAACCCGCCATTGGCGCAATCATTGTTTGAGCAAAACTCGTTTGAGCGAAATTCGCCTTGCTCGTTTTCAGACGACTCCTCTGACCAGCCGAAAGGACACGCCGCCCTGCGCTGCGACAGCCCCGACCACCTGCCCGTCGTCGGCGCACTCGGCGACATCGCCGCCATGCAGACCGCCTACGCCAAACTCGCGTTGGACAAAAACTACCGCCTCGACAACGTCCCCTGCCCCTACCTGCCGAACGCCTACATCAATACCGCCCACGGCACGCGCGGCCTCGCCACCGCCCCCATCTGCGCCGCCGCCATTGCCGCCGACATCCTCAGCCTGCCCCAGCCCCTGTCCCAACGCCTGCGCACCGCCCTGCACCCCAACCGCGCCGTCATCCGCGCCATCGTGCGGCAGCAGCCTTTGCTTTGATGCGCAGGAGGTCGTCTGAAAAGCTGCCTGAGCACGCTGTCAATCGACCTCCGTTTCCACTATAATGTCGCATCCCATGCCCATACGGAACAGGCCGTCTGTTTTCAGACGACCTGTTTCTTTTATAGTGGATTAAGTTTAAATCAGGCCAAGGCGACGAAGCCGCAGACAGTACAGATAGTACGGAACCGATTCACTTGGTGCTTCAGCACCTTAGAGAATCGTTCTCTTTGAGCTAAGGCGAGGCAACGCCGTACTGGTTTAAAGTTAATCCACTATATTTCCGCTTTTTTTAAAGTCCTACAAACACTTATGCTGCTCGACCTCAACCGCTTTTCCTTTTCCGTCTTCCTGAAAGAAGTCCGCCTGCTGACCGCCCTTGCCCTGCCCATGCTGCTGGCGCAGGTCGCGCAGGTGGGCATCGGTTTCGTCGATACCGTGATGGCGGGCGATGCGAGTACGGAGGACTTGGCGGCGGTGGCGTTGGGCAGCAGCGCGTTTGCCACGGTTTATATTACGTTTATGGGCATTATGGCGGCGCTGAACCCGATGATTGCCCAGCTTTACGGCGCGGGTAAAACCGACGAAGTAGGCGAAACGGGGCGGCAGGGGATTTGGTTCGGGCTGTTTTTGGGGATTTTCGGCATGGTATTGATGTGGACGGCGATTACGCCGTTCCGCAACTGGCTGACCTTGAGCGATTATGTGGAAGGCACGATGGCGCAGTATATGTTGTTCACCAGTCTGGCGATGCCGGCGGCAATGGTGCACCGCGCCTTACACGCCTACGCTTCCAGCCTGAACCGCCCGCGCCTGATTATGTTGGTCAGCTTCGCGGCGTTTGTGTTGAACGTGCCGCTGAATTATATTTTTGTTTACGGCAAATTCGGTATGCCCGCTTTGGGCGGCGCGGGCTGCGGGTTGGCAACGATGGCGGTGTTCTGGTTCAGCGCGCTGGCGTTGTGGATTTATATCGCTAAGGAAAAATTCTTCCGCCCATTCGGACTGACGGCAAAATTCGGCAAACCGGATTGGGCGGTGTTCAAACAGATTTGGAAAATCGGCGCGCCCATCGGGCTGTCTTATTTTTTGGAAGCCAGCGCGTTTTCGTTTATCGTATTTTTGATTGCGCCTTTCGGCGAGGCTTATGTGGCGGCGCAGCAGGTCGGCATCAGTTTGTCGGGGATTCTCTATATGATTCCGCAAAGCGTCGGCTCGGCAGGGACGGTGCGCATCGGTTTTTCTCTGGGGCGGCGCGAATTTTCGCGGGCGCGTTATATTTCGGGCGTATCGCTGGTGTCGGGCTGGGCGCTCGCCGTGATTACCGTGCTTTCCTTGGTATTATTCCGTTCCCCGCTGGCAAGCATGTACAACAAGGATCCGGCGGTTTTAAGCATCGCCGCCACCGTCCTGCTGTTCGCCGGTTTGTTCCAACCGGCAGACTTCACCCAATGCATCGCGTCCTACGCCCTGCGCGGCTACAAAGTCACAAAGGTGCCGATGTTCATCCACGCCGCCGCCTTCTGGGGCTGCGGCCTGCTGCCGGGCTACCTGCTCGCCTACCGTTTCGATATGGGCATTTACGGCTTCTGGACGGCATTGATCGCCTCACTCACCATCGCAGCCATCGCCTTGGTGTGGTGCTTGGAATTGTGCAGCAGGGAGATGGTCAGATCGCATAAGGTCGTCTGAAAACTCCGCCGATTAAAATATCGAAACAATGGGCTGAAGCCCGCCACTGACAATACCTATTTTAAAGTTTAAACCCATGCAACCCATCCAATACCAAACCGACCTCACCCCCTACAACACCTTCGGCCTTCGCGCCCAAGCCCAAGCCTTTATCGCGCTCGAACACGCCGACGAGTTGCGCAACATCGTCCGACTGCCCGAGTTCGACCGCGATACCGTTTTATGGCTCGGCGGCGGCAGCAACATCCTCTTGATGCAGGATTACGCCGGACTGATCGTACATATGGAAAACAAAGGCATACGCGAGATTGCGCGTTCAGACGACCTCGTTTACATCGAAGCGCAGGCAGGCGAAATTTGGCACGATTTTGTCCTGCACACCGTCGCGCTGGGCTTGAACGGTTTGGAAAACCTGAGCCTGATTCCGGGTACGGTCGGCGCGTCGCCCGTGCAGAACATCGGTGCATACGGCGTGGAAGCGAAAGACGTGATTCACAGCGTACGCTGCTTCGATTTGGATACGGAAACCTTTGTCGAGCTTGCCAATGCCGATTGCCGCTTCGCCTACCGCGAAAGCCTGTTCAAGCAGGAAGGCAAAGGGCGTTATGTGATTGTTTCGGTCGTATTCGCCCTGAAAGAGCGTTTCGAGCCGAATTTGGGTTACGGCGATTTGGCAGCCGCTGTTGCCGAACTGAGCGCTGGCAGGGCGCCGACGGCGAAAGACGTTTCCGATGCAGTGTGTTCAATCCGCAACAGTAAACTACCTAATCCTAACGTACTTGGTAATGTCGGTAGTTTCTTTAAAAATCCCGTCGTCAGTGCAGAAAAAGCCGCTTTCCTGTTGCAGCAGCATCCCGATATGCCGCGCTATCCGCAGCCCGACGGTTCGGTCAAACTTGCCGCCGGCTGGCTGATCGACCAATGCCGTCTGAAAGGCTTCCAAATCGGCGGCGCAGCGGTACACGACAGGCAGGCTTTGGTTTTAGTGAATAAAAACAATGCTTCTTCAGACGACGTCCTGAAATTGGCGCAACATGTCTGCGATACAGTATTTACTCGATTTCAGGTAGAATTACACGCCGAACCCAATTGGCTGCCCGCTTCGTTCAGCCTGTAAATCCAAGGAGTATGCCCGTGACCCGCATTGCAAAAACCAATACTTACACCCGCATCATCGACGCCAGCCTGACGCTCTTCAACGAGGAAGGTGAGCGCAACATCAGTACCAACCATATCGCGGCGCATTTGGGCATCAGTCCGGGCAATCTTTATTACCACTTCCGCAACAAAGACGAAATCATCGTCCAACTGTTCAAACGTTACAGCGAAGCCCTGCTGGCATACCTGAATGAAGCTGTGTTGCCGTCCGATGTGGAAGACTCCATCAATTATATGGCGGGCATTTACGACGTGATGTGGGAATACCGCTTCCTCTTTAGCGACGTGAACACCCTGCTTGCGCGCAGTGCCGAACTATTGGGCGAACACAATACCTTCACCCAAGCCAAAGTCTCCCCGCTCTTGGTCAACCTGCTCACCCAGCTCAACGGTCTGAACATCATCCAAGCCGACCAAACCGCCATGAACGACCTTGCCGTCAATATGTGGATGGTCACGAAATACTGGTTCGACTTCGACAGCTCCTTACGCGGGCGTACTAAGCTGACCGAAGACTCCAAAGCACGCGGCATCCGCCGTACCTTAAGCCTCCTGCGTCCCTACCTCTTGCCGGAACACCGCGAGGAATACGACCGGAAAATAGGCGGTGCGCAGTCATAATCTTCATGCCGTCTGAGCCTATAGTGGATTAACTTTAAATCAGGACAAGGCAACGAAGCCGCAGACAGTACGGATAGTACGGAACCGATTCACTTGGTGCTTCAGCACCTTAGAGAATCGTTCTCTTTGAGCTAAGGCGAGGCAACGCCGTACTGGTTTAAAGTTAATCCACTATATTTCCAGACGGCATTCATCTATAAACATGATACATACCCCTCCTTCCGCCTCCCCCGACGCATCTATCTTAGGCCTAGGCTATCTCGGCCGCCCTTTGGCGCAGAAACTTTACGAAAACGGCAGCCGCGTCGCCGCAGTCAAGCGCAGCCTGACTTCGGATGATATTAATCTGCCCATACACCTCGACACCCTCGACTTCAATCAAGACAGCGTATTTCAAAGCGCGAACCTTGCCCGCGATACAAGCTTTTGGCGGCACCACGCCGACAAACCCGTTTGGTTCTGCCTATTGCCGCCATCCTCGCTGACGCATTACGCCGATACCGTCAAACAATGGGCAGAACTTGCCCGGACGTGTAACGTGCAACACCTGATTTTCACGAGCAGCACCAGTGTTTACGGCGATAAAGCGCGCGAATGCGACGAAACTTCCGCACCCGATCCGCAAACCGAGTCCGCCCGCCAAATCCTTGCTGCCGAACAATACCTGCTCGACAGTGGCGTGCCGAATATCGATATCCTGCGGCTGGGGGGGCTTTATTGCGCCGAACGCCATCCCGTCAGCCGCCTTGTTCAAAAGCAAAACATCCCGGGCGGCAACCGGCCCGTCAATATCGTCCACCGCGACATCGCCGTCGAAACACTGTTTCAGACGACCTTCCATCCAAACGGCAGACGCATCCGCAACATCGTCGAACCGCGCCACCCGACCCGCCGCGATTTCTACACCGTAGAAGCTGCCAAACTCGGTCTCCCGCCGCCCGATTTCGCGCCCGACGGCACCGGCGGCGGCAAAATTGTAAATACCGTTTCCGCCGACGGATTAAGCCTGTAAAATTGGCGCTCCGCAACCGTTTCAGACGACCTTTCGGCAGCGGCAAAACCAAAACCAAAAAACACAGTCTTACTTAACAACCCCAAGCCCGAAAGTATCGAGAACACCCTATGTCCGCCCTATTTCCCGTTATCAACCACCTGATACAGCAAAATCCGGAACATCAACAAGACCTGTCCCGCCTGTCAGGCAAAACCCTGAGCCTCAACCTCGCCGGATTCGGACTGACCGGACACATCAATCACGACGGCTTCCTCGAAACCGCCGACCAACCCGCCGACACCCTCATCACCTTCCACCAAAGCGCCATCCGCAAAATCCTGACCGGACAAGAACCCGGCGTCGGCGACATCAGCCTCGAAGGCGACCTCATGCTCGGCATGACCGTCCTGCCCATACTCGGCAGCCTGCGCTACTACGCTTCAGACGACCTCGCCCGCATCTTCGGCGACTCACTCGCAGGCAGCATCAGCGAACGCGCCGCAAACATCGGGCAAACCGTCAAAAAAATCGGACAAAGCATAGCCGAGCAAATCAGCGATTTTTCCCGCGAACCCGAATCCCCCGTTATCGACGCCGCCACCCTGTCCGTCTGGATGGAAGAAGTGGACAAACTGCGCGACGACGTCGCCCGCCTCAACGAACGCCTCGACCGGCTCGAACGCGACATCTGGATAGACTAATTTTCAGACGACCCCATGCCTATGAACAGCCCGTTTCACAACATCGGTATCGTAACCCGCCCCAATACCCCCGAAATCCAAAACACCGCCCACACCCTCATCCACTTCCTGCAGGGACACGGCCTCACCGTCTATCTGGACGAAATCGGAATAGAAGAACGCTGCATCTATGTTCAAGATACAGTCGGCTGCCACATCGTCAGCAAATCCGACTTGGGCAAACACTGCGACCTCGTCATCGTCCTCGGCGGCGACGGCACATTCCTCTCCGTCGCCCGCGAAATCGCCCCCCGCGCCGTACCCGTTATCGGCATCAACCAAGGGCATTTAGGCTTCCTCACCCAAATCCCCCGCGAAAACATGACCGAAGAGCTGCTGCCCGTCCTCGAAGGCAAATACCGGCCCGAAGAGCGCATCCTCATCGAAGCCGCCCTCGTCCGCGACGGACAAACCTTTCACCGCGCCCTCGCCCTCAACGACGCCGTCCTCTCGCGCGGCGGTGCCGGACAAATGATAGAGTTCGAAGTCTTCATCAACCAAGAATTCGTCTATACCCAACGCTCCGACGGCCTCATCGTCTCCACCCCCACCGGCTCCACCGCCTACTCCCTTGCTGCCGGCGGCCCCATCATGCAGGCAGGCTTGCACGCCTTCACCCTCGTGCCCATCTGCCCCCAATCCATGACCAACCGCCCCATCGCCATCCCCGACACCTCCGAAATCGAAATCCTCGTTACCCAAAGCGGCGACGCCCGCGTCCATTTCGACGGACAATCCTTCATCGACGTACAAAACCTCGACCGCATCATCATCCGCCGCTACCACAACCCCCTGCGCATCCTCCACCCCACCGACTACCAATACTTCCGAACCCTGCGCCAAAAATTACACTGGGGCGAACAGCTCGTATAAACACCAAAGGTCGTCTGAAACCCGATTGCCAAGTTTTCAGACGACCTCATCAACCCACAAACCCTTCCCCCATTCCCAAACCAACGCCATCCCTATCTAACAACAAACGGACAACCTAAACCCCACGTCCGCCCTTTATCAAAAACGTCCCCAATCATGAACCGACAAAAAACCTACCTCCTGCTGACCGCCCTGTTCACCCTGATTTTCATCGCACTCATCATGCTCGGCGGCTACCTGCTTTCCATCCAAAGCAAACAGTTCGCCGTC
>NZ_JH164966.1:49455-55527 GCF_000227275.1 Neisseria sp. GT4A_CT1
CGAAGCGCAAACCAAGCAAGGCCGACTACAAAGCCGCGTGGCAAGTGTGGCGCACGTTGGTTTTACAGGTAGCCTCACAACTGGGCGCGGGCTTTGCCCCGCCGCATATCGAACGCTGGTGCAACGGCTGGCAGCGCGACCTGGCTAGTCGAAACCCTGCACCGCCTGCTGCCAGTGTACGAAGCCTGCCACAATGTGCGGCTGTGAGCGGAAGCAAGCTTCCCCCATCTGCCGTTAAGGCTACCTGAAATCTAAAAGAAACAAACAAAACCAATGACCAAACGCCGAACCTTCCTCATTCTGACCATCCTCTTCACCCTGCTCTTCATCGCATTGGTAACGTTGGGCGCCTACCTGCTTTCCATCCAAAGCAAACAATTCGCCGTCGCCGCCTTCCTATTCGCCTTCGGCGCCGTCTTCGCCCAAATCGGCAGCCTCGCCCTCTACATCCGCCATAAAGCCCGCGCACAAATCATGCGCTCGCAACAAACCGAACCCCATTAAGGAAAACCCATGTTCGACAAAATCGTCCTCGCCAGCGGCAACGCAGGCAAACTCAAAGAATTTTCCCGCCTCTTCGCCGATTTGAACATCGAAGTCCTGCCGCAATCGCAGTTCGACACGCCCGAATGCCCCGAGCCGTACCATACCTTCGTCGAAAACGCGCTCGCCAAAGCCCGCCACGCCGCCAAACACAGCGGCCTGCCCGCACTCGCCGACGACTCCGGCATCTGCGCCGCCGCATTAAACGGCGCACCCGGCGTCCTCTCCGCCCGCTATGCCGGAGCAAATCCCAAATCCGATGCCGCCAACAACAAGCGCCTTTCAGACGACCTCGCCGACAAAGCCGACAAAAGCTGCCACTACGTCTGCGTCCTCGTCCTCGTCCGCCACGAAAACGACCCGCAGCCCATCATCGCCGAAGGCATCTGGCGCGGACAATGGCAGGCAGAAGCCGCAGGCACCAACGGCTTCGGCTACGACCCGCATTTCTACCTGCCCGAACATAACTGCACAGCCGCCGAGCTTGACCCCGAAATCAAAAATGCCGAAAGCCACAGGGGACAGGCTTTGCGGGAATTGTTGAAAAAAATCGAAGCCCTCTGAACAACAAAACGTCGTCTGAAAACCCGCTACGCCGTTTTCAGACGACGTTTTTCATCCCGTTTATCCGTAAAACGCACCACCAAAGGAACAAAACTTATAAAATTTTTTCAAAAACTTATAATATCCAAAAAAACAGCAAATATCCTTACTCAAAAATCCCCATCATAAAAACATAAAACACATTCTACAAACCACTCCTTGAAAATTGATTACCGTCCGCACCCGACGGAGCGCCTGTTATAAAGACAATACAAGGAGTCATCACATGAGAAACTACCCCTTCAAAACCATCGTCGCCTGCCTCAGTATTTTGTGGCACAGCCCGCACCTGTGGGCAGCAGATGCAGTAGTGCCCGAAACTGCCGTCCTCGATACTGTCGAAGTCCGCGGCAAACGCCTGACCAAAGACCAGAAAGGCGAAGCGCAGCAATACAGCAAAAACGTCTCCAATGCCTACCTCGGCAAAGAATACCTCGAACGCTACCGCCCCGATGCCGCCGGCGACATCCTCAAGGGGCTCAACGGCGTATACAACATGAATACGCGCAATGCGGGCAGCGCGATTACGCCCAGCATCCGTGGCATCGCCGGAAAAGGCCGCATCCCCGTTACCATTGACGGAACGGAACAGACCGTCGACGTATGGATGAACAATTACGGCGTTGCCGACAGAAACTATGTCGATCCCGCCCTGTTCCGCAGTATTGCGGTAGAAAAAGGGCCGTCGATGACCCGAGGTGTCAAATCGGGGGTGGGCGGTTCGGTCGCCATTCAAACCATCGAGCCGGAAGACATTGTTCCCGAAGGGAAAAAATGGGGTATTCAGATAAAAGGCAGTTTTTCGGGCAATACGGCCAAGCCCCGCGTTGATAATTTGCAATACCTCGGTGTTGAAGATTACCGCACCATTCCGGGCAGGCCGACGGCAGACGGGGCGGCGGGCGCAGTCGCCGGAACGTTGGAGCCTTATCAGGCACTCGATTTCCAAGAGAAAAACCCGCCGCGCAGCCGCAGCAGCAAAATCGGCAATTTCAAAGACGACCGTTCGGGCATGGTTTCGGCGGCGTTTAAAACCGATATTTCAGACGGCCTGATTGCTTACAGCGACCGCAAAAAAGGCAATTACTTCAGCGGCAAACGCGGGGCGGGCGGCTATCTGAACAATCCGGAATACGACCCGGACAATGCGGATTTCGGCAATACGGGGGCGACCATGATACCGAACATGGCGAAGCTCTACCGCCCCGGTGAAGAAGTGTTCAATAGCAATGTGGCGAGCAAAAGCCTGCTGCTGAAAAACAACTGGTATCTGCCCAACCATCAGAAAATCAGCCTCAGCCATATGCGCACCCGCGTCCGTTTCGGAGAAAACAACCCCTTTTACAACGCCATACTGCTGGGCTTCAGCAACGAGTTCAACTTCACCGGCAGGCCGCCGCTAGTCATACCTGCGCAAACGCTCAATTCCACCATTGACACCAAAAGCCATAAAATCGGCTACGAATGGAAGCCCGAAGGCAGCCGCTGGATAGACTTACAAGCGAATATCTGGCGCACCCAAACCACCGGTTCCCGCCACCAGAGCGGCGGGCCGGATTTGGCCGTTACCTACGGCGATCAGGAATACGACAAGTGGGCGAACTGCTTTGTCCACAATAAAATTCCTAATGAATTTATCGGCAGGCACATCAGCGAAGGCATAGGCTGCCGCGAGCTGGTTGCCGAAGGGTTGGTTCCTGCCGAAGAGCCGAAAGATCCGCCTCCTGTACCCGGTGCATACCGCGTCAAATCAGGCGTAGAACAGCGCACCCGCGCCACCCGTACCGGCGCCGACATCAGCAACCGCATGCGCCTGACCGACAAGCTCGCCATGACCCTCTCCGCCAACGTCCAATATGAAAAACTGGACGAATCCAACCGAATCACCAACAACGACAAAGATATTTTCGACATCATCGGTGCCGCCACAGCCGCCACAGCCGTTGCCGGCCCGAGGGCGGGACGCCGCCACGAATGGGGCGCGGGAGTCGCTTTCGACTGGCAGGCGACCGACCGCCTGAACATTCAGGCAGGCATACGCTACGACAAATTCTGGGCTTACGACGATGCCTTGGCAAAAGCAAGGCGGGCGAGAAAAGATCCGTTTTATTCCGTCGATTTGCAAGGAGGGAAAAGCTCGGACGGCTATATCCTCGGCAGCTATATCCCCTATTACGAACTGATTGCAAATAAAGAAGAAGCGGACGATGTGCGGAAAATCCTGAGAACAGAAGATGTTGACGAGTCAAATCGTCTGATAAACGAATTCCGCCACAAATACGGTTATGACTATAACGATAAAGGATATTCGATTAACGGAGAAAGGCAGACCGGCGAAGTCATCTATGCCAACGCAAACGGCGACAATCCACAGGTAGATAACCCATCCTTCAACCACGACGAAGCCGTTTACCGGCAGAAAGAAGTCTATACGCCCTATATCGACGGCAAATATCAAGGGCCGGTTTTCGCACAAGGGCAATTTAACGAAAAAGTAAACAATCCTCAGGGATTGCAAGGCAGCTATTTCAAATATTTAACCAATGCGGCAATAGATGATGTTAAAACACCCTATCTGCAAAAAAAAGAGCGGGCGACTACGATGGGCAGTACCGGCGGTCACCGCCTCTATAAAAAACCCGCCAACGAAGACGAAGTATGGCCCATGCCCAAACACCTGAAAGCCAGCGCATGGTCGCCTGTCATCGCCGTCAGCTACGATTTGACCGACAACAGCCGCCTGTTCGCCCGTTTCGCGCAGGCGACCCGCTTCCCCAGCATTTACGAAGCGACCACCACCAACGTCAACCTGCTGGAAGCCTACAATACCGAATTCAACCTGAAGCCCGAACGCAGCACCAACTGGGAAGCAGGCTATTCATTCAATTTCGCGCCCTACTGGCAACGGCTGAAATACGGCAACATCCGCCTGACCTACTACTACAACACCATCAAAAACGCCATCGACATTACCGAAAACAAAAACCTGACCCAATACGACAAGAAACAAACCAGCGGCATCGAGTTGCAAAGCCGTATCGACAGCGGCAAATGGTTTGCCTCATTCGGCGCGAACTACCGCTTAAAGCAGCGCACCTGCGACAAATCGACCGCCTTCAACTATGACGTCTATAACAACCGCATCCCCGAATGTATCGACGGCGGTTTCGGCGCCACCCGTTTCTATCAGACCATGCAGCCGAAATACTCGCTCAACCTCGATGTCGGCACTCGCCGCTTCAACAACAGGCTGGAACTGGGCATGCGCGGCATCTACCACAGCACCGTCGATACCGGCCAGCAGGACGAACTGGCGCGTCAGGGCTTGGCGCGGATTATGCAGGCATCGGGCAGACCCTACCACTGGCGTTCCGCCTTGGTATTGGATGCTTACGGACGCTACAACTTCGGCAAAAACCTGAGCATGAACTTCAGCGTCAGCAACCTCACCAACCGCTACTACCTCGACCCGATGTCCAACGTCCCCATCCCCGCACCGGGACGGGCGGTTACCGTTGGGTTTACAGGCAAATTCTGACGGGGCAATGCTTGAGAGGTCGTCTGAAAATTTCAGACGACCTCTCCGACAAAAGCTGTTATGATGCCTGCGTTCCCGCCTGCCACGAAAACGACCCGCAACCCACGATTGCCAAAAGCCACAGGGACAGGCGTTGCGGGAATGAATTGTTAAAAAAATCTAAGCCTTATAAATCGATGATAGGTCGTCTGAAAACCCGAAATGCTTTTTCAGACGACCCCAGCCCACCACATCACGAAAGAAACTCATGTCCCCCAAACAAATCCTGATCGTCGCCGTCCGTTTGATCGTTTTAATCGGTATCGTACAAACGCTCAGCAGCATCGTTACCATATTTGCCCAGTCTGGAAGCGAATATAACAGCACACAACTCCTGTTGCCGCTATCCATCTACGGCTTTTATTTGGCCGCATGGCTGCTTGTATGGTGTTTCCCTGCCACCATTGCCAACCGCCTGCTGCCCCAACATCTGCAAACCGCACAGGAGCCTCCCAAACACCCTGCGCCATGGATGATGACCGGTATTGTTTTGATCGGCATATACACTCTTTCCCAAGCCATACCCGAACTGATTTACTTGTTCTCTATTTATCGTTTTACACAATCTATCTCTACCGACACGCAGACATCCATTTGGGCGAATCTCGGCACGCAAAACCAAGCCGGTATATTCGCCAGCACCGCCCAATTCCTTATCGGGATTTTCCTACTGTTCGGCGCGCCCAAACTCTCTTCTTGGATTCGCAAAAAAACTTTAACGGCATAAAGACAACAGGTCGTCTGAAAAAATTTCAGACGACCTGAGATTGTCCTTGTGCCGAAATAAAACCGAATTTATGGCCCATTCCCGTCATCAACTTGTGAAACTGCTCTTGCTGCCCTTTATTCCGCTGATGAAAACCATCCGTTTGATATTGTCGTCTATAGTAGCTTTATCATTAATCCTGTTACTGTTTATTTCTAAAACTTTGTTGTTTTTCTCAAAGCCTTTTCTGCCCGTCATTGCCGTTTTGTGGCGTTTATTGATGTGGCTGATGTTCCCTTTATTTTTTATCTGTTTGAGACCTTTGCAAAATTTCTTTTCCTCCAACAACCGAAACCCAAAAACAGGTTTTCGGCTGTTTTCTCCCCCAATCACTCCTAATTTTACCCAAATACCCCCTTAATCCTCCCCGGATACCTGATAATAAGGCATCCGGACCGCCTTTTAGGCGCAAACAGGCACACTTAGCCTGTTAGCTGCTTTCAACAGGTTCAAACATATCGCCTTCAGATGGCTTTGCGCACTCACTTTGAGCAGACCAAAATAGGCTGCCCGCGCGTAGCGGAATTTACGGTGCAGCGTACCGAAGCTTTGTTCGACCACATAACGGGTCTTCGACAAATAT
>NZ_JH164966.1:55547-62276 GCF_000227275.1 Neisseria sp. GT4A_CT1
TTAATCCTGTTACTGTTTATTTCTAAAACTTTGTTGTTTTTCTCAAAGCCTTTTCTGCCCGTCATTGCCGTTTTGTGGCGTTTATTGATGTGGCTGATGTTCCCTTTATTTTTTATCTGTTTGAGACCTTTGCAAAATTTCTTTTCCTCCAACAACCGAAACCCAAAAACNGGTTTTCGGCTGTTTTCTCCCCCAATCACTCCTAATTTTACCCAAATACCCCCTTAATCCTCCCCGGATACCTGATAATAAGGCATCCGGACCGCCTTTTAGGCGCAAACAGGCACACTTAGCCTGTTAGCTGCTTTCAACAGGTTCAAACATATCGCCTTCAGATGGCTTTGCGCACTCACTTTGAGCAGACCAAAATAGGCTGCCCGCGCGTAGCGGAATTTACGGTGCAGCGTACCGAAGCTTTGTTCGACCACATAACGGGTCTTCGACAAATATCGGTTGCGTTTGGTTTGCGCCTCCGTCAGCGGACGGTTGCGGTGGGCTTTGCGCATAATGCCGTCTAACAACTGATGCTCTTTCAGATGTTGCCGGTTTTCCTTACTGTCGTAGCCTTTGTCGGCATAGACGGTCGTGCCTTCGGCAATACCCTCCAACAAAGGGGACAGATGGTTGCACTCATGGACATTGGCGGGGGTGATGTGCAGTTTCTCGATATAGCCTTCCTCATCGGTACGGGTATGTTGTTTGTAACCGAGTTTGTAGAGGCCGTTTTTCTTTGTCCAACGGGCATCTTTGTCCTTACTCGGTGTGGTTTGGCCGCTGACTTGTCCTTCTTCATCAACTTCTATGGCCTGACGCTGTTTGCTGCCGGCAGTCTGAATAATGGTGACATCAATGACGGCGGCGGATGCCTTCTCTAATTTTAGGTTTTTTTCGGCCAGTTGTCGGTTAATCAGTTCCAGCAATTCGGACAGGGTGTCATCTTGCGCCAGCCAGTTGCGGTAGCGGCATAAGGTGCTGTAATCGGGGATGCTCAGTTCGTCAAAACGGCAAAACAGGTTGAAGTCGATGCGGGTGATGAGGCTGTGTTCGAGTTCGGGATCGGAGAGGCTGTGCCATTGTCCGAGCAGGACGGCTTTGAACATGGACAACAGGGGATAGGCGGGACGGCCGCGGTGGTCTCTAAGGTAACGGGTTCTTTGACGATTCAGGTATTGTTCGATCGGTTGCCAATCAATCACCTGATCCAACTTCAATAATGGGAAGCGGTCGATGTGTTTGGCGATCATGGCTTGTGCGGTTTGCTGAAAGAAGGTGCTCATGGGAAATCCCCTAAATGTCTTGATGGGAATTTAGGGGATTTTGGGGAATTTTGCAAAGATCTCTGTTTGTTTATTTACACAATGTTCCGCCCATTAAAAAATCATGAAACACTTTTCCGGCATTGGCTGGATGTCATTTACCGCGACCGGCCGGAAACCGTTGGCATCATTATCGAAAATATCCATCAAGACTTAATAGAGGAAGATGAAGATGGGGAAAATAACACGCAGGAAGAAAATAACGAAACCGCCGTATTTAAAAACCTCTTAACCGAAGGCTTCATCCTACACAATAACCTCGAAGACTACACACATCTGTTTTCCGTTGATTGGAAAGACGGAGAAAGTTTTATTGACTGCATCGCAGAAATGGCGCAACGTTTTAATGTCGTCCTGAATTGGACCGAACAGCAGCTTGAAGAAGATCTGCCCGATGAGCTGGCAAGGGCTGTATATCCCTTATTTGAAGCCGCCGGGGCGGTACTTTATAGTGCAGACACGGGAGGCGACTACTACACCTTTATCATCATCCCGCAACAAGACACAGCCGATTTTGAAAAAATATCGAAACAATATGGTGTATCCTTGCAGCGGGCCAATAAAACCATCTGACACGAAACTCATAGTGGATTAACTTTAAACCAGTATGGCGTTGCCTCGCCTTAGCTCAAAGAGAACGATTCTCTAAGGTGCTGAAGCACCAAGTGAATCGGTTCCGTACTACCTGTACTGTCTGCAGCTTCGTCGCCTTGTCCTGATTTAAAATTAATCCACTATATAATACCGCAACTGTCGTCTGAAAAAATTTCAGACGACCTCAATCCCAAAAAACACACCATGACCCAAATCACTTTCCAACGCCCCGGACAACTCACCGCCCTGCCGCCCCTGTCGCTCTATATCCACATCCCGTGGTGCATCAAAAAATGTCCGTATTGCGACTTCAATTCCCACAGCCTGAAAAACGGATTGCCCGAAGCCGCCTATATCGACGCGCTGCTGACCGATTTGCAGCTTGAATTGCCCAATATATGGGGCAGACCGGTAGAAACGATATTTTTTGGCGGCGGTACGCCCAGCCTGTTTCAGGCGGAATCGATTGACCGTTTGTTGAGCGGCGTGCGTTCGCTGTTGCGCTTGCAGCCGGAAGCGGAAATTACGTTGGAAGCCAATCCGGGTACGTTTGAAATTGAGAAATTTCAAGGATTTAAAGATGCGGGTATCACGCGGCTTTCTATTGGCGTGCAGAGTTTCAACGACGATATGCTTGCACGGCTGGGGCGCGTCCACAACGGCAAAGAAGCCTTAACCGCCATAGCCACTGCCTTGAAATTATTTGATAAAGTCAATATCGACTTGATGTATGCCCTGCCGAACCAAACTGTTCAGACGGCATTGGACGACGTGCAAACCGCCATCGCCACGGGCGCGACCCACATCAGCGCGTATCATCTGACGATGGAGCCGAACACGCCGTTCGGCCATACGCCGCCGAAAGGTTTACCGCAAGACGAAGCCGCCCTCGACATCGAAGACGCGGTACACGGCGCGCTGGAAGGCACGGGTTTTGTCCACTACGAAACATCGGCTTTTGCGAAACCCGCCATGCAGTGCCGCCACAATTTGAACTACTGGCAGTTCGGCGATTATTTGGGCATAGGAGCGGGCGCGCACGGCAAAATCTCCTACCCCGACCGCATCGAGCGCACCGTCCGCCGCCGCCATCCCAACGACTACCTCGCCTTAATGCAAAGTCAGCCGAGTGAAGCTGTTGAACGCAAAACCGTCGCCGCCGAAGATTTGCCGTTCGAATTCATGATGAACGCCCTGCGCCTGACTGACGGCGTACCCGCCGCAATGTTGCAGGAACGCACGGGCGTACCCGCCGCCAAAATCATGGCGCAAATCGAAACGGCAAGACAAAAAGGTTTGTTGGCAACCGATCCGACCGTGTTCCGCCCGACCGAACGGGGACGGTTGTTTTTAAACGATTTGTTGCAATGCTTTTTGTAAGATTGGATTTTTTCAGACGACCTTGTTACGCCAAACCGTAACATCCGCAGGCTGCTAACGAAAACCATGACAGACAGTTTTTATCTTGTTTGTTTTATCATAATAAAATACAATTGAGATAACCGTCGGTCTTGAATAAATATTCGGCGGTAATACCCCTTATTCCGTTGCAAGGAAACAAACATGAAAAAAATTCTGACTACCCTGATTGCCCTCTCCATCTCAACCGTTGCGCTGGCAGATGACAGCCGTGGTTTCTATATTCAAGGCGATCTTGGCCACTCAACCCTTAAAACCAACGATGAAGGTGGCAAGACCAGTAGCAAAGGCTTCAGCCCGCGCCTGTCTGCCGGATATGATTTCGGTGATTTTCGTGTCGCTGCTGATTACACCCACTATAAAACTTTAAAAGACCATGAACAGGGTCGGAATTACACACTCGACTCGAAAATCAAACTCCAAAGCGTCGGCGTTTCCGCCATTTATGATTTCAACTTAAATTCCCCAGTCAAACCTTATGTCGGCGCACGCGTAGGCATCAACCGCTTTTCTTATGACGACGATTACCGCAGTGTGAATTTTCATGAGACTGAATCGATCCGCAAAACTAAAACCGGCGTAGGCGTATTGGCAGGCGTAGGTTATGACATTACCGAAAACGTCGCTTTGGACGCCGGCTACCGCTACAACCACTTGGGCAAATTCGACGGCTTGAAAGTACACGCTCACGAATTTTCCACCGGCGTCCGCGTGAAATTCTAATTCTCGCATCCCTCCATAACGAAACCGCCCGAAGCGTCCAAGCTTCGGGCGGTTTTCGCAAACGATCGAAGTATATACGATATATAGTGGATTAACTAAAT
Source organism: Neisseria sp. GT4A_CT1 (assembly GCF_000227275.1). Taxonomy (NCBI): domain Bacteria; kingdom Pseudomonadati; phylum Pseudomonadota; class Betaproteobacteria; order Neisseriales; family Neisseriaceae; genus Neisseria; species Neisseria sp. GT4A_CT1. The sequence goes on from NZ_JH164966.1 coordinate 59,701, forward strand.
CAGGACAAGGCGACGAAGCCGCAGACAGTACAGATAGTACGGAACCTGCTTCAGCACCTTAGAGAATCGTTCTCTTTGAGCTAAGGCGAGACAACGCCGTACTGGTTTAAAGTTAATCCACTATAATTCTATTCTCATTCAAATTTATTTAACCAAAGGTCGTCTGAAAATATCCATACCCTACACAATCACTCGGTTTTATACGATAATCGACACCGTTTTCATCAAAGCTTCCATCTTTCAGACGACCCCGACAACAGGAGAAAATCATGTCCAAAACCATCATCCACACCGACAAAACCCCCGCCGCCATCGGCGCATACAGCCAAGCCGTGCGCGCGGGCGACACCGTTTACATGAGCGGTCAAATCCCCCTCGATCCCGCCACCATGACCGTTGTCGGCAACGGAGACTTCCGTACCGAAGCCCACCAAGTCTTTAAAAACCTGCAAGCCGTTGCCGAAGCCGCAGGCGGCACGCTGGGCGACATCGTCAAACTCAACGCCTACCTGACCGACCTCGCCAACTTCGCCGTCTTCAACGAAGTCATGGCAGAGTTCATCCAAGAACCCTTCCCCGCCCGCGCCGCCGTCGGTGTCGCCTCCCTGCCCAAAGGCGTGCAGGTCGAAGCCGAAGCCGTGCTGGTACTGAACGCATAAGACACGCAACCCGTTTTCAGACGACCTCCCACAAGCCAAAGGTCGTCTGAAACACCACACACTATCGGACAATAACAACAATGGCACACTACGCAATCGGCGATATTCAAGGCTGCTTCGACGAACTCACCCTTTTGCTCGACAAAATCAACTTCAACCACGGTACAGACACCCTCTGGCTCGTCGGCGACATCGTCAACCGCGGCCCCAAATCCCTCGAAGTCCTCCAATTCTGCATGGAACACGAAAGCAGCGTCCGCATGGTTCTCGGAAACCACGACCTGCACCTGCTTGCCGTCGGCTACGGCGAAGGCACGATCAAGCGCAGCGACACCATCACCCCCATCCTCCAACACCCCGACAGCAAAAAAATGCTCGATTGGCTGCGCTTCCAGCCCCTGCTGATCAAAGGCGTGCGCCATGTTATGGTTCACGCCGGCATCCTGCCCCAGTGGACCATCGCCCGCGCCGAACTGCTCGCCAGCGAAACCGAAGCCGAACTGCGCGGCAAAAAATACAAAAAGTTTTTCTCCAAAATGTACGGCAACAAACCTGCCGAATGGCGCGACGATCTGACCGGCTACGACCGCCTGCGCATGATTCTCAACGTCTTCACCCGAATGCGCGCGCTGACACTGAAAAACGAACTCGACTACGACTACAAATCCACCCTCAAAAAAATGCCCCCGAACCTGCGCCCTTGGTTCAAAGCCCCCGACAGGCAAAACCTCAGCCACACCATCGTCTTCGGACACTGGTCTTCGCTGGGTTTTATGAACACTGACAACATCCTCTCCCTCGACACCGGCGCGCTTTGGGGCGGCGAACTGACCGCCATCAACCTTGCCGACCACAGTATCACCCAAGTCCCCTCCCTCGGCGGTTTGGACTGGAAAACGGCTTTGAAATAAGCCATGAAAACCAGAAAAGTATAAGTTTTTAGGTCGTCTGAAAATTGATTTCGGTTTGACAATAATGTGGTTTCAGACAACCTTTATATCGTTAATTCACTGAAAAATTAAAAGGAAAATGAAATGATAAACTGGGAAAATCCGCTCATCGCCCCCTACCGGCAGCAGCTTTTGTCTACTGAAAAACCCGTTGTCCGCATCAAGCTGTCACCTGCAGACAAAAGCAGCCTGCGCCGCTGGGACAGCAAAGTCGGAGGCGCTCCCTATTTGCCGCTCGGTGCCGAATATCCACACACGGCAAATGGTGATCCGCTCACGCTGTTGGCACAAATCAACTTCGCCCAAACACCACCGCTGGAGAATTTTCCCCGACAAGGTCTGTTGCAGTTTTTCATCCACAGTGACGATTTATACGGCTGCGACCTGGATAATCTGCTCAACAATGACGGCTTCCGCGTAATTTATCATGCCGACGTATTGGAAGACGACAGCCTCCAGCAGTCGGATTATCCGCATTACTGCGGCGAAGAATTCGGCCTGCCGCATAATCCCGAACAGTCCTTTGCCATGTCGTTCGAACAGGGAACGCAGCTTGTCAGTTGCAGCGACTACCGTTTCGCACAAATTTTGGAAAGGTATGAAGGCGGTAAGAACGAAAATTTCTGGCAGATTCACAGCAATGAAGATTTGGAATATGAAATCATGGAAAGCTTCAGCGGCGGCCACCAGATAGGCGGTTACCCTGATTTCACCCAAAATGACCCACGCGAAGAGCACGATGAATTGAAAGACTATATCCTGCTGTTCCAACTGCAAAGTGAATGGGAGGACGGGATAGACATCATATGGGGAGACCTGGGTGTGGGCGGTTTCCTCATTCACCCCGACGATTTAGCCAAACTAGATTTTTCCAAAGTAGCATATAGCTGGGATTGTAGCTAGTTACCCGCTATCTCAAGCTGCGTGGGGATGAATTGTACGAACCGGATAAGTTCGATTAATAAAT
>NZ_JH164966.1:62687-164483 GCF_000227275.1 Neisseria sp. GT4A_CT1
TCTGAAAAACAGTTTTCGCAAAGTCGAAACCTTGTTTCAGACGACCTTTCGTTTGCCTTAAAGCATTTCTTATTATGCGGTATTTCATATAAAATACCGGTCTAAAGGCCGTCTGAAACAAAGGTTGCTCAAGTCGATACCTTTATTTCAGACGGCTCGTCTTTCAAAATACCACCCCTCTGAGGAATACCCCATGCCAGACTACCGCTCCAAAACCTCCACCCACGGCCGCAATATGGCGGGCGCGCGCGCATTGTGGCGCGCCACCGGCGTGATGGAAACCGACTTCGGCAAGCCCATCATCGCCGTTGCCAACTCGTTCACCCAATTCGTGCCTGGCCATGTCCACTTGCACAACATGGGCCAACTGGTTGCCCGCGAAATCGAAAAAGCGGGCGCAATCGCTAAAGAATTCAACACCATCGCCATCGACGACGGCATCGCCATGGGACACAGCGGCATGCTGTACTCCCTGCCCAGCCGTGATTTGATTGCCGATTCCATCGAATACATGGTCAACGCCCATTGTGCCGACGCGCTGGTGTGCATTTCCAACTGCGACAAAATCACTCCGGGAATGCTGATTGCCGCCATGCGCCTGAACATCCCGACCATCTTCGTTTCCGGCGGACCGATGGAAGCGGGCAAGGTCATCGGCGTGGCCAACATCCAGCCCGAACGCCGCTTGGACTTGATTGACGCCATGATTGAATCGGCGGACGACAATGTCAGCAACCAGCAAGTCGAAGAAGTCGAACAAAACGCCTGCCCGACCTGTGGCTCCTGCTCCGGCATGTTCACCGCCAACTCCATGAACTGCCTGACCGAAGCGCTCGGTCTGTCCCTCCCCGGCAACGGTTCCTACCTCGCCACCCACGCCGGCCGCAAAGAATTGTTCCTCGAAGCCGGCCGCATGATTGTCGAAATCACCAAACGCTATTACGAGCAAGACGACGAAACCGTGCTGCCGCGCAGCATCGCCACCAAAAAAGCGTTTGAAAACGCCATGACCATGGACATCGCCATGGGCGGTTCCACCAACACCATCCTGCATTTGCTTGCCGTCGCCAACGAAGCGGGCGTGGATTTCAAAATGGCCGACATCGACCGCTTAAGCCGTGTCGTCCCCTGCATCTGCAAAACCGCGCCCAACAACCACGACTACTACATGGAAGACGTGCACCGCGCCGGCGGCATCTTCGCCATCCTGAAAGAATTGGACAAAGCGGGCAAACTGCACACCGACGTGTACACCATCCACGCGCCGACGCTGAAAGACGCGATTGAAAAATGGGACGTGACCAATCCCGAAAACACCCACGCCATCGAACGCTTCAAAGCTGCGCCCGGCGGCGTGCGCACCACCCAAGCGTTCTCGCAAAACCGCATGTGGAAAACCCTCGACCTTGACCGCGAAAAAGGCTGCATCCGCAACGTCGAACACGCCTACTCGCAAGACGGCGGTTTGGCGGTCTTGTTCGGCAACATCGCCGAGCGCGGCTGCGTGGTGAAAACCGCAGGCGTGGACGAGAGCATCCTCAAATTCACCGGCCGCGCCCGTGTGTTTGAAAGCCAAGAAGCCGCCGTCGAAGGCATTTTGGGCAACCAAATCGTTGCCGGCGACATCGTCATCATCCGTTACGAAGGCCCGAAAGGCGGCCCGGGCATGCAGGAAATGCTGTATCCGACTTCCTACCTGAAATCCAAAGGCCTCGGCAAAGCCTGCGCCTTGCTGACTGACGGACGCTTCTCCGGCGGCACATCAGGTTTGTCCATCGGCCATGCTTCGCCCGAAGCGGCGGAAGGCGGCGCCATCGGTTTGGTGCACGAAGGTGACACGATTGAAATCGACATCCCCAACCGCAGCATCAATCTGAAAGTGTCCGACGAAGAACTCGCCGCCCGCCGCGCCGAAATGGAAGCGCGCGGCAGCAAAGCGTGGAAACCGGAAAACCGCGACCGCTACGTCTCCGCCGCCCTGCGCGCCTACGGCGCGATGGCAACCTCCGCCGACAAAGGCGCGGTGCGCGACGTATCGCAAATCGAACGGTAAAACAGTGCGGCAATAACAGTTTTCAGACAACCATACGGTATCGTAGGTCGTCTGAAAACCGAAAAAGCAGCCTGCACTTTTTCGCCCAAGAAGACAACGGACACAGCTTTTTCGCGCTGGACTACCGCAACACCGGCGCAAACGGCGAACCACCCGTCATCAATATCTATCAGGACGATTTGACGGAAGAATACATTGCAGACAGCTTCGCCGGTTTCGTCTGCCACCTGACCGAAGACGAGTAAGGTTTTTCAGGCAACCTGAAACCCTGTCCCCACCCACCCGAAAGAATCCCATGACTCCCGAACAGCAAACCCAAATCGCCGCCTTAGACCAGATACACGGCGGCAGCCTCTCCCCAGAATTTGTTGCAGCAACCTACCAACTGTTTGCCCCCACAGCCCCTTCGCCCGAACACGCCCGGCGCGACCTTGCCTACGGTGGGCACAAACACCAAAAATTCGACCGCTACGGCCTGCCCGACAAATCGGACATCATCGTCTATATACACGGCGGCGGCTTTGTTGCCGGCAGCAAAGGCAACCCCGACAGTCCGTTTTTCGCCAATATCGGCGCATGGGCGGAAGCCAGTGGAATGCAGGCCGTCGTTCCCGACTACCGCCTTGCCCCCGACCATCCCTATCCTGATGCACGGGACGACATTACCAGCGTTGTCGGTCTGCTGCACCGCGAACGGCCCGATGCGCGGATTTGGCTTGTAGGACAGTCCGCAGGCGCGGCCCATGTTGCCGATGCACTCGCCTTCGGGCAACGCCAAAACGTGCCGCTGCCGGTTGCAGGCGTAATCATGTTTTCGGGGATTTACGACCCCCCGTCCGCAGGCACGCATCCGAGCATCAGTGCCTATTACGGCACACCGTCCGAACGCACCGGCAACCTGCCGCAACTCGGCCAAATCCGCGTGCCCGCGCTTTACACCGTCTCGCAATACGACCCGCCGCTGTTCCGGCAGCAGGCGCAGGCTTTGCGCGATGCCTGCCCGCAGGCCGACTTGCACGAACTGCCGCACCACAACCATCTTTCCACAGCATTAAGCATCGGCGGCCCGCAGGACGATGTCGGTGCAATGCTGTCGAACTTTATCAGACGGAATACTCTTGCCCGCACGGCATAACCCGCACCGTTTTCAGGCAGCCTGAAAGCCCTTGGAGGCCACCTTGCCGATAAACATCGTCCCGCTGGCGGAACAGCCGCAGCACATCGACACCCTCGCGCATGCCCTGCACGCCGAATGGCACGACTTCGCTCCGTGGCAGAACGTGGAAAAAATCCGCGCCTATTACGCCCGCTGCTTGGAAGGCGGCAGCCTACCGCTTGCCTGGCTGGCGGTGGACGGCGGGCGGCTGCTCGGCTCGGCCGCGCTGAAACGGCACGACATCGCCGCGCTGCCGCAATACGAATACTGGCTGGGCGACGTGTTCGTGCTGCCCGAAGCACGCGGATGCAGCGTGGGCAGGTATCTGATGGAACACGCCCTGATTGAAGCGCATCGGCTCGGCCTGCCCGAACTCTATCTTTACACGCCCGACGTGCAGGCGGTGTACGCCAAATACGGCTGGCGCGAAATTGAAACGCGGCCGCATAACGGCGAAACCGTGTCGGTGATGCGGCTGGCGTTGGGCAGCGGCGCGTAGGGTAGGATAGGCGTTTTCAAGCAGCCTGAATGCCGTCTGAAACCCCAAAAAGCAACCTGCACTTTCGGAAAACCCAAGTGTAGGCTGCTTCAAATCCGCAACCGATAGAAAGACAATAATGACAAAATATTGGATTGGTACCGTATCCCAAGAACACGTCCTGCGCGGCGTGGCAGGCGGGTTCTGCCAAGTGTGCCACGGCAAAGCCGCACCGCTCAACCGCATGAAGCGCGGCGACTGGCTGCTTTATTACAGCCCGAAAATCCGCATGGACGGCACGGAAAAACTGCAAGCCTTTACCGCATTCGGGCAAATTACGGACAATACCGCCTATCCGTTCCAAATGAGCGAAACCTTCATCCCCTTCCGCCGCAATGTGGAATATGCCGAAACCCGCCGCAACTGCCCGATAGACATCATCCGCACGCATCCCGAATGGAAAAAATACGCCACCATGCTGCGTTACGGACATTTTGAAATCAGCCGCGATTTCTTTGATTTTGTGCGGACGTATATGCAGTCGCCGCCCGATATGGTTGGGCAGCAACAGGGATTCTGGTAGGGCGGGTAAAAGTGCTGCTGTTGCAGGATGGCGGCACTATTTGCGCCGAAGGTACGGCAGGCGACTGGGAAGCCGCAGTCCAACGCGCCTGCGCAAAAATCGATGACGGATACGACCATTTTGCCGTTTAACAGTCACAGAAAATCCGAGATCGTCTGAAAACTTAAAACAGCCTGCATTAATTTCATTGTACAAACTGCCTACAAATAACGGCTAAATACCGCCAAAATTTGGAAAGGATATTCCGATGAGCATTTCTTTCTACATCAAAAATCCCAAAAAGCTATTTAGCCGCATGCCCGTATTAACCGTGCAGGAATGTTTCCAGCTTTCATCGCAGCCGCTGGCACAATTTTCATTTGATGAACACGATGAAGATTTTGATTTAAAGCGATTTCAAACACTGCCGTTATCCGACTTCGAATGTCTGCTGCTTGGCGTGAACGAAAAAAGCGGTAGGGGATTTGAATTATCCTTTGATGAAGACACACAGGAATACGCTGTGCGGCAATTCACGCCCAGCACTTTGGAAGACTGGCAAATTGCCCTGCAATATCTCGCCGATTTAGCCCGCGCGCTCAAACAACCGATTACCTGCGAAACCGGTGAAACCTTCACTGCCGACACCATCCAAACCTTCGATTTCAAACCAGACATACAGGCCGGTATATCCATGGTGCCTTTTGAAGATGAAGACGAAATACAAAACTATAAATTCTACGGCGTTACCCGCCCTGTGGCACTGAACAAAGAGATTCGCGACAAAATTCTAGCCGACAACGACCCACTCGCAGCCTTCAGCCGCCTGATGCGTGAAACCCAATGGCTGGATGTCTATTCCGCTCGGCAAATGATTGGGGAGAAAAGTGACACAGGTGAACTCATCGGTTTTTATGCCTTAAGCCCTGAACTACCCACTATTCTGCCCTACAAACCCGAAATAGAATACGGCGAGGATCCGGATATATCCAACAACGATATCAGCAGCTGGACATTGATTTTTGCCAACGATAACGGTTCGCTCACCGAGCTACCCTACGAAACCTTTATCTCAAGACTGCCCAAAGAAAAATACCGCTTTATCGACGCAGCGTATATTCTGCTGGAAGCATTCACGAAAGACGAACTGGCTCAGCTTGCCATCGAATAATGCTTAGGCAATCACCATTTAAAAAATGAGGCAATCAAAATGACGGTAAACAAGTTTCAGATTATCCCTTTTAAAGGCGTGGATTTAGGCGACAAATTTTTTGAGCTTGGTAAAACCAATGAGCAAATTATCGCCGAATTTGGAGAGGCCAGCGAAGTGGTGCAAAACAACCTTTTGAATATCAGCACAGAGTACAGGTTTGCCTGTGAATTAAAATATAGGGCAGACAAACTTGTTGCCGTCATTTGCAACAAACATACCAACCCCATGCTTGGCGGCTTAAACTTCTTTACAGCCGAAAACCTAGAAAAAATCAAGCAGCAGAATGATTTTATTGAAGAAAAATCGTATATTACCTTTCCTGAACTCGGTATCTGCATTGGTGGTATGAGTCAAAAACGCATACCGGAGGGCAAAGCCGCCATCGTTTTTGCCAAAGAAGAAACTAAGTTGACAGATTTTTGGCAAAATAAAGTCAAAAAGAAACCTTCGGAAGCAGAACCTCATGAAGTAAAAATCTCATCCTTTGAAGGCGTAGAAACAAATAGTAAATTTTTCAAACTCGGCAATACCATGCAACAAATCATTGCCGAATTCGGCAAAGCAGAAAGAGTATTGCAACACAACATCTTAGGATGTACTTTTGAAACACGAGGTTCGTGCGAATTACAATATAAGGAAAACAGGCTGGTTGCCGTCACTTGCAATCAATACACATATCCTATTTTCAACGGCTTGAATCTCTTTGAAACTGAGAGCATAGAAAAACTAAAAAACGAACATCATTTTCTCGAAGGAAAACATTACCTCACCTTTCCAAGCCTAGGAATCTGCATCGGCAGCATGTCCCAAAAAAGAATACCTGAAGGTAAATTGGCTCTGGTTTTTACCCGGAGTGAAACCGACATATATGAATTTTATGCCGAAGATTAATCCATTAAGCGATGCCATACCACAGCAATATTCTTAGCAAAATACAAAAAGGTCGTCTGAAAACAGAAACCCAATCCTGTTTTCAGACGACCTCTTAGATTGTCAATCAACTTAATTAGTGATGATGACCGTGCGGGCCGTGAACGTGGCCGTGTGCGATTTCCTCTTCAGTCGCATCGCGCACGCCGTCAACTGTCGCTTTGAACAAGATTTTCATGCCGGCAAGCGGATGGTTGCCGTCAACTACGGCTTTGCCGTCCGCCACGTCGGTTACGCGGTAAATCAAGACGTCGCCGGTTTCAGGATCATCGGCTTCAAACATCATGCCTACTTCCACATCGACAGGGAATACGCTGACATCTTCAATACGCACCAGGCTGGGATCTTGCTCGCCGAAAGCGTCATCGGGTGACAGCGCGACTTCAACGGTATCGCCGACGTTTTTCTCGTGCAAAGCTTCTTCCACCAAAGGGAAAATGCCGTCATATCCACCGTGCAGATAGACGATGGGTTCTTCGGTTTTGTCCAGCAGTTGGTTGTCCGCATCGTACATTTCATAGTGAAGCGAAACCACAGAATTTTTTTCAATAGCCATTTTTTATCCTTTATCATGACCGTTTATCAAAACAGGTTTTCTTTATTGACAACCCTCTGCCAACAAATCTGAAGCATTCTAACACACCGCCGTCATGCACGGAGATTTATCGCAAAATTATCAAAACTAACAATTATAAATTAATACGCACAATATTTAACATATTGCACGCAAAAGCGTAAATTTTGATAATCTTTATATCCGTGTAACTTTTTTACAACTTTTTGCTTTTATGCGCAACAACTGCCCGCATTTCATTTAAACCGATTGAAAACAAAGGCCCATAGCGCATTCTTCAAATGTAAACGCATGAAATAAATAAATTTTACTATACAATTTATTTCAAATGTACATTGAATAACAGCCAATGCGGACTAGTTTCACCCCCGTCTTTCGTCCATTTCAGATTGATTAAAAATTACTAATTCGTCCGTATCGTTGCACCGAAGCACCCTGTGGGGCATAATGCAGGAAATTCAGCAATGAATTTTTACTCTAAATGAAACGACTTATATGTCGTTTTGTTGTTTTGTTCTACTTAAATCGATTTAAAGAAGGTTCTCAAAATGAAAAAATCTCTGATTGCTGCTGCTCTGTTATCTTTGGCTTTGGCTGCTTGTAACAAAGGCGCTGATACTGCTGCTCCTACCGCTTCCGGTGCTTCTGAAACTGCTGCTTCTGCCGCTTCTTCTGCAACTGGTGCTGCTTCTGCCGCTTCCTCTGCAACTGAAGCCGCTTCTGCAGCTAACACCGCTGCTTCTGCTGCCAACACTGCCGCTTCTGCAGCTAATACCGCTGCTTCTGCTGCAACTGGTGCTGCTTCTGCTGCCAGCTCAGCTGCTGCTTCTGCCGCTTCTGCTGCAAAATAATATTTTTACAGTTAAAAAAGCAGGATACGGATTGTATCCTGCTTTTTGTTTTTCAGACGACCTTTACCGTTTTTCGCTTCCCTTATCCGCTATATAATCTTCCGTACACACACAAACCATCCTGCTGCCCGTTATGCCCAATCTGTACGACCGTTTTCTTGAATTCCTTTCCCCCGCCGAAATCCTCGAAGCCACACCGGCCTTGTTAAACGACCAGCGCCGCCGCTTTGTTTCCGAACCGGACATCATCTTGCAACCGCATTCCATAGAAAATGTACAAAAAATCATGCGGTTTTGTTTTGAACACCGTATCCCCGTTACCCCACAGGGCGGCAATACCGGTTTGTGCGGCGCAGCGGTAGCTTCCGGCGGCGTACTGCTCAACCTTTCCAAAATCAACCGTATCCGCGAAATCAACCTTGCCGACAACAGCATCACCGTCGAAGCAGGCGTAATCCTGCAGAACGTCCAAAAAGCGGCATCCGAAGCGGGCAGACTGTTTCCCCTCAGCCTTGCCAGCGAAGGCTCGTGCGAAATCGGCGGCAACATCGCCTGCAACGCTGGAGGATTAAACGTTTTACGCTACGGCAGTATGCGCGACTTGGTATTGGGCTTGGAAGTCATCCTGCCCAATGGCGAACTTGTTTCCCATCTCCAACCGCTGCACAAAAATACCACCGGTTACGACCTGCGCCACCTCTTTATCGGCAGCGAAGGCACACTCGGCATTATCACCGCCGCCACGCTCAAACTCTTCGCCCGTCCGCAAACCATAGCGACCGCATGGGTAGGTTTGGATGACATCGAATCTGCCGTACAGCTTTTAACGGCCGTACAAGGGCATTTTGCCGAACGCCTCACCAGTTTCGAGCTTATCAGCCGCTACGCCTTGGCATTGTCTTCCGAGTTCAGTCATCTCAAACAGCCGACCGATGCAAACTGGCACGTCCTGCTCGAACTGACCGACTCCGTTCCCGATGCCGCGCTCGACGAAAAACTTGCCGAGTTTCTCTATCAAAACGGTCAAGAAAACAGCATCATCGCGCAATCCGAACAAGAGCGCCTCGATCTATGGACGCTACGTGAAAACATTTCCGCCTCCCAGCGCAAGCTCGGCACCAGCATCAAACACGACATCGCTGTCCCGATTGCCCAAGTCGCCGCCTTTGTCCATCAATGCGCCCCCGCCTTAAAAACCCGTTTTCCGGGTATACAAATTGTCTGCTTCGGACATTTGGGCGACGGCAGCCTGCATTACAACACCTTCCTGTCCGACGTCTTGAGCAACGAAGCCTACCGTTACGAAGATGCCGTCAACAGCATCGTCTATGAACACATCCTCGCCTGCCACGGTACCATCGCGGCGGAACACGGTATCGGTACCATCAAAAAACACTGGCTCCCCAGCGTCCGCACCCCGTCCGAAATCGCCCTGATGCGCGCCATCAAAGCGCAGCTTGACCCGCACGGCATCATGAATCCGGGCAAACTCCTGCCGTAAGCAATATTTCAGTATTTGCCAAAATCGAAAAGGTCGTCTGAAAACCTAATCCCAGTTTCAGACGACCTTTGACATGGTTCGCAGATTGCACTCAAGGCAACATTGCCTCAGCCCAATCAATCCAGCACAAACTATTCTTCTTCCCTGCGCCTGCGCTTCAACAAAATGCGTACAGCGCCGTCATTGCCTTCCCTCGGCTCGATATAAGCCAATACATCGGGGTGCTGCATCAGCCAGCGGCGCGTCATGTTTTTTAAAACGGGTTTGTAGCCTGACGAGCCCAAACCGCTGCCGTGGATGATTTCGGCGCATACGCCACGCTTTTGGGTAAATTCGATAAATTCGTTTAAAACCTGTTGCGCCTCTTCCTGCGTGTAGCCGTGCAAATCGACATCGGCGACTACGGGATAATGCCCGTTGCGCAGACGTTGCAAGTCATTCTTGCCTTGTCCGTTTTTACTGAACGAAGCGGGCGGTTCATCCCAAGAAGCGCCGCTGCCGACATAAAAATAATCTTCGACCGCCAAACTTTCCTGTTCTTTCGGGCGGGGTTTGATGGGCGTTTTATCACGCGGTGCTTCATAACGCGGCGCGGTTTTCAGCGGTGTTACTGCGCCTACGGCTTTGGCAAAATCGATATTTTCTTCCTCGCGCTTCTTCGCCAAGGCTTGCTCCTGCGCCCGCGCTTCGGCTTCTTTTTTGGCTTGCTTGCCTAATGCTTTCAAGGCGGATTGGAAATCTGTTTTCATCATGGGGATATTTTGAGGTTGAACATGAAAAACACATTTTCAGACGACCTCGGCGTTCCGTGTATAGGTCGTCTGAAAACGGCTTATAGATATTTGCGCATCAGTTCGCACTTGACCTTGACGTCTTTGTTCAACTGCAATACGGCGGAACCCAAAGATTCGTAGTGGTTCAAGCGGTAGAAAGGAACGGAGTTGAGCGAGGCGTACAGTTTCAAAAAGCTCAAACCCGCCTGATGGGCAAGTTCTTCGGCGCGGCGCAGCAAGGCTGTACCCAAGCCGTGATTATGGACGAAGGGATGGACATACAACGCGTCCAATTGGGCTTCTTTGAAGTCCACTTGGAAAAAACCCTGTATGGTGCCTCTGTATTCCACCACCCAAAAGGCTTTGCCGGGATCGGAAATGGTTTCGAGGTAGCTGTCGATATCGAGCAGTGCTTCCCACGCATGCAATACTTTATCGTCGTAACTGCGGATGCAGGTATATTGGACGGCGTGCAGATGGGCATTGTGTATGGCTTGACAGTCTTGCGCGACTGCGGGACGGAGTATGGTCAGAAGGCTCATGGCAAGATGTGTTGTAAGATGTATTGTAATGCGTGTTCAGACGACGTTTTCTTCATAAACAGACAGGGGGTCGTCTGAACGCTGTTTCCGATATTATATTTTATATTCAAAGGCTTTGATGTAATTTTCCTGCTGCTTCAAACGCAGTGTCGGCATCGGCGGACAAAACGGTGAAATGTCCCATTTTGCGGCCTTTCCGCGCGGCTTTTTTGCCGTACAGGTGCAGGTGCGTGTTCGGATGGCTTTGCAACGGCAGCCAATTCGGTTCGCCGCCGTCTTCCTGCCAAACGTCGCCCAAAATATTCGCCATGCAACATGAAGAAAGCAGCTTGGTATCGGCGGGCGGCAGATTGCACATAATGCGTACCTGCTGCTGGAACTGGTCTGCGGCGCAGGCATCTATCGTATGGTGGCCGGAATTGTGCGGGCGCGGGGCGATTTCGTTGACGACCAATTCATGCGTGTCGCCGACGACGAACATTTCCACCGCCAACACGCCGACATAATCCAATTCGTCCGCCAAGCGTTGCGCCATCTGCCGCGCCTGTTGCTGCACGGCGGCACTCAGCCGCGCAGGAACGATGGAGTAAGCAAGGATGCCGTTTTCGTGGATGTTTTCGGCGGGGTCGAAGGTTTGCACGTTTTCATTGTTCAGACGACATACGATAACGGAAATTTCGCCGCGCAAATCCACCATTTTTTCCAAAACGCAATCCACACCGCCGTGTTCGGCAAACGCGGCTTTGAGTTCGTCCACCGTTTTGACGCGGATTTGACCTTTACCGTCGTAGCCCAACGTAGCCGTTTTCAAGATGCCGGGCAGGAATTGAGCGCTTGCTTCGCTGATGTCGTCTGAACGGCAAACCACTTGATACGGCGCGGTTTGCAATCCTGCTTTGCGTATCCATGCTTTTTCTTGAATACGGTTTTGCGCGATGGCGACACAGTCGCCGCTGGGGGAAACGTTGGTATGTTTTGCCAGAAAGCGCATCGCGTCGGCATTGACGTTTTCAAATTCAGTGGTAACCGCCGCGCATTTTGCCAATTCGTCCAAAGCGGCTTGGTCGTCAAACGGCGCGCACAAATGGCGGTCGGCAAACTCCGCCGCCGGCGCGCTCGGATCGGGGTCGAGTACGGTTACTTTGTAGCCCATGGTTTTGGCGGCAACGGTAAACATTCTGCCTAATTGTCCGCCGCCGAGGATGCCGAGCATGGCGGGCGGGAGGATGGCGGATGAGTTCATCAGCATTTTGCGGTTCCACTAAAATTTTCCCAAAATTGTAACAAACCTGCTTATAGAGATAAATGTTAAAAAGCCTTTTATAGTGGATTAACTTTAAACCAGTACGGCGTTGCCTCGCCTTAGCTCAAAGAGAACGATTCTCTAAGGTGCTGAAGCACCAAGTGAATCGGTTCCGTACTATCTGTACTGTCTGCGGCTTCGTCGCCTTGTCCTGATTTAAAGTTAATCCACTATACACGCTATTTCGATGCCTGCCTCATGGACAAAATGACAACAATCAAAACATCCTCTCCCGATATCCGGATTTTCCAAAGAAACCTATCGGCAGCCGTTTTGTAATAAAAGGTCGTCTGAAACCGTATGATGGTTTTCAGACGACCTTTTCCCCTTCATCTGAGCAGACTTACCCCAGATATTTCAGTTTGCCTTTGAAATCTTCCAGCTTCTCATAGCCTTTTTTCGCCATGATGGCTTTCAAGCCAAGCGAAACACGTTCGAAAACTTCGACACCTTGCTGATGCAGCGCCGTGCCGATTTGCACCATGCTCGCGCCGCACAAGATATGTTCAAACGCATCGCGACCGGTATAAACGCCGCCTGTGCCGATGATTTGGATGGACGGATTCAATCTTTGGTAGAACGCGTGGACGTTGGCGAGCGCGGTCGGTTTGATGTATTCGCCACCTATGCCGCCGAAGCCGTTTTTAGGGCGGATCACGACGGATTCGTCTTCGATATACATGCCGTTGCCGATGGAATTGACGCAGTTGACGAATTTCAGCGGATGGCGGTTGAACACTTCCGCCGCTTGGTCGAAATGGACGATGTCGAAATACGGCGGCAGTTTGATACCCAAAGGCTTGTCGAAGTAGCCGAAGGCTTCGCCCAAAATCCGCTCGGTCGTTTCAAAGTCGTAGGCGATTTGCGGCTTGCCGGGGACGTTCGGACAGGAAAGGTTGAGTTCGGTAATGCCTTTAAATCCGCTGTTTTGCACTTTTTTCAACAGCGTATGCGTTTCATCGGGCGACATACCGACCAGCGAGAGGAAAAATGTCCGTTCGGGCTGCGATTCTTGAAGGCTCAGCAAATAATCCAGATAATAATCAATGCCTTGATTCGGCAAGCCCATGGAATTGATGCTGCCCAGCGGTACATCGCGGTAACGCGGCTCGGGATTGCCCGCCCGCGCTTCCAGCGTCGCCGTTTTGGTAACGAAGCTGCCTGCGGCAGATTGTCTGACTTCTTCCAATTCTTCCACGGTCATACACGCCACACCAGCGGCGTTCATCAGACAGTTGTCAAAAGAAAAACCGGCGATTTGCGTTCTCAATGACGGCATATCCTGCTCCTTTCCCTTGAAAAATCAAATTGATTGCGAAGCGTAACACGAATAGGCGGCAAAATTTTTAACAAACATCAAATGACAGACAATGTAGGGAAATGTTGTTTTATAGTGGATTAAATTTAAACCAGTACGGCGTTGCCTCACCTTGTCCTGATTTAAATTTAATCCGCTATATATGATGAAGGAAAGGCGAAAAAAAGGTCGTCTGAAAGCATGGTTTCAACAAAGTGAAAACCTAAAATGCTTTTCAGACGACCTTTTTTGCCTGTTCAAAATACGGTTAAAATCCCCAACCCTACCCTTTTAATTTTTCTTGTTTCCGGATTTCAATATGTTTCAAAACGTCATGGCGGTTGCGTTTGGCGCGGCTTTGGGCGCATTGTCCCGCTGGTTGCTCGTTCTCGCCTTTGCCGCACTCTCCGTCCCGTTTTCGGCAGGCACGCTTGCCGCCAACTGGATCGGCGCGTTCTTAATCGGCATCTGCGCCGAATGGCTGGATAATCCGCAATGGAAGCTTTTACTGATTACCGGTTTTCTCGGCAGCCTGACGACATTTTCCAGTTTTTCATTGGAAATGGTCACCCTGATGCAGGCGCAACGCTGGGCGACGGCGTTTTCAGCGGTCTGCCTGCATGTTTTCGGCTCGTTCCTGCTGACGGCATTGGGCATTTACTTGGCGCAAAACTGGAAATAGCCGCGAACATCGTCATCTCAATAAAATATTCTCACTCTATCCCAATATCCAAACACACGGTTTCGCCGCAATATGCTTTGCCTGCGTCAGTCATATGCGCGGGTTTGTAGGCGGCGAAGGCGTAAGTCAGGTCGGCGCGGAAGGTGTCTTTGTCTGCTTCGCCGGTGTCGCAGTTCAGCCCGGTCGGGACGTCTAACGCAATTTTGAAGCCGTCGGCTTGATTCAGCAGGCGGCAGACGGCGGTAGCTGTTTCGGGCAATGCGCCGCTGAAACCTGTCCCGAAAATGCCTTCGATAACGAGGTCGTAACCTGTTTTCAGACGACCTTCCAGTTCATCGGGGCGGATAAAGCTGACGCCGTCCGAATGATTCAAACGCTCGCGGTTCAACTGCGCCAGCGGCGACAGTTTGTCTCCCAAGACGAAAACAACATCTACCTGCCAATCCCGCTCCGACAACACGCGCGCGATAACCAAACCGTCGCCGCCGTTGTTGCCCTTGCCGCAAACGATTAACGCGCATCCTGCTTTGGGGAAACGGCGCAGCAAATCCGCGGCGGCGGCTTGTCCCGCGTTTTCCATCAGTTGCTCGAAAGTCGTGCCTTTATCGACTGCCATTTGTTCGTGTTCGCGCATTTCTGCGGCGGTGTAGATTTTCATCATTCGCTCCTTTTCTCTTTACTGCCTATCAAACATCCAAATGCAAACCTTATCAATAGCCCTGCCCGACTTTCCCGTCAAATCATTCGCTTTTTTTGATTTGCCGCAAGAGGTCGTCTGAAAATCAGGAACTTGGTGGCTTTGTATTTGATTTTTATGTTAACAAGATTTATTATCAAAATTAAACAAAGTGATAAACAATCAAAACTACTTCTTTTGCGGGGACGGGCGTTGGGATATGCCTCTGGCTACCCTGTGTCTGATTCGTCTTTACTTGCCGTCTCTTTTTTCAATCGACAACGAAAGTAAAACACACTATGTCTGCCATACCTTTGTCAAAACTCAGTAAAGGCGCAGTCGCGCACATCGACTCCATCGTCCCCAATTCGACTTTCGGCGAACTCGACCCGCTGGTTACACGCCGCCTTGCCGACTTGGGCTTTTCAAGTGGAATGCCGTTGCAAGTGATTGCCGTCGGCGGATTCGGACGCGGCCCGTTTGCCGTACGTTTGGGCAACCAGTCGCAATTCTCGTTACGGCAGGAAGAGGCGGGAAAAATTATGTGCCATGTGATTGACGGCTGACCGCCGTACACGCAGGCAGGCTTCTATTTTGAAAATGCGGCATAGGCGGATTTAATCTGACCGCCCCATCCTTTTCAGACGACCTAGGTCGTCTGAAAACACAATTTCAAAACCTTTCCCCCAAATCCCACTCCAAACTTATCAAACAATCAAAAAAGGAGAGTTCAATTCATGGAACTAAGCTATTTTGCCTTGATTGGCGCGCCAAACTGCGGCAAAACCGTTTTATTCAACGGTTTGACCGGCGCACATGCCAAGGTTGCCAATTATCCGGGCGTAACGGTCGATAAGCGCGAGGGTGCCTTCCTCGACGATGCGGCCGTCCGCATTATCGACCTGCCGGGCACATACAGCTTACGCACGACCAGCCCCGACGAAGCGGTGGCGAAAGATGTCGCCGTAGGCAAGCTGGGCATTCCGCCCGACGCCATCATCGCCGTTGCCGACGCGACCAACCTGCGTATGACCCTGCGCATGATTTTGGAACTGAAAACGCTGGGACTGCCTATGGTGGTGTCGCTGAACATGAGCGACGTTGCCCGCAGAAGGGGTTTGAATATTGATGCCGCCAAACTGAGCGAGTTGTTGGATGCACCTGTTTTGGAAACAGTCGCAGTGAGCGCGTCGGGCGTACAGGCGGTACGCGAAGCCGTGGCGAAGCTGCCGCGCAAACGCTCTTTCCCCGCCAACCCCGCTTCTGCCGAACGCACGCTCGAGGCGCTGGAGAGCGACAAACTTTATCAAGAAGTCGAATCGATTTTGGCACAAGTGGTACGCACCCAGATGACGCTGCCCGCATGGCACAAAAAACTCGACGACATCGTGCTGCACCCCGTCTGGGGCATAATTATGCTGCTGGTCATCCTGTTTATGGTGTTCCAAGCGGTTTACACATGGGCGGCGCCGATTATGGACGCCATCGAAGGCGGCTTTACCGCGCTGGGCGAATGGATAGGCGCCAACATGGAGCCGGGCATCCTCAGCGACTTGCTCGTCAACGGCGTCATTGCCGGTATGGGCAGCGTGTTGGTGTTCGTGCCGCAGATTACGATTTTGTTCGCCTTCATCCTGCTTTTGGAAGACTCAGGCTACCTGCCGCGTGCGGCTTTCCTGCTGGATAACGTGATGGCGAAAAGCGGCCTGTCCGGACGCTCATTCATCCCGCTCCTGTCGAGTTTCGCCTGTGCCGTTCCCGCCGTTATGTCGGCGCGTACGATTAATGACCCGCGCGAACGCCTCGTTACCATCGCCGTCGCCCCGCTGCTGACCTGCTCCGCGCGGCTGCCCGTTTACGCGCTGATTATCGCCGCCGTCATTCCTAATCGCACCGTAGGCGGGATTTTCAACCTGCAAGGACTGACGCTGTTCATCCTCTATCTCGCAGGCATCCTGTCTGCCGCCTTGGCAGCGTATATCATGAAACGCTTGGCGCGTATGAAAGGCAACGTGCAGCAATTCCCGCTCTTGATGGAGCTGCCGACTTTCCGCACGCCCAACTTCAAACACATCATGACCAGCCTGTGGGACAGGGTAAAAGCCTTCCTCAAACGCGCCGGTACGATTATCTTCGCCCTTGCCGTAGTTTTGTGGGGCTTGGTAAGCTGGCCGCAACCGCCCGCAGGTGCAACAGGCGCGGCAATCGACTACAGCTTGGCGGGTATGCTCGGCCACGCTATCCAACCATTGTTCGCCCCGCTGGGCTTCACTTGGGAAATGTGTATCGCCATGATTCCAGGCATTGCCGCGCGTGAAGTCGTTGTTGCCGCACTGGGTACGGTCTATGCCGTCAGCGCGTCGTCTGAAGACGCCGTACAAAACGCGCTGATTCCGATCGTACACAACAACTGGGGTTTGCCAACCGCCTTCGCCTTCCTGGCATGGTATGTGTATGCCCCGATGTGTGCCGCGACTTTGGCAGTCATCAAACGCGAAACCAAATCCACAAAAAATATGGTGATGATTACAGGCTATTTGTTCCTGATGGCTTACTTCGCCGCATTTGTGGTTTACCAAACTACTAACTGGATACTCAAATCATGACTCAATATATTATCGTCGGCATCATCATGCTTGCCTGCCTGTTTTTCCTCTTGCGGAAATTCTTGTTCAAACCGAAAAACACGATTGCAGCAGCGGCTGCGGCAAATGCGGCGGTTGCGGCTGAGTATGGATAGCTAGGAAGCAGAAAGGTCGTCTGAAATGATTTCAGACGACCTTTTTGTATGTTTAGAGCTATGGTTTAGCGGTTGTTGTAGGACTTTCCATCATTCGGTAACAAAACGCTTAAACAGCCTTTTTTTCTTGGAAAGATGATACAAGTAATTAAAAATATCAAAGTTCCGCCCACAAAATCAATAAAATGGTGTTGATAGACAAACAAGACCGAAATGGCGAGTAACAATCCCCATATACCAAAAAATGATTTTAAGAATTTAGATTTGACTTCTCTGCAATAAACCTCAGCCGAAAGAAAAGCAAAACTCACATGCAATGACGGGCATTGGTTAAAACTACTGTCTATTTTGCCCAATATATAAAAGAAAGATTTTAAAATTTGGTTATCGACTTCGGGTTTGGGAAAATAAAATTTCATTGGAAATATGACAAATAGAGCAGTAGAAACCGCAATTAAAAAGGCTGCCCTCTTTATCAGCAATTTCAAATTGCTTTCGTTCTTTTCCAAAAATATAGTGGCTAAGAAGAAAACCTGAGACGTCATATAAGGCAACATAAATATGGGCAAAAAAGGAATATTCCTTTCCCAGTCCATAAAATATGAAGGCACATTATCGACTGTATAGGTATAAAACTCAGCCCCTTTGTACAAAATGACAAAAAATATCGATATAAAAATTGTATATTTAATCTTTAATTTTGACAGCTTATCCACTTACAAATTTTCTCCAATCACAATTCCAACATAATCAAAATAGCAGAATTTCATCACGATATCATATATGTTAACCAGATGGAAATATGATTATGGATACTTACATCAGTAAACGTAGTTTGGCTCATACCCAACCATCACATCTAAGCCTCCACAACAAAAAGGTCGTCTGAAAACCAAACTCCGGTTTTCAGACGACCTCAATCTTTCAAAACTTTCAACCAACCTTATTTCAATGCTTCCAGCAGCTTCCCGTGTATCCCGCCGAAACCGCCGTTGCTCATGACCAAAATATGGTCGCCTGTTTCGGCATTTTTCACGATTTCGGCGACGAAGGCATCGAAGTCTTTGCCGACGTGCAGCTTGCCGCCCAAAGGCGCGAGGGCTTCGGCGACGTCCCAGTCCACGCCGCCAGCGTAGCAGAACACTTGGTCGGCACCTTTGAGGCTTTCGGGCAGAGCGGCTTTCATGGTGCCGAGTTTCATGGTGTTGGAACGCGGCTCGAGGACGGCGAGGATGCGTGCGTTTCCGACGCGCTGGCGCAGGCCTTCGATGGTGGTTTCGATGGCGGTCGGGTGGTGGGCGAAGTCGTCGTAAACGGTGATGCCGTTCACCGTGCCTTTGATTTCCATGCGGCGTTTGACGTTTTTAAATGCGCTCAAGGCTTCGCAGGCCGTCTGAATATCGACTCCAGCATGGCGTGCGGCGGCGATGACGGCGAGCGCGTTCATGCGGTTGTGTGCGCCCATCAAATCCCATGCGACGTGTCCGACTTTTTTGCCGTCAAGCAACACGTCGAACGAGCCGTCGGCATTGACTTCGCCGACCTGCCAGCCGTGTTTGGTGCCAAATTTTTCCACCGGCGTCCAGCAGCCTTTGTCCAAAGTATCTTGCAGGCTTTGCTGCTGTCCGTTGCAGACGATTAGGCCTTCAGACGGCACGGTGCGCACGAGGTGATGGAACTGGGTCTGTATCGCGCCCAAGTCGGCAAAGATGTCGGCGTGGTCAAATTCCAGATTGTTCAACACGGCGGTACGCGGGCGGTAATGCACGAATTTTGAGCGTTTGTCGAAAAAGGCGGTGTCGTATTCGTCGGCTTCGATGACGAAAAACGGCGATTTGCTGTTCGGATCTTGGCGCGGCGTTTGCGGCAGGCGGGCGGAAATGCTGAAGTTTTCCGGTACGCCGCCGATGAGGAAGCCCGGCGCGAGTCCGGCGTATTCCAAAACCCATGCGAGCATGGAAGCGGTGGTCGTTTTGCCGTGCGTCCCCGCCACGCCGAGTACCCAATGATGATGCAACACGTTTTCCGACAGCCATTGCGGGCCGGAAATATAAGGCAGGCCGCGGTTCAAAATCGCTTCAACCACATCCATTCCGCGCTTGGCGACATTGCCGATAACGTAAACGTCGGCTTTAAATTCGTCCAACTGCGCGGCGTCGAAGCCTTCGTGTACGTCTATGCCCAAGGCTTCGAGCTGGGTGCTCATCGGCGGATACATCTTCGCGTCGCAACCGCTGACTTTGAACCCCGCTTCTTTGGCAATGGCGGCCACCCCGCCCATAAACGTGCCGCCGATACCGATAATGTGGATGTGTTTCATGATAAGACCGTCTTTTGAATGAAATAATGGGAAAGCCGCCATTATAACGGAGTTTGGATAGTGGGGTCGTCTGAAAAGCAAAGCTGTGGCAAGATGGACAATATAGAGGATTTGAACTGAACAGGAGAAAGCCCATGCCCAAGCTGACACCCCAAATGTTCGCTTTTCTGCAAGAGCCTCAAGCCGAAGCCGTTTTGCTGCGGCTCTACGCCCAAGCCTTAAAGCAAAACAGACAGATGTTTTTTCATTTTCTGCCCAAGATTTTCAAGCTCTTGGGCAAAGGGCTGGATTGGACGGGGGAAAACGAAAGTTTTTACGAAGACAAATATATCCCCATCGCACCGCAACAAGGCAAGTTTTTGTATATGCAGGCTTTGGCATCGGGTGCAAAAAATATTGTCGAATTCGGGACTTCCTACGGCATTTCGACGCTGTATCTTGCCGCAGCCGCCAGAGTCAACGGAGGGCGCGTCATCACTTGCGAATATCTGCCGCACAAAGCCGCAGCGGCGAGAAAACATTTCCAAGAAGCCGGTTTGGCAGACTATATCGAGCTTCGCGAAGGTGATGCGCTGGAAACCTTAAAAGACTTAGCCATCTGCCCCGATTTCGTCTTACTCGACGGCTGGCCGGATTTGGTATTCCCCGTATTCAAGCTGCTGGAATCCAATCTTACCGACCGCGCGGTCATCGCCGTGGACGATGTGGAAGGCTTCTCACCCGCCATGCAGGATTATCTCGATTACGTCCGCCGCCCTGAAAACGGTTATATTTCAAGCACATTAAAACCTTATAAAGCGCTGGAATATACGGTCAAGACAGGCAAACCGAAAAGGTCGTCTGAAAACTCGGTTTAGGCAAAATAGAATTGCCTGACCGGTTTTCAGACGACCTTTTTATTGCTATCTTTGCAACCATCACTACTCGGGCATCATCTCACCTTCACCGCCCATACTGTTTGCCGCATTAACCCGTTCCTGCGCGGCTTTCACTTGGTTTTCCAAACCCTTAATCCGTTCTTGATAACGGGCGTAGTTTCGCTCATTGCCATAACGAACCTGTTTGCCCTCTTCCAGATTTTTCTGTGCCTGAGCCAATTCGTTTTGCGCCGAAGATGAACCAGGCATTGCGCCGGACGGTGGAGACGGCATTTGTTCGGAAGGAGCGTTTCTTGCAGCAGCGCTTGCTGATGCCGAGTGTGCGGACGGTGCGGCGGAGGTATAAACCGAGGGTCTGCCGATATTGCCCGGTTTGCAGTTTTTGCCGCCGGTCTGCGTATAGGTTTTACGCCCTGATTTGTCGATACATTCAAATACGGGGGATGCCGTCGTAGCGGCGGAAAATGCGAGCAGTAATGTGCTTAAAATCAATTTATTCATTCTTATACCTTTCATCAAATCATCAAAACCATATCCACCATGCCACCAAAGCAATGATCATCACCAAATTCGCAATAATAATCGGCTTCCATTGCCGAGGTGCGTGGCGTAATTCTGCGCCTGGACGTGTGCGGCGGATGTAGAAAAACGGACTGAGCAGCATGGATGCGGCGCACAACAGAATAATCACGGCGTAATAGATTTTTTCGGTTTCCATTTCCTCCGCCCCGTTTCAGACGACCTATACAAAATATGCTACAATCGCCGGCGATTATAACACCCTGTTTATCTATATTTATAAAGGTTTTACCAATAATGATTTCTACCAACGGCATTACCATGCAGTTCGGCGCGAAGCCGCTGTTTGAAAACGTATCCGTCAAGTTCGGCGAAGGCAACCGCTACGGCTTGATCGGCGCGAACGGTTCGGGCAAATCCACCTTCATGAAAATCCTCGGCGGCGATTTGGAACAGACTGCGGGTGAAGTGGCGATTGAAAACGGCGTGCGGCTGGGTAAGCTGCGCCAAGACCAGTTTGCCTACGAAGACATGCGCGTGCTGGACGTGGTGATGATGGGGCACACCGAAATGTGGGCGGCGATGACCGAACGCGACGCGATTTACGCCAACCCCGAAGCCACTGAAGACGACTACATGAAAGCCGCCGAACTGGAAGCCAAGTTCGCCGAATACGACGGCTACACCGCCGAAGCGCGCGCCGCCGAACTGTTGAGCGGCGTGGGCATTTCCGAAGATTTGCACAATGCGACCATGGCGGAAGTCGCCCCGGGATTCAAGCTGCGCGTATTGCTGGCGCAAGCCCTGTTCTCCAAACCTGATGTGCTGTTGCTTGACGAACCGACCAATAACTTGGACATCAACACCATCCGCTGGCTGGAGGGCGTGTTGAACCAATACGACTCCACCATGATTATCATCTCGCACGACCGTCACTTTTTGAACGAAGTCTGCACCCACATGGCGGATTTGGACTACAACACCATCACCATCTACCCGGGTAACTACGACGATTATATGCTCGCCTCTGCCCAATCGCGCGAACGCGCCCTGAAAGACAACGCCAAGGCAAAAGAGAAACTGCAAGAGCTGCAAGAGTTCGTCGCCCGCTTCTCCGCCAACAAATCCAAAGCCCGTCAGGCAACCAGTCGTCTGAAACAGGCAGACAAAATCAAAGCCGAGATGGTCGAAGTGAAACCTTCCACCCGCCAAAACCCGTATATCCGCTTTGAAGCCGATGAAAAAGCCAAGCTGCACCGTCAGGCGGTAGAAGTCGAAAATCTGGCCAAACGCTTTGAAACCCAGTTGTTCAAAAACCTGAGCTTCATCCTCGAAGCAGGCCAGCGCCTCGCCATCATCGGCCCCAACGGCGCGGGTAAATCCACCCTGCTGAAACTTCTCGCCGGTGCATTCAAGCCCGAATACGCCGAAGGCATCGCCCCCGATGCAGGCACCATCAAATGGGCAGAAAAAGCCAACGTCGGCTATTACCCTCAAGACCATGAAAACGACTTCGATGTCGATATGAACCTGAGCGAATGGATGCGCCAATGGGGCCAAGAAGGCGACGACGAACAGGTCATCCGCGGCACTTTGGGGCGTTTGCTCTTCGGCAGCAACGACGTGGTGAAAAAAGTGCAGGTCCTCTCCGGCGGCGAAAAAGGCCGTATGCTCTACGGCAAACTCCTGCTGCTGAAACCCAATGTGCTGATTATGGACGAACCCACCAACCACATGGACATGGAAAGCATCGAATCGCTGAACATGGCGCTGGAGAAATACAACGGCACGCTGATTTTCGTATCGCACGACCGCCAGTTCGTCTCCTCGCTCGCCACCCAGATCATCGAGCTGGACGGCAAGGGCGGTTACGAGCACTATCTGGGCGATTACGAAAGCTATCTGGAGAAAAAAGGGATTGTGTAAAAAAACATGAACGCCAATCTGCGGAAACTGCTGCAAAACCCGCTTGCGCTCATCGTATTGCCCGCATTGAGCCAGTATCTTACGCAAAACGGTAAGGTACACTTGGTTGATGACGAACATGCTTATCGGAAAGGTCATGCAGCCGCCTGACTATTTAACGAGTTCGGCGTAGCAGGCGCTGGGGCTTTCTAGGCGTTGCCTAGATTGTCTGCCTGTTTTTAGCCATTCGTTCATATCGGGTGTGACAGCAAGATAAGTAGCAGTAAACAAAAAGCTCAGGCAGTCTGAAAAATGTCTTTCAGACTGCCTGAGCTTTTTAGTCAATAAAGGAAGACAACAAATAAAAAACAAACAGCATAACTATAGTGGATTAACTTTAAACCAGTACGGCGTTGCCTCGCCTTGCCGTACTATCTGTACTGTCTGCGGCTTCGTCGCCTTGTCCTGATTTAAATTTAATCCACTATATATAGCAAGTTATATTACTAATGCTATAGTTTATAGATAATTCAATATAGTTTAATTACCCTTACTCCTCAAAAATAATTAACTAAATTGTCTATATTCAAAATACATTTAATATGACATATGAAATTTAATTGCACCCCATCCAAAAACAGCTTGAATTACCTTGATTTAACCGATTTTGAAGTTATTTTACCAAGTTAAATATCATGGTCTAAACCCCTCTATGCCGCATTAATTCAAACAACAGCAAAAATAAATTAACCCTTTAAAATAAAAGGGAATTAGCCTTCCCATCCATATAAAAATATTCCTTAGTCACGGTATTCATTACTTAACTTTTTTCTTTCAAACCGTCCTAATTTCGCCTAATCCCATGATTTAAGTCAGGAAAACAAAATGACTATGCTTGACACTACACAGGAATGGTTTAACATACAATTTCTTTTTTAACCAAGATTCAAAAAGAGAGACTCATGAAAAAATCAGCTTTATTGGCAACTTTGTTGGCCGCTCTGACCTTGTCCGCATGTGGTGGTGGTTCTTCTGCTGTTTGTGATGAATATGAAAAAGCTTTTGCTGACGCTACTAAAAACGTCGATGCAGCTACAAAAGATATGATGCAAAAATCATTCGAACAAACCAAAGAAGCTTTGAAAAACTTGCCTGCTGACCAACGTGATGCTACTTGTAAAACATCGTTGGATGCGTTGAAAGGCAACGCTCCGGCTGCATCTCCTGAAGATAAAGCAGAAGAAGCTAAAGAAGCAGCAGAAGACGCTAAAGAAGCAGCTGCCGATGCTAAAGAAGAAGCAAAAGATGCTGCTGAAGCAGCTAAAGAAGAAGCCAAATAATACGATACCTTTGGCAGAAAAACGGATTCTGATTACTCAGAGTCCGTTTTTTGTTTATGCTTTTACTGATTAGTACTGTACTAAGTGATTTAATCAATATATAGTGGATTAACTTTAAACCAGTACGGCGTTGCCTCGCCTTGCCGTACTATCTGTACTGTCTGCGGCTTCGTCGCCTTGTCCTGATTTAAATTTAATCCACTATAAATATGTATGAAAATTAACTTTCAATATAGTTTATCAAGAAATAAATTTTCGTTCTTATATACAAAACCATCCCTGTGAAGCCATCAGGGTATTAAAATCAAAACACGAGGTCGTCTGAAAATAGTTTTCAGACGACCTTTGATACTAAGTTTCGTTGGGACATGACTCAAGCTACACTTGATTGCTATTAGGTAAACACATCGCCTTACGCCAAAAAACCATCACAATTACCGCCGCGATAATGATAATTCCGTATGGAATCATACCGTCGCCGTTTTCATATGCCGCCCGTCCGCCTGGGAAGCCTGTGCGCGCAGTATTGGCAACCGTGTGGCACACAATCAATACAAATACCGAACCGCCGCTGCCGTTGTACAGCCATACATAGATAATCCTCACGGCAACCGTCCCTGCCAGCCCCCATGCGATCAGTTCGGCAGACTGCCCCACGGCAATCATGGACGGCAAGTGCCACAATGCCCACGGTATCCCGATAATCAGCGCCGTAACAAGCGGGGTAAAACGCCGTTGCAGACTTTCCGTAGCGTAGGCGGCATAGCCCAATTCCTCGGCAACTGCCGCGATAAAGAACATGACGAACGCACCGGCAAGCGGCGCAAACGATACGGATAAGGCGGGTATGATTTGTCCTGTTTGGCGTATCGCGACATAAGTCAGCAGATAAAGCAGGGGAAAAATCAGTATTGCCGTCCAAAAATAGGCAGAATGCTTTATCCGCCCGTAATCAAACACACGCCCAAACAGGCTGCGCACCGCCGCCATTCCGCCCTCGCGGTAACGCAGCAACGCGGCGGCAACCGTCGGGGTGAGTGCCGCGCCGATGTCGGTCAGCGGCAGATTATCAGGTAGGGGACTGTGTTTGAGAAACAAAGACAGCAGCCAAAACGGTGCGCTCAAAGCGTACACCAGCAGAAAGTATTGCCACGGATGCGAATAACCGGCTGTCGGTTTTTTTGAAGAGGGGTTCTGCATGTTATTCCTGTTCGTTCCGTAAATAAGTTGGCAGGGGAGCAGGTACGGCCTGCTAGATAATGTACAGTATAAAAATATTGCACGTTTTTTTCTAATTATTATAAAAAGCAGCCTGCACTTCGATTTTTGAAAGTGCAGGCTGCTTTCGATACTAGAGAGGTCGTCTGAAAATTATTTTTCAGACGACCTATGATATTGAGTCTGTTGAAGTCATGACCCAAGCTGCGTTTGCCGCCAACTGGATTACTATATGGTTTGGAATCATTCGGTAGCAACAAAAAACGCGTGCGTGCGTACCGCACACCCCCTACACCTCAATTTTAAGGTTTGCGTCGTCCGCAGTGGTAGGGTGTGTGGCGTAGCCACGCACGCGGTTGGCATGGATGCAGGCTACGGCTTACTTAATCATGAGTTCTTTCAGAAATATCAAAATTTAGTCTTTGTATTTCTATGAAGTTTGCAATAAAGTATAGAATACTTAATATATTTAAGGCAATAGTTATATATCCCACATCTATAATTATCTTATAATTTTTAATAAAAATAATATTTTATATCTGGAAATAATTGATATATCAAGTAAGAAAAAGATACTACAGCAAAATAATACATATAGTTATTTCTTACAAATAAAATATTTTGTTTTACTTTTTTGTAAATTACTCGATTTTTAATTTTATCAGGATTGAGAGTGCATAATATTCCCATTCCAATAGAAAACATAATGCCAGATATGGTATATACCGTATTCGTAAAATTTGCATCTATCGTTTTCCATTCAAAAACTGAAGCAAAAATAATTGATAAAAATAATGCTAATAAAATATTAGTCAGATGCTTTGTGCTGTTTTTCATTCTCTAAATCTCGAATAAAGCGAATCATCTCTTGAGATAATTGTGCTTCATTTAATAATCCAGAATCCGTAGTTTCAATAGAGACTTCCTTAATTCTCAGAATCTGTTTTCCTTTAATAATTTTCTTATTATCTCTTGTAACAAATTCAAAATTCTCTAAATCTGATACAGGTTTAAGTAATGCACTATATGCTTTTTTCAGCGATTCGCTGTCTGATTTTTTAGGTTTTTAAATTCAATAACTAGTCTGGCTGATATCATCTGTTCCAATTCAATATCAGATAGTTTATCACTATCAATCAATGCATTTTTGATTAGGTTTAAAGCTATTTTTCCCAAATCAAAAGAAGATCTTTGAGTTGAGTTCTCTGATTCTTTAGTGGGATATATTGATGTATCTTTAACTACAATATCTTTAATATCAGAAATACTAGGAACAATTTCTTCTGCTAGAAGAGGACTGATTTCATACAAGTCATTTAATAACCAATTTAAGTAAGTCTGCAACCTTGTTATAGTAATATTTCCTTGTAAGTTAGTCACAAGATAATTATTGTTAAGTGCAAAATAATAGTGATTTTTGTAAATCGCATCTGTATCTAGAGTGCTATTGTTTAGTTCTTCTATCGTAAAATTAGGCTTTTCAAATAAATGTGTATTTATATGTTGAACATTATTCCCAAAAGCAACTCTTAGCATCGTACAAAATATTACATCCATTAGCAGGTTGTCTTTAGAGAAATTAGAAATAAAATCTTCTTCTTTTTGAGGATCTTCTGTATTTAATAACATTCTTCTTTCATTGACCGTTTTTGAATTTTTTAAAAAAGATTTTAGTTTATCTTTAACATCAGAATGCATTTTATTTATGTCAGTATTAGTAATTTCAAATGCTCTTAATTTAATGGCTACCATTATTTATCCTTATCTTCTATAGTGGAAAGATATCTAAAATATAACTTTAAATATCCTCCCAACGGTTTTCATTTAGGTTTAGGTTAAACAATTTTTCTTTAATTTAACCTTATTTTAATATTTTCATTAGATATCTAAACTCGGTATCTCAGATAGTTTGAAATTTTTTGAGTTTTGACCTAACCCTGGTTTGCTTATCAAACCAGTTTGCTATGAATCCAACCTTCTACCGAATCCAGCATCGTGCCGACTTGGGAAGCATCCGTCCCCCCGGCCTGTGCCAAATCCGGTCTGCCGCCGCCTTTGCCGCCGACTTGTTCGGCTGCGAATTTGACCAAATCGCCGGCTTTCACTTTAGCTGTCAGCGGCTTGGATACACCGGCGCACAGGGAGACTTTGCCGTCGTTTACTGCCGCCAAAAGAATTACGGCGTTGTCGGATTTGCTGGTTAAATCGGTAACGATTTCGCGCAGGGCGGCTGCGTCGGCTTCGATTTGGGCGGCGACGAGTTTGGCTGTGCCCAAGTCTTTGGCGTTGTCCAAGAGTTTGGCGCCTGCGTGGACGGCGAGTTCGGCTTTGGCTTTGGCCAACTCTTTTTCCAAGGCTTTGGCGTTTGCGGCGTTGGCTTGGATTTTGGCGAGTACGTCTTTTTCGGTTTGGGCTTTGACTTCGGCGATGACGTTTTTCATCAGGCTTTCTTGGTTTTGCGCCCATGCGAGTGCGGCAAGGCCGGTGATGGCTTCCACGCGTCGGATGCCTGCGGCGATGCCGCCTTCGCTGATGATTTTGAAGAAACCGATGTCGCCGGTGCGGGCGACGTGGGTGCCGCCGCACAGTTCGGTGGAGTAGTCGCCCATGGTGATGACGCGGACGAAGTCGCCGTATTTTTCGCCGAAGAGCATCATGGCGCCGGATTTTTGCGCGTCTTCAATGGACATGGTTTCCACTTTGACGGGCACGTTGGCGATAATCGCGGCGTTGACGCGGCGTTCGACTTCGGCGATTTCTTCCGCGCTGATGCCTTGCGGGTGGGAAATGTCGAAGCGGGTCAGCTCGGCGTTTTGCAGGCTGCCTTTTTGTTCGACGTGTGTGCCCAAAACATCGCGCAGGGCTTTGTGCATCAGGTGGGTAACGCTGTGGTTGCGCATGATGCTGTCGCGGATGTCGTTGTCGATTTCGGCGGATACGGCATCTCCCACTTTCAGACGACCTGATACGACTGCGCCGAATTGTCCGTGTACGGCGGCTTTGATTTTCTGCGTGTCTTCGACGCGGAAACGGTTTTCACCCGATACGATAAAGCCTACGTCGCCGACTTGGCCGCCGCTTTCGGCGTAGAACGGGGTTTGTTCCAAAACGACTACGCCTGCTTCGCCTGCTTTAAGTTCGTCCACGGCTTCACTGCCTTTGTATAAGGCGATGATTTTGGTGTCTTGGCTGCGTTTTTCGTAGCCGGTGAACTCGGTGTCCGCGCCTGTGTAGTCCAGTTGCGCGTTGGCTTTGAAGTTTTGCGCGGCGCGGGCGCGGGCGCGTTGGGCTTCCATTTCACGGTTGAAGCCTTCTTCGTCCAAATCGATGCCCAATTCGCGCGCCATGTCGGCGGTCAGGTCGTAGGGGAAGCCGTAGGTGTCGTAGAGTTTGAAGATATGTTCGCCACCGATAACGAGTTTGCTGTTGGCAATGTTGTCCATCAAATAGGCATTCAAGGCTTCGGCAAACGGTTTTTCCGCGTCGGGAATATGGGCGGTTTCCAAAGCAGCCTGCAAATCGATATACATGCCTTCGTTCAGGCTACCTGAAACTTGGGGACGGATAACGATTTGCTTTTTGCCTGAAGCGGCACGGGAGGAGGCGGTGAATTCCACACCCTCTGCGGTTTTCAATGCCAGTGGTTTGCCCGCACCGTCTTGCGGCAGCAGACTTTCCAGTTTCAGGAATTTCATGCCGTTGAACACTTGGTTGAACAAACCCATACCTTTTTCCAGCGTTTCGCCGAAGCGGGTTTCTTCCGCGCGCAGGGCTTCCATAATCTGAGTTTGTTTTTCTTTCAACTCGGGATATGCGTCGCCCATTGCTTTCACCAAGTCGGGTACGAGCTTGTAGAAAAACGCCTGTTTCTGACCGAGTTTGTAACCGTGGCGCACGGCGCGGCGGATGATGCGGCGGAGTACATAGCCGCGGCCTTCGTTGGACGGCATCACGCCGTCGGCAATCAGGAAGGAGCAGGAGCGGATGTGGTCGGCAATCACTTTCAGGCTCGGCTCGTCCATACTGAACGGCGCGCCGGTTTCGCGGGCAACGGCTTTGAGCAGGTCTTGGAACAGGTCGATTTCGTAATTGCTGTGGACGTGCTGCATCACTGCCGCCATGCGTTCCAAACCCATGCCGGTATCGACGGACGGTTTGGGCAGCGGGTTCATATTGCCTTGCTCGTCGCGGTTGAACTGCATGAATACGCAGTTCCAAATTTCAATCCAGCGGTCGCCGTCTTCTTCAGGGCTGCCGGGAATGCCGCCCCAGATTTCTTCGCCGTGGTCGTAGAAAATTTCGGAACACGGGCCGCAGGGGCCGGTGTCGCCCATCTGCCAGAAGTTGTCGGACGCGTATTTCGCGCCTTTGTTGTCGCCGATGCGGACGATGCGCTCGGCAGGCATACCGATTTCGTTCAGCCAGATGTTGTAGGCTTCGTCGTCTTCGGCATACACGGTCGCCAAGAGTTTGTCTTTGGGGATGTTCAGCCATTCGGAGGAAGTGAGGAATTCCCAAGCGAAGTGGATGGCGTCGCGTTTGAAGTAGTCGCCGAAGGAGAAGTTGCCCATCATTTCGAAGAAGGTGTGGTGGCGGGCAGTGTAGCCGACGTTTTCCAAGTCGTTGTGTTTACCGCCGGCGCGCACGCATTTTTGCGCGGTGGTGGCGCGGTTGTAGGCGCGTTTGTCGAAGCCGAGGAACACGTCTTTAAACTGGTTCATACCGGCGTTGGTAAACAGCAGCGTCGGGTCGTCGTGCGGCACGAGGCTGGAAGAGCGGACGATGGTGTGGCCTTTGGATTCGAAGAATTTTAGGAATTTTTGGCGTAGTTCGGAGGTTTTCATGATGTTTCGATGTCTCTACTAAAAAGGTTTCAGACGACCTTCCCGGCCGTATGTGATTGTGAAAAGAAAATGGCTGCTATATTACCGCAAAACCTTGTTTCTAGCTATTGAATCAGGGACTTTCAGACGACCTTCCGACTATCGCTCCAATGGAAATTGCTATCAGATAGTGCGTGCCTGATTTATAATCCCTTACTTTCCCTTCCACCCGATATGCAAGGAATGATAATGACCAAACATCTGCCACTCATCGCCCTGACCGCCGTCATGCTCGCCGCCTGCGGAGGTTCGGATAAAAATACCTCCGACAAAGCGGGTCAGGCGGGAAACCAAAATGTATTGAGGATTTACAACTGGTCGGAATACGTCGATCCTGAAACCGTCGCCGATTTTGAAAAGAAAAACGGTATCAAGGTAACTTACGACGTGTACGACAGCGATGAGACGCTGGAAAGTAAAGTATTGACCGGAAAATCAGGCTACGACATCGTCGGGCCGTCCAATACCTTTGTCGGCAGGCAGATTAAGGCGGGGGCTTATCAAAAAATCGACAAGTCCCTGATTCCCAACTATAAAAACCTCAATCCCGAACTGATGAAATTGATGGAAGGCGTTGACCCGAGCCACGAATACGCCGTTCCGTTTTATTGGGGAACCAACACCTTCGCCATCAATACCGAGCGCGTAAAAAAAGCCTTGGGCACGGACAAACTGCCGGACAACCAATGGGATTTGGTGTTCAATCCCGAATACACATCCAAGCTCAAACAATGCGGCATCAGCTACTTGGACAGCGCGGCGGAAATCTATCCTATGGTGTTGAACTACATGGGTAAAAATCCCAACAGCAACGATACCGAAGACATCAAAGCGGCAACCGAGCTGCTCAAGAAAAACCGCCCCAACATCAAACGCTTTACCTCGTCGGGCTTCATCGACGACTTGGCGCGCGGCGACACTTGCGTCACCATCGGCTTCGGCGGTGACTTGAACATTGCCAGACGGCGCGCCGAAGAAGCGGGCGGCAAAGAAAAAATCCGCGTCATGATGCCCAAAGAAGGCGTGGGGATTTGGGTGGACTCCTTCGTTATCCCGAAAGATGCGAAAAACGTCGCCAACGCCCACAAATACATCAACGACTTCCTCGACCCCGAAGTCGCCGCGAAAAACGGCAATTTCGTCACCTACGCCCCTTCCAGCAAACCCGCACGCGAATTGATGGAAGCCGAGTTCAGGGACGACCGCACCATCTTCCCGAGCGACGAAGATTTGAAAAACAGCTTCATCATGGTCCCTATCCAGCCCACCATTTTGAAATTCATGGTCCGCCAATGGCAGGGCGTGAAAGCCGGAAAATAATTGATACGGATGGATTAAAGGTCGTCTGAAAACTGGAAATACAGGTTTTCAGACGACCTTTTTGTATAAACATCAAACAGGTTTCTTGCGGCTGTCTTTTATAGTGGATTAACTTTAAACCAGTACGGCGTTGCCTCGCCTTAGCTCAAAGAGAACGATTCTCTAAGGTGCTGAAGCACCAAGTGAATCGGTTCCGTACTATCTGTACTGTCTGCGGCTTCGTCGCCTTGTCCTGATTTAAATTTAATCCGCTATATCTTTTCAACCCAATCCACCATACTTGAAGTCATCAAAGTCCAGATATGATATAGTCCCTCCACTTTCACTCGTATTTTGAAACGGAGTAAAACCATGACTCAATCCATCCATATCCACAGCATGACTGGCTTTGCCAATGCCGCAGGCGAATGCGGCGGCAAGCGCGTGAACTTGGAAATCCGCGCGGTGAACCACCGTTATCTGGATGTCCAATTCCGTATGCCCGAAGAATTGCGTTATCTGGAAGGCGCGTTGCGCGAAAAAATTGCGGCTTCGGCCGCACGCGGTAAACTGGAATGCCGCATTCAGTTGCAGGACGCGGCAGTCGGCGGGCAGAGTTTGGAAACCAATGAAGAATTGGTGAAACAGTTGTCCGATTTGAACAAAACTTGGCGCAAGGAACACGGTTTCGGCAAGCTGACGGTCGCTGAAGTGTTGCGCTTTCCGGGCGTATTGGCAGGTCAAAGCGAAGACCCCGAAGCTTTGGCGAAAACCGTGCAAGAACTGTTGGACGAAGCGTTGAAAGAGTTTGCCGCCGCCCGCAAACGCGAAGGCAAAAAACTCGGCGAACATCTGTTGCAACGTTTGGCCAGCATGGAAGAAATCGTGGATGCCTTGAGTGAGCTGTTCCCCAGTCTGCTTCAAGCGCATATGGACAAGGTGAACGCGCGTTTGGCGGAAGCGGTCGGCAATATCGACAACGATCGTTTGCAGCAGGAATTTGCGCTGTTTATCCAAAAATCCGATGTTGACGAAGAATTCAGCCGCCTGCGCACGCACATCGCCGAAGTCCGCCGCATCGTTACGGAAAACAAAGGCAGCGCGGGCAAACGCTTGGACTTCCTGATGCAGGAACTGAACCGCGAAGCGAACACGCTGGGCAGCAAAGCAATCGCGGCGGAATGCACGCAGGCTTCAGTCGAACTGAAAGTCTTAATCGAGCAAATGCGCGAGCAGGTTCAAAACATCGAATAAGCCTTCAAAAATAAAGCAAAGGTCGTCTGAAAAGCCATTTCCCGCTTTTCAGACGACCTTTTTCTTAATGGATGCTTAGTTTTGTCCGGGTTTGATGACTTTGGCGCCCTGCTCTGTACCCAAAATCAACACATCCGCGGCGTTGCGGGCAAAGATGCCGTTTTCGAGAACGCCGGTGATGCGGTTAATTTCGTCTTCCATAGTCAGCGGACGGTCGATATGCAAGTCATAGACATCGATAATTTGGTTGCCGTGGAAGGTGGTGTAGTTCAGGCGTAATTCAGGCTGTCCGCCCATTGCCAAAAGTTTGCGCGACACCAGCGAACGCGCGCCGGGCAACACTTCTACGGGCAGCGGGAATTTTCCCAAACGCGAAACATATTTGCTCTCGTCGGCGATACAGATGAATTTGTCGGACGCACTGGCGACGACTTTTTCGTTCAGATGCGCGCCGCCGCCGCCTTTAATCATTTGCAGCATATGGTTCACTTCGTCCGCACCGTCAACATAGACAGCCAGCCCCATCACATCATTCAGCGATACTTCGGGGATGTCGTATTTCGCCATCAGTTCGCTGGACTTTTTAGAAGTCGAAACCGCGCCTTTGATTTTTTTGCCGCTTTTGCCCAACGCTTCGATAAACATATTGACGGTCGAGCCGGAGCCGATACCGATGTATTCGTTTTCGGGTACGAATTCCACCGCTTTCTCGGCGGCAATGCGCTTCAATTCGTCTTGAGTAGCCATGAGTTCTCCTTAATGGGATGTCGGTTGATGGGCATATGTTAACATTTTCATGCCATTTGTGCTTGCCTGCTTACGCTTTTTCCAGCAACACCGCCGCCTGTGCCTCGATGGCTTCCATGCGCCCCAGATAGCCGAGTTTTTCGTTGGTTTTGCCTTTGATATTGACACAGGCCGTCTGAATGCCCAAATCGGCGGCAATGTTGGCGCGCATGGCGGGAATGTGCGGCGCGAGTTTGGGCTTTTGCGCGATGATGGTCGTGTCCACGTTCACAACGCGCCAGCCTAAAGCCTGCACGCTTTTATACGCTTCGCGCAACAATACGCGGCTATCGGCATCTTTAAACTCGGCGGCAGTATCGGGAAAATGGCTGCCGATGTCGCCCAAACCCGCCGCGCCGAGCAATGCGTCGGTAATTGCGTGCAAAAGCGCGTCGGCATCGGAATGGCCGAGCAGGCCTTTTTCAAACGGGATGTTTACGCCGCCGAGTATCAAATCGCGGCCTTCGACGAGTTGGTGGACATCGTAGCCCTGTCCGATGCGGATATTCATGTTTTGTCCTTTTTTCAATGTCAGGTCGTCTGAAAAACGGGTTTCAGACGACCTGCAACAACAGCCTCACAATCAATTCATCCTGCGGCAGCGTCAGCTTCAAATTGCGCGTGTCTCCCTGCACCAGCAGCGGCTGTACGCCCAGCTTTTCCACCGCCGACGCTTCGTCTGTAATACCGCTCAAATCCTCTGCCGACAAAGCTCGGTGCAATAAGGCCGTCTGAAAAAGCTGCGGGGTTTGCGCCTGCCACAATCCGGCGCGGGAAACGGTTTCGCCGATATGGTTTTTACCGTCGACGCGTTTGAGTGTGTCGGCAACGGGTATTGCCAAAATACCGCCCTGCTCTTTTCCGCCCGCTTCCTCAATCAGACGGGTCAACGCCTCGGGCGGTAGGCAGCAACGGGCGGCATCGTGAACAAGAATGTTATCCTGCTCAGCCGCCAGACCTTGAACCAACAATGCGGATACGCCGTTGCGCACCGTTTCGGCACGGCTTGCTCCGCCTACGCGGAATACGCGGGTTTTACTTGAAGGGATCGTCTGAAACGTTTGGTCTTCGGGCGATACGATAACGGCAATCAAATCGATGGCAGGATGTTTTTCAAAGATGTCTATCGTATGCTGCAACACGGTTTTGCCGTTGATTTCAACGTATTGCTTGGGCTTTCCTGCCCCAAAGCGCATTCCGATACCGGCAGCGGGAATCAGAGCGATATGACGGCGCGTCATGCTTCGGTTCCGGCTGTTTCGGCTTTACGCCACAGACAGGCTTCGCCCAAACCGTCCAGATATTGTTCGTGTGCGGCGAGTTCCTCTGCGTTGGCTTTGATAACCTTCAAATGAGCCGGACGCTTGGTTTCGGCAATAATGACCGGTTTGACTTCCTCGTCTTCTTCTTTTTCGCCGCCCATTAAATCAAACTGCTGGCGCGTCATGGCGAGATACACTTCGCCCAAAAGCTCGCAGTCAATCAACGCCCCGTGCAGCACACGCTTGCTGCGGTCGACAGAAAGGCGGTTGCACAAAGCATCCAAACTGGCTTTCTGACCGGGGAACATTTCCCGCGCCATCGCCAGCGTGTCGGTTACGGTACAGCCAAGCTCCTCGATGGAAGGCAGCCCCATACGGCGAAATTCCATGTTCAGGAAACCGACGTCAAACTTGGCGTTGTGGATAATCAACTCGGCATCGCGTATAAAATCAGCAATCTGCCGCCCTACTTCGGCAAACGGCGGCGCGTTTTTCTCTTCCAAAACCTCAATGGTCAAGCCGTGCACCTTTGCCGCTTCTTCAGGCATGTCACGCTCGGGATGAACATATAAATGAAGGTTGTTGTCGGTCATTTTACGGTTGATCATTTCCAGACCGGCAAACTCGACCAAGCGGTCGCCGCCTTCGGCATAAAGGCCCGTGGTTTCGGTATCAAGGATAATCTGGCGTTTGCTCATAGGAATATTCTGTATATCGCTCATTGATAAAATGCCTTGAATCATACGCAAGGCTGCTACAAATGTATAGTCAGTAAAGCTCAGGACCTATATATTTGAATACAATATTTCTTAGAGCATGAATACTGCCCCGACAAGGGATTTTGCTGACAATTTTTCAAACGTATTTATCTTTACATTCCCGCTAAGGCTCATTTTCTCTAAATTCCGAGTAAATCACTCAAGTTTTATCAATTTCAAAAAATTAATTTCTATAAAAATCATTATCTTATTACCTATTCTCATAATAATAACAATTATCATTTGCAAATTTTGAAATTATCCGTATAATGCATTCCATCGAAACGAAATCAACGCGCCACAGAACGAAAGGAGAAGAAAATGCCTGAAAATATTTTCCAGCAAGTCTCTCTCGACATTCTGAGACTGCACCAACATACCATCCGCTCTCTGTTGGCAACCCAGTGTTGCGATGATTGCGAAGTACATGATGCCGTATATGTTACGCTTGATGGTCGTTATTATGTTTGGCTTCCCTGCATGGGTAAATCGGAGCAGCCGCAAACCGGCATCCTCCTGATTGAAGATGAAGACAGCCATTCCCGTTTAAGCTGGGTCGCCAGCACTCGGGAGGTCAAACAAAAAGACAGTTTGTACAGCCGCGTCGTTTCCGTTTTACAACGCAAAATGCAGAAGGCAAAAGAAAAGTTTATTCATGCGTCTGATGCCCGTTTGCTTGAACTGACACCGCAGCAAGGTCGTTTGACGACCAAAAGCAAAGATTTGTCGCTTTCACCCTATGATTTGATGAAGGCACTTTATCCGGCAACCCATCAACGTCAATTAGAGGAGTTCGCCCTGTAACAGTTTTGGTAGTGGTTTGTGTTCCTTTTGCGCCCCTTAAAATTAAAGGGGCGATTTTTTTTGCCTGCAACTCAACATGGCTTCCATCAAACCAATCAAAAAAGGTCGTCTGAAATCGGATTCAAATTTCAAATCCGGTTTCAGACGACCTT
This sequence comes from Neisseria sp. GT4A_CT1, assembly GCF_000227275.1. NCBI lineage: Bacteria > Pseudomonadati > Pseudomonadota > Betaproteobacteria > Neisseriales > Neisseriaceae > Neisseria > Neisseria sp. GT4A_CT1. Next base: position 99,397 of record NZ_JH164966.1, read on the forward strand.
TTGCCTATTGCCGTTTACTTGCCTGCTTCAGATGAAGACAGGTTTTCCGGCAACATGTCCTGCTCGTCAAAATCAGGCTCAGGCTCGTTTTGTAACACCTTGCCATTCAATTTCAATTCGTTGTTTTGCAGGGTCAGATGGGTTTTGATGTTGTTTTCTTCCAAAGTTAGGTATTGCTCCTGCGCCATGCTTTTCACAGTGCTGTCCACCATCAGACGCAGCGTTTCATTGATATCTTCAATTCCTGCGCGTCCGGCTTCTTCATCCTCGGCATTGACGCTAAACAGGCTGCGCGCTTGGTTGATTGCCATCTGCTCCAACAGTTTTTTCGGAACGCTCACATTGAAATCAGCATGGGTTTTTTTCAACATTTCGCTGAGGCTGTTCAAATCTTTTGCCGCCAAGCCTTTAAAGGCGAGTTTACCGCTGACATCCACTTGACCTTGCGGCATGATGAATTTGAATGTTTTGACATTCAGCACCGGATCATTGGTAAATAAACCAGAAGCTTCGTTTTTAGCGGTTTGGAGCAAGGCGTTTTGGATTTCTTCCTCACTCATTTTCTTATTGGCGACTTCAGCAAGCTTGGCTTTCAAAGCCTGCAAACCTTTGCCGTCCAAATGCTCTGCGGCCACATTGATATCCAGCGGACCATATTTATCTTCGCCATAAACCAGCTCTTCAAATTGGAACCGTCCTTCGCTATTAATGAATTTATCAACTTCGTTGGTATTGGTATCAAATTTCAGTTTGCTGACTTCGATTTTGGAAGGCGCGATACTGCCGGTCGGATTGATAAATGCGCCGATTTGCAGATTGGTCACGAGATTGACCAGCTCGTTCAGCTTGACGTTGTAATCAATGTTTTCTTTCCATTGCAGCAGGAATTTATCCAAAGTAATGCTGCTTTTGCCCAAAGAAAGCTTGTTGCTTCCGTCTGAAGTTTCGGATTGGAAATGTAAATTTTCCATCGAAACATCACCCTTATCCGCCAACTTGATCTGTAAAGACGGAGCGGTATAGTCGTGGCGGTAACTTTGGAAATCTTTTTCGTAATCAGTGTTGCCGCTCAAGCCTTTCCAGCTGAGCTTGATGCCGGACAGTTCTTCATAATCGAAAGCCGGAACGCTGAGTTGAAGTTTACCGCTTCCGCCGAAATAAATCGTATTGCTCATGGTCACCGGAGCTTGTTGACCAAAGAAGCGCGACAATACTTTTTCAGTTTCAGGATGGTATTTGAACTCTGTTTCCACATGAGCCTGAGTACCGAAACCGCCGGCAAACGGACCATGGCTGATATGGTTTACAACCGTAATCGGCTCTTGCAAAACGGTTTTCAGATTATCGGGCAGATATTGCTGGGTATTTTGAAGCAATGTCGGTTTCAGGCGTATGACCGTAGTTTCGGTCGCACCGAACCAGCCTCGATCATATTGGTGGGATTCTACGGTTAGAAAACCTGATTCTTGCAACAGCTTTTGTTGTGTGGTCAGGGTTTCTTCTGCTTTGATGCCGAAGTAGTAAGGCGCACCGAGGCCGGCGGCGATGGCTACGGCAACGGTCGAAATAAGATACTTTTTCATTGCTACAAACAGATAGGTTGAAAGCAATAAGAATAGCATTTTTTGACCGATTTGTCTTTTGGGAGACCTAGGCGGTACAAATAAACCTATATTTGGTACTTTCCCATCCTTATAAACCGGCTGCTTGCATTCTATTATCTCAAGCGTTCTGGTTTATAATCGGGTCGTCTGAAAACTTGACCACAGCCATCCGCCCCATGACCACGGACTTCGACATCCCCCTCTTTCTCAAAAACCTGCCCAACCTGCCAGGCGTATACCGTTTTTTCGACGAAGGCGGCAACGTCTTATACGTCGGCAAAGCGGTCAACCTCAAGCGGCGCGTGTCCGGCTATTTCCAGAAAAACGACCATTCCCCGCGCATCGCATTGATGGTGAAACAGGTTCACCACATTGAAACCACCATCACCCGTTCCGAAGCCGAAGCCCTGATTCTCGAAAACAACTTCATCAAAGCCCTGTCGCCCAAATACAATATCCTTTTCCGCGACGACAAAAGCTATCCTTACCTCATGCTCAGCGGACATCAATATCCGCAGATGGCGTATTACCGCGGCACACTGAAAAAGCCGAACCAATACTTCGGCCCCTATCCCAACAGCAACGCTGTGCGCGACAGCATCCAAGTCCTGCAAAAAGTCTTCATGCTGCGCACCTGCGAAGACAGCGTGTTCGAACACCGCGACCGCCCTTGCCTGCTGTATCAAATCAAACGCTGCACCGCGCCCTGCGTCGGACACATCAGCGAAGAAGACTACCGCGACAGCGTGCGCCAAGCTGCCACCTTCCTCAACGGTAAAACCGACGAACTGACCCGCACCCTGCAACACAAAATGCAGACTGCCGCCGCCAACCTGCAATTTGAAGAAGCCGCCCGCTACCGCGACCAAATCCAAGCACTCGGCGTCATGCAGAGCAACCAGTTCATCGACAGCAAAAACCCCAACAACCCCAACGATATCGACCTGCTTGCGCTCGCCGTTTCAGACGGCCTCGTCTGCGTACACTGGGTCAGCATACGCGGCGGGCGGCACGTCGGCGACAAAAGCTTCTTCCCCGACACCAAAAACGATCCCGAACCAAACGGGCAAGACTACGCCGAAGCCTTCGTTGCCCAACACTATCTGGGCAAAAGCAAACCCGACATCATCATTAGCAACTTCCCCGTGCCCGACGCATTGAAAGAAGCCTTAGAGGGCGAACACGGCAAACAAATGCAGTTCGTGACCAAAACCATAGGCGAACGCAAAGTCTGGCTGAAAATGGCAGAACAAAACGCACAGATGGCAATAGCCCAACGCCGCCTGCAACAAAGCAGCCAGCAGCACCGCATCGACGAGTTGGCAAAAATCCTGAACATGAATTCAGACGACCTCAACCGTCTCGAATGCTTCGACATCAGCCACACCCAAGGCGAAGCCACCATCGCCTCCTGCGTCGTGTACGACGAACAAAACATCCAACCCTCGCAATACCGCCGCTACAACATCACCACCGCCAAACCCGGCGACGACTACGCCGCCATGCGCGAAGTCCTCACCCGCCGCTACGGCAAAATGCAGGAAGCCGAAGCCAACGGCGAAGCCGTCAAATGGCCCGATGTCGTATTGATTGACGGCGGCAAAGGACAAATCGGCGTCGCCGTATCCGTATGGGAAGAACTCGGGCTGCACATTCCCTTGGTCGGCATCGCCAAAGGCCCCGAACGCAAAGCCGGTATGGAAGAACTCATCCTCCCGTTCAGCGGCGAAACCTTCCGCCTGCCGCCCAACAGCCCCGCCCTGCACCTCCTGCAAACCGTACGCGACGAATCGCACCGCTTCGCCATCACCGGCCACCGCAAAAAACGCGACAAAGCCCGCGTTACCTCTTCCCTCAGCGACATCCCCGGCGTAGGCAGCAAACGCCGCCAAGCCCTGCTCACCCGCTTCGGCGGCCTGCGCGGCGTCGTTGCCGCCAGCAAAGAAGATTTGGAACAAGTCGAAGGCATCAGCAAGGCATTGGCGGAAACCATTTACGAGCATCTGCATTAAACGATGGGATGAATAAAGCAAGAGGTCGTCTGAAAAGTTTTCAGACGACCTCTTGTTATTTTCTATACCACATCAAAAACAATATTTTTTAAAACCTTATTAGGAACATATTGATAAATATCCCGAAATTCTTTCTTTACCGCGCCTGAAGCAGGATTCAGCTTCTCATTCCGCACCAATTTTATTTTATCTTTGGTTACTTCCGACAACGATGCAGCGGTATAGCGGTATTCCCGATGCGAACCTGCCGTCAAACGGTCTCGGGTAAATTCATACTGATATTTATCCTGTCCCGTTTCCCCATAAAAATCAACATCCATCCTGCAACGTCCTTGCGGTTGTGCAAACAATACCAACCCGCTTCCCTCCGGACTCAATTCAAAATCCGTCAAATCCCTTTCATAAACTTTTTTCCATTGGGAATGATAACTTTGAGCAGCAAGCAAACCCGAGCTCAAACATAAAACTGAAACCAATAAACCCTTAGCGACATTCATACGATTACACCTAAATTTGAAGAGCCTATTATTAAAGCTAAGAACTGAAAATAATACAACTGGGTTTCAATCGACTCAATCCCGCTCATCAAACAAGCCGACATCGAACAAATCCGGCTCACTCATCCGAACGCGGCAATCAACCTTAATGTCCTCATTTACCCGACAGCAACACGGCAGAATCTCGCCGGGTGCGACAAACGCCAGCGGGAAATCGTCGTAGGACACCCTGCCGTCTAATATTTTGACGCGGCAGGAACCGCAATAACCACTGCGGCACTGGTATTCGACCTCGTGACCGGTGCGCTCCAAGCCCTCCAATAAGGTTTCGCCTTCTTGAAGCTCGAAGGTTTTATCGTGTGTATTGATAAGTGCCATTGTTATCTGTTTAAGCGGAAAAGGCCGTCTGCACGGTGTAACTGAAATCTTTGATTTCGTTTCTACACCTGTTCAGACGACCTCTGATGATGGAAATGCGGAAAAACCGCCGAGTTTGATTACAGTTCGAAATCGCCCAAATCGTCCGCGCTGACTTCCGAATCGATCTGACCGATTAAGTAAGAAGAAATTTCCACTTCCTGCGGCGCAACCTGTACGTTGTCGGACGACAGCCACGCGTTAATCCACGGAATCGGGTTTTGGGTGGCACCTTCGAATCCGGCGGGCAAACCGACCGCCTGCATACGCAGGTTGGTGATGTATTCGACGTATTGCGCCAAAATTTCCTTGTTCAGACCAATCATCGAACCGTCTTTAAACAGATAGGCCGCCCATTCTTTTTCCTGCTCTGCCGCTTTTTTGAAGAGTTTGAAACATTCGTCCTGCAATTCGACGGCGATTTCCGCCATTTCAGGATCGTCGGCACCGGCGCGCATCAGGTTGAGCATATGCTGGGTACTGGTCAGGTGCAGGGCTTCGTCGCGGGCGATCAGTTTGATGATTTTGGCGTTGCCTTCCATCAACTCGCGCTCGGCAAAAGCAAACGAGCAGGCGAATGAAACGTAGAAACGGATGGCTTCCAACACATTGACGCACATCAGGCAAAGATAGAGTTTTTTCTTCAACTCGCGCAAAGACACGGTAACGAGCTTGCCGCCGACATTGTGCGTCCCTTCGCCCAACAGGTTGTAATACTGGGTATATTCGATTAAATCATCGTAATAACAGGCGATATCTTCGGCGCGGGCAATGATGTATTCGTTCTGCACGATGTCGTCGAACACGACCGACGGATCGTTGACGATATTGCGGATAATGTGGGTGTAGCTGCGCGAGTGGATGGTTTCGCTGAAGCTCCACGTTTCAATCCAAGTTTCCAGCTCGGGAATCGACACCAAAGGCAACAAGGCAACGTTCGGACTGCGACCTTGGATGGAATCGAGCAAGGTTTGGTATTTCAGATTGCTGATAAAAATGTGTTTTTCGTGTTCGGGCAAGTTGGCGTAGTCGATACGGTCGCGCGACACATCGATTTCTTCCGGCCGCCAGAAGAAAGACAGTTGTTTTTCAATCAGTTTTTCAAATACTTCGTATTTCTGCTGGTCATAACGGGCAACATTAACAGGCTGACCAAAAAACATCGGCTCTTTAAGCGCGTCGTTTTTGGTTTTGGAAAAGGTGCTGTATGACATGACTAGGTGTTCGCAGGACATTTAACTTTCCTTTGATTAAAATATTACTACTGCAATACTTTAAATAATAAAATTAAATAGCAATTCTAAGACATTTAGTTCATTTTTTATTTTTATCATTATTAACACTATCAAATATTGCCTTTGTCGAACTTCCTTGATTAACAGGATTAAAACTCTCTTGAACTACTCTTACATTTGAAGGCTGAATATTAGCCTGAGTTTTTCGAGTATTCTGAGAAATAGGATTCGATGCTCTAGCCATAGGAGGACCAGGAGGAATTGATTTTTTGTCAGACATTATCAAACGCTTTCTATCATTTTTATAATAAATAAAAATATACAACTCAAAACCGCAAAGACAATAAACAATCTTATTTCTTTGGGTACAGAACTGAGTTTTTGCTGCTTCTTCTCAATAGAGTCTTCTATAAAGTTTATCGCTTCTTGGAAAGAATTGATTAAACATTTTTTATAAAATAGAGAATTCTCTTCAGAAGTTTCATTTAGTTTAGATTCCAAATCAAAAATTCTTCGACTTTCTACGAAAGACAAGCTATTCAATAAATTATTAATTACTATAGAAGCAAATAAGGCAGTTAAAGCACAAGTAATAATAAATATTATTGATAACAAACTAGTAAAGTCTAATGGATTAATATGGAAACGAAGTCCATTAATTAATGCACTTGATACTACAGAAAAAAAACCAGCAATAAAAATAGACACTACAATCAGATATTTATTTGCCTTTTCATCAACATCTTTGAGAGTATTAATATAAAGCAGATACTCTTGCTGCAAAGTAGTTAATGTAATATTGTATTTTTCAAACCAATCATTATCTGAATTGAATTGTTTTTGACTATCTGATTTATCATCTTCCATAAATTTCCCTTAAATCTTACAAGCCCCGCCCGCACAGCCGTCATCCTGAATATCAGTCTGCGTATCGTCCGCGCCGTCGCGGGTGTTGTGGTAGTACAGGGTTTTAACGCCGTATTTGTAGGCGGTCAGCAAGTCTTTGAGCATTTGTTTCATGGAAACTTTGTTGCCTTCAAATTTGCCCGGGTCATAGGCGGTATTGGCGGAAATCGCCTGATCGACGAATTTTTGCATCACGCCGACAAGTTTCAGGTAACCTTCGTTGCCCGGAAGCTGCCACAGGGTTTCGTAGGCGTCTTTCAGAGTTTCAAATTCCGGCACGACTTGTTTCAGGATACCGTCTTTCGATGCTTTAACCGTTACCAATCCGCGCGGCGGCTCGATGCCGTTGGTGGCGTTGGCGATTTGCGAACTGGTTTCAGACGGCATGAGTGCGGTCAGGGTGGAGTTGCGCAGACCGTATTTGACGATGTCGGCGCGCAGGCTTTCCCAGTCGCATAACAGTGGTTCACTGCACACGGCATCCAAGTCTTTTTTGTAGGTGTCGATAGGCAGTTTGCCTTGCGAATAAACGGTTTGGTTGAACAGCGGGCATGCACCGTATTCTTTGGCAAGGTTTACCGATGCTTTGAGCAGGTAATACTGCATGGCTTCAAAGGTGCGGTGGGTCAGGCCGAGTGCGGAATCATCGCTGTAACGGACGCCGTTTTTCGCCAGATAGTAGGCGTAGTTGATGACACCGATGCCGAGGGTGCGGCGGTTCATGGTCGCGGTGCGGGCGGCTTCAACCGGATAGTCTTGATAATCCAGTAAGGCATCGAGTGCGCGCACGGTCAAATCGGCAAGCCCTTCCAGCTCGTCCAAGCTGTTTAATGCGCCCAAGTTGAAGGCGGACAAGGTGCACAGGGCGATTTCGCCGTTCGGGTCGTTGATGTTGTCCAGCGGTTTGGTCGGCAGGGCGATTTCCATGCACAAGTTGGACTGGTGCACGGGCGCGACACGCGGGTCAAACGGGCTGTGCGTGTTGCAGTGGTCAACGTTTTGGATGTAGATGCGTCCCGTTCCGGCGCGTTCCTGCATCAGCGTGGAGAACAAATCGGTAGCCGACAAGGTGCGTTTGCGGATGTTCGGGTCTTGCTCGTATTTCGTGTAGAGACGCTCGAATTCGTCTTGATCGGCAAAGAAAGCGTCGTACAGGCCGGGAACTTCGTTGGGCGAGAACAGCGTGATGTTGCCGCCTTTAATCAGGCGGGTGTACAGCAGGCGGTTGATTTGTACGCCGTAATCAAGCTGGCGGATGCGGTTGTCTTCGACGCCGCGGTTGTTTTTCAACACCAACAGGCTTTCGGCTTCGATATGCCACAAGGGATAGAACAAAGTTGCCGCGCCGCCGCGCACGCCGCCTTGCGAGCAGGATTTAACCGCCGCTTGGAACATTTTGAAAAACGGAATGCAGCCGGTATGTTGCGCTTCGCCGCCGCGGATTTCACTACCCAAACCGCGGATACGTCCGGCGTTGATGCCGATACCCGCGCGTTGGGAAACGTATTTCACAATCGCGCTGGTGGTGGCGTTGATGGAGTCGAGGCTGTCGTCGCATTCAATTAATACGCAGCTTGAGAACTGGCGCGTAGGCGTGCGCACGCCACTCATAATCGGGGTCGGCAACGATACTTTAAACGTAGAAACGGCGTCGTAAAAACGTTTGACGTAATCCAAGCGCGTCTCTTTCGGGTATTTGCTGAAGAGACACATCGCCACCAAAATGTATAAAAACTGCGGCGTTTCATAAATCTGGCGGGTAACGCGGTTCTGCACCAGATATTTGCCTTCGAGCTGCTTTACGGCGGCATACGAGAAGGTCATGTCGCGGCTGTGATCGATATAGGCGTTCAGCTCGTCAAACTCTTCTCGGCTGTAATCTTCGATGATGTGACGGTCGTATTTGCCCGCATCGGTGAGTTTTTTAACATGGTCAAAGAGATGCGGCGGTTCGAACTCGCCGTAAGCGATTTTGCGCAGGTGGAAAATTGCCAGACGCGCGGCGAGATATTGATAGTCGGGCGTATCCTGCGAAATCAGGTCGGCAGCCGCCTTGATGATGGTTTCGTGGATGTCGTCGGTGCGGATGCCGTTGTAAAACTGGATGTGCGATTTGAGCTCGACTTGCGATACGGAAACGTTTTTCAAGCCTTCCGCCGCCCAAGTAACGACGCGGTGGATTTTGTCTAAGTCGAGATTTTCCAAACGTCCGTCGCGCTTGGTTACTTTCAAATCAGTCGGTGCATTCATCGTGAGCTTTCTCCATCCTGAAACACAAGATACAGTATGTATTAATATCGAGTGGCACAATATAGTGTATTTTTCGTCGCTTATCCAGTCTTGACAAGGCCGCTGTTTTGAAATCGTGCTTTTCCCAATTTTCTTTCAGACGACCTCTTTCCCTATGATTCAAGCCTTACCGCAAAGATGCGTTTTTTAGCATCAAAACCCTCATTCTGCTATGCGCTTATGAAATAAGGCAAATTCGGATTTATGTTAAATTTTGAAAATAAACAGCATGACACTGGATGACATATGCAACATAAGGTCGTCTGAAACGTGATAATTCATGTAGTTTATTATTTTCTCTGTTTGATAATATGTAATGGAAGATAGGTTTCATCAAAATGCTTTAAATACCCCGCTTACTTTTTCAGCCGATCCATCCTGCCAAATTTCCTTTTTACAAAAGCCATGAATATAATGAAATGCACCCTTTAAATAAACAGGAGTCTGCCATGTTATTGAAGAAAAGCTTTATTCCCGCCCTGTCTGCAGCACTGATACTGGGTTTTGCAGTCCAACCTGCCGACGCAGCCACTTGCAAACATCATAAAACCCACCACGCTCAAACCCAAGCCAAACAAAGCAAGCTGCATCCTGTCTGCAAAAAATATCTTGACCGTCGCGCTGCATGGTATAAATCCAAAGGCAACAAAGCCGAGCTGAAAGAAAACGTCAAAGCCCGGAAAGCCTTCCGCCAACTGCCCTATAAAGAACAACGCATCCAATGCCAAGCGGCTTATGAAGCATTTGATGATTTCGACCACGGCAAATTCCGTCGCTAAAACGGATAAAGGTCGTCTGAAAAAACCAAACTGCACCCAAAAGTTGGATATTCCATCCAAACATACGGGTGCAGTTTTTATGACCAAATTTACGCTTCAAATAACAAACCGCATCCCATTATTTATACAGTTACGCAAGGCAAACTGGTGGGACAATACGCAGATGGGGGGCTTCTTTGCGGTATTAAACGAAATGCTCCTACCGTTCAGGAGAATTGACGGTGGACGAATATGATTGTATGGATTACTGCATCTGGGAGCGTTACAGTTTGAAAGTGAAAAAAGCTGGGCCCTGTCGTATACAGAACCCAGCTTATATAGAACGCCTAAATAGGGTTTTATTAGTGCCCAAGATTTGGACGCAGCCCGGTTTTTCAGACGACCTTTTGACTGTTACGCAAGTTTGATTCGGAAAATTAACGCTCGCTCAATGCCTGTTTCATACGGGTAATCGGTTTGATCAGGTATTGGAAGATAGTTTTTTCTCCGGTTTTAATGTCCACTGTGGCAACCATGCCCGGAATAATCGGCATGTCTTTACCGTTTTTGTCTTTCAGGGCGTTGTTCTCAGTTTGGACGATGACTCGGTAGTAAACTTGGTTGGGGTCGAGCTTCAGATCGTTGGCACGGCTTTGCATGGAGTTGCTGACGGTATCTGCGCCGACAAGGGTAACTTTGCCTTCCAATCCGCCATAGATGGAGTAGTCATATGCGCTGACTTTGACCAGTGCGGGCTGTCCTGCGCGGACGAAGGCGATGTCTTGCGGACGGATATAGGCTTCGACAAGGAGTTTGTCGTCAACGGGGACGATTTGCATGATTTCTTCGCCCGGGTTGACTACGCCGCCGATGGTATTGATTTTGATGTTTTTGACGATGCCACGCATGGGGGAGCGGATTTGGGAGCGGTCAACCGGGTCGGCGCGCATTGCCATGTTTTCTTTGGATTGCGCCAGCTCGGATTCGGATTGCACAAGTTCGTTGTTGGCATCTGTTCTGTAACGGTTGCGGCGTTCGGCAATTTGCAGGGTCAGATCGCTGGATTCGCGGCGCATTTTGAGGAGTTCGACTTCGGACATAACGCCTTGTGCCACCATAGGTGCAGTAATGGCGATTTCGCGGTCAAGCGCCGCTTTGCTTTGTACCAGACTTTGTACGGCATCGGTCATGGCTTGGCGGCGGGCGTTATATGCGGCGGTTTCGCGGCGGCGGAGTTCGGGGCTGACGCTGTTGGGGAACGTGAGTTTGCCGCCGTAAGCTTCGGCTTTCAGGCGGGCGATGGTGGCCTCGAGGTTTTGGACTTTGGCTTCGCTCTCGCGCAATACAGCAAGACTGCGCGTATCGTCGAGCTTCAGCAGGATTTGGTCTTTTTCGACCAAATCGCCTTCTTTAACCATCATTTGGGTAATGACGCCGGCGTCCAGGCTTTGGATGACTTGTTCGCGGCTGCTGGGGATGACGTTGCCGTTGCCGCGGGTTACTTCTTCGACGGTGCTGTTGTATGCCCATACGACAAAGACGACGAGCAGCAGGAAAAACAGGATGATGACCCAAAATTGGCCGCTGTGTTTTTCTTTTTGCAAGGCTGCATTCAAATCGTTAATGAGATGCAGGTCTTTGGATTTAACGTTGTTTTCGCTCATAATGATGAATCTTCGGTATCTGTTTGTTGTTTTCAAAGAGGTCGTCTGAAACGCTTTCTGCTTGTGTTTTCAGACGACCTTTTCCCTTTTCGTCATGCTTGCGCCGCTTCGCCGGGACGTTGGTTTTCCTGCGCTTGTTGTGCTGCTTTGACTTTGTTTTGCTCGTTTTGCATCAGTTTTTGCAACACTAAATCGCGCGGGCCGTCCATAACGACTTTGCCGTTTTCCATTACGATGATGCGGTTAACGATTTGTAGCACTTGTGGACGGTGGGTGACCAAGAGCATGGTGCGGTTGCGTCCCCAGTGGGCAATCGCGTTCAATGCCATGCGTTCGGTACCTTGGTCGAGGCTGGTTGTCGGTTCATCCAAAAGAACCACTTTGGGGTCGCGCAGCGTCATGCGTGCTAGGGCGATGATTTGTTTTTGACCGCCGGACAGACCCAAGCCGTCTTCACCCAAAGGCATATCCAAGCCTCTCGGGTGGTTGCGGATGATTTGGTCCAGACCGAAACGTTTGAGTGCAGTCAGTAGGTCTTGGTCGGTCGAGTAGCTGTCGGTACGCGCCAAATCCATGTTTTCGCGCAATGTACCCAAGAAAAGGCGTGGAGATTGGCTGAACAGGAGGACTTGGTTACGCAGGAAATTCGGATCAAGTTGGCGCATATCGACGCCGTCGAGGGTTACGTTGCCTTTTTCGGTATCGTACAGACCGCTCGCCAGTTTCAGCATGGTACTTTTACCGCTGCCGATACGTCCGAGGATACCGACTTTTTCACCGGGTCGGATGTTGATACGCAACTCGTCAACTGCGTTGTTGCTTTCGTTTTTGTATTTGAACGTTACGTTTTCAAAGGCGATATTGCCTTGAACGTTATCCAAGGTAATGTATTTGCGTTCGGGGCTGCGTTCGATCGGACGGGAAACAATGTCGTTCACGCCTCTTAACGCTAGCTTCGCCTGTTGGAAGCGGGTAGCAAGGCCGGCAACTTGGGCCAACGGCGCCAACGCGCGGCCGGACAGGATGACGGAGGCAATCAGCGCACCCATGGTAATCCGTTCCGCATGGTTGTCGGCATGAATCAGATAGGTACCGACTACGACCAAAAAGACAGTATTGAGCTGCTGCATGGCAACGGCGAAGTTGACCATGAAGTTGCTGGTATCTTTTACTTTGATGGATGAAGCGGAGGTTTTGGCGGTGTACTCGTCCCAGCGTTGTTGCGCCCATGAAGTCGCGTTGTTGGTTTTCAGGGTTTCGATGCCTTCGATGGCTTCTACGGCAAGGCCTGAACGTTGCGAGCTTTCTTTCATGGATTCGTTAATGTGGCGCGACAAGGGGCGCTGGACGATGAAGCCGACAATGACGACAATCGGAATAATCGCCAAAGGAACCAATGCCAGTTTGCCGCCGACTATCGAAATAACAAAGATAAACAGCAACAAGAACGGCAAGTCCACCAAAGTCAACAGGCTCGCGCTGGTCATGAATTCGCGTACGGATTCAAATTCGCGCAGGTTGTTGGCGTATGAGCCGGACGAAGCGGGACGGTCGGCAAGGCGCAATGCCATCACGCGGCGGAACAAGGCAGAGCTGATAATCAGGTCGGCCTTTTTACCGGCGATGTCGGTCAAATGGCCGCGTATCATCTTGGCGGCAAATTCGAACAAAATGGCGAGGACAACGCCGATACTCAAAACCCACAAGGTTTCATAGGCTTGGTTGGGAATGACGCGGTCGTACACGTTCATGACATACAACGAGCTGACCAAGGCGAGGAAGTTGATGATGACAGTCGCCAAAATCACTTGATAGTAATAGCTGCGGAAACGCCAAATGACTTTCCAAAACCATGCTTTGGGAAGGTGGTATTCAGGCAGTTCGGAACGCGTGTCCGCTGCCATTTTGGGCTTGATAAACCAGCAGTAACCCAGATACAGACCGGAAAGCTGGTCATGATCAAGCTGCTGCTCCAAGCCATCTACCTGACGGATATGATATTTTCTGTTTCGACCCGAACCTTCGATATTAGTAATAACGGCAGCCTCTTCGTTGTGAAGAATGATCATCACAGGAACGGCAAGCGATGGAATGTCTTCCAGATTGCGCTTGGACAATGTATTTTCAAAGCCGTGGCTGCGCAAGACTTCGACGAGGGAATGATAGTTAACATTGAGTTTTTTATCCCGCACCACCTCTGCCGTCAGCGCGGCTTCTGACACAGGCGCCCCTAAGAGACGGGTAACCAACACAATATGTTCAATAATTGCTTTCATGATAATTCGCGTAATGAGTAATGATGTTAAGATTTTATGTTATTGCTTCAAGCCTGCCCAATTCGCCATTTGCGCCTGCGCAGCCAGATAATCCAACGCGGCATCGCGGAAGTCATTGCGCGCCGAAATGTTTTCCTGCTCAATGCTGGACAATTCGTTGTATGCGCCCAAAACGTCGGTCAGCGTGCGGCGGGCGATTTTAAATTGCAGCTCGTAAGTTTTAACCACGTCCTTTTGGGCGGCAATATGTTGCGCGGCAATATCAGCACGGCGTTCGCTCTCGCGCATGTCGATTTCGGCGGTTTGGGTTTTTTCGGTGATATCGCGCATAATCTGCTCGGATTTCGATTCGGCGGCAATCAGTGCATCGGCATTTTTCTGCACATTATGGCGCGCGGCAACGTCCAAGACATTCCATGCCACATTTAAATAAAGCTGTCTGTTGTCGCGGTTCGCATTACCTTCCAGATTCACGGCGGGCAGGCGTTCTGCTTTGGAAACGTCCAAATCTGCCTTCACGCTGTCGCGTTCTGCCACCTGCGCCCGATAGGAAGGATTGGTATTGTTATCGGCGGTTTTGAAACGGCGGACCAATGATTCCGCGCTGTCGTTGGCAAACGGATCTTCCAAATCCTCTGCCGTCAACTGCTGTCCGGTGTAGCGGGACAAACGGCTCAACGCCAACTCCATCGTACGTTGTTGTTGCGCGATGGATGACTCGACCTGCAACAGGCGCGCACGCGCTTCAATGAGTTCGGAACGGCGGCCGCTGTCGTATTTCACAATAATGTTCAAATCCTTCAGAAGATTATTGTGTCGGACCAAGCTCTGACGGTTGATGCGCAGGATTTCTTTCGCGCGCAATGCGGTCAAATAGAGTTTGCCGATGTCGCTGCCCAGACGTTCCTGATTTTCGAAATAACGATGATGGTAGTATTGCTCTCTGTTTTTATCGCGCCGTACTGCCGCATTGATGGCGCCCCATGAATATACATTCAAAGTTCCGCGTATGCCGACACCGTCATTCATATCGTTGCTGGAATATTTGTTTTTCTGCGCCAAAACTTTGGTACCCGTCAGCGTCAATACGGGATAATGGCGCGCACGGGTAGCCTTCGTCGTACTTTTGGCCGAATCTTCGGTTGCTTTCGCTTCCTTCACAATCGGGTCGGACACCATGGCATCCCTTAAAATAGCCTGCAAAGGATAAGCCTGCGCCATTGCCGCGCATACTGCCGCGCACACCGCGGCAGCAATTTGTCCGGTGCGGAAAACGGATGTCTTGGGACGATTCAAAAAAGATTTTTTCTTCATATTATTCACAACAATACGGTTCGTCATTTATCAGATTGGCAGAGGGGTTGCCTGTTGCAAATCAATTCTTTGAGCATATTATCATTAATCGGAATCCCTGTTTTCAGATTGCGATAAAAGGTAGTTATCTGCTCCTGAAAGTAACACAGATGATATTCCTACCATTGCTAAATCACGACACCGTATTAAAAACGAGCAAAAGGTCGTCTGAAAACGACCTCCTGTTTACAGATGTCCGCTAATGATTTGCAACATTTGCGCCAGCACTTTCGGATTGGCTGCCACAATATCGCCGCTTTCCAGCCAGCCTTCATTGCCGGACATATCGGTAACGATACCGCCGGCTTCCTGCACAATCAGCGCGCCTGCGGCAATATCCCAAGGTTTGAGGTTGAACTCGAAGAAACCGTCCAAACGGCCGGCCGCCACGGCGCACAAATCCAACGAAGCCGCGCCTTCTCTGCGGCCTCCGGCCATTTTTGCCAAAAAGTCTTTCAAAATAGCCAGATACTTGTCCATCATGCTTTGGTCGACAACAGGGAAGCCGGTACCGATCAAGCAGCGGTTCAACTCAATGCGGGAAGAAACGCGGATACGGCGGTCGTTGAGCAACGCGCCTTTTCCGCGCGAAGCCATGTAAACATCGTTGCGTTCAGGTGCGTACACCAAAGCTTCCTGCAACACGCCTTTGTGCAGCAGCGCCATAGAAATCGCGTATTGGGGATGGCCGTGTAAGAAGTTGGTCGTGCCGTCGAGCGGATCGATAATCCATTCGTATTCTGCGGAGGCTTTGCCGTGAGAACCGCCTTCTTCGCAAGTGATTTTGTGATGCGGATAGGCTTCTTTAAGCGCTTCCACCAAAATCATCTCGGAATTGCGGTCAACGTCGGAAACGAAGTCGTTGAATGCCTTGCTGTCAACTTTGACGGCATCCAGATTGCCGCTTGCGCGGATCATCATCTGCCCGGCTTTACGGGCGGCTTTGAAAGCGGTATTTAAAAACGGATTCATGGGTTTTCTTTCTAAATCAGGTAAAATACCGTCCGGCGCATCTGCACCGAACGCAACGTTTGTACGTTTCCGACGTTGTTAAAGAACATTTCAGACGACCTCTAAAGGCGAAAGGTCGTCTGAAAACAAAAAGATGGCGTATTATACCCGATTCCCGAACAAACCGAAAACAAAACATGACTTCAGCCAAGCCCGAATTGCCCGACTATCTCGGCAACATCCGCATCATCCTCACCCGCACCAGCCATCCTGCTAATATCGGCTCTGCAGCCCGCGCCATGAAAACCATGGGGCTGCATAAACTCACCATTGTCGCCCCGAATTTGATGTCCACGCCGATGACCGGGCAACCGCCCGTTTTCAACCCCGAAAACCCGCAAGATTTCCAACTGCCGGAGGAAAGTTTCATCCTCGCTTCCGGCGCGGCAGACGTATTGCACAACGCCGTAATTGCCGCCACACTCGACGAAGCCCTCGCCGACACCACGCTCGCCTGCGCCCTTACCAGCCGCCGCCGCGAAATCACCGCGCCGCTGCAAACCCCGCGCGAACTGGTTCCCGAATTATTGCAGGCGGCACAACGCGGAGAACAAGTTGCCCTCGTCTTCGGCAACGAAACCTTCGGCTTGAGCATCGAAGAAGTACAGGCATGCAACCGTCTGATGACCATCAACGGCAACCCCGACTATTTCTCGCTCAACCTCGCCCAAGCCGTTCAGGTCGTGTGTTACGAAATCTTCAGCCAGACCGATATGCCCATGACCCACCTGCAACAGGAAGACCACGCCGCCACCCACGAGCAAATCAAAGGCATGGTCGCCCACATGGAAAGCGTCATGGACGATATCGGCTTCTTCAACCGCCGCAACAGCGAACGTCTGATGCGCCGTATGCAAAACCTGTTCGGCCGCGCCAACACGCAAACCGAAGACATCGACATCCTGCGCGGCTTTTTCAATACCGTCAGCCATCGCTTGAAGAAGAAAGACTGAAAAAGGTCGTCTGAAAAATAAAACTACACCCTAAAAGTCAGACATACCATCCAACTTCGGGTGCAGTTTTAAGACCAAATATATAGTGGATTAAATTTAAATCAGGATAAGGCGACGAAGCCACAGACAGTACAGATAGTACGGAACCGATTCACTTGGTGCTTCAGCACCTTAGAGAATCGTTCTCTTTGAGCTAAGGCGAGGCAACGCCGTACTGGTTTAAAGTTAATCCACATACATTACATTTCAAATACCAAGTATTAATTCACTACCTGCATATGCATCAATTCAAACTCAGCAACAAATCTCTAAAAGCATTGGGATCTTTAATAAACGTCATTTCACCGGTTTGCGGAAAGTGAAAGTCTAAAAGACGCGATACCCAAAACCGGATACAGCCCGCTCTTTGGGCAATCGGGAAATATTCGCGTTCTTCATCAGACAAAGGCCTGATGCTTTCGTACCCCCTGATAAAAGCATCTTGCAAGGAACTATCCAGCTTATTCTCCGCTGTTCTTGCCCAGTCATTGACAGCAATAGCCAGGTCGTACATAAAATTTCCGTTGCAGGCATAGTAAAAATCGATAAAGCCCGCCACCTTCTCCCCATCCAATAAAACATTATCCTTAAACAAATCGGCATGGATAATGCCTGAAGGCAGATGATTACCCAGATTACCATCTAAATCAGTAATCTCCTTTTGCAGCAAAGCCGCGTCATCTTCGCTCAATACCGGCAAAAGCTGACTGCAAGCATCATGCCACCAACGGTCGTAACGCGGATTAGCCATTTTTTGCGGGAAACTTTGTCCGGCAATATGCATTTTTGCCAACATGGCCCCTGTATTGAAGCATTGCATTTCCGTTGCCCAGCCGGTATCCGAGCCATTCAGACAAGTAACCAGACAGGCAGGTTTGCCCACCAAGACGGAATCCAGCCTACCATCCTTGCGCACAATCGGAGCAGGACAAGCCACGCCATTGCTACTCAGATGCCGGCTCAATTCCAGAAAAAACGGCAACTCCTCTTGCTTCAATACCTCGAATACCGTTAAAACGTAACGCCCCGTCGTGGTGGTCAAAAAATAATTGCTGTTCGTGATCCCCTGCGCAATTCCCTGCAACGATACAAAACCGCCCAAATCGTATTGGGTCAAAAACGCCCGCATTTCCTCATCAGAAACACTTGTATAGACAGACATAGTGCAAACCTATCAATAGAAAATATAAGGGGCAATCATACCAAAAAATTCCCCTGCCAAACAGGCAAACGCCAAGCTCGCGCCATAGTCATAAAAAACAAAAAGGTCGTCTGAAAATATTTTCAGACGACCTTTTGCTTGTTGATCTCAATTAAGCTTGTTTATTCCAACGCTCAATCGATTCTTTAATGACTTGTTTCGCTTCTTCAACATCACCCCAGGATTCGACTTTGGTCGTACCTGCTTTTTTCAAGTCTTTGTAGTGGTTGAAATGGAATTCGATTTGCTTGATTAATTGTTGCGGCAAATCAGACAATGTTTTGTACACATTGCCATTGTTGCGGTCGTCGGCAGGAACGCAAACGATTTTATCGTCAACCTCACCATCATCAACAAATTTCATCACGCCGATGACGCGCGCTTCCAGAAAAATGCCGGTAGCCAATGGCTGCTCTGTCACCAACAAGACATCCAATTCATCGCCATCTTCGTCTAAAGTCTGAGGGATAAAACCGTAGTTTGTAGGTTTGGAAAAAATTGCAGGTTCAACACGGTCGAGTTGGAAAGCCGCTAATTTGCGGTTCCATTCGATTTTATGATTGCTGCCCGCAGGAATTTCGTTCACAACATTAATAATGCCGCTATCGACATCACCCGGCGTCAAGATTTTATTAAAATCTGCCATTTTGCGCTCCTTATAAACAATTGCAAAAGTTAAACGCCGAAAGTATAACAAACAAAAGACATTTCTGGAAATGTCTCGCTTTCCGCCTAATTCATGACGGCAAAATTCTTCCGAACATCTCAAAACCATGAACATAACGGCACAAGGCAGCATTGCTCACAAATTTTATTCGATTTATTTCTAGATTTATTTCTATGTTAAATGTACAAAAACAGCACAAAATAAAAATCGACTCCTATATCAGAGTCGATTTTTATCAGGCTTAATGCCTATCTATGCTTACAGGGCATCTTTCAATGCTTTACCGGCACGGAATTTAGGAGTTTTAGCAGCAGCGATGGTCAGAGGCTCGCCGGTTTTAGGGTTGCGGCCTTGACGTTCTGCGCGTTCGCCAACGTAGAAAGTACCGAAACCGACCAGAGTTACGGTGTCGCCTTTTTTCAGAGCGTTGGTTACAGCATTGGTAGTGGCATCCAGAGCTTTTTGGGCGGCAGCTTTAGAAATGCCGGCTTCTTGAGCAATTGCTTCGATCAATTCAGACTTATTCACAATCAGTCCCTTCCTATCGTTGAAAATAATGAAATGCCCGAATACTCGGGGCTTCGTACTTTTGAGTACCTTTGCGCTTTATAGCAATTCTGAAAATACCGTGTCAAGCAAAAAATGCGGAATTGCCCTATTTTACAGGCTTTCAAGGCAAACCCGCATCTTTTGCAACACATTTTTTACAAAATCAGTGTTTGGTCGCTTTCGCCCTTGACTTAGGCTTGGCGGCTTCAACCTGCGCCTCTTCGGTACTTAAAGGCGCAACCCAAGGTGTCGGCTGGCTTTCCAAGCCCAAAGCAAGGACTTCGTCTATCCATTTGACCGGATGGATGGTCAGGCCGGTTTTCACGTTTTCAGGGATTTCTTCCAAGTCTTTGACGTTGTCTTTCGGAATCAGGACGTGTTTGATGCCGCCGCGCAAAGCAGCCAACAGTTTTTCCTTCAAACCGCCGATTGGCAAAACTTCGCCGCGCAGAGTGATTTCGCCTGTCATCGCCACATCGGCGCGCACCGGAATTTTGGTAAAGGCAGACACCATCGCCAAAGTCATAGCAATACCTGCGCTCGGACCGTCTTTCGGCGTCGCACCCTCGGGAACGTGAACATGGATGTCTTTTTTCTCGTAAAAATCAGGAGCCAAACCCACTGATTCTGCACGGGAACGGACAACAGACCATGCCGCGGACACAGATTCCTTCATCACGTCGCCCAACTGGCCGGTACACTGGATCACGCCCTTGCCCGGCAACGCCACGGCTTCGACAGTCAGCAATTCGCCGCCGACTTCCGTCCACGCCAAACCGGTAACCTGTCCGATGCGGTTTTCACTTTCGGCAACGCCGTAATCGAAGCGGCGCACGCCCAAGTAGTCATGCAGGTTTTTCTCATTGACTTTAACCGCCTTAGGCTTGGCTTTGCTGGTTTTTTTGGTTTCAGACGACCTCTTCTTATCTTCGTTCAAGGTAATCTGCATCACCACCTTGCGGCAGATTTTGGCAATCTCGCGATCAAGCGAACGCACACCGGCTTCACGCGTGTAATAACGGATAATATCGCGCACCGCGCTTTCTTCGACGACCAATTCGCCTTCTTTCACGCCGTTGCGTTTCATTTGCTTCGGCACGAGATACTGCATGGCGATATTGATTTTCTCGTCTTCGGTATAGCCGGACAAACGGATGATTTCCATGCGGTCGAGCAACGGGGTCGGGATGTTCAAGCTATTAGATGTGGCGATAAACATCACATCGCTCAAATCGTAGTCCACTTCCGCATAATGATCGGCAAACTTGTTGTTTTGCTCAGGATCGAGCACCTCAAGCAACGCGCTGGCAGGATCGCCTCGGAAGTCGCTGCCCAATTTGTCGATTTCGTCGAGCAGGAACAGCGGATTCTTCACGCCTGCCTTAGCCATGTTTTGCAGGATTTTGCCGGGCATAGAGCCGATATAGGTACGGCGATGGCCGCGGATTTCGCTTTCATCGCGCACGCCGCCCAAAGCCATACGGACGTATTGACGGCCTGTCGCCTTGGCGATGGATTCGCCCAATGAGGTTTTACCCACCCCCGGAGGACCGACCAAACACAGAATCGGACCTTTGAGCTTGTCCATACGTTTTTGGACGGCAAGGTATTCCAAAATCCGTTCTTTGACTTTTTCCAAGCCATAGTGGTCGGCGTTCAATACCAAATCGGCTTTGGCGATGTCTTTGCTGACGCGGGATTTTTTCTTCCACGGCAACTCAAGCAAAGTATCGATGTAGTTGCGTACCACGGTAGATTCCGCAGACATAGGCGGCATCATTTTGAGCTTTTTCAGTTCGGACAGGCATTTCTCTTCGGCTTCTTTGGTCATGCCCGCTTCTTTGATTTTTGCTTCCAACGCATCCAGTTCGCCGCGTTCGTCTTCTTCGCCCAATTCTTTCTGAATCGCTTTCACTTGCTCGTTCAGATAATACTCGCGCTGGGATTTTTCCATCTGGCGTTTGACACGGCCACGGATGCGTTTTTCGACCTGCATGATGTCCAGTTCGGATTCCAACTGGGCAAGCAGAAACTCCATACGGCCGATAATGCCGAAGGTTTCCAAAATCTGCTGACGCTGCTCCAGTTTCAACTGCAAATGCGCCGCAATCGTGTCCACCAAACGGCTGTTATCATCGATGCCGTTGATGGTATTGATGATTTCGGCAGGGATTTTTTTATTCAACTTGGCGTATTGGTCAAACTGGGTAAGCAGCGTGCGGCGAATGGCTTCAATATCGGGATTGTCCGCATCCGCATACTCATCGACAGCTTCGACATGGGACAGGAACAATCCGCCACTCTCTTCAATGGTCAACACTCTGCCGCGCCGGATACCTTCGACCAACACTTTTACCGTACCGTCAGGCAGCTTCAACACCTGCAAAACCTGCGCAACCGTACCCGTACGGTGCAAATCGGACGCTGTCGGATCTTCGGTGTTCGGGTCGATTTGCGCCAGCAAAAACACCGGATCGTCATTCGCCATTGCCGCTTCCAATGCCGCAATGGATTTCGGGCGGCCTACAAACAGCGGCAGCACCATGTGCGGATAAACGACGACATCGCGTAAAGGCAGGGTTGCCAGTGCGCTGTATTCCTCAAAATGTTTTTCTTTTGTCGGCATATTGTTCTCTACTTGGTAATAAATTCGGAATGTGGCTTAAATTGGGATGGAAAAGCGTATTTCAAGACTTGAAAAAGCCGATGTACGCTTCTATTTTTATCGGCAACTTTTTGCGATAAAATACACGCCGTTCGAGGTCGTCTGAAAGGCTGGAAACTTTTCAGACGACCTCTCGGCATACAGCACATCAGGAGTCAGCCATGACCGACCAAACCTCACTCATCGAATTCCCCTGCCAATTCCCCATCAAAGTCATGGGCAACGCGCATCCCGAATTTGAAAAAAATATCTTGGAAACCGTCCGCCAGCACGCGCCCGATACCGAACCCCACCACATCACCACCCGTCAAAGCAGCAAGGGCAACTATACCGGCGCGACAGTTAAAGTAAACGTCGAAAGCAAAGAGCAACTGGACAAAATCTACCGCGCCCTGACCGATCACGAAATGGTGAAAGTGGTGTACTGATATGAAAATCGTGCAGAAAGGCATGGTCGAGTACCAACCGACTTTCGAAGCCATGAAAGCGTTCAACGCAGCCCGCGACGAACATACCGAAGACGAATTATGGGTGGTCGAGCATCCGCCCGTCTTTACACAAGGGCTGGCAGGCAAACCGGAGCACCTTCTGATTCGCGACGACATACCCGTCGTCCAAATCGACCGGGGCGGGCAAATCACTTATCACGGTCCCGGTCAGTTGGTCATCTACACCATGATCAACTTCAAACGCCGCAAAACCAGCGTCCGTAATATCGTCTCCGCGCTTGAAAACAGTATCATCGCCACTTTGGCGGAATACGGAATCGAAGCGGCGGCAGACCCGAAACGCCCCGGCGTTTATGTTGGTGAGCGCAAAATCGCCTCACTCGGCTTGCGCATCAAAGACGGTTCCGTCTATCACGGCCTGGCATTAAACGTAAACATGGACTTAAGCCCGTTTACCCACATCAATCCCTGCGGCTATGCCGGCATGGAAATGACACAAATCGCGGATTTTGTCCAACCCTGTCCCACCTTGGACGAAGTTGCGCAAAAACTGACCGCACACCTCGAGACACAACTCACACCGAAAGCGAACAATTAATGAGCGAAATCAAAGTTGACGATCCCAAACGCGGCGTCAAACTCAAAGGCGCGGACAAAACCGCCCGCATCCCTATCAAAGTCGTCCCCCTTCAGGAAAAACTGAAAAAACCCGAATGGATACGCGCCAAACTGCCGTCACGCAAATTCTTTGAAATCAAAGACATTTTGCGCGAACAAAAAATGCACACCGTTTGCGAAGAAGCCTCCTGCCCGAATATCGGCGAATGTTTCAGCAAAGGCACAGCGACCTTCATGATTATGGGCGATATTTGTACCCGACGCTGCCCGTTCTGCGACGTGGGACACGGCCGTCCGAATATGCTTGACCCCGACGAACCGAAACACCTCGCAGAATCCGTCAAAGCCATGAACCTGCGTTACGTCGTCATCACCTCCGTTGACCGCGACGATCTGCGCGACGGCGGCGCACAGCATTTCGCCGACTGCATCAAAGCCATCCGCGAAACCAGTCCGAACACCAAAATCGAAATCCTCGTTCCCGACTTCCGCGGCCGCTTGGACATCGCGCTGAAAATCCTTGCCGAAACCCCGCCCGACGTGATGAACCACAACTTGGAAACCCATCCGAGCCTGTACAAAAAAGCCCGTCCGGGTGCCAACTATCAGCACTCCCTCGACCTGCTGCGCCGCTACAAAGAAATGATGCCGCACATCCCGACCAAATCCGGCATCATGGTCGGCTTGGGCGAGACAGACGAAGACGTGCGCGAAATCATGCGCGATATGCGGGCGCACAATATCGAGATGATTACCATCGGCCAGTACCTTCAACCTTCAGACGGACACCTGCCCGTCTTGCGCTATGTCACGCCCGACCAGTTCAAAATCTTTGAAAAAGAAGCATACGAACTGGGCTTCACCAACGCCGCCATCGGCGCCATGGTCCGCTCAAGCTACCATGCCGACGAGCAGGCTGCCGAAGCATTACGCGAAAGTTGTGAATTCTGACGCTATTTGCGACTGAACTACGCTATTTGCGACTTTATAACGATAAGTTCGACTGGGCAAATATGGATCAACAACCAGTTATTGAAATTGCCGAATTCCCACATGATAATAAATTGTGGCGAATTGATAGGTTAGGGAAGATTTTTTCCCAATTGAAAAATAACAATAACCTGTTTATTGAAGTCTATTTACGCCCAGTTAACTTTCATGATAATTCTGTATATAACTTTGCTAGATTTGATAATTCTGGTAGAGAAATTCCAGAATATAATCAATTAAAAAAGATTCCTGTTAATATAGGCTTGCTTCCTATTTTAAGAGTTGGATCTCTTTGGATAAAAGGAAAACTTCAAAATAATAAAGCAGTTACAGATATAGTTACTCTTAAAAATATTGAAATAAATGCAAATACAGTAGAAATAATTAATAGCAATTACAAAATAAAATATTTAGATTCAAGCGGAAGAGAGCAAGAATGCAAACTATTGTTGCAGAAAAATTTTGCAACAGATGCAAAAGTACCTTTTTCTTGCTTAAAAATTCAAAATGAGAATTACAAAAATGGAATAATTATTCCAGTAATAGAAATTATCCGTTTTTATTATGCCTGTTCAACTAGACTAGCTCATTTAACATTTTCTAATCCAGAAGAAATTACAAAAATTTCATATGCGATAGATAATGAAACAGACAAGGTAGTCATTAAATTACCACAGCAATATACAGATCAAGAGGCCTTTATTTTAGCAAGAATATTGACTTCAGATATTGCTTTATCCGGATTCTTTCAGATTAAAAACTCCCTAATAAAAATAGGTTTTAACGAACAACCAACTACATTATTATCTACCAATTTCCCATTTATCAATTCAACCAATTTAGTGGTTCGCGGTATTAAAATTGTTGATAGATTCTTAGTTACGGAGATTTGTTCTTGTTCGGCTCCTTTTCCCGATATTTCTGTTGATAGGAATAATGACAACCGAAAGGGAGATAAGAAAACAGATATACCTGATGATGAAAAGAAAGAGTATCGAAGAGAGGGACGAACTTCCAGTCTCAAAGGAAACTCCATTATCCAAAATCAATATGAATCAGACACTTGCGTATCAACATTACAATTTGACTTAAACATAAATTGCTTTTCAGATTTGATCGGTAAAAAGATTGAAAAACCCAAAAAACCGTTTAATGAATACAAAGCACAGAAACTTGTTATAAATGAACAAATGAATGTAACCGGCTTAGGCGCGGATTTAGGTACATGGGGCCAAACTACAATTGCACCTGCGTCCATTAGCACATTTAATACCCAATCCGAAAAACACAATAGAGATGCCTTAGCTGCAACTTTTGAAAATTCCGTACGGGCTATCGAACATTTGAATGAAGAATATTCAAATATTCAAGCAGCTATCTATATGTCCAGCTCTCCGGCTTGTGAGTTTGTTCCATTAACTGATTCAGCCCATAAAGCCCAATGGTCGTATCTTGTTTCCAAAACCAAAACAAGGCGTAAGGTATTATTAGGAAAAATTGATTATAAAGATAGGACATTTTGGTTGATTGAAATTCAAGCTCGGAAAAGTGAGCATTTCGTTACAGCAATTATTTATTTTGAGACAAATGACGAGATGAAGTATCTGGGTCAATTGTTATACGTCTTGGCAAAAAAACGAGGAATTTGGGATAAAATTCCCAAAAGAACTAGTTTGCAAATTACTACTCTAAAACATACGCATAAAGATATTGCGAGTTTTGCACGGAAAATTAGCGAAAAAGTTTTTGAATTTACGAATAATTTAGATTTTAAAAAATAAGTTTTCAGCCCCTAAAGCTGGTACATGTTTTAATGGGGTATTCAGTTTAGATTGTATTAAAAACTTTGAACTTGGAAAAAATATGGAACAATTTATTCAATGGATTAAATCAGATATAGGAGTAACAATTGCTTGGATAGTTGGTGTAGTTTTTCCCGTTATAGGTCTAATTACAACGCTTTTTAAGTTCAAAAAGTCAAAACATGATAAAAAAAACAATATTATAAATCAATCTATTCAAGGCGATAATAATCAGCAAGCGGGGAAAAACATTATCAAACGAAAGGGTAAACCATGATTGGCGGAAAACATCAGCAAGATATAAGCGGAAATAATAATATGCAAGCTGGTGGGGATGTTATTAATAACATTACTTACTATCAAAACACCGATGTAGATATTTTATCAGCGATTGAAAAGGTGCTGAGCGGAATATATAAAAACGCTCAAAATGGAGAAGAATTTACTCCAATAGATACAAAATCTTATACCATCGAAAATAAAATTAACTTTAATGAAATTTCTTATTTTGATCCATTAGAAGACTTCCAGGAGGGGTATCACTATGTTAAAAATCAAATCAAAATACTTTCTGAAGTAGATCCTGCATGTGAAACAAGCATTACCCAGCATATTAAACATTATTATCGTAAGATACGCCGCAAAAATACTAATTGTTCTGCAGATAAAATTATTGAAAAAGTCTGTTCCGAAATTGAAACTGCATTAATTGGAAAGAACACAAGACTTGCTCTAGAAGAACAAAAAGCTGTTGAATTTGTGGTATTCTATATATTTGCAGAATGCAAAATTTTTGACAAACCACCATCCGACTATGCTTCTCAATAGGACAGAACCCCAAAAAAGCCTTTACTCTGTAGGGGCTTATTTAATAGGTAAACTTCGTGAATCCACGGAGCCATTTTATGCTGTAGAAATGTTTGAAAAATACGGTAACCAGCTGAATGTCAGCTTTCCTCAATTCATGCTAACACTTGACTGGTTGTTTCTGGCAGGCTTAATTGATTCGAATGGTGATGGAAGATTAAAAAAATGTTTCTAAAAAAATTTACGCTAACTAGTGAAACAGGTAAGACCATTAGGGAAGTAACCTTCAAAAAAGGCATTAATATCATCTTAGGCAGTTCGGATGAAAACCAACAAAACTCTTCCAATAGTTTAGGTAAAACTACCCTAATTCGCTGTCTTGATTTTTGCTTGGCAGGTAAAGACGCAAAAGCTATTTACACCGATTCTGAATTTAAAACAGAAAACCGCCTAGTTGTTGATTTTCTCAAAAAAGAAAAACCTACATTCAAACTTACACTTTCACACTCTTTTGATGCATCCGATGAAATCATTATCGAACGTTGTCTTGATCTAACCGCTCGAAGCAAAATTACTAACTATATTGATGGCAAAAAATACAAGCACGAAGAGTTTGACCTAAAGCTGAAAGAGCTTTTGTTTAATTTTACCGACCCCAAACCTACTCTACGCCAATTACTTGGAAAATTTATCCGCCAGCGGGACAACCAAATTGATAAGATATTATATTTCAATGGAAGTTTTTGCAAAAATGTTGAATATGAAAAAATTCATCTGTTTTTATTCGGCTTTAATCAAACAAATCTGTTAAGTAAAAAATCCGAAGTAGAGAAGCAACAGCGAAGTATAGAAAATGCACTTTACGTATTGGAAAAGCGTAATAGCATTAGCTCATTGAAGCAACGAATCAATTTGATTGAAGGTGAACTTTATGATTTAGAAGCTCAGCGCAATGCTTTTAACATTTCCGATAAATATGACGAAGAAGCGGCGCAATTAGAGAATATTCAAATTCAATTAAACAAAAACGAACAATTACTGGCAGAACAACGTTTAAAACGGAACGGTGCAAACGAAAGAATTACGCGGTTAGAGCGTGACGCAGTATCTGCAAACGGTAGTACTTTGCAATATCTCTATGAGGAAGCAAATTTTTATAACGAAGAATTAGCAAAGACTTTTGATGAAGTAGTTAATTTTCATAATACTATGCTGAAAAACGAAATCGCTTTTCTTAAAAAAAGCATACAAAAAAGCGATACTCGTATTTCTGAGTTGGAAAACGAGCGTTCTTATTTGACTGACGAATATAATCGGCTACTTTATAAATTAGGACAAACTGGCTCATTACGTGAATACACTAAACTCAACGACAGGATTGCCACCAAATACAAAGAAAAGGGAGAAGCAGACGCATTATTAGAAGAGCTAAACCATTACATTGGAGAATCAAAAGAACTAAAGGAAAAATTAGATAATCTCGTAGAAGAAATGCATAGAAATACTGAACTACTAGATGAGAATTTGAAAATATTCAATTTCTACTTTTCCAAATATACCGAACAGTTAACCGGCCAAAAATACTTGTTGTCATTCAACCTAACTAAAGATACTAACATATTTAAATTTCAAATAGATGAGTTTAACCACAACCCAGGCTCAGGAGAAAAACAAGCAGTAGTAATGGCCTTTGATTTAGCTTATATGGCCTTTTGCAATGATAAAAACCTTAGAAGACCGTTATTTGCAACTCAAGATAAAATCGAAGTTGTTGATATTCAGAAGATTTCTGTATTATTCAACTTGGCAAATCAACAAAATGGCCAATTAATTATTCCTATTATTAACGATAAAATTAAAGATTATCCTGATTTGGAAAAAGATACAGTTTTATTTTTGACTTCTGAAGATAAATTCTTTCGTATTGATAATGCCAAATGATGCCCATAACCCACCTCTTTAGTAGGTTTTATTCTATCTTTCAGACAGCACGCTTAAAATTAGAGGCTAATCTACTTCGACCTCATCAAAAACTCATAACTTCCGATATAATTCCTTATAAATATTCCTATTCATTTGAGAAACAATTTGACGAAAATCATCAGGACAATCTCGGAAATCTTTCAGTAAATGGTTATATCGAATTACTTTATCATGCCATGCTTGGATCAAATTATTCGGATAATTTTGCAACAACCACATACAAGAATAAATCGTGCTGTGTCGTTCCACCAAACTGCGACTTTCCCAACTCAGTCGACGAGAACGTTCTAATTGAACTGGAGTCTGATGTATTTGCTTGCACAAATAAGAGTACAAATCCGGTGCAAGCTTCTTTGATGTAGTAATCGCCAAAAAGTGATGCAGAATTTTTAGTTGTTCTTTTTCAGATTGGTTAAAAAGATAATCAAGATTAGCAATTCGGTTTAACCAATTTTGCCATTGCAGCCTGATTTCATCATTAAAGAAAATAACATTCTCACAAGGACTGTTGCTCAAGTCATATTGACAATTCCAACAATATTTCAACTCTGTAAAGCGCTGCAAATTAGGTTTACCTAAATCTTGTCGGTGAAAGGCAACATATATACCACATTTAGGACAGCAATCATGCATCATGATTTGATGTATTGGACAAAATGTATATAGGGCTATGCGCCATGATTTTCGGAAATATGTTTCATTGTCAGTAGCTAGACATAGCGGGCAATAAACAATAGCATTATTATCGCGTTTACGGTGATTGGCTTTAAGGCTGTTTATCCACGTCAATTGTCCTGAAAAATTGTTTTTGTCAAATAATCGACCTTGTAGGCTATCTAATGTGGTTGTTTTGATTCGAATGGTTGAACAGCCTGTTTTTTCAGCCAATGTATTGACCAACCAGTCAGGAGTATGGCGATCTATATCCCTATTCCATATCTCATAATTAGGAAATAGCAAATGACAGAAGGTTTGTACTTTCAACCCGTTTGCATGTGCTAAGCGAACCAACCATGATGTAAACAATTCATCAGGATAAGGTTTCGGATGAGCGGGTAAAATCATCTGAGTTTATCCAATTGACGTTTACGTTGGCTTGGGCTAATCCAGTTGATTGAATTTAAGATTGTTTCGTTAATACATTCAGTTTGTTGTTGAATAGCGGCTACAGCAGCTTGTGTCAGCAAACGAGAAAGCTCTCCAATATATCCTTCACTCATGGCATATAACTTTGTAGCCAACGAAATTTCATGTAAATCCGACGGTTGACTAAGCGGCAGCATCCGTTCAAAGCTCATCAATAAACGCATAAAATCCTTATTTAATTCCCAACGAGGAAGCACCGCAGGTTCAAAACGGTTGGCCAACTGTGCATCAGTTTGAATGGCTCGATATGCGTCTTTAATACCTACACCTACAATCGGAATTTGTAATTCATTTCCTAAGTATTTAATTACATTTAAAAACGTTTTCTGCTTATTCAAACTCCCGGAAAGGATATGGTGGATTTCATCAATAATCAACATTTTAGTATTAACGTATTTGAGCAAATGAAGCACTTGGGCAAGTTTTTTATCTGTCCTGTCATGAGTTTTATAGGGGGCAAACAGTAAATCTAAAATAGCATTGTAAAAACGGCTTTCATCAGGTATAGGCGGTGCTTGAATAATCACTACTGGTGCGATAATACCATTTCCATGTGGATTATCATGGGTTGGATGTTGCCGCAAAAAATATTTAATCAACATGGTTTTACCGTTATTAGTATCACCAACCAACAACATATTAGGCATACGGTTTTGTTTCGGGAAACTTAGCAAATCTTCCAGTTTTACCAAAATCTGTTGAGCCTGCGGATAACCTATCCAACGTGGGGAACGTATGTATTCAATGCGCTCAATATCACTATACTTTAGTTGTTCTTCTGCTTTGGGAGAAAGGTGAGGATAATTCATGATAAATCGTCCAAATCTTCAAAAGGCTGAATATCATCAAACATATTTTCCTCATTTTCAGACGATATAATATTCCTCGAATCAATTTGAGGCATAGGTAAAGATGCTCGAGTACTTTGATCTAATTGGCGACGTTGTTGAGCGCGACGGATGGCTTTAGTCTTACCTTGAGCTTGCTGTTCCAATTCTCGCATTCGTCCGTATGCTGCAAAAATCATGTTCTCATCAATATTCTGTTTCTGCTCATTTTTTAATTGTCTCTGAATCTCTCGTAACTCCCAAATGCTGATAACCGGATTCGAACTGTTCCGATAAGGTATTGGAAAATACATCAATAAATCTGGGTCATAAAACCAAATCACGCTCAAATCACGTGGATCTATGCGAAAAATGAACTGGCGAGCCTGTCTAGGATTAGTCGGATTAGTTGCTGCAATCCACGGTCGTAAAACGTCATGCCAATAAGTGATTTTATGGATAACTACCCCATATTGCTGCACCGTTCGCATTTCAAACGGCATAAAGGTCAAGCGCAATAGTGTCTCATCAACCACTTTATCAGGTAATCCTGTTCCTAAAGAAACATCATCTCCTAATACACCTGATTTCCATTTGGCTAACGGTGAGATTCCCAATCCAGAATGAGTACGCTGATGATAAACATCACAAATAAATAGTGTTAACCACGTTTCAAATTCAGTTAGCGTTAATGCCGCCTTGCTTTCGGAAGCATAATCTTTTCTTT
Source organism: Neisseria sp. GT4A_CT1 (assembly GCF_000227275.1). Classification (NCBI taxonomy): domain Bacteria; kingdom Pseudomonadati; phylum Pseudomonadota; class Betaproteobacteria; order Neisseriales; family Neisseriaceae; genus Neisseria; species Neisseria sp. GT4A_CT1. The sequence continues at coordinate 130,842 of NZ_JH164966.1, forward strand.
GTTGTGTATTTGCAAAAGTAGTACCAGTTAAACCGTGGACTTCATCCAAAATCGTACCCAGTAAACGCTCAATGTGTCCTCCGAAATGAGGACGTGCCACAGGCCTCCACTCAATTTCAATACCGTATTGTTTACACGCCTTTTCCAGCACTTTGCCACGGAATTCTTTTGCATTATCCAAATGAATTTTGCGTGGCAAACCCCACACAGGCCACCGCCCTTTCACTCCATGTTTTGCCAACCAGCTTTCTTTAGACAAAATACTATGTGCTAAACACAAACCTGTAGATAATGCACTTGGTGGATCGAATGACACATAAAATCCCGTAACCATTCGGCTGAACACATCAATCGCCAGCGTAATCCACGGCCTACCAATAGGCTTACGATATACATCATCGACTAAAATAATGTCTAACTTTGTATGATCTATTTGTACCACTGAAAGCGGATAATCGGCATTTGGAAAGCTACCTTGTAAAGGAGAAAATTTCATTTCTGCTGCTTTATGGCTTAGCCGTTTAGCAGTTTTAATTTGAGGCGCAATATTTTTGATTCGAGAACGAATGGTATTAGCATGAGGAGCTGGTAAATTTTGTTTATGGCAACGCCGTGTAATTTCTCTAATGATTTTCTGTATTGATTTACGTTGTGTGCTTAAATAATCCACTTCCAATACTTGCCTGATAAGCTGTTCTACATCATCAGAAAGCTGTGTTTTACCACTATCACTACGCTGCTTACGTGTTAAAGCAGTCAGAACGCCGCTTTCCTTATAACTTTTTAACCAGCGATAAACCGTACTGATATGTACACCGCATTCGGCAGCTCTCGCTTGAACATCAGATTTACTACGTTTTGGATTTCGGATAAGTGGCTCAATTACATCGAAATGTTGTTGAGCTAATTGCCATTTTTGCTCAGGAATACTATCTAAGTGGGTTAATTCAGCACTCTGGACTGTTGATAGATCCGCTAATTTTGCTTGGTAATCTGCACCGGTTACACTATCGCGTAACTGATATGTTTCTAAATCCAGGACTGCTGTAATTACACAGATTTTGTTTTGAAACAAAACCATTGCACCGACATTCACATTTAAAGTTGCTTTCATTTTTTAAACCATATAGCGGATTGCATAGTGAGTGGTTGATTTAAATCTGCGCCAATTTTTCGTTCTGCAATTAAGTACCACAATACAGGCAATAATTTTGCTTGATTGTATTCATCCTGAAAAGTCTGTTGAATAAGCTGTTTAGGTGTGGATTTTTTCAATTCGCGTAACGATTCATCCAATAAAGTCATATATGCTTCGCTATATTCGCCAGATAAGCCATTTTGTTGATATGGCAATAAAAAGCGTACATTGCATAAATAATCAGTATGAATCTCTAACTCTGTAATCAGTTTAAAATGCCAACCGTGTGATTTGCAAAAATGTAAGGCAGCCTGAAATTTAGGTTTGAGTTCACGCCAGTTTTTACGTAAATCGCTACGATATTTTACTTCGTAAATAATTACATCATTTTGATAATGAACCAAAACATCAGGGGTATAGATATGCTTCTTTCCTGTTGGGTCAAACCACTCAATCGCGATAGGCTGTACTTCGAAATGCTGTACATTAGAATCAAATTCCAGCAGAGTTAAAAAATCACGCTCCAAAGATGACTCATAAGCTGCAATGCCTACAGCTTTGTTACATGGAGCAATGCCTGTAATATTTCGATAGTTTTTAGGAATTTTACGGATTGGCATAGTTTTATATGTGTAGTAGAAAAATGGTTAAAAGGAAGACAATCTTAATTAGTTAATACCCTTTATCAATAACCCAAACTCAATTAGCTTTCTTATAATTTAGTCTCAAATAACAATATTATTTTCAAATCTTAATGCAAAATTTTTGTTTTCAGTCGCAAATAACATTATTAGAAGTATAAGATTTTGCATATTCTAGTCGCAAACAACATTGGAATTCACAAAAGTCATGGCGGCGGTTGCGGCCATCATTGATAACAAAAGGTCGTCTGAAAATTTTCAGACGACCTTTTTTCAAACAAGCGGTTTGGGCTTATACGTCATACGTTCCCATTACGCTTGCGCTGTCCAAGATATGCCCCTGCATGGCGAAATGCAGGTCGTTGAAGCGGAAGCCGCGCGGCAGGTTTAATACGGTGTCGAGTGCGTAAACGATGAGTTCGTAGCGGTGGCGGCAGTTGGGCGGATACATGCCGCCGTAACCCGTGGCTTCTTCGATGTCCAACTTGCCCAACAGGCTCGCCCAACTGTTTGCGCCTTGCGTGTAGTCGGTGGCGGTCAGGCTTTCGTTTTCGGCAACGGAGGTGCGCTTGAGGTCGGCAATCAGCCAGTGTGTCCACACGAATCCGCTGGCGGTAATGGCGTCTTTGTCTTCCAAAACGACGGCAAAGGATTTCGTACCTTCGGGCGCGCCGCTGATTTCAAAGGGGATGGAGTAAGTCGGCATATTGTTCGGACTGAACTGGCTGCCGCGCTTGCCGTATTTGTCTTCAAATTCGCCGTTGACAATGGCTGAAGTCGTTACCTGCATAGTGTTCTCCTGTGGGGTTGGGAAAGGGGTCGTCTGAAAAAGGAAGGCTTGTTCAGACGGCGGGTGGATTGTCCGGTTTGCTATGGCTGCTGTTTTCAGACGACCTGTTTTTATACCTGCCAGTCTATCGGCGTTATCCCGTTTTCCTGCAAATAGGCATTGGCGCGGGAAAAGTGTTTGCAGCCGAAGAAGCCGCGATAGGCGGACAACGGCGAGGGGTGTGGCGCGCTAAGGACGAGATGGCGGCTGCGGTCAATAAATGCGCCTTTTTTCTGCGCGTGGCTGCCCCAAAGCATGAAGACGACGTGTTCGCGGTTTTGGTTGATTTGATTGACGACTTCATCTGTAAAGCGTTCCCAGCCCAAAGTGGCATGGGAATGCGCCTGCCCCGCACGGACGGTCAGGACGGTATTCAGCAGCAAAACGCCTTGCTCCGCCCAATGTTGCAGATAGCCGTGTTGCGGGATTTGGAAACCTTCGATGTCGTCCGCCAGCTCTTTGTAAATATTGACCAATGAGGGCGGGACGGCGATGCCTTCGCGGACGGAAAACGCCAGCCCGTGCGCCTGCCCTGCGCCGTGATACGGGTCTTGCCCCAAAATCACGACTTTGACGTTACCGAATTCGGTTGCTTTAAAGGCGTTGAACACGTCTTCGGCAGGCGGATAGATAATCCGCCCCATGCCGCGCTCTTTTTTGACGGTTTCAATGATGTGTTGGAAATAGGGTTCGGACTTTTCCGAGCCGATTGCTTCGTGCCAAGTTTGCATATTGATGCCTTCATGATCGTGAAAAATGATTATAACGCAGCAAAATGGAGATGACGCCTTTTCTGCCGACCTTCTATTTCTTCCGGACGCATAAAATATAGTGGATTAAATTTAAATCAGGACAAGGCGACGAAGCCGCAGACAGTACAGATAGTACGACAAGGCGAGGCAACGCCGTACTGGTTTAAAGTTAATCCACTATAAAATATTGTCATGATTGAATTGTCAGTCAGCCTTTGTGCCGTTATGATTGAGTCTGTCCCACCCGAATCTTAAGGAATCTATATGACTACTTGGTTTATCGTTGCCGCCGCCGTCCTGATTGTCGAGCTGTTTGTCGGTACTGTATATCTCTTGGTTGTCAGCACGGCTTTGTTCGGCGCGGGATTGGTGTATGGGCTGACCGGTAATACTTCGATTGCCGTCGCTGCGGCAGCCGTTTTGTCCGCCGTCGGCATCTGGGTGGTACACAGTAAATTCAAAAAAACTGCACCCCGCCAAGAATTGAACGATGATTTGGACATCGGACAGACCGTTCAAATCCTCCGCCGCCTTCACGGCGATTGTTATGAAGTTTCGTATCGGGGAACGTACTGGCAGGCGCAGGCTGAAAATGCCGATGCCGTTCAGACGACCTCTACCGCCGTGATTACCGGTAAAAACGGTAATGTTTTACTCATTCGTTTAAATTGATTGATAAAATCGAAAGGAGCATCATGGGCGAATTGATTACCCTTCCTGAAAATATTCATCTATTAATATTAATCTTTGCTCTCACCGCATAAGGAAAAAACAATGGAATTTTTATACAGCTTCCCCGTCATCCTGTTGCTTGTCGTTGTAATTTTCGGCTTCAAAGCCTTTATCGTCGTGCCGCAGCAGGAAGTTTACGTCGTTGAACGCCTCGGCAGATTTCACAACGCGCTGACCGCCGGTCTGAACATTCTGATTCCTTTCGTTGACCGCGTCGCCTACCGCCACTCGCTCAAAGAAGTGCCTTTGGACGTTCCCAGCCAAGTCTGCATCACCCGCGACAACACCCAGCTTACCGTTGACGGCATCATCTACTTCCAAGTAACCGATCCGAAACTCGCTTCCTACGGCTCCAGCAACTACATCATGGCGATTACCCAACTTGCCCAAACCACGCTGCGTTCGGTTATCGGCCGCATGGAGTTGGACAAAACGTTTGAAGAGCGCGACGAAATCAACAGCATCGTCGTTTCCGCGCTCGATGAAGCGGCAGGCGCATGGGGTGTGAAAGTATTGCGTTACGAAATCAAAGACTTGGTTCCGCCGCAAGAAATTCTGCGTTCTATGCAGGCGCAAATTACCGCCGAACGTGAAAAACGCGCCCGTATCGCCGAATCCGAAGGCCGCAAAATCGAGCAAATCAACCTTGCCAGCGGTCAGCGCGAAGCGGAAATCCAACAGTCTGAAGGTGAAGCGCAAGCCGCCATCAACGCGTCAAACGGTGAAAAAATCGCCCGCATCAACCGCGCACAAGGTGAAGCCGAAGCCCTGCGTCTGGTTGCCGAAGCCAACGCCGACGCCATCCGCAAAATCGCCGAGGCAGTCCGCTCAGAGGGCGGCTCAGAAGCCGTCAACCTGAAAGTTGCCGAGCAATATGTCGCCGCCTTCAGCAATTTGGCAAAAGAAAGCAACACGCTGATTATGCCTGCCAACGTCGCCGACATCGGCAGCCTGGTTTCAGCCGGACTGAAGATTATCGACAGCAACAAAGCGGCAAAATAAACCTTACGTTTTGCCACAAGGTCGTCTGAAAACGAGTGCAACGCGTTTCGCTACCATAAACAGCGGATTTCGCCAAACCGTTTTTCAGACGACCTTTATTCACATGATGGCAGACAGGATGCCCACCTGATCAAGCTTCAAGACATTCTGATTGTTACCAAAGACCAATTCAATGACTCAGAAAACACACACCATCAAAACCTACCTCGTCGGCGGCGCCGTCCGCGATTATCTTTTAGGTTTGCCCGTCAAAGACCACGACTGGGTGGTCGTCGGCGCTGACGCACAAACCATGCTGGCGCAAGGCTTCCAGCCGGTCGGCAAAGATTTTCCCGTGTTCCTCCACCCCGAAACCCACGAAGAATACGCCCTCGCCCGCACCGAACGCAAAACCGCCAAGGGCTATGCCGGTTTCAGTTTCCACGCCGACAAAGACGTTACGCTGGAACAGGATTTGATGCGCCGTGACCTGACCATCAACGCGATGGCGCAGGATTCAGACGACCTCATCATCGACCCCTTCGGCGGGCAACAGGATTTGGCGGCGGGCATTTTGCGCCACGTCTCGCCCGCTTTTGCCGAAGACCCCGTCCGCATCCTGCGCACCGCCCGCTTTGCCGCGCGCTACGGATTTGAAATCGCTGAAGAAACCATGAAACTGATGCGGCAGATGGTAGAAAACGGCGAAGCGGACGCTTTGGTTGCCGAACGCGTCTGGCAGGAGTTGGCGAAAGGTTTGATGGAAAAAAATTCGCGCAGGATGATTGAAGTGTTGCGCGAATGCGGCGCACTCAAAGTCTTGCTGCCCGAAGTCGATGCCCTCTTCGGCGTGCCGCAACGCGCCGACTATCATCCCGAAATCGACAGCGGCATCCATACCCTGATGACGCTGCAACGCGCTGCCGATATGGGACTGAGCCTGCCCGAACGCTACGCCGCCCTGCTTCACGACTTGGGCAAAGCCAAAACCCCGCCCGACATCCTGCCCAAACACCACGGGCACGACCTCGCCGGCGTCGAACCCGTACGCGAAGTCAATCAGCGGCTGCGTGCACCGAGACACTGCGCCGAGCTTGCCGAACTTGTCTGCCGTTGGCACATCATGTTCCACCAAGTCGAGCAGTTCAAAAACAAAACCATCTTAACCGTCCTAAAAAAAACCGACGCTTTCAGACGACCCGAACGCTTCGCCGCCGCCTTAAACGTCTGCATTGCAGACAAACAAGGTCGTCTGAACCGCGAAAATGCCCCCTACCCGCAACGCGCGCACTGGCTCGCCCTACTCGAAGCCGCCAACCAAGTGGATTCAGGCAAAATCGCCGCCGAATGTCGCGCGCAGGAAAAAGCGCACCTAATCGCCGAAGAAATCGACCGGGCGCGGCTGGCAAAAATTGCTCCTTTGCAAAAAGCGTATCAGACAGAAAAATAGGAAGCTCTTAATGACATCCTCACGTTATAAAATCGAACGCGCGCCCGACGGCATTACTGTGTCTGCGCGTGTTATACATGACTCTCAGGAAATCGGTTTTACCGCTCTATTTCTTATATTTTCCTTTGCTATTACATGCATCGCGCCGTTTTACCTTGAAGAGCATTATTTCACTGATCCAATAATAATTCTTATCCATATACTTTTTACTTTCTACCTAGTCGGCTCACTGGTTTACAGCCTTCTCTGGCAACTTTTCGTACGTGAAAACATCAAGATCCGTAACCATACCCTGTCTCATGGATACACCTTGTTCTCCATTGGACGTTGGCGTAGTTTTCCGCTATCAGAAATTTCCGAATGGCAGTTTCGTGACAATATTCCCAAAGCTCCTGTTGCAAGAGGAAGGGAAGCTGAGTACCCAAACAAAAACTACTACCAAAATGGTATAAAACAACCAAAAAACGATATCCCCAATATCTTACATATCCAAAAATGCAAACAAGGCGCATGGTCTTTCGATTATCAGGAAAAAACCATACTTATCGGCGATTTTTTTGACAGCCGTGATGCTCAGATAATCAATACTGAATTGAACAGGTTTATCCCAGCATCCGCTAAAGCCCGTCAACTTTCAGACGACCTTTGAAACAGCCGCCGCCATATCCGCTATAATCTGCCTCTCAGCTATTTCGTTACACCCATAAAAATCATGACCATTCAGACCGATTTATTGCCCAAAATCAACAACGAAGATTACCAACGCCTCATCCTCAAACACAGCGTAGAATTCAGCGAAGGCGAAATCCGCCTGCTGAACGAAATCCTCGAAAAATTCACCTTCGACGTCGTTCAGGCGCAGGCATTGGCGCAGGCGGTGATGCAGCAGGTGCGCTTCGACCCCAACGCCTACCACATCGACAGCGACGACGAAGACACCACAGGCATCTGCCCCCACTGCATCAACCCGCCCATGCCGCCCCTGCGCGATTACCTCGTTTGGCGCGAAACACGCGGCTAAACCCCTTTCAAAAAGGTCGTCTGAAAACGGCAAACCGCTTTTCAGACGACCCCGAACCCATCGGAAAACCCATGCTGCAAACCGACAACCTGACCGCCGCCCAACCCCAGCGCATCATCACCGCCCAAAGCATCTCCTCGCAGGAAGAGTTGCTTGAGCGCGCCCTGCGCCCTAAAACGCTGGACGACTATATCGGGCAAGACAAAGCCAAAGAACAGCTCGCCATCTTCATCCAAGCCGCCAAAAAACGCGGCGAAGCCCTAGACCACACCCTGCTCTTCGGCCCGCCCGGACTGGGCAAAACCACATTGGCGCACATCATCGCCAAAGAGCTGGGCGTCAACCTGCGCCAAACCAGCGGCCCCGTCCTCGAACGCGCCGGCGACCTTGCCGCCCTTCTGACCAATCTCGAGCCGCACGACGTATTGTTCATCGACGAAATCCACCGCCTCAGCCCCGTCGTCGAAGAAATCCTCTACCCCGCGCTCGAAGACTACCAACTCGACATCATGATAGGCGAAGGCCCTGCCGCCCGTTCCGTCAAAATCGACCTGCCGCCCTTCACCCTCGTCGGCGCAACCACCCGCGCAGGTATGCTGACCAACCCACTGCGCGACCGCTTCGGCATCGTTGCCCGCTTGGAGTTTTATCAAAATCAAGACCTTGCCACCATCGTCAGCCGTTCCGCGCAATTACTGCAACTCGACATGGGCGAAGAAGGCGCGATGGAAGTCGCCAAACGCAGCCGCGGCACGCCCCGCATCGCCAACCGCCTGCTGCGCCGCGTCCGCGATTTTGCCGATGTGAAAAACAACGGCGTAATTGATGCCGCCATTGCCGATGCCGCTTTAAGTATGCTGGATGTGGACGCGCAAGGTTTGGACGTCATGGACAGAAAATTCCTCGAAGCCATCCTGCACAAATTCAGCGGCGGTCCCGTCGGCCTTGATAATGTTGCCGCCGCCATCGGCGAATCCACGGACACCATCGAGGACGTTATCGAACCCTACCTCATCCAACAAGGCTTCCTGCAACGTACCCCCCGCGGCAGAATGGCCACCGAACGCACCTACCTGCACTTCGGCTTGAAAATGGAAAAATAATCGTATTGAAATGAAGAAAGGTCGTCTGAAACCGGATTTTTGGTTTTCAGACGACCTTTTGTTATCAGCGTAGTTGGGGCGGATAGGCTTCAAGGCAGAGCAAGGCAATCAAGCCTGGAATGATATATAGTGGATTAAATTTAAATCAGGACAAGGCGATGAAGCCGCAGACAGTACAGCTAGTACGGCAAGGCGAGGCAACGCCGTACTGGTTTAAATTTAATCCACTATAAAAATTGGGAAACGATTTGCCAAGCAGTTCAGCACATTAGGCCACAGAAGCCAATTCTTTCCTCATGGCATCAATCACCGCCTTATAGTCCGGCTTGCCAAAGATGGCGGAACCTGCCACAAAAGTATCGGCACCTGCTGCCGCGACGGCGGCGATATTGTCGGTTTTGATGCCGCCGTCCACTTCGATGGCGATGTGCCGCCCGTTTTGTGCTTCGTACCGATCCAACATCGCCCGCACTTGACGGATTTTTTCAAGGGTATGCGGAATGAAGCTTTGTCCGCCGAAACCGGGGTTGACCGACATCAACAATACCATGTCCAACCTGTCCAATACGTTTTCCAAAACGTAGGCGGGAGTGGCCGGATTCAACACCAATCCTGCCTGACAGCCCGCATCTTTAATCAGGCTGAGGCTGCGGTCGATATGGCGGCTGGCTTCGGGATGAAACGTGATAATCGACGCCCCTGCTTTGGCAAATGCCTGAATCAGATCATCAACAGGTTCGACCATCAGATGCACATCAATCGGCACGGTGGCATAAGGCTTCAACGCTGCGCAGACCATAGGGCCAAAAGTCAGGTTCGGCACATAATGATTGTCCATCACGTCGAAATGAATCAAATCGGCTCCCGCTTCGATAACTTTCGTTACTTCCTCACCCAAACGGGCAAAATCGGCGGATAAGATGCTGGGCGCAATACGGAAATTGTGGTTCATAGAAATCCAGTCGGATGGTATGGTTTGATAAACGGATAATTTTTCATATTCTACCACCAACGCCTCATGCAACACTAACTATGCATTGTTAATATTTAACAAAAGTAAGCATATGCATAAATAATTATAGGTTAAGGATATGTTTTGTCAGAAATAAAATAAAGATATGAAGTTAACAAAAGTTAACTGGAGGGATACTGCCTTTCACACGCTAATCGGGTATATTTGCGCGGTTACGGAAACTAGGAAAACGCTGTGTCTGTCGGATTCAAATCTTATTTACCCCTCTGTGCATTATCGGTTGCGCTGCTGACGGCTGTCGGTCAAGCGCACGCCGGCCCCCAATATATCAAGCTGGACGATTTTCAAGCCAATTGCGACATCCGCTCCCTTAATCTGACGCAAGACCAACACAATGCTTTGCGCCGTATCCGTAATGATTACAAACAGGCATCGGACAAAGCATACCGTAAACTCGTCCGCACAGACCGTAACCGCCGCCAAGTCATTATGAAAATCCTTGCGGCAGATAATTTCGATCAAAACAACGCCCGCGATTATGTCGAAACCCGCTACTTGTCGAGCATGGATTTCGCCGTGGAAGAATTGGAAATCCAACACCGCTTCTACCACCTGCTCAATCCGCGCCAACGCCAGATTTGGCTCTCTTCCTGCCTTCGCTGACATCTCGCTTTCCTGATTGGTCCGTACAAAAAGGTCGTCTGAAATCCTGTTTCAGACGACCTTTTAAACGATATGGCGATTCAAAGTGATGCGGCCGGAAGCAATTGAACCGGAAAAGGCTTTCCCTACCCTTATCCTCCCGCAGATTTCAGTACGGCAGACCTATTTCCCAAAAACTCAATCCAAAACCCGTTGTTCCGGCAAATGCCCTGCCCAATCACACGCAAACTGCCAAGCCGAACGCCCAGAGCGGTTGCCGCGCATTTGTGCCCATTGCAATGCCGCCTTGCGTGCCGTTTCATCAAAATCCACGCCGAGGTCGCCCAGCCAATTTTCAACCGCTTGGAGGTAGTCGTTTTGATCGAACGGATAAAAACTTAACCACAAACCGAAACGGTCGGACAGGGAAATTTTTTCCTCAACAGCTTCTTTTTGATGAATTTCGCCGCGTATGCCCGTTGTTCCAATATTTTCGTCCATATATTCGGGCATCAGGTGGCGCCGGTTGGACGTCGCGTACACCAACACGTTGCTGCATCTTTGCGACAAACCGCCGTCCAATGCGGTTTTTAGTGCTTTGTAGGTTTCATCACCGGTTTCAAACGACAGGTCATCGCAGAATACGATGAATTTTTCGGGACGGTCTTTCAGCAAAAAAAGCAGCGCGGGCAGGCTGACCAAATCGCTCTTATCAACTTCAATCAGACGCAGCCCTTGTTCGGCATATTCGTGCAACAGGGCTTTGACCAGCGAGGATTTGCCCGTTCCACGCGAACCGCTCATCAAAACATTATTCGCGGAGCGGCCTGCCAAAAACTGCTCGGTATTGCGTTTCAGTTTTTCGGTTTGCGTCCCGACGGCAGCCAGACGGTCAAGCGGGAATGTATGCGGGTTTGGCAGACTCTCCAAAATCCCTTTTTTACCGACGCTGTGCCAACGGTAAGCCAAAGCGTTCCAGTCGGTTTTACCGGGTTTTTCGGGCAACACCAAATCAAGACGGTCCAAAACGGAATAGGCTTTTTGTAAAAAGGCGGCGAGTTTCATATGTGCTCCTATTATCCTGATATAACAGGATTTTGCTGCGCCATCACGCGCATCACGGTATCGACAACGGCTTGGGTTTGTGGATCGATTTCGATATTGATGACGTCGCCCTCTTTCCGGCTGCCGAACAAAGTGCGCGTCAAAGTTTCCGGAATCAGGTGGACATTGAATTCCATATCGGTAACGTCGCCTATGGTCAGGCTGCAACCGTCCAAGCCGACAAAGCCTTTGCTCAAAATATAAGGTTTGAGCTCGGGTGGCAGTGCAAACCATACCGTGCGGTTAAACTCGCTGCGCTCTATCCGCGTAATCCGCGTAGTCGTCATGATATGCCCGCTCATGACGTGTCCGCCGATTTCATCACCGAAACGGGCGGCACGTTCGAGATTGACGGCATCTCCCGTTTTCAGACGACCCAAATTGGTCTTTTCCAAGGTTTCTTTCATCAAATCAAAGCTGACCGTATCGCCGTCAATTTGGGTAATGGTCAGGCAGCAGCCGTTGTTGGCGACGGATGCGCCGATTTGCAGATGCTCGGTCATCCCATCGGGCAGCTTGACGACATGGGTACGGAAATCGGCGGACGGTTCGCGGATAGCAATGATTTCGCCGACACCTTGGACGATACCTGTAAACATGGGAGATTCTCCAATCGGTTTATTTGATGCGTTTGAAAACCAAATCCCAAACGCCGTGCCCCAAACGTTTGCCGCGGGCTTCAAATTTCGTTTCGGGACGGTAGTCGGGCGTAGGCGCGTAATCAGCGGCGGTATTTTGCAAATTGTCAAAACCGCTCAACACTTCCAGCATCTGCTGCGCGTATTCTTCCCAGTCGGTCGCCAGATGGATATAACCACCGACTTTCAGCTTGGGCAGCAGTTTCTGCACAAACGGCGTTTGCACCAAGCGGCGTTTGTTATGGCGTTTTTTGTGCCAAGGGTCGGGAAAGAAAATGTGGATGCCGTCGAGTACGTCGTTTGAAAGCATATTTTCGACCACTTCGACCGCATCGTGCCGCATCACGCGGATATTGCCGATGCGTTCTTCTTCAATCAATTTCAAAATGTTGCCGACGCCAGGACCGTGCACATCAATCGCCAAAAAGTCGGTATCAGGCAGGCGCTTGGCAATTTCAACAGTCGCCACACCCATGCCGAAACCGATTTCCAACACCTTGGGACGGTCGCTGCCGAAACGCTGATTCAAATCCAACACGGAATCTTGGTAATCGATGCCGAATTGCGGCCACATCGTATCAATGGCACGCTGCTGCGCCGCAGTCATATGCCCTTGACGCAACACAAAGCTGCGGATGGAGCGTTTGTGCGCTTCAGGAACGGTGGAATCTGGAGTTATTTCGTTCATAAATCATTTCTTGTATCTGATAAAACTGGGGAAAGGTCGTCTGAAAATCTGCGATATGGTTTCAGGCGACCTCTGAATGTATGGGGTCAACCGTTAAACGGTTTGTTTTTATTGTTGATAGATAAGCATGAAACAAGCCGCTGACAGTATCAATCCTGCCGAATTTGTTTGCTTGCTGTTTTAAAGCATGACTAAATGGCTCACTTGGAGCTTAGGCACGCATTCTTGTTCATCCACTATAATCCACTATATCGTTAATGAAATCACTATCACTGACAATATTCTGTTTGACGAAAAGGTCGTCTGAAAGATTCAGACGACCTTTGACTGATAAATGCAATATCAGCAGTTTAATTCAACTGACTGAATACACTTATTTTTTCTTTTGAGCCGGCAGGTCGGTACAAGTACCCAGCGCCACTTCGGCAGCCATACCGATGGATTCGCCCAAGGTCGGGTGCGGGTGGATGGTTTTGCCGATGTCTTCAGCGTCGCAGCCCATTTCGATGGCCAGACAGATTTCGCCAATCATATCGCCGCCGTTCGGACCAACGATACCGCCGCCGATAATACGGCCGGTCTCGGCATCAAAAATCAGCTTGGTGAAGCCGTTATCGCAACCGTTGGCAATCGCACGGCCGGAAGCCGCCCATGGGAAGTTGGCTTTGGTGATTTTGCGGCCGGATGCTTTGGCAGACAATTCGGTTTCGCCAACCCATGCCACTTCGGGAGCGGTGTAAGCCACGCCCGGAATCACGCGTGCGTCGAAGTAAGCTTTGTGTCCGGCGCAGTTTTCAGCGGCAACGTGGCCTTCGTGAACGGCTTTGTGCGCCAACATAGGCTGACCGACGATGTCGCCGATGGCGTAGATGTGCGGCACGTTGGTACGCATTTGTTTGTCGACTTCGATGAAGCCGCGGTCGGTTACGGCAACGCCTGCTTTTTCGGCGCTGATGAGTTTGCCGTTAGGCGCACGGCCGGCGGCAACCAATACGGCATCGTAGCGTTGCGGCTCTTTCGGCGCGTTTGCACCTTCGAAGGTAACGTAAACGCCGTCTTCTTTCAGCTCGACTGCGACGGTTTTGGTATTGATCATGATGTTGTCAAAACGGTATTCGTTTTGTTTCTGCCATACTTTCACCAAATCGCGGTCTGCACCTTGCATCAGGCCGTCCATCATTTCAACGACGTCGAGGCGTGAACCCAGCGTGCTGTAAACCGTACCCATTTCGAGACCGATAATACCGCCGCCGATAATCAGCAGCTTGCCCGGTACTTCTTTCAGAGCCAGAGCGCCGCTGGAATCGATGATGCGCGGATCTTCAGGGATAAACGGCAACTTGGTTACGCGGCTGCCCGCTGCGATGATACAGTTTTTGAACGCAACGATTTTTTTCTCGCCGGTAGGCGTAGCCTGCTCGTACACGTCGCCGGTAGTCAGCGACACTTCCAAGTGGTGCGGATCCAAGAATTGACCTTCGCCTTGGATAACGTCCACTTTACGGCCTTTTGCCATACCTGCCAAACCAGTAGTCAGGCGGGAAACCACGCCTTCTTTGTAGCCGCGCAACATGTCGATGTCGAGTTCAGGCTCGGGGTATTTGATGCCGTTGGCAGCCAAGTGGCGCACTTCATCAATAACGGCAGCGTTGTGCAACAAGGCTTTGGAAGGGATACAGCCGACGTTCAAGCAAACGCCACCCAAAGTTTTGTAACGTTCAACGATGGCAACTTTCAAACCTTCGTCAGCAGCGGCAAATGCAGCGGAGTAACCGCCGGGGCCGCCACCCAATACGACTACGTCGTACTCTGCATCGGCAGAACCGCCGAATTGCGCCGCTTGCGGTGCAGGAGCGGCAGCTTTAGGGGCTTCTTGCGCAGGAGCAGCAGGTGCTTCGGCTTTAGGAGCGGCAGCCGCGCCTTCGGCTTCAACGACTACAATCAAGCCGCCTTCGGAGATTTTATCGCCGACTTTGACTTTGACTTCTTTGACCACGCCCGCAACTTCGGCAGGCACGTCCATCGTCGCTTTGTCGGTTTCCAAGGTAATCAGGGTATCATCAACGGCGATAGTGTCGCCTACGTTCACTTCAACCGCAATAATATCTACATTTTCGTGTCCGCCAATGTCGGGCACTTTCAATTCAACTAAGCTCATGTCTAATCTTTCTGAATGATATTCGGACTTCTGTTTTCAGACGACCTGTCGGGTTGTGTGCCGAAGGTCGTCTGAAATATGCTCGGATTACAGGGTAATGCGGCGGAAGTCTTTCAACAGGTTCGCCAAGAATACGGTGAAGCGCATACCGGCGGCACCGTCGATGACGCGGTGGTCGAAGGACAGGCTCAACGGACACATCAGGCGAGGAGCGAACTCTTTGCCGTCCCAAACCGGTTTGATTTGGGATTTGCACACACCCAGAATAGCGACTTCAGGTGCGTTCACAATCGGAGTGAAGCCTGTACCGCCGATGCCGCCCAAGCTGGAAATGGTAAAGCAGGCGCCTTGCATTTCTTGCGGTTTGAGCTTGCCTTCGCGGGCTTTCTTAGACAATTCGGTCAGCTCTTGGCTGATTTCTTTCAGACCTTTTTGATCCACGTCTTTGATTACGGGAACAACCAAGCCGTTCGGCGTATCGGCTGCGAAACCGATGTTGAAGTAGTTTTTCAGAACCAGATTGTCGCCGTCCAAAGAAGCGTTGAACTCTGGGAAGGCTTTCAGCGCGGAAACGGAGGCTTTGATGATGAATGCCAATGGAGACAGTTTCACGCCTTCGCGTTCCCATTCTTTGTTCAGCTGTTTGCGGAATTCTTCCAACTCGGTCATGTCCGCTTCTTCGTGAACGGTAACGTGCGGGATAACTACCCAGTTGCGAGACAGGTTTTGACCGGAAATTTTCTTAATACGGGACAATTCTTTAACTTCGACATTGCCGAATTTGGAGAAGTCCACTTTAGGCCACGGCAGCAAGTCTAGACCGCCGCCCAAAGATGCGCCGGCAGCAGCAGGTTTCGCCGCACCGCCTTGCATTACAGATTTCACAAAGGCTTTAATGTCGTCGCCCATGATACGGCCTTTCAAGCCGGTACCTTTGACTTGACCCAAATCCACGCCCAATTCGCGCGCCAGTTTACGAGCGGAAGGACCCGCGTGTGCTTTGGCAAAAGCAGCTTCGTCGATTTTGGCTGCGGCAGGTGCAGGAGCGGCAACAGGAGCCGGAGCGGCGGCAGGCGCGGCAGCAGGAGCAGGTGCAGCTGCCGGGGCTGCGGCTTGAGCAGGCGCGGGAGTGGGAGCGGCGGCAGAACCGGCGGTTTCCACTTCGATAATGGCAGTACCTTCGGATACTTTGTCGCCGACTTTCAGGAATACGGCTTTAACGACACCGGCGGCAGTACAAGGTACGTCCATAGTCGCTTTGTCGGTTTCCAGAGTAATCAGCGTGTCGTCTTCGGCAACGGTGTCGCCAACTTTAACTTCAACGGCGATTACATCTACATCAGTATGACCGCCAATATCAGGAACGGCTACTTGAACGGTTGCGCCGCCTGCGGGAGCGGCAGCGGGTGCAGCGGCAGGCGCAGGTTGTGCTTCAGCGGCAGGAGCCGGAGCGGCTTCAGCAGCGGCAGCACCGGTTTCAACGGTCAGAATTACGCCGCCTTCGGAGATTTTGTCGCCGACTTTGACTTTCACTTCTTTCACAACGCCTGCTGCATCGGCAGGTACGTCCATAGTGGCTTTGTCGGTTTCCAGTGTAATCAGGGTGTCGTCAACGGCGATGGTGTCGCCCGCTTTGACTTCTACTGCGATGATATCGACGTTTTCATGACCGCCAATATCGGGTACTTTGATTTCTACGATACTCATTTGAGTTCCTTTGATGATTTCGGTTTGAGGTCGTCTGAAAAATAGTTTCAAACGACATCACTTATGTTTTCCGGCACGGATAACCATTTCCAAGGCAGCTTTTCTGCGCTTCGAACCTTTTGCACGACTTGTTCCCGCAGCCCGGTAATTCAAGGTTTATCCGTTATACAAACCGTCAACCTATTCTTGATTCAGACAACCCCGTAAGCAAATTGACTTTGAGGTCGTCTGAAAACAGGATTAGCGTTTCCAGCTTGGTGCCACGTCGGCATTGATGCCGTATTTTTCGATGGCTTGTTGAACGGTTTCTTTGCTGACTTTGCCTTGTTCTGCCAATGCGCTCAATGCTGCCACGGCAACGTTGTAGCGGTCCACTTCGAAGAAGCGGCGCAGGTTGGCACGGCTGTCGGAACGTCCGAAACCATCGGTACCCAAGACATGGTAGTCGTTCGGGATGTACGCGCGGATACGGTCGGCATAGCTGCGGATATAGTCGGTAGCGGCGATAACCGGACCGTCATGACCTTGCAGTTGTGAGGTAACGAAAGGCACTTTTTCAGCTTCCAGCGGATGCAGGCGGTTGAAACGTTCTACTTCGATGGCATCGCGGTGCAGCAAGTTGAAGGATGGGCAAGACCAAATGTCTGCTTCTACGCCGAAGTCGGCTTTCAGCAATTCGGCACCGGCAATCACTTCTTGCAGGATGGTACCGGAACCCATCAATTGAACTTTCTTGTCGCCTTTACCGCCGGCTTTCAGCAAGTACATACCTTTCAGGATGTCTTGTTCCACGCCTTCGGGCATATCCGGATGAGTGTAGTTCTCGTTCATCAGGGTGATGTAGTAGAACACGTCTTCATGGTTGACGTACATACGGCGCAGGCCATCATGTACGATAACGGCCACTTCATATTGGAAGGTCGGATCGTATGTTACGCAGTTCGGGATCAAATCAGCTTGAATGTGGCTGTGGCCATCTTCGTGTTGCAGGCCTTCGCCGTTCAAGGTCGTACGGCCGGCAGTACCGCCCAACAGGAAGCCGCGCGCGTGCATATCGCCGGCAGCCCATGCCAAGTCGCCGACACGTTGGAAACCGAACATAGAGTAGTAAATGTAGAACGGAATCATCGCGAAGTCGCTGTTGGCATAGCTGGTCGCTGCAGCAATCCAGTCAGCCATCGCGCCAGGCTCGTTAATACCTTCTTGCAGGATTTGACCGTCAACAGACTCTTTATAGAACATCAGTTGGTCTTTGTCTTGCGGGGTGTATTGTTGGCCTTTCGGGTTCCAAATACCGTATTGGCGGAACATGCCTTCCATACCGAAGGTACGGCTTTCGTCAGGAACGATAGGTACGACACGTTTGCCGATTTTTTTGTCTTTCAACAGAGTAGACAGAATGCGGACGAAAGCCATGGTGGTTGAGAATTCACGGTCGCCGCTAGATTTCAGTTGAGTCTCAAATGCTGACAACTCAGGCACTTCCAGAACTTCTTGGGTAGGCTTGCGTTGAGGCAAGTAGCCGCCCAAAGCTTCGCGGCGTGCGTGCAGGTATTTGTACTCTTCACTGTCGGGAGCAAAAGTCAGGTAAGGCAGATCGCCGCTGTCGATTTGCTCGTCGGTAACCGGAATGTCAAAGCGGTCGCGGAATTGTTTCAGAGACGCTTTGTCCATTTTTTTGGCTTGGTGGGCAACGTTTTGACCTTCACCGGATGCACCCATACCATAACCTTTAATGGTTTTCGCCAAAATTACGGTAGGTTTGCCGTCTGCATGGTTAGCTGCGCGGTCATAAGCGTTGTACACTTTTTGAGGGTCGTGACCGCCGCGGTTCAATGCCCAAATTTCGTCATCGGTCATATCGGCAACCAATGCTTTCAATTCAGGGGTATTGAAGAAGTGTTCGCGCACGTACGCACCGTCTTTGGATTTGTAAGTTTGGTAGTCGCCGTCCAAACATTCTTCCATGCGTTTGCGCAGGATACCGTCTTTGTCTTTTGCCAAGAGGCGGTCCCAACGGCGGCCCCAAATGACTTTGACAACATTCCAGCCTGCGCCGGCAAAGTTGCCTTCCAATTCTTGGATGATTTTGCCGTTACCGCGGACAGGACCGTCCAAACGTTGCAGGTTACAGTTGATGACGAAAATCAGGTTGTCCAAACCTTCGCGTGCTGCCAATGCGATGGCGCCTTGCGATTCAGGTTCGTCCATTTCGCCGTCGCCGCAGAAACACCATACTTTACGGCCTTTGGTTTTTGCCAGGCCGCGGGATTCCAAGTATTTCAGGAAACGGGCTTGGTAAATCGCCATGATCGGACCCAAACCCATAGATACGGTCGGGAATTGCCAGAAATCAGGCAGCAAGTGCGGATGCGGGTAAGAAGGCAGACCATGTCCGTCCACTTCCTGACGGAAATTGTTCAGTTGGTCTTCAGTCAGACGGCCTTCAACGAAAGCGCGGGCATAGATGCCTGGAGAAACGTGGCCTTGGAAGAATACCAAATCACCTTCTTCGCCTTCGCCTTTAGCCTTCCAGAAGTGGTTGAAACCCACTTCGTACATGGTTGCTGCGGATTGGAAAGATGCGATATGACCACCCAGCTCCAAATCTTTTTTACCGGCGCGCAATACGATGGCGGCGGCGTTCCAGCGCACGAATGCACGGATGCGGTGTTCGATGTTTTGATCGCCCGGAATGCCTTTTTCGTCTTCAACCGAAACGGTATTCAAATACGGGGTGGTTGTGCCGTGAGGCATACGGACGCCTTTGTCGCGGCTGTATTTAACCAGATGCTCCAACAAGTATTGTGCGCGTTCGCTGCCTTCGTATTCTAGAACTGAGCTTAACGCGTCCAACCACTCTTGGGTTTCAATCGGGTCAACATCGTGTAATTGGGTGGACATAGTATCTATCCTTATGTTGAGTGTTATTCAATGACAGAGGGTTATACCCCTAATGTTTTCGTTTGCGAAAATTGATATACAAAAACGAAAAATCCTAAAATTAAATCAAACGCAAAACCACAATTACCCTAATATTATCAATTAATTAAAAATAAAATTGAAAATAAAGGGCGCAATGAGTCATTTATTTGAATTTATTCCGCCGCAAATCGTATCAGTAATTGGAATAACTGGCAAATTACAATTTATAACATCGGTTTTATTCTGAACAATGGGCATATGGATTTGATTAAATTCTGCTCGTTTTTAAACAAAAAAGAAAATTTTTAGATTGATTATTTTCCAAAACCAACAAAGGGTCGTATTTTCCATTATCAGCTGAATAGAAATACTTCATCAAATTTGTTAACAGTTAAATAAAATCAATCAAATTCAGACGAGCCATTCCGTTAATGCAGCCTCCAAGCGTTTCAGACCTTCCGCCATATCTTCATCGTTTAGCAGCAGGCTGGGGGCGAAACGCACGACATCGGCTCCGGCAACCAATACCATCAGGCCGTGTTTCAGCGCGGCGGCGGTAATTTCCGAAGCGCGGCCTTTGTATTGGTCTGCCAGCACGCAGCCGATGAGCAGACCCATGCCGCGGACTTCTTTAAATACGCCGGTTTTCTCGCCCAACTCCCGCAAGGTCGTCTGAAATTTTTTTCCTTGTTTTTCCACATGTGCCAAAGTTTCGGACGCATTGATGATGTCGAACGCGCGGCTGCCGACGGCACACGCCATCGGATTACCGCCGAAAGTCGAGCCGTGCGTCCCCGGCCCGAAGGTCGGCGCGATTTTATCGGTGGTCAGAATCGCACCGATGGGAAAGCCGCCGCCCAATGCTTTGGCGGAGCTGATGATGTCGGGCGTAATGCCGTAATGCTCGTAGGCAAACAGTTTGCCCGTATGCCCCATACCGGTTTGCACTTCGTCCAAAATCAGCAATGCGCCGTGTTCGTCGCACAAACGGCGCGCGGCTTGCAGATATTCCTGCGTGGCAGGCAGGATGCCGCTTTCGCCTTGAATCGGCTCGATGATTACGGCGCAAGTGTTTTCGTTGATGGCAGCTTCCAATGCGGCAATATCGTTGAACGGAACATGGGTAATGCCTTGCGGCAGCGGCGCGTAGTCTTTGCTGTATTTGGGTTGGCCGCCGACCGATACGGTAAACAACGTACGGCCGTGGAAGCTGTTCAGGCAGGAGATGATTTCGGTTTTGTGTCCGCCAAAATGATCGCGCCCGTATTTTCGCGCCAGTTTCAGCGCGGCTTCGTTGGCTTCCGCGCCGGAATTGCAAAAGAATACTTTGTCGGCGAAGGTATGTCCTACCAGCTTTTGCGCCAATTCCTGTGCGGGTTTGGTGGTGTAGATATTGGAAATGTGCCACAATTTTTGCGACTGCTCCGCCAGCGCGGCAACCAAATCGGGATGGCAGTGTCCCAACGCGTTGACTGCTATACCGCCCGACAAGTCGATGTATTCACGGCCTTCGGTATCCCAGACGCGGCTGCCAAGGGCGCGTTCGGGAATCATGGGGGCGAATGAAAAATTGGGGGTCAGGTAGTTTTGCATCCGATTTCCTTTGCGGTTTTAAGTCTGATGTATAGTCAATGAAAGGCGTTGCTTCGTATGGTCTCGTCCGACAGGGTATGAGACATTTCCTATCTGGATTGTCTTTGAACCGAATACAACAACGCCGTTGCAGATATAGTGGATTAAATTTAAATCAGGACAAGGCGACGAAGCCGCAGACAGTACAGATAGTACGGAACCGATTCACTTGGTGCTTCAGCACCTTAGAGAATCGTTCTCTTTGAGCTAAGGCGAGGCAACGCCGTACTGGTTTAAAGTTAAGCCACTATATTGAGTCAATTCGGCGATTATGCGCCGATTGAGACAATGTGTCATCCGTAGTCGGATCCAAATATTTAGATCATGCAACCACCATCAACAAAGGTCGTCTGAAAACACAGATTTAATCTGCCAAACATTTTCAGACGACCTTTTTGCGTAACATTCACGCCAAGCTTTAGCTTTAATAGCTCAGTCAAAGCAAGGACTGAGCATCTCTATCCCTTTGTTTCAGATTGATTTCTGCCAAACACATTTCCGCCGACGTCAAACCCGACTGTACCGCCGCTTCCAGCGTAGCCGGATAGCGCGGGTGCAGGTAGTCGCCTGCCGGATAGATGCACCACTGGTGCAACCAAGCAAAATCGGGAGTGGCGAAATCGGGCGTGCAGGCTGTGGTTGCGCGTTTTTCGGTGATGACGCGGACGGCTTCGGGTTCGTCCAAATAAGGGCAGATGCGTTTTACATCGGCATGGACTTTCTCTGCCCATTCTTGGCTTTTGAACGCGCCGACATGGTCGGAAACGCTGATGACGGCGGCGACTTCGTTTGCCGGCAAACCAATTGCACCTCGATACACCAGCCATTGCGCCGCACCGTCGGCAAATCCGGTCAGCGGCGCAGGCAGATGGACGGGAATGGCATAGCGCAGATAGACGGTAGTAATTGAGTGGTATTGGAGATTTTGATAGGTCGTCTGAATATAGTCGGGAGTATCTTCAGGGAAAAGATGGACGGCATGATACGGCGCAACCGCAACAATAACGGCATCAAAAACCTCGTCATTCACAACGACACGTCCGTCAGGAAGGTTTTTCAGACGACCTACGCGGGTTTCAAGACGGATGTCCGCACCGCATTGCTTGAGTTTTGCCACCGCAGGCTCGGCGATAATTGCGCCTAAATCGCGCTTGGGCAAAAGGTAGTCGCTGCCGGATTTATCCGCCCATACGCCGTCGGACAAAACATTGCACAATACCCGCATGCTTGCATGTTCCAAAGGCGTATTGAGCGCGCCCCACACCAGCGGCTGCCAAAACTCTGTAACCAGCCTGCGCGGGACATTGCGCTGCCGCAGCCATTGGGCAACAGCCAAATCAGCACGCTTGCCGCGTGCGTAACGCTGCAACGCAGTCATATCGGATAACAGCCTGATTTTCAGCAAAAACGAAACGTTTTTAGCACGCAATATGCCGGTCAAAATATGCAGCGGCGAAGGAAGGTTCGTACTTTGAAACTGCAAACCTTCATACATATGCCATCGCAGCGGCAAACGGCAAAAAGCGGCTTCAGGGTCGGCACCGATGTGCTCCATCAGCGTCAATACGCCGTGATACGCACCGAGCAAAATATGCTGCCCATTGTCCAAAAAGCTGAATCCTTCAGCGTTTCCAGCCAAAGTACGCGCCCGCCCGCCCGCCTGCCGACCGGCTTCAAACACAGTAACATCGGCACGGCGCGCCAACGATATTGCGGCAGACAAACCTGTCCAACCTGCACCGACAACGGCAATTTTCGGGCGAAGATGCGGAGTGTTCATGGCTTAAATCCGAATAACCAGGTTTTCAGGGCAATACGCTTTTTGCGCGGCGAAGGAATGGCAATTTTATAAGTTAGGACGTTTTGCGCGCCGTCGCGGTCGATTTCGTTCAACAGCGCGTAATAAATCGCTGCCATCACCAATCCGACTTTTTGGGATTTTTTATCGGTGACGGGTAACAGCGACATCGCCTCACGATAAGTCTCACGGGCGCGTGAAACTTGAAAGCGCATCAGTTCGGCAAAATTATCCGTCGGCTTACACTGCATAATCACGCTTGCAGGTACGTCAAACCGCTGCATTTCCTCCATCGGCAGGTAAATCCGACCGTTTCTCGCATCTTCGCCGACATCACGGATAATGTTTGTCAGTTGCAGCGCAAGGCCCATCTTATCGGCGTATTCCAGCGTTCGGTCGTCTGAAAAAACCAAAATCCGCGCAATCAGGCAGCCGACGACGCCCGCGACGCGGTGGCAATACAGTTTCAACTCTTCAAAACTGCCGTAACGTGCCTGAACCAAATCCATCTGCATCCCGTCGATTAAGGCTTCCAATTCATATTTCGGCAGCTTGAAAGTTTCCTTGACCTGCCGCAAAGCCTGATTGACCGGATGCTCCGGCATCATGCCGCCGAATACCTTGTCCAAATCGCCGCGCCACCAGTTCAGCGTTGCCTGCGCCACATTCGGATCGGAACAGTCATCGACCACATCGTCCAATTCGCGGCAAAAAGCATACAAAACCGTTATCGCATCCCGCTTTTCCTGCGGCAGGAAACGGAAGCCCGATAAAAAACTGGAGCGGCTTTCTTCTGCCTTCTGACGGCAATAATCAAGTCCTTGCACGGTGCGTCCTAAAAATATGGTTATGAAGGACGATTTTATCGGGATTTGGGGAATTGTGGCAATTTCAGACGACCTTTCATCCCTATATTGTTCAAATCGTCCATATTTGATTTACTTCATTTTTAAGACAAGTTAATATAGACAATCGACTCTCCTAATACCAATTATATTTTATAGTCATGAACATTACGTCTAAAACACTTATCCTAACCATCCTGCTTTCCATCTCAGGAATGCAGGCTTATGCGGCAAAACCACATTACACCCCGCGTCACAATATCTCTCAAAACAGTGAAAACCAAGCCTTCCGATTGATTCAAGAAATGGCGAAACAGGGGGACACCCGCTCTCAGCTTGACTTAGGCACTATGTACGCAAAAGGCATCGGCACGACGCAGGATTACGAGCAGGCTAAATACTGGTTTGAAAAAGCAGCGCACAACGACAACGCCGAAGCGCAATTCAATCTTGGAATTATTTATTACGAAGGTCAAGGAACGGCACAAGACTATCGCCAAGCCAAATTTTGGTGGGAAAAGGCAGCCGAACAGGGCAATGCAGAAGCAGCGTTTGATTTAGGCATCATTCACTATGCCGGTATAGGCGTTCCACAAGACTATATACAGGCAAAAACTTGGTTTCACAAAGCAGCAGACCAAGGGGAAGACAGTGCGCAATTTTACTTGGGTTTGATGTATTACTCAGGTGAAGGCGTAGGCCAAGATTATAAACTTGCCAAGTCATGGTTTGAAAAAGCCGCCAAGAAAGGCAACGCCAAAGCGCAATATAATTTAGGCATCATGTATGCAGAGGGACAAGGCGTTACCCAAAATTATCCCAAGGCAAAATATTGGTACAAAAAAGCGGCAGAACAAGGCAATGCCAACGCCCAAAACAACTTAGGCGTTTTATACGAAAACGGACAAGGGGTAACCCAAAACTTTACCCAGGCAAAATCTTGGTTTGAAAAAGCCGCCGCCCAAGGCAATACGCTCGCGCAACATGCTTTGGAATACATTGTGCAGCAAAATCAAAACTGAACCCTGAATTTTTCCCAATACACTATTATCAATGGGTGAACCCTGTTCAATGCCCAGCGGGCAACTTTGCAAAGAAAGCTAAAAACAATAAGGCATACGGTTATAGTTATAACTGTATGCCTTATTTGCTGTTTCAATCCAATTTCAATTGCAATATTTATTGATATCGCTTTGATAATGTTTAATCAAATCATCACGATTTGCAGTGCGCGCACTTTCCGCAAACTGACGGTTTACGCGGGCAATCCGACAGTTGTCTTCTTTATTTTTGCGGTTTTCTTCTTCAACCTTCTTATTCTGCTCCTCAACCTGCTTATTCTGCGCCAAAATCTTCTCGTTCAGCTTAGCCTGCTGCTCTGACAGCGTCCCTTCTTGGGCATTTTCCGGTTTGGCAACTGCAGGCGTCACGTTACGGGTTCGAATATTCACAATATTCGAACGTTCCGGCTGCAAACGATTAGGCGTATCGGAGTAGCTGGTGCTGCCACTGCCGCTTTTCCATGTATAAACATTATTTCCGGCCATTGCTCCGGCAGCATACAAAACGCCAAGCAAAAATAAGGATAAAGATGATTTTTTCATTTTGTTTTCATCGTAAACGTGTTTTCAGACGACCCTATTTTACTTGATTTTTAAAAATATGTCATATTAATTCAAAAATATGCATCGTAATGGTGTCGTAAAAAAATAATCTCAAATTGCAAACAATCCGCTGTCAACAAATCTTAGCGGGTGTTATAATGCCGTGCATCTTGCACAAACTGAAAGACTGAGCATCATGCGTATCGTAGAAAAAGCCTATACTTTCGACGATGTTTTGTTGGTTCCTGCACATTCAACCGTGCTGCCACGAGACGTTAAACTTCAAACCAAGCTCACCCGCGAAATCACGCTCAACCTCCCCTTACTTTCCGCCGCAATGGACACCGTTACCGAAGCACGCCTCGCCATTTCCATGGCGCAAGAAGGCGGTATCGGCATTATCCATAAAAACATGACGCCCGAAATGCAGGCGCGTGCCGTTTCCAAAGTGAAACGCCATGAGAGCGGCGTAGTTAAAGACCCGGTAACGGTTGCCCCGACGACGCCCATCCGCGAAGTATTGGAAATGCGCGCGCAACGCAAACGCAAAATGTCCGGTCTGCCCGTCGTTGAAAACGGCAAAGTGGTCGGCATCGTTACCAACCGCGACCTGCGTTTTGAAAACCGCCTCGACCTGCCCGTTTCCGCCATCATGACCCCGCGCGAACGCTTGGTTACCGTCCCCGAAGGCACAAGCATCGACGAAGCGCGCGAACTGATGCACGAACATAAAGTCGAGCGCGTTTTGGTCTTGAACGAAAAAGACGAGCTTAAAGGCTTGATTACCGTAAAAGATATTTTGAAAACCACCGAGTTTCCAAATGCCAACAAAGACTCCGAAGGCCGTTTGCGCGTAGGCGCGGCAGTCGGTACCGGCGGAGACACCGAAGAGCGTGTAAAAGCCTTGGTCGGAGCGGGAGTCGACGTCATCGTCGTCGATACTGCACACGGCCATAGCCAAGGCGTTATCGAGCGCGTGAAATGGGTGAAAGAAACCTATCCGCACATCCAAGTCATCGGCGGCAATATCGCAACCGCCAAAGCCGCTTTGGATTTGGTCGCAGCAGGTGCAGACGCCGTCAAAGTCGGTATCGGACCGGGTTCGATTTGCACCACCCGTATCGTTGCAGGCGTAGGCGTGCCGCAACTGACTGCCATTCACAACGTTGCCGAAGCCCTCAAAGGCACTGGTGTTCCACTGATTGCCGACGGCGGCATCCGCTTCTCCGGCGACATCGCCAAAGCCTTGGCAGCGGGCGCATACAGTGTCATGCTCGGCGGGATGTTTGCCGGTACGGAAGAAGCACCGGGCGAAATCGAACTCTACCAAGGCCGCTCGTACAAATCTTACCGCGGTATGGGTTCTCTGGGAGCAATGAGCCAAGGCTCCGCCGACCGCTACTTCCAAGATAAAACCGACAGCACCGACAAATATGTCCCCGAAGGTATCGAAGGTCGCGTTCCCTACAAAGGCCCGATTGTGAACATCATCCACCAACTGACTGGCGGTTTGCGTTCCAGCATGGGCTATTTGGGCTGCGCCAATATCGAAGAAATGCACGAAAAAGCGGAATTTGTAGAAATCACCTCCGCCGGCATGAGCGAATCCCACGTTCACGACGTTCAGATTACTAAAGAAGCACCAAACTATCACCGCTAAGATCAAGTGAACAAAGGTCGTCTGAAAGTTTCAGACGACCTTAATTGCATCACATTCAAAAATTGTTATTCCACTTCAACTGGCTTACCTTGCTTATCAATATAAAAGAATTCATCCTCACTATAATCTTCGTCTTTAAATATATTCTTCATATTAACAAGTGCCACACCATTTTGGAAATTATTGAAAGTACCAAATTTGAACGGTATGATTACTTTGCCGGTTCTATCTAAATAGCCGAATTTGCCGTTTAATTCTGCACCAATCAAACCTTCACTCAATGAACCTAGATACGTATATTTAAAAGGGATAACTACCTTTCCCTTTTTATCGATATAA
Source organism: Neisseria sp. GT4A_CT1 (assembly GCF_000227275.1). Lineage (NCBI taxonomy): Bacteria > Pseudomonadati > Pseudomonadota > Betaproteobacteria > Neisseriales > Neisseriaceae > Neisseria > Neisseria sp. GT4A_CT1. The sequence goes on from NZ_JH164966.1 coordinate 158,202, forward strand.
CCGTATTTATCATTTTGTGAAACCCTTGCCATACCATCCTCAAAATTATAAGCACTTTTATATCGCGCAGGAATTACCCACTGATTTCTTTTATCGATATAACCCCATTTATCAAGAATCTGAACAGCAGCTAAACCTTCATTAAAATAAAAAGCTTCTTCATATTTTGGTGGAATAACCATCTCACCTTTTGTATTGATATAGCCATATTTATTTGTATCAACAGTAGCGACCGCAGCGAGTCCTTCACTGAATGAATCGGCTTTAACATATTGAAATGGGATGACAACTTTACCCTTTTTATCGATAAAGCCCCATTTGCCTTTTTGTTTGGCAGGGGCAATGCCTTGTGAAAAATCACCAGGCATGTATTCGAATTTTAAAGGAATAACTTCTTTACCACTGGCATTGATATAACCGCATAAAATCTGATCTGATTTTCCTACGGTTTTACATACTGCTGCCAATCCTTCAGAAAAATCATAGGCATCATAATACTTAAGTGGAACAACAACCTTCCCTTGTCGATTAACAAAGCCATGCAAAAAAGGATTCTTCTTGTTACCCGGCTTCACAACCCTAGACAAGCCTTCTTCATTAAGGCAAAAAACCGTGCTGTAACCTTCTCTACCAGTCAATTTTGGTACTTCGCAGGTATCAGCCAGTACAATAGGCATATACACTGATGCAATGAAAGCGCCTAATAATATTTTCTTCATACATTAACCTTGTTGAAAATGATGCGCGAATTTTATAAAAATTCATAAGGCATGTCCATATTCAAAACCGGCAAGATTACTGAAAATATTTTCAGACGACCTCTTATTCACAATATAGTGGATTAAATTTAAATCAGGACAAGGCGACGAAGCCGCAGACAGTACAGATAGTACGGAACCGATTCACTTGGTGCTTCAGCACCTTAGAGAATCGTTCTCTTTGAGCCAAGGCGAGGTAACGCCGTACTGGTTTAAAGTTAATCTACTATACAAGCACTGGTTTTATCTATAAGCCTTTAATCATCATATTTTACCTTGCAACTATTTCTTAAAAATATAGAAAATCAGCTACACTTCCTTAGCCATAAAAATATTTTCCAGTGTTTTCCTAAATGCCATCATATTAATGCTTTCGTCTATATCAATTTCGATGTGTTTTTTAATTTTCAGAGATTCCTGAATATCTTCCCCAAAATCAAAAGATAAAACGTGATCAATTAAATTATAAGCAACATCATTACTCTCAATTGAAAAAGTTTGCTCATTAAACTCAAAATAGATTTTATCGTCTTCGTTTTGATTGAAGGTTAAAGTGAAGTAATGAAAATCTCCCAAATCAAAATAGATATAAGATAAACCCTCATCATCAGACTCATCAAACAAGATCTCTATTGGCTTCCACATAACTGATGTCCATATAAATTTTATATAAATTCCTATTTTCCAGCTTATTATTTTTTATTTTATTCTTTATCCCTTATTCCAACCTTAACTCATCGGCATCATAGCATCTCTTTCTATGTAAATCTTAAATAAAAAATTCATTTTTTTTTTGAAAATCAAAACGCTCAATTAAATTCCAGCTTAAATAACTATTATGCCATCAATTAGAAACCTGACAATTGAAACAAATTTCGTTTTTTCAGACGACCTTCCAAACCAAGCCTTTACAGCAAGTTACCCTGCCCTAAAATCTCAAAAACTGTTAGAATACGGGGCTGTTTGAGCATATATTGCTCCCTGTGCAAACCGATGTTGACGTGAAACAAACTTACAGTCGGTTTCATAGCAGTTTTGGCGCCACCATCGGTATAATCGCCGTTGATGTGCTTTCAGCGATACTCACAGGTCGTCTGAAATGTAACAAAGCTACTTTTCTTTTTTCATCCTCATTTGGAGAATATTCATGAGCGCAATCGTTGATATTTTTGCCCGCGAGATTTTGGATTCACGCGGCAACCCCACCGTAGAATGCGATGTATTGCTGGAGTCCGGCGTAATGGGCCGTGCCGCCGTACCGAGCGGTGCGTCTACCGGTCAAAAAGAGGCTTTGGAACTTCGCGACGGCGACAAATCCCGCTACTCGGGCAAAGGCGTATTGAAAGCAGTTGAACACGTCAACAACCAAATTGCCCAAGCACTGATCGGTATCGATGCCAACGAACAGTCCTACATCGACAAAATCATGATCGAGCTGGACGGCACTGAAAACAAAGGCAATTTAGGTGCGAATGCTACTTTGGCAGTTTCTATGGCTGTTGCCCGCGCGGCTGCCGAAGATTCAGGTCTGCCGCTTTACCGTTACTTGGGCGGTGCTGGTCCTATGGCTCTGCCTGTTCCGATGATGAACGTTATCAACGGCGGCGAACATGCCAATAACAGCCTGAACATTCAAGAATTTATGATTATGCCAGTCGGCGCAAAATCCTTCCGCGAAGCCCTGCGCTGCGGTGCCGAAATTTTCCACGCGCTGAAAAAACTATGCGACGGTAAAGGCTTCCCGACTACTGTCGGCGATGAAGGCGGTTTCGCTCCTAACCTGAACAGCCATAAAGAAGCCCTGCAACTGATGGTTGAAGCAACCGAAGCTGCTGGTTACAAAGCAGGTGATGATGTCTTGTTTGCTTTGGACTGCGCATCCAGCGAGTTTTACAAAGACGGCAAATACCACTTGGAAGCCGAAGGCCGTTCTTACACCAGCGCAGAATTTGCCGAATACCTTGAAGGCTTGGTTAACGAATTCCCGATTATCTCCATCGAAGACGGTATGGATGAAAACGACTGGGAAGGCTGGAAACTCCTCACCGAAAAACTCGGCAGCAAAGTACAACTGGTCGGCGACGACTTGTTCGTAACCAATCCGAAAATCCTTGCCGAAGGCATCGAAAAAGGCGTGGCAAACGCATTGCTGGTCAAAGTCAACCAAATCGGTACTTTGAGCGAAACCTTGCAAGCGGTTGACTTGGCAAAACGCAGCCGTTACGCCAGCGTAATGAGCCACCGTTCGGGCGAAACTGAAGACAGCACCATTGCCGACTTGGCAGTCGCTACCAACTGCATGCAGATCAAAACCGGCTCATTGAGCCGCTCCGACCGCATGGCGAAATACAACCAACTGCTGCGCATCGAGGAAGAATTGGCAGAAGCTGCCTACTACCCCGGCAAAGCCGCATTCTATCAACTGGGCAAATAAGAAAAGGTATTGATGTATGAAGTGGGTAACTGTTGTTTTATCCATCGCGCTTGCTTACTGCCAATACAGCCTTTGGTTTGGAAAAGGCAGTATCGGGCATACGGAAGAATTGCAGGAACAACTTTCCGTGCAGGAGGAGAAAAACCAGACGCTCACTTTGCGCAACCAGTTCCTTGCTGCGGAAGTCGATGATTTGGCGAACGGTCAAGAAGCGATTTCTGAAATTGCCCGTGTGGAATTGGGTTACGTCCAAGACGGCGAAACCTATTACCGTTTTATCGAACGCAGCCGTTAATTGCCCTGATGGGAATAAAAGGTCGTCTGAAAAGGAGTGATTCCCAAATTTTAGGTCTCTATAAATAACTTTCAGACGTTTCGTACAAGCAGGCTTCTGTGGCACACAGAAGCCTGCTTCTCTAATTTCAAAACAACATCGTCCCCATCATTTCCCAAACGCATGTAAGCATCTGTCTACTGTAAATCAATTTATCCTATCCTGATATAAACATCCCATTCTCAACACAACTCAAAAACCCCTCCTAAGCACAAATCTTTCTATTGGGACAAATATAGTGGATTAAAATCTCAATCTGCTCCCATTCTTTTTCTAATATGCGGTTTCCAAACGCTTTTTGCGGTACAATACCGCCCTTAAATTTTTCCTTATTTCAAAGCACAAACCGCTATGTCCAAAAAAACCAAGCAAGAATTAGAGAACAACAAACTCAACAAACGTCTGCGCCATGCCGTCGGCGACGCGATTAACGATTTCAACATGATCGAGCCGGGCGACAAAATCATGGTTTGCCTCTCCGGTGGCAAAGACAGCTACGCCCTGTTAGACATCCTGCGCCAGCTCCAAGCCAGCGCGCCGATTGATTTCGAACTGGTTGCCGTCAATCTCGACCAAAAACAGCCGGGCTTCCCCGAAGAAGTGCTGCCGACCTATCTTGAAAGCATAGGCGTACCGTACAAAATCGTTGAAGAAGACACCTACTCCACCGTCAAACGCGTATTGGACGAAGGCAAAACGACTTGTTCACTGTGCAGCCGCCTGCGCCGCGGCATCCTCTACCGCACAGCAAAAGAATTGGGCTGCACCAAAATCGCCTTGGGACACCACCGCGACGACATCCTCGCCACCATGTTCCTGAATATGTTTTACGGCGGCAAACTCAAAGCCATGCCGCCCAAGCTGGTGAGCGACAACGGCGAACACATCGTCATCCGCCCGCTGGCATATGTGAAAGAAAAAGATTTGATTAAATACGCCGAACTGAAGCAATTCCCGATTATCCCGTGCAACCTCTGCGGCTCGCAGCCTAACCTGCAACGCCAAGTCATTGGCGATATGCTGCGCGATTGGGACAAACGTTTCCCCGGCCGCATTGAATCGATGTTCTCCGCCCTGCAAAACGTCGTTCCCTCCCATCTTGCCGACCCCGAGCTTTTCGACTTCGCCGGTTTGGAACGCGGTCAAACCTTAAAACACGGCGGCGACTTGGCGTTTGACAGCGAAAAAATGCCCGAACGATACTCCGACGGCAGCGAAGAAGACGAGAGTGAAATCAAAATCACCCCGTCCAAACCTGAACGTAAAGTCATCAATATTCTGGCGAACAAGCCGAAAACTTGCGGTTTATAACGGGATTTAGATTTTCAGACGACCTTTGGGATACCCTTTCAAGGTCGTCTGAATTTTTATAGTGGATTCACTTTAAACCAGTACGGCGTTGCCTCGCCTTGGCTCAAAGAGAGCGATTCTCTAAGGTGCTGAAGCACCAAGTGAATCGGTTCCGTAATATCTGTACTGTCTGCAGCTTCGTCGCCTTGTCCTGATTTAAATTTAATCCACTATATTCTTCCTATTCTTGACAATTCATACAGAAACAATCACAGCCTATTCTTGCGACAGCTTTTGCAGGGAAACTATATAAAGCACGAACCGTCATAGATCACAACAAAAGGTCGTCTGAAAACCGATTTTCAGACGACCTTTTCGTTTTTCACTCATCAACATCAGAATACTATCAAATATCATTTTTTATTTTAAATTAGCAAACAAAACAATAATATCAATTATTATACCTTTCCCGTCATTTTATTCCCCGATACAATCAACATCATGACACACAAGAAAAAATCTATTAATGTCAAATAGATAGGTATTATTTTTTCCCAGCAACTTGTTCTCAAGGAGAGCCATCATGGCCAATACATTGCACTCTTTATCCCGCAGCGCAGCAAACAATAAATCAGACGTCCTCAAAGGAACGCCCCGCGATGACGTTTTACATGGCGGTCTCGGACATATCACATTCTATGGCGGTTTGGGCAACGATATTTATTACAGTAAGAACGCAGGCGATACCATTGTTGAATATGCACATGAAGGCAATGATACGGTTTACGCCGATACAACCTTTACCTTACCGACCCACGTCGAAAACCTGACACTGACAGGCAACGGCAACACCTTTGGATTTGGCAACAACTCTAACAATATTCTAATAGGCAACAGCGGCAACAACCGCTTGAGCGGCGGTCGCGGCAATGACAAGCTAGAAGGTATGGCTGGTAACGACCTGTTGCTAGGCGGTGACGGCGACGACTCGCTCTATGGTGGAGATGGCAAGGACTCACTCTATGCTGGAGATGGCGATGACCGGCTCTATGGTGGAGATGGCGACGACTGGCTCTATGGTGGAGATGGCGACGACTGGCTCGAGGGCGGACATGGTCGCGACGGCCTTGTGGGTGGAGATGGCAACGACACTTTAAACGGTGGTAGTGGAGTAGACTTCATGCGTGGTGACCAGGGGGATGATATTTACTATGTTGATAATTGGCTCGATGAAGTTGACGAATATTTTGATGAAGGTACCGATACTGTTTACAGCAGCGTTTCCTACTTTATTAATAGCAACGTCGAAAACTTGACGCTGATAGGAAACGATAACATCAACGGTTATGGCAACGAAGAAAGCAACATCCTGACAGGCAACAGCGGCAACAACCACTTGCTCGATAATACTAGATGGATATGACACGCTCTACGGCATGGACGGTAACGACCTTCTGCAGAGTGGC
>NZ_JH164966.1:164835-166712 GCF_000227275.1 Neisseria sp. GT4A_CT1
TAACGGAGATGACATCCTAGAAGGTGGTGAAAACAACGACGTACTTGATGGTGGACATGGAAATGATACTTTAGACGGTGGCTACGGCGTAGACAAGATGACTGGTGGGGATGGAAATGATATCTATTATGTGGACAATGTAAATGACACAGTTACCGAGCGATCGGGAGAAGGTACCGATACCATTTACAGTAGCGTTTCCTACACCGCCGCAGCAAATGTTGAAAACCTGACTTTGACAGGTAGCAACAACATCTTCGGTATTGGCAACCATAATGACAATATCTTGACAGGCAACAAAGGGGATAATCGTCTGAGCGGTGAAGACGGCAATGATACCCTGTACGGCATGGGTGGCAACGACACCCTGTTAGGCGGAAATGGAAATGACCATCTCAACGGTGGAGACGGTGATGACTATATTGCAGGCGGCTCGGGTAGCGACACCATCATCACAGGTGAAGGCAACGACACCGTTGCCTTTACTGCATCAGATATTCGTGAAGGCAGTATAGATCGCGTGGTCGAATTTGACCCTAATACGGACAAACTCGACCTATCTGGTATGCGTTCACTGCTGACTGGCAGCAACGCCAATTTGAGCTGGTCAAAGATGTTCGTTGAAAAAGACCCTGAGGTCATTCTCCAAAAAGACCGTCCTTATCTCATCTTCGATACAGAGCAGCATACTCTTGCTTATCGTGAGGCAGGTTCAAGCAGCAGCACCATATTTGCCAAATTCGATTTTGTCTGGTTGGGCCCATCCAATATCATCGGCTAAAGATTTGCTAAAAAGAACAGACCATTTAAAACGAATCTGCTTTTACCGGGAAACGACGCATAAAGCATGATTCGTTACGGATAGCAACAAAAGGTCGTCTGAAAATTCAGTTTTCAGACGACCTTTTCGTTTTTCCACCCTCTCAACATTAAAATACTATTAAATATTATTTCATATTTTAAATTAATATATAAAACAATAATGTAAATTATTATATCTTTTCCATCATATTATTCCCCGATACAATCCGCATCATACATACAATCAAAAAATCTATTAATGTCAAATAGATATATTTATTTTTCCCCGCAACTTGTTCACAAGGAGAGCCATTATGGCCAATACATTGCACCCTTTATACCATAACATAGCAAACAATGAATCCGTCGTCATTAAAGGCACGACCCGCGATGACGTTTTATATGGCAGTCTCGGGCATACCGTATTCTACGGCGGCTTAGGCAACGATGTTTACCACAGTAAAAATGCAGGTGACACCATCGTTGAATATGAATATGAAGGCAACGATACGGTTTATGCTGATACGGACTTTACCTTACCGACACACGTCGAAAACCTGACACTGACCGGCTACGGCAACAATTACGGTTTCGGCAACAACTCAAATAACACCCTGATAGGCAATAGTGGCAACAACCGCTTAAGCGGTGGTCGTGGTAATGACACGCTACACGGCATGGACGGTAACGACCTGCTGATGGGCGGCGATGATCGCGACTATCTTTACGGAGGTAGTGGAAATGACGTGCTACAAGGAGGAGAAGGAAACGACCTGCTCGATGGTGGATACGGCAACGACACTTTAGACGGTGGCAGCGGTGCAGACAGCATGAGCGGAGGATACGGAGATGATATTTACTATGTAGATAATGTGAACGATACGGTTACCGAATGGTGGGGAGAAGGTACCGATACCATTTACAGCAGCGTTTCTTACATAGCCCCAACCAACGTCGAAAACCTAGACACTGACAGGCTACGGCAACAATTACGGTTTCGGCAACAACTCCGACAATACCCTGATAGGCAACAGCGGCAACAATCGTTTGTAGCGGTGGTCGTGGAAACGACACGC
>NZ_JH164966.1:167041-184059 GCF_000227275.1 Neisseria sp. GT4A_CT1
ACCTGACACTGACAGGCTACGGCAACAATTACGGTTTCGGTAACAACTCTGACAATACCCTGATAGGCAACAGTGGCAACAACCACTTAAGCGGTGGTCGTGGAAACGACACGCTACACGGCATGGACGGTAACGACCTGCTGATGGGCGGCGATGATCGTGACTATCTTTACGGAGATAACGGAGATGACGTGCTACAAGGAGGCGAAGGAAACGACCTGCTCGATGGTGGATACGGCAACGATACTTTAGACGGTGGCAGCGGTGCAGACAGCATGAGCGGCGGATATGGAAATGATATCTATCATGTGGACAATATAAATGATACTGTCACCGAGCGGTGGTTCGAGGGTACTGATACCATTTACAGCAGCGTTTCTTACACAGCCCCAACCAACGTCGAAAACCTGACTTTGACAGGTAGCAATAACATCTTCGGCATTGGCAATTATGGTGACAATACCCTGATAGGAAACAGCGGGCATAATCGCTTGAGTGGCGAAGAAGGCAATGATACCTTGTATGGCATGAGCGGTGACGACACACTGTCAGGCGGCAATGGATATGACTATCTCAACGGTGGGGACGGTGATGACTATCTTGCAGGCGGTTTAGGCAGCGACACCATCGTCACAGGTGCAGGCAAAGACACCGTCGCCTTTACTGCAGCAGATATCCGTGAAGGCAGTATCGATCGTTTAACCGACTTTAACTCTGATATGGACAAACTCGACCTATCTGCTATGCGTTCTCTGCTGAGTGGCAACAGCGCAAATTTGAGCTGGTCAGAGATGTTTGTTAGAAACCCTGCTTATTACGATGCCGACCGTTCTTATCTCGTGTTCGATTCGGCGCAACAAACGCTTGCCTACCGCGCAGCAGGTGCAAGCAGTAATACCGTATTTGCCAAATTCGATAGCGACCAAGCGGTATGGTTGAACGCTTCCAATATCATCGGTTAAAGATTCGCTTAAAAACGTCGTCTGAAAATCTAGCTGTAGGGTAAAGTACGTTACACCATAAAAAACTGCACTTTAGTGAACCTACTAAAGTGCAGTTTAATCTATTCTAAAGCCTAAAACACCATTTCAGACGACCTTCTTAGCAGAGAATGTGCTATTTTCTCTACTTTTTATTTGAAACAGGTTCGCAACCAGTATTACCGTTTTTAGTTGTTAACTTGGCTTTGGCCGATTCTGCATCGGTACATTTGTAGGCATTACCCAAACTATCCATCCAAACGGAAAGTTTGTAATTCGTCCCACTTTTCGGGGTAGCAAAAAGATAATAGGCTCTGCTGTGTTTAGAGTCCTTATCTTTCATTGCGCCACTGAAATCATATTTAGCCGCAACCTCAGATGTAGCCTGATATTTCTTAAAAAACCCTGTATCTCCCTCAATTTCATCTTTCATTTTGAGGGCGGGATTTTTGACCAATTTGGTTTTCAAGGAATTATTGATGATAACCAATTCAGCATGCGCCTGAGATTGATAGCCGCGTTCGATGTAATGGATATAGGAAGGGTAAGCGATGGTGCTGAGGATGCCGATAATAGCAATAACAATCAGCATCTCGACCAGCGTAAACCCTTGAAATTTAGTGATAGACGTATTCATGATTTTATCTATTTATTCATTAGCCACATAGGATTGCAGCATGACTACCGTATTTTCGTTTTTTCCCCATGCTTTAGCAGTGACGCGATAAATGGTACGGTTGTCGGTAGAATTGGTGCTTAGGTATTCGATGATATAGCGGGGAGGCTTTTTAGCCCCGCTATTTTTATCAATCGGGTATTCTCTACCATTAACATTGATACATTCTGTTTCTTTCTTAGAATGTGAATCAAGACATTCTGCATGCTTTCTTTTCCAAGCTTCTTCAACTTTGCTCAGATCTGCCTCACCTTTAACATCAATAATACCAGTTGGAGTAGTGTATTCTTTAACACTAAGCTGTTTAGCTCTGCAAAGCCCTTTGGAACATTGATCATTAAAAATCTGCGTGCCTTCTTCAATAGAATAGATATAGTCCTCACCTTCGCGTAATGCCGCCTCAGCAAGTGTAGTAGCAAATTTATGGTCGGCATCATTGGTACTGATTCGCTGCTCAGTATTGTAGGACTGGGTTGCCGTAACGACGAGTAGGGCAATGACGATCATGATCATCAGGACGATGAATAATGCAAAGCCTTTTTGTGCAGAAGCTTTAGCGGGAAGATAGTTTAGAGTAATCGGTCTGCGCATTTGTTTCCTCCGCGTACAGTTGCATTGATTTGATAGAGTTGAACTTTGTTTTCATCATTGCTTCCGCCAGCATCAATACTGCCGCTGTTCAACAGGAGTTCGATAGAGGCTGGAGTTTCATCACCAGACAGTGTCGTAGTATATTTAAATGTTTCATCTTTTGTCTTATCCTCCTGCTTCTGAGCATTTCCGGCAGGAGTTGGAGTAGGTGCAGACGCAGATGCCGTTTCACTTTCCTCAAATGTTTCAGGACAATTTTGGGTATAAAAGTAATGAATACTCATACTTTCAATTCCCTTAATCAGCAACTGCGGATTGCTCCACTCACCGTTTTTTGTCAATTGGAAACGGTAAAGACCTTTTTGCCCTCCGGCAGTACCGACAGCATAGGCATTCACCTCATGTTTCATTATGGAGATATTGCCTGCTTGGGAACTATCTGTCTTTAAAGCTGCTTTACTATCAGTAATGTCTTCTCCTGGTTTGGTAATATTTGTGCAGCTGCTGGCCACTACTGTTGCCGCATCTGATGATGCGGTATCTATGCCGTATTGGAAAATCAGCGCCTTACCGATCTGGGTAAAGTCCTTTATACCTAAAGAATCTGTTTCTCTGACAGCAGGAAGCATTTTTCCACTACCTTTAAGTTTGAGAAAATCTTTGGAACCAGAGTCAGCGATAACGGCTTGGGCATCATAGGCCGACATATTGAAACAGCCGAAATTTCCTGCCATACGGGCATCACGTACGATTTGATTTGACGCATTGCGCAAATCCTGCTGAACATTTAAGCGCGCTGTGGCAGCAGTGTTCAAACTGCGTGCAGTGAAATAGCTGGAGCTGACTGCCAACAGGACTATCATGCTCAATGCGCTTGCCACAAGGAATTCAATCAGGCTGAAGCCTTGCATGCCTGTTTTGACCGGAATGTGTGAGCGGTTTTTATTATTCATTATTTTTCCCTTACGCGTACTTGGTAGGTGTAAATGATGGAATCTTCATATGTTTTGACATCACTTGCGGCTTTACCGCCTTCCAAATCTTTAAGCCATAATACTTTGATAACAGTATCGGCACCTGCTTTTTTATCGCAATTTTCGTGAAAAGCCCCGTCATAAGTAGGCTCCTTATTCAAACTATCTTGGCATACTGAATAGTAGAACGCGGAGTCAGGAAGAGCTGCTTTCAGTTCGTCATGAAATTTACCAAGCTGTGCTTTAGCCAACTCTTCTTTTTTCATACTCTCTTTCAGCGGTCCTTTTTTCAACGGCTCAGTAGAGGAATCACCATATGTGGTGTAGTAATCCCTATAATTTTTACACCACCCTCTATCGCGCCCACCCTTGGTAGCTCCCGCTTGATGAGTATCGCATTTTTCAAGTCTAGGATTAATCAGCATCCCTTCGACTAAATTTTGAGTAAGTTGCGATACGATAGTCTGTCCTTCCGCTTCGCGAACGCTGGAAACGGTACGCAACTGGATGGCGAGCAGGGCGAGAACGCCGATTGCGAGGACAAACATGGCGACCAAAACTTCAATTAAAGTCATACCTGATTGATATGGCTTAGAGGAACTTACCGATCTCGTTTTGGCGAAACTCGTTCCGTTCGTTTTCAGATGACCTTTTGTACGTAATGTCATGGGTTTCATAGAGCTATATTTTATTATTGGGGTTGTTTGTTGGATTTTGCTTTAGATTCTGCATATTTGCAGAGATCACGTGAATCTGACTTGGAGCAGATTTCCACTCGTCCGCTACTGTCGACCAACACAATGCTGGCACGAGACTTTTTGGTGCTTTCTGTAGTTGCGGAGGAATCGGTCATGCTGATTTTGATATAGCCGTCCGAGTAGGTAAAATCTGTTTTTTTACTGGGTTTATTGACAGAATAGCCAAAAGTACCGTTCGGCTGGAATGCGAAGAAAACAGGCTGTGAATCAGAGTCTTTACCACCGAATTTGACATGATCAAATTGATAGGTGACTTTATTCGCATCCTTGGCGTTCAAGACAATAGTGCGCAGGAAAATATCCGCTCTATCATCATTGTAGTTAACATCACCACTCTTATCAGCATAGGCCAAGATGCCACTTTGATTGTATTTGGTATCACATTTATTGTCTGGAATCCCGTTTTTTCTGATTTGTACGGGACAGACATAGACAGGGAGATTGAGGCGGACTGCTTCGGCTCGTGCGAAACGCAAGAGGTTTGCCACCTGCTCTGCCTGACTGGCTGCGCGGCGGGAGGCAATCCATTCGCTCATATTGGGAAGGGCGATGGTGGCCATGATGGCGGTAATAGCGATCACGACCAACAATTCGATTAAGGTAAAACCTTTTTGTTGTGCGTACATGAGTAGTAAAAACGTCTAGAGTTAAGTAATGTGTTTTATCATCCGGCTTAGAATGTTTTTATCGCCGGTAATTATGCGGTTTGGCTCATTCTAAACGATATTGGGATGAATTGCCTAATAAAATATGAAATTTGCTTGGTTTTTAGACTGATTTGTCTCAATCTTCCATCAATGCGGATTCGGGAATGTAGGCTGCATTGTCGAATTTGGTAAATTGTCCCATCCAAGTGAGGAATACTTTCCCGACGGGACCGTTACGGTGTTTACCGATAATACATTCCGCAAGGCCTTTCATTGGCGATTCTTGGTTATAGTATTCGTCGCGGTACATAAACATAATCAGGTCGGCATCCTGCTCGATGGCACCGGACTCCCGCAAGTCGGACATCATTGGGCGCTTGTCGGTACGTTGCTCTACGGTACGGCTCAACTGCGACAAAGCAATGACGGGAACTTGCAGCTCCTTCGCCAAGGCTTTGAGGGAACGCGAAATTTCGCCGAGTTCAGAGGCGCGGTTGTCCGAGCGGCCTGAGCCTGCCATTAATTGCAGGTAGTCAATCACGATTAAGCCCAATTTTCCGTTGAACTGGCGTGCAAGACGACGGGCGCGGGCGCGCAATTCGAGCGCGGTCAAGCCCGGTGTTTCGTCAATATACATAGGCGCATCGGAAAGCTTGACTACTGCTTCGTTCAGACGACCCCAATGTTCATCTTCCAATCTGCCTGTTTTCAAGACGCTCTGATCAAGCCTGCCCACCGAACCCAGCATACGCATCACCAGTTGCGTGCCGCCCATCTCCATCGAAAATACGGCGACAGGCAGCTTGCCCTCTACGGCAACGTGTTCCGCAATATTGATCGAAAAGGCAGTTTTACCCATAGACGGACGACCTGCCACAATAATCAAATCGCCCGGCTGGAGACCTGAGGTTTTTTTATCCAAGTCGATAAACCCTGTCGACACGCCGGTCACTTCATCGGGATTTTCGCGTGAATAAAGCATGTCGATGCGCTCGACCACTTCCTTCAAAAGCGCAGGCATTTCGAGAAAGCCCTGTTTGGACTTGGCGGTACTTTCCGCAATTTGGAACACCTTGTTTTCCGCTTCATCCAAAAGCTGCCCCGCATCCCTGCCTTGCGGATTGTAGGCGCTACGGGCGATTTCGGTACCAACTTCGGCAAGCTGGCGCATAATAGAACGCTCGCGCACGATTTCGGCATAACGGCGAATATTTGCAGCAGACGGCGTGTTTTGTGCCAAGGTAATCAGATAATTGAACCCGCCTGCCGCCTCCAATTCTTCGTTACGCTCCAAACTTTCCTGAACGGTAATCACGTCGGCAGGACGGCTTTCGTTAATCAGATTGGCGATGGCGCGGAAAATCAGGCGGTGTTCGTGTCGGTAGAAGTCTTCACCGGTAACCACATCGGCGATTCTGTCCCAAGCCGAATTCTCGAGCAAAAGACCACCCAAAACGGATTGCTCCGCCTCCATAGAATGCGGCGGCAGCGACAACGCGTTGACTTCGCGGTCTTCAGACGACGTATCGGGATAATCGTTCATGGCAGTTGCTCTTAGGCTAAAATGGGAGTCCGCTATTATAGCGTAGTGGAAATCGGGTTGGCATTACCTTTGTTCTGACTTGCCTACCATCAAGAAATAGATAGGTCGTCTGAAAATTTTCAGACGACCTTTTTGCTATAATTCTCCATTTCCCCGAACCAAAAACAGGCGGCAATATGGAAGTCATCCAATACCCAAATTCCCCCTTCAAACTCCACCAACCCTTCCCACCCGCCGGTGACCAGCCCACCGCCATTGCCGGCCTGCTCGAAGGGCTTTCAGACGGCCTTGCCTATCAAACCCTGCTCGGCGTAACCGGTTCGGGCAAAACCTACACCATGGCGAACGTCATCGCCCAAAGCGGCCGACCCGCCATCATCATGGCGCACAACAAAACCCTTGCCGCCCAGCTTTATGCCGAAATGCGCGAGTTTTTCCCCGAAAACGCGGTGGAATATTTCGTCTCCTACTACGACTATTACCAGCCCGAAGCCTATGTGCCCAGCCGAGATTTGTTCATCGAAAAGGACAGCGCGATCAACGAACACATCGAGCAAATGCGCCTTTCCGCCACCAAAAACCTGATGACGCGCGACGACGTGATTATCGTCGCCACCGTGTCCGCCATTTACGGTATCGGCGACCCGACCGAGTATCAACAAATGGTGCTGTCCGTCAAAGAAGGCGACACCATCGAGCAGCGCGACATCATCGCCACGCTCGTTTCCATGCAGTACGAACGCGGCGATTTAGACTTTAAACGCGGCAGCTTCCGCGTGCGCGGCGACGTGATTGACGTGTACCCCGCCGAAAGCTCCGAAAACGCCTTGCGCATCAGCCTGTTTGACGACGAAATCGACCGTCTCGACATGTTCGACCCGCTTTCAGGCAGCCTTATCCAGCGCGTCGGCCGCTACACCGTCTTCCCGTCCAGCCACTACGTTACCCCGCGCGACACCGTATTGCGCGCCTGCGAGTCCATCAAAGAAGAATTGCGCGAACGCATCGAATTTTTCGCCCGCGAACAACGCCCCGTCGAGCAACAACGCATCGAACAGCGCACCCGCTTCGACCTCGAAATGCTCTACGAAATGGGCTTCTGCAAAGGCATCGAAAACTACTCCCGCCACTTCTCCGGCAAAAAAGAAGGCGAACCGCCGCCCACGCTGATGGACTACCTGCCCGACAACGCCATCATGTTCATCGACGAAAGCCACGTTACCGTAACCCAAATCGGCGGCATGTACAAAGGCGACGCCTCGCGCAAGCAAAACCTCGTGGATTATGGTTTCAGGTTGCCTTCCGCCCGCGACAACCGCCCGCTCAAATTCCACGAATTTGAAAAAGTCATGCCGCAAACCATCTTCGTTTCCGCCACCCCCGCCAAATACGAAGAAGAACACGCCGGACAAGTGGTCGAACAAGTCGTCCGCCCCACAGGGCTGGTCGACCCCCAAATCATCATCCGCCCCGTTGCCACCCAAGTCGATGACTTAATGAGCGAAATCAACGACCGCATCCAAAAAGGCGAACGCGTACTCGTTACCACCCTCACCAAACGCATGGCGGAGCAACTCACCGACTATTACAGCGAACTCGGCATCAAAGTGCGCTACCTGCACAGCGACATCGACACCGTCGAGCGCGTTGAAATCATTAGAGACTTGCGGCTCGGCCTGTTTGACGTACTCGTCGGCATCAACCTCTTGCGCGAAGGCTTGGACATCCCCGAAGTCTCCCTCGTCGCCATCCTCGACGCCGACAAAGAAGGCTTCCTGCGATCCCACCGCAGCCTGATTCAAACCATAGGCCGCGCCGCGCGCAACGTGAACGGCGTCGCCATCCTGTACGCCGACAAAATCACCGACTCCATGAAAGCCGCCATCGACGAAACCGAACGCCGCCGCGAAAAACAGATTAAATTCAACAAAGAACACGGCATCGTGCCGCAACAGATTAAAAAACAAGTCAAAGACATCATCGACGGCGTGTACCACGAAGAAGACGGCGGCAAAGGTCGTCTGAAAGGCAAAAACAAGGTCAAAGTCGGCGAAATCCACAACGAAGAAGACGCGATTAAAGAAATCGCCAAACTCGAAAAAGCCATGCAGCAGGCAGCTAGGGATTTGCAGTTTGAAGAGGCCGCGGTGTTAAGGGATAGGATTCGGGGGATTAAGGAGAGTTTGTTGTTTGGGGCGGAGTGATTTTATTCAGAGTGCAATTTATATTATTAACGGGAGTATTTAAATGGATTTTTCTAAATTTGAGAACCCAAAGGCAGCAAATGATTTTCTAAAAAGGAGTAAAAAAGTATCACAAAGAAAAACTCTATGCGCAGCTAACTTTCTAGGAAATTGTAATGGCATAATTACTGCACATACTTTATCTAAAAAATCAATGCTGGAACCAGTAGCCAATAGGGAGAATGAAGTATATACAATCTCTACTGTCTCCTTGGTTAACCATCAAATTAATTTAGAGAAAAAAGGGATTGGTGGGGTTTCTACTTTTAAGGGATTCTGCGGAATGCATGACAAAGATTTGTTTACTTGTCTTGACGATGATGAGTTTAAATGCACTCCCAAACAATTATTTATGCTTGCTTACCGCACAATATCTAGAGAATTGTATAAAAAAATAAATTTTCCAGAGCGCATTCCAACAAAAAAAGAATATATTAATATAATAGGGAGACGTAAATATAATAAAGAATACGTGTTATTTGTTGAAAAAATAAAAAAACACAATGAATACAGCATTCAATCGTTGAAATATATAAAAGATAAATTAGATACTCAGTTAAGAGATGAAGACTGGAACTCATTAAAAAGTCATGTTCTATTATTTGAAAAAATATCTCATCCAATTTGTGCCGCAACGGGAGCATTTCAACCGTTATTTGATATAAGTGGAAAAATAATTAACGAACCAGTTGATTATTATGATGAATATGGAGAATATTTAGGCAAGGGGTTAAAGTTAAGAACAATAATTTTCTCAATTATTCCAGTAAAAGATATGTATGTGGTAATATTTTCATGGGATAATGATGATGTATCGGAAAATTTTTTCAAATCTATTCTGAAACAAGAAAATAAATCATTGGCTGCATTTAATATCATGCTTGATAACATAGAAAACTTTGCTATATATCCTGACTGGTATGAAAATTTGGATGATAAAAAAAAGGAATTTATACAAAAAAGAATACAGAGTAAAATCAAAAATACTATTTGGAAAAATCCAGAAAAATATAACTCTATGTTAGAGATAGATGAGTTTAAAGAGATAGTTAATTGGAAATTTTTAAAATTAAAAACAAAATTAATTAATTTAAAAATTAAGATAATGCAAATGTATAACAAGTTTGGCAGGCGCAGCAAGCAAGCGTAGCCTACATCCCCACCAACCGCGTGCGTGGCTGCGCCACACACCCCACCTGCGGGTGGCACAAATTTTAAAACCGATGCGTAGGGTGTGTGCGGTACGCACGCACGCGTTATTTGCCGTTCAAACCATTGGTTCAAATTTTCAGACGACCTCAAACGTCGTCTGAAAATCTCTTAGTGCAAAGGTCGTCTGAAAACCGTGAGTCCGTTTTCAGACGACCTTTGTTTCATTTCAAGCAACAAATATAATAACGCATAGGCTGATTACTACCAGTTGATTCAAAGCCCAACGATAATCCATTAAAAAAGAATCCGACCATCATGACCTATCCGCAAGCTCTGCAACAACTTCAATATTGGCTCACAAACAGCCAATTCTCTCACACAAACCATCTAAATTTTAATGCACATCCCCTTTCAACCGATGAATTGCAGGCGATACGCGAATATACGCTAAACAGACTGCCTGAAAGCTATTATTTATTTTTACAACAATGCGGCACGGGGGATTTTTTCTATTCGTGGTACACCAGCATGCTCGATCAAACCGTATCTCAAACACCCAAAATAGAAATCTACAATCTCGCCTAACTACAAGAGCAAAACACCTATTACCAACAACTATTACGCGAAGAACTTGATGACCTACCGCCTGACGAACATCCCGACATAGGAGAAATCTTTATCATCGGCGCTCATCATAGCATGGGGGATTGGTTCGGCTTTGACCTGTCCCGTGTCGAACCCAACTTTGATATTTTTATCCACGATGCCGCCAATCCCGCCACCTATGCTGAGGAAGCCCAATGGCGACGGTTTGAAGACTGGATCATCCGTTGTGTGGAAAGCGAGGGAGAAGATACGCTTTAAACAAGCCGTAGCAAGCGTAGCAACTGTATTTTTCACCCCGTCGGGCAAAAATACCAAAACTCAAATCAAGCCGTTCGGATGCTGTTTTCGGTGATACCATTTTCGGCAAAGTAATCACGCATCCGGGCATTCAATATCGTCAGCAGTTTGCGCATACATGCCGTAACGGCAACCTTATACGGCTTACCCTTGGATAGCAGGCGTTGGTAGAAATCCCGAATAAGCGGTTCAAAACGTGTCGCTATCACGGTAGCCATATACAGTGCCTTACGCACCGCAGACCTTCCGCCGAAGCAGCGGCTTTTGAATTTGGTTTCCCCGCTCTCCCTCGGGTGCGGGGCAATGCCGACCAAACTCGCTATCCGTTTGTGCGACAGCCGTCCCAATTCGGGCAGCATCGCCATCAGCGTAGCCGTCGTTATCGAACCGATGCCTTTGATTTGTTCCGCCACTTTGGCTTTGCCGTCAAAATGCGTGTGGGTGTGGTCGTCGATTTGTTTGTCCAATTCGTCAATCAGCCGGTCAAAATGGGCAATCAGTTGTTTGACGCTTTCGGCTTGCGTTTCGTGAACCTGATGCAGACGGTTTTTCTCGGCAGTCCGCATATTCACCAGTTGGTTGCGGCGGTTAACCAACGCTTCCAACACTTCTTCCGCTTCGGTGGGCGGGTGGTAGAGCATGGGTTTGCCAATCTTCTTTCTGCGTCATCATTTGTGCGAAGAAGGCGAGCATTTTGGCATCTTTGGCGTCGGTTTTGGTCAGCGACTGCGATTGGGCAAACTGATGCGTCTGACGCGGGTTGGCGATAATCACGGCTATGCCTGAGCGGTGGATAGCTTTGGCGGCGGGGATTTCGAGACCGCCGGTGCTTTCCATCACGACGAGGGCGACGTTGTGTTTTTTAAGGTACTCGATAGTATGGGCGATACCTTTCGTGTTGTTGGTTTCGGTTTTGGTTTAGACAAAGACGAAACGGCGATGACGAAGTTTCGTTTGGCGATGTCGATGCCTGCGTAATTGTATTGGGTACTCATCATAAACCTGCCTTGCATTCGGTTGTGTTGTCTGGCAACTGTCCGGTTGTGTCGATCGGTTGCCCGACCGCTCCCTGAGCTACGCAACGGTTGTTTGCCTTGGTCGGATGCGGGTGGCGGCGGGCGGTTTGTTGCTATGATACGGGTGTTTCGATATACAAGGTCGGATACTTGTATCCGACAAAACCTTTAACACTCCCATCATTGCAATTCATTGCAGCAATGCCCAAAATGTCGGATTCGAGAATCCGACCTACGCAAAGCTTATTAAGTGCAGCCTATATGGATGTGTGAAAACAATATCCATGCCATTTGAACGCTGCCGCCTGATGATGCGGATTATTTCCGGTGCTCCAAAGGAGTAACTATAATGTTTGATTATCTGAATAAAACTCTAGATTCGAATTTCAGAAAAATTAAAATAAAAAAGATAAGCCTATCGTGGCTTTAATCAGTCAAAACTTCCTAAAAACAATAAATTGCAACAATTTATTTGAATCGATTAAACAATATCCTTTATTTTGGATAATTCTTATCGGAGAGAATTCTAGTCTTTTAGAAGATGAATTTGATAATCTTTTGGAGCAGGAATCTATCAAAAATAACAATATGTTAAATGTGGTAACAACTAATTTTCAATTTAGTGATTTAACAATAACGGATATAGAAGATATTGCTTATGAATTTTTATTTGTGCCCTGTCCGAATGGTAACTGCCAATATTTATCATTTTTAGACTTAAATCATACTACTGACAGGAAAATTTTTGATTTCATTGAAACACAGCTTAATAATAAAACAACGTAGTGGTCATAATATTTGCTTCATGATAAAAGTTATAAAACAGTTTGCACTTTGAAAGGAAGTAACCCCATGTCTAAAAAAATCAAAGCAGATTCTGAGCTTATCAAGGAATGCTACAAATGGGTCAAACACCAGTTTTTTACCCAATATGCTGCAAAACATTACGCCAAAGCAGAATTTTGTGTTGTTCAAACCAAGCTAACTGAAAGTAAAATCGGTGGATTGCCCTATCTACCCAAAGGTGATGTGGCACCGAAAAATGTAGACGGCGAAACCTTGCGTTTACTTGCTCAAATCAACTGCACTGACCTAAAAGGTCTAGAACACTTTCCTTCAACAGGCATACTGCAATTTTTCATCTTAGACAACTGGGAATTCGGTATAGAAAACGGTCGAGACGGCTACGCTGTACGTTACTATCCTGAAATTAGTGAACACTACACGGAAGCAGAACTTACCAAATACTACCAGCCTTATGCAGAAGATGACGAGTGTTTCCCTATATTGCAAGAGTGCAAGTTGCAATTCGAACTTACTGAACAAACTCCCGTTTTAGACCACGCTACCTGTGTCATGCTGTGCGGAAAATATTTGGCTGAACATAGCATAGAAGTCGATTACCGCACGAAAGAACATCTTCAGCGCGTCGTACAGCACGAATACGAAAATGAATTTAGTACATACAACAAAGAGGATGAGGATGAAGAAAATCATAGTCAATGTGGTGGCTACCCGTATTTCACACAAAACGACCCGCGCAATGAAGATAAAGGATTGGTCGACTATAATGTCCTGCTGTTCCAACTAGACAGTAGCTTTGATGAAGACGGCGAAGAAATCGTGATGATAGGCGATATGGGCGTGATGAACTTCTTTATCCGGCAAGATGATTTACAGCGTAGGGATTTTTCCGATGTACTGTATTCTTGGGATTGCTGCTAACTCTACACTTATTGCCTGAAATAGTATGAGGATTCATCTCGCATCTGTTTCAGGCTTATGACATTCCTTTGTACAAACACTATCTTTCAGACGACCTTAAAAAATAGATTTGCTTTCACCCCTAGCATAGAAAACTTTTTCATTCGTCAAATTTAGCATTCACTTCATGCGGATTGATACGGGCGTTTTCCTCCTGCCCTAAACCGACTAATTTACGCAACCGGGTCATATAGGCATTGACATCCAAACCGCGTCCGTATCGTTGCGCTTCCCAAATGGTTTCCGCCAGCGCATCCATCATGTCATGCTCGGCGCGTACCCAGTCGTTGTTATAACGTGCGCAAAGTTGCCGGTGAATCGCCCGTATGCCCGGTGGCTGATCGATGGCTGCCTGCTCTTGAAGGGAAAGATGCAGCGACATGTGCAAAAAAGGATTACTCTCCCCATCTTCCGGCAGCCAGTTTTTATCTAAATAATCTTCAATATTTTCAAGATAATGGGCGTATTCGGGATGAGATTCGATGATACGGAGGGCTTTATGTTGAAGTGCATCCAGTTGCAGCGGGGTCAGGCGATGTTTCCAAACGTGTGCGAAAAATCGGCGAACATCGTGGGTATTGACATCGTACATGATAAAAATGGGAAATCTGTTGAACCGTCTGAGGGGATATTTTAGAGATTGAGCGAAACTTGAATTTTGGCAAATAATGGATTTATAGCGAGGCAGAACCTGATGACCAGTTCTGCCTCGCTATATTTCCATTACTGCTAAAAAACCTTATTGATCCACAAACGCGCGCTCAATCAGGTAGTCGCCGCGTACGCCGGTTTTCGGAGAGACAGTCAGACCGAAATCGTCCAAAACTTTGCAGGTGTCTTTCAGCATCGCAGGGCTGCCGCAGAGCATGGCGCGGTCGTCTTGCGGGTTGATTTTGGGCAGGCCGATGTCTTCAAACAATTTGCCGCTTACCATCAGGTCGGTCAGGCGGCCGTGGTGTTCGTAGTCTTCGCGGGAAACGATGGGGTAGTAAATCAGTTTTTCTTTAACCAAGTCGCCGAGGTATTCGTGTTCGGGCAATTCTTTGGTGAAGCGGTCGTAATACGCCAAATCTTTTTTGTAACGCACGCCGTGTACGAGGATGATTTTTTCAAATTGCTCGTAAATTTCGGGGTCTTTGGTGATGCTCAAGAAAGGGGCGATACCGGTACCGGTGCTCAACAGGTAAAGGTGTTTGCCGGGATTCAGGTCACCGGCAACCAAGGTTCCGGTCGGTTTTTTGCTGATCAACACGTCGTCGCCGACTTTGAGGTGTTGCAGGCGGCTGGTCAGAGGGCCGTCTTGGACTTTAATGCTGAAAAATTCGAGGTGTTCTTCCCAGTTGGCGGAGGCGACGCTGTATGCACGCATCAACGGCTTGCCGTCCACCATCAATCCGACCATGACGAACTGGCCGTTTTCGAAGCGCAACGATTCGTCGCGGGTGCAGGTAAAGGTGAAATACGCATCCGTCCAGTGGTGTACGGACAATACTTTTTGGGTATTGAATGCTGCCATTTGAGTTTCCTGTCGGTAAATCCGTCTGAACACGCGGGTCGGGCGGATGATGGTTTTAAAAGGGTTTTCAGACGACCTGTCTCGCCTGTGAATAGATAATGCCGAATTAGAGCAAACGCACAATTTTAAACGAAAATATTTATCATCACAATGCTTGCTGTCTGGCAGAGGTCGTCTGAAACTTTTCAGACGACCTCTCGGTCAACGCATTACTTGTCTAAGGTTTCGCGGATGATTTCTTTGACGGCGGCTGCATTGTTCGGCGCGACTCGGACGCGCTGAGGCAATTTTTCCAAACCTTCCAGCGCGGCGGGGCGCGGAATGGCGACATCGCCGACGGCTTCGCGTATGGTCGCATCGAATTTCGCTGCCAACGCGGTTTCCAAACAAACAACCGTCTCCCCTTCTTCGCGCACTTCGCGGGCGACTTTTACGCCGTCGGCAGTGTGCGGGTCGATGAGTTCTTTATCTTGCTCGTAAACCTGTTTGATGGTGGCGAGGCGGTCGGCGTGGGTAGATTTGCCTGAAGTAAAGCCATATTTGCCGCCGACTTTTTCCAAGGCAAACTGCAAATCAAAGCCCTTGCCCGCCGCGACTTCCGCCCACAGCGTATTGATTTCCTGAGGATCGCGATCCATCAGGTCGAACACGAAACGCTCGAAGTTGGACGCTTTGGAAATGTCCATAGACGGGCTGGAGGTAACATAAGTATGCTCGCTGTTGCGCGGGCGGTATGCGCCGGTTTTGAAAAACTCGTCCAACACATCGTTTTCATTGGTCGCAACAATCAGGCGGCGGATAGGCAGGCCCATTTGTTTGGCGATGTGTCCCGCGCAAACGTTGCCGAAGTTGCCGCTCGGCACGCAGAAGCTGACCTGCTCGTCATTGCTTTGCGTCGCCTTGAAATAGCCCGCAAAGTAATAAACCACTTGCGCGACGATGCGTCCCCAGTTGATCGAATTGACCGTACCGATATGGTATTTTTCCTTGAACGCAGCATCGTTCTGTACCGCCTTCACAATATCCTGACAGTCGTCAAACATCCCCTTCACGGCGATATTGTGGATATTCTCGTCTTGCAGGCTGTACATCTGCGCACGCTGGAACGCGCTCATTTTACCGTCGGGCGAGAGCATAAATACATTTACGCCCTTTTTACCTCGCAAGGCATATTCCGCAGCCGAACCCGTATCGCCGCTGGTCGCGCCCAATATATTGAGTTCCCTGCCTTTTTTGTTCAACACATATTCAAACGCGTTGCCCAAAAACTGCATCGCCATATCCTTAAACGCCAGCGTCGGGCCGTTGGACAAGGCTTGGATTTTGATGCCGTCAGACAAAGTACGCACAGGCGTGATTTCCTTAGTGCCGAACGCCGCTTCCGTATAAGTACGGTTCACAATATCGCGCAAATCGTCTGCCGGAATATCCGTAACAAACAGGCTCATCACCTCAAACGCCAGCTCCGGATAGCTCAAACCGCGCCACTTGTCCAAAGTCTCGCGGCTGACCTGCGGATAATGTTCCGGCAGCATCAAACCGCCGTCGGGCGCAAGCCCCATCAACAAAACCTCGCTAAACGGTTTATGCGCCGTCTCGCCGCGCGTACTGATATATTTCATGATTTCTTCTCTATAAAAACAAAAATATTGCCAATCAAAACAGGAAACCTGCCAGCGAACCATCCGACAAGCCGCCCTATCCCGACCTTAATCCACTATAAACTTTCAGACGACCCCGATACACAGAGGTCGTCTGAAAAACATTATCTATACAAACGCTTGAAACAAGCATTGACGGTTTTCACCGTTACCGACGCAATCGCCCGATCGCGCGAAGAAGGATTCAAAACATCCATCAACTCTTGCGCGGACACCTGATTCGGCGCTTCCTCGCTCGCGCAACCACAGATTTTGTCTTCCCACTCGCGCTGTTTGTCCGCGCTCATCGTCAGCGCGACCAAACGCCACTCATTGCGCTTGTTCAACTCCGAACGGCACTGATGGTCGACCGCCATTTTCACCACGCTGCCGCCGATACCCGTACCGCCGCCCAAACCGCCGAACGCCGAGTCAGAATCATAAGCGCAACCGCCCAACAACGCCGCCACAGAAGCAACGGCAACAATCTTTTTCATATTCATAACCATCCCTTGCCGCAAGGTCGTCTGAAACGCCCCGCAAAGTCTTTAAACAAACGCGTATTATACCGTAAGCGGTGTGAGATGGGGGATTGGGGAAGGTGGGGTATAATCC
>NZ_JH164966.1:184326-190072 GCF_000227275.1 Neisseria sp. GT4A_CT1
TTTTTTTTGGGAAAATAGAGGATTGATCAATGGCTAACTCAAACGAAAACACGCAAAACCCTAAAGACAATCAAGAGAAAATGACTGACGAAGGTATGCAAGAGCATACCGCTGAAATTAAACAGTCTGAATCAGAAGACAACGCACAGAAAAAAAATGAATCGACATGCTTATGTAAATTATTTAAAAAGATTGCAGAATGGATATGCGCAAGAAAAAATAAAAACTCAAAGAAGGCAGTTGAAAATGCCACAGAAAACAATGATGCTGCAAAACAGGCAGAAATAAAACAAGCTGATACGGTTGAGCAACCCAAAGAGCAAGTAAAACTGACTGACATTTTGGAAGGCATCAGCAAAATATTGGGTATTTCGGCAATATTTGGAACATTTATTGGTGGATTTTTTATATATAATTATCTTAAATACTTAGGGCAATTAAGCATTTTTCCTGAAGTAATAACTAATCCATCTGCTTTGATAGCTAGTGCTCTTTTTTTTGGTGTTATAGTCATAACCTTTATGATTAAATCTTTCTGTATATTCTCCACTGGATATACATTTGTATCAAAAAATGAATCAAAATTAATGTCTCTCATATATTTTATATTTTACATAATAATTTTCTATTTTGTAGGCGATTTTATATTAGAATTTATAGAAAATGGAGCCGTGTGGAAATTAATAATTATATTTCTTTTATTTGATGCAGTTTATTTTTATTATGGTTATAAAAAACTGTATCAAGATAAACAATTAGCAAAATATAATTTTACTACTTTGATTATCGTCATCCAAATAATTCTTATCATCATTTTAATGTTTCCAAATTTTAAGTATCGTTATTTTTTTAAATCTACTCATTTCGTTCGTTTGGCTGAATCTCCTAAAGATTCTTCTTCATGGTATCTACTGCACAACAACTTTCAAAAAAACAATGGCTCTCAAGAAACCAACGGTATTAATAAAAATGACTTGCTTAAATTAAAACAAAAATTCAAATGTTCTGCCCTTTCGGAAACAGAAAGAAAAAATGAAGAAATTTTCTGTTCCACGCACCCCGAACAACGCAATAACGCCCTATTTGGTTTCATGGCTTGGAATCTAGGCGATACTAAGGTTTTTTGCCCAATCAGCTCTATCAACAGTTCTCGAGAAGAACTAAAAAATGAATGTATTGTAATCAGCGGAAAAGCTTTGCAAATCATGCCGGAAAGTTATATCAGTACCAATACTGATGGCATTGACGACGGTAATCCTGACAATACCGGTCATGACGATCCTGCGATTGATATTAACACTGACGTTAGATTCAAAAATGACCTTAACGCCCAATCCAATGCCGGCTTGAATAATTACAATATCCAACCTGTCCTGCCGATACAATCCAATGCAAAAAATATGTCAATCCAGATTAATTACGGCAACTGCAACCCTAATTCGCCAAAAAACAAGGATGGTTATCCTAATATGGAATACACAGACAAAAAAATCTGCCAGTAAGTTATGGCAAATCCATGCCGTCATTCCCGCGCAGGCGGGAATCCATCTTTGAGGATAAGTAAAGCCATAAAAATCAATCAACTGAAATTCACAAACGGATTCCCGCCTGCGCGGGAATGACGGTTGTAATGTATCCTGTCTTTATTGTTTCCTTTGCCATCCGTCCGTTTTCAGACGACCTGCTATAATCCACGTCGTCTGAAAACCCTCTTTCACGGAAACCGCCATGTCCGACCTTTTCACCCGCCAACCTGATGCGCCGCTTGCCGAACGCCTGCGCCCGCATACGCTTGATGATGTTATCGGGCAGCAGCATTTAATCGGCGAAGGCAAGCCGCTGCGCGTGGCGGTGGAAGGCGGGAAGCCGCATTCTATGTTGTTGTGGGGGCCGCCGGGTGTGGGCAAGACGACGTTGGCGCGGATTTTGGCGCAGAGTTTCAATGCCCAGTTTCTGCCTGTTTCCGCCGTGTTTTCCGGCGTGAAGGACATACGCGAGGCAATCGATAAGGCAGAAATCGCTTTGCAGCAGGGACACGCGACGATTTTGTTTGTCGATGAAGTCCACCGCTTCAACAAGGCGCAGCAGGACGCGTTTTTGCCCCATGTCGAAAGCGGTTTGCTGACCTTTATCGGCGCGACTACGGAAAACCCGTCGTTTGAAGTCAATCCCGCGCTGTTGAGCCGCGCGCAGGTGTATGTTTTGCAATCCTTGTCTTCAGACGACCTCAAAAAGCTGATTGCCAAAGTATTGGCCTTGCCCGAATACCGGGATTTCACGATTGAAGCCGATGCGCAGGAGCTGCTCGTCAATACCGCCGATGGCGATGCGCGCAGATTGTTGAATCTGTTGGAACAACTGTTACGCGCCGCCGACACACGTCGTCTGAAAACCTTAACCGCCGAATTTCTCGCCGACAGCTTGGGAGCGCAAATCCGCCGTTTTGACAAAGGTGGCGAGAGTTTCTACAACCAAATCTCCGCCCTGCACAAATCCGTGCGCGGCTCGCATCCGAATGCCGCGCTGTATTGGTTTTGCCGTATGCTCGACGGCGGCACCGACCCGCGCTACCTCGCCCGCCGCATCGTGCGCATGGCGTGGGAGGACATCGGGCTTGCCGACCCGCGCGCCTTCCAAATCGCCAACGATGCCGCCGCCACCTTCGAACGCTTAGGCTCGCCCGAAGGCGAACTCGCGCTGGCACAAGCCGTGCTGTACCTTGCCGCCGCCGCGAAATCCAACGCGGGCTACAAGGCATACAACCAAATGCGCCGCTTCGTCAAAGAAAACGCCAGCGACGAAGTACCCGTCCACCTACGCAACGCCCCGACCAAGTTGATGAAAGAATTGGGCTACGGACGCGAATACCGCTATGCCCACGACGAACCAAACGCCTACGCCGCCGGCGAAAGCTATATGCCCGACGGCTTGGACGAACCGGATTTCTACCAACCCGTCCCGCGCGGGCTGGAAATCAAAATCGGCGAAAAGCTGGAATGGTTGAAATCGCTGGATGAAGAGGCGTTGGATAAGCAGAAGTAAATGGTGTCTCGTATTTCAGACGACCTGTTTCACAACGACAGTCAAATGCTTGTATTGTCAAGCTAATTTGGCTACAATCCGATTTTCCTTTTTCTTGCTGAATAATTGAACACATAAAAAATCGCGGCTGCTGAACCCGATTTCCGAAACAAAGTTAGAAAGCAGATAATGGACAATTTAGACCACAGTCGCAGCCGTGCATGGCGGCGGCATCAGGCAAAACGACCCAGCCATCGCGTACACGGTAAAGACCCTTCTGAGGGCAAGCCCGAGAAAAAGTGGGATTTGATGTATTTCCGCAGGAATAAAGTCAAACGCGCGCAAAAACTGGGCTTTGTTTATCCCTTCAGGCAGCATGAATTTGAAGCCGAATGGTTTGATTAACTTAAAAACACATTTCGACTCCATCGAGATGATTTTCACAAGGCGGATCTTTTTCCGCCTTTTTTAATTTCTATGAACGCACTTTTTATTTGCAGCCGCAACCAATGGCGCAGCCCCACCGCTGAAGCGGTATTCCGACGTTATCCGAATGTACAGACTCGTTCCGCAGGCACAAGCCCTAACGCACGGCACACCGTTTCCATCAACGACATCACATGGGCGGATAAGGTTTTTGTGATGGAACAAAAACATAAAAACCGTCTATCGGCAGAGTTTCCTCGCGCTTTGCAGCATAAGGAAATCATTGTTTTGGATATTCCTGACGATTACCGCTATATGGACGAAGAATTGATCGAGATATTGAAGGAAAGCGTCGAGCCGTATTTATCTGACAGCTAGTCTATAAGAGCTTGAATAAGCAAAGGTAAAGGGTATGGATAAGGTTTCAGACGACCCCAAAGGTCGTCTGAAAATCCAATCATCAAAAGAAAAACCGGATTCCCAGTTGATGGGAATCCAGTTTGTTTTATTCCACACTTAGAAATTCATTCTGAGATCTACACGGACGGAACGAGTGGACAGCGGCGCAGTTGGCAAGGTTGAATGCGTCAACAAACCATTCAGATGCACCTTGCCGTGTTTATCTGATTACAGCCTATCATTCATTGAATTACAGCTACCACGTTTTTCAGACGACCCCTCCCTGCCGTATAATGCCGTTTTCTGTTTCCGCTTCCCAAACGACCATCATGACCGAATCCATCCGCCTCCCCGCCGCCTCGCTCAAACCTGCCACCGTAGCCCTGCCCGGCTCCAAAAGCATCAGCAACCGCACCCTGCTGCTCGCCGCTTTGTCCGACAATACTTGCGAAATTCATTCCCTGCTCAAATCCGACGATACCGACCGTATGTTGGAAGCGCTCGATAAACTCGGCGTTGAAATCGAATATCTTGCCGAGGGTCGTCTGAAAGTGCGCGGCACAGGCGGACAATTTCCAAACCGCACTGCCGATTTGTTTTTAGGCAACGCGGGAACGGCGTTCCGTCCGCTGACCGCCGCGCTTGCCGTTTTGGGCGGCGATTATCATCTGCATGGCGTTGCGCGTATGCACGAACGTCCTATCGGCGATTTGGTCGATGCGCTGCGGATTGCCGGCGCCGATGTCGAATATCTCGGCAACGAACACTATCCGCCACTTCATATCGGCGAACGCCAAGACCGCGGCGAGCGTGTGATTCCGATTAAAGGCAATGTGTCCAGCCAGTTTCTGACCGCCCTCTTGATGGCGTTGCCGCTGACCGGGCAGGCATTTGAAATCCGTATGGTCGGCGAGTTGATTTCCAAGCCCTATATCGACATCACTTTGAAACTGATGGCGCAATTCGGCGTACAGGTTGCCAATGAAGACTACCGCGTCTTCAAAATCCCCGCCGATGCCTGCTACCACGCGCCCGACCATTTATATGTCGAAGGCGATGCCTCCAGCGCGTCCTATTTCCTCGCTGCCGGCTTGATTGCCGCCACGCCCATCCGCGTTACCGGTATCGGCGCAAACAGCATACAGGGCGATGTCGCCTTTGCCCGCGAGCTGGAAAAAATCGGTGCGGACGTGGTTTGGGGCGAAAACTTCGTCGAAGTCTCGCGTCCGAAAGAACGTGCCGTCCAAGCCTTTGATTTGGATGCAAACCATATCCCCGATGCCGCCATGACCCTCGCCATCGTCGCACTTGCCACCGGACAAACCTGCACGCTTCGCAACATCGGTTCATGGCGCGTCAAAGAAACCGACCGCATCGCCGCAATGGCAAACGAGTTGCGCAAACTCGGCGCGGAAGTCGTCGAAGAAGCCGAAGCGATTCACATTACCACGCCTGAAACACTGAAGCCCGACGCAGTCATCGACACTTACGACGACCACCGCATGGCGATGTGTTTCTCACTGGTTTCCCTGTTGGGCGTACCCGTCGTTATCAACGACCCGAAATGCACCCATAAAACCTTCCCGACTTATTTTGAAGTGTTCTCATCGCTGACCGACGCGGTTTAAAGCGGGAGGACGTTTACCCAAACAAAAAGGTCGTCTGAAAGTTTGAACTGCACCCCAAAAGTTGGACATCCCCTCCAACTCACAAGGTGCAGTTTTTTTATGAGCAAATATACATTACACTTCAAATACCAAGCCGTACTCCACTACCTGCATATACGCAGCCAACAGCGTACCGCAGACCACTACGGCATTTCCCGAACCCACCTGAGACGATGGATACGCGCCTATCAAGAAGGCGGTATCGGCGCACTCGAACATCCCCAATCCAAAAA
>NZ_JH164966.1:190664-195322 GCF_000227275.1 Neisseria sp. GT4A_CT1
GTTCAACCGCGAAATCGTCGCCTACGCCATGAGCCGCAGAGCCGACAGCGAAATGGTGAAGGAAATGCTCGAAAAAGCCGCACCCCGTCTGACTGATAAAGGAACGATGCTGCATTCGGACCAAGGCGTGCTGTACCGTACGGCGGGGTATAGGGAATTGCTTGCGGAGCATTCCATGGTTCAAAGCATGTCGCGAAAGGCGAACTGTTGGGACAATGCGCCGATGGAAAGCTTCTTTGCGGTGTTGAAGACGGAGTGTTTCTATAATGCAGGTGAATTGACGGTAGATGAATTGATGAAGCAGATAGATGACTATATGGATTACTACAACCGGGAGCGTTGCAGTTTGAAATTGAAAAAGCTGAGTCCTGTCGCATACAGAACCCAGCTTGCACAGAGCGCCTGAAAAGGCTTTTATGAGTGTCCAAGATTTGGGGGCCAGTTCAGTTTTCAGACGACCTTTTCTACATCACATTCAAATTAAAACCGGATTACAGTTTCCACTCGCTCAGTTTGGCAGCGTAGGCTTCCAAGTCTGCAATCGGACGGGTTGCCACGCCGCTTTCCATCGCAGCTTTGGCGGCAGCCGAAGCAACACGCGGCAGCAGGCGGGAGTCGAACGGGGTCGGAATCAGGTATTCCGCACCGAATTCGAATTTCTTACCGTAAGCGGCAACCACTTCTTCAGTTACCTCTTCTTTCGCCAAATCCGCCAAAGCATAGACGCAGGCGCGTTTCATTTCTTCATTGATGGTCGTCGCGCCGACGTCCAACGCTCCGCGGAAGATGAACGGGAAGCACAATACGTTGTTCACTTGATTCGGGAAATCGGAACGACCAGTACCGATGACCACGTCCGGACGGGTTTCTTTTGCCAATGGCGGCAGGATTTCCGGATTCGGGTTTGCCATGGCGAACACGATAGGCTTGGCGTTCATGGTGTTCAGCATTTCAGGCGTCAGCAGGTTCGCACCGGAGAGGCCCAAGAAGATGTCTTTGCCTTTGACGGCATCGGCAAGCACGCGTTGACCGTTGTCTTCAATGGCGTAGAACTGTTTGGACTCGTCCATGCGGTCTTTGTCTTCGCGGGTTTTGTAAATCACGCCTTTGGAGTCGCAAACGGTAACGTTTTCACGTTTCAGACCCAAATCGAGCAGTTGGTTCAAGCAGGCAATCGCAGCCGCACCCGCGCCGGAGCAAACCAAGGTCGCTTCTTCGATTTTACGGCCGGTATAGCGCAGGGCATTCAATACGGCGGCGGCGGTGATGATGGCGGTACCGTGTTGGTCGTCGTGGAATACGGGGATTTTGCAGCGTTTGCGCAATTCGCGTTCGATGTAGAAGCACTCAGGCGCTTTGATGTCCTCGAGATTGATGCCGCCGAAGGTCGGCTCTAAAGCAGCGATGATGTCCACTAATTTTTGCGGGTCTTTTTCATCGATTTCGATGTCGAATACGTCCACACCGGCGAATTTTTTAAACAATACGCCTTTGCCTTCCATCACAGGTTTGCCCGCCAACGCGCCGATGTTGCCCAAGCCCAAAACGGCGGTACCGTTGGAAATCACGGCGACCAAGTTGCCTTTGGCGGTATATTTGTACGCATTTTGCGGATCGGCATGGATTTCCATACAAGGAGCCGCAACGCCCGGCGAGTACGCCAAAGCCAAGTCTTTGGACGTGGCCAGCGATTTGGTGGGGGTAACGGAGACTTTACCCGGCACGGGGAATTCGTGAAATTTCAGTGCGGCTTCTTTTAATGAGTTTTCCATTTTTCGATCCTGTTGCGAGAGAGATGTTGAGACGAGGTCGTCTGAAACGTTGGTTTCGGGACGTTTGGCATTACAAAGCGGCTTATTTATTAACAAATAAACCTATTTTGTAATAGCGTGTAATTTTACCATGTTCCCAATGCGGCGCATACCGCTATTTTCATCTGAAACAAATAACCTCAAAGCAAAAACGTATCCTTTCACGACCTTCATTCGGTTTTAAACATCCATACCGAAACTGCGCGCCAGCGCATGTTCGATATCCGCCCTCACCTCCTCCAAACTCCGGTTGCCGTCGATAAGCGCGTAGCGTTCGGGATGCGCGGCGGCGCGTTCGAGATAAACAGCACGCACGCGGGTGAAAAAATCTGCCTGCTCCTGCTCGAAACGGTCCTTCTCGCGCGTCTGCCCGATACGCGCCATCGACACTTCCAGCGGCACGTCCAGCAGCAACGTCAAATCAGGACCAAACCCGCCCTGTACCCAATTTTCCAGCATTTCAATATCTTGCAGAGGCACGCCGCGCCCTCCGCCCTGATAGGCGAAAGTCGCATCGGTAAAACGGTCGGAAACGACATGAATGCCGTCTGCCAGCGCAGGCAGGATAACGTCTTCAAGATGCTGCTGCCGCGCGGCAAACATCATCAACGTCTCCGCGCGCAATCCCGCCTTGGTTTCAGGGTTCAACAAAATTTCGCGCAAAGCCTCGCCGACAGGCGTACCGCCCGGCTCGCGGGTGAACAATACGGGAAGGTTGTGGGATTCGAACCATTGGCGGATAACGGCAAGATTGGTCGATTTGCCCGCGCCGTCTATGCCGTCCAGAGTGATAAATTTGGGTTTCATAAGGTCAATTTTATTGAGAGAACGAATGTTCAAAAGGTCGTCTGAAAAGACGGATTATAAATGCTTGATGGGGTTCGAAGTAGATTTTCAGTCGACCTTATTGATTCAAGACGGATTGATAGATTTAGTCCTTATACACAGATCGCTATACCACATGCCCCCAAAGATTACTTGTCTAAAAGGATACAAGTTCTAAGAAAAAATAAATTAACAAAAACAAAACCAAACCCTCCAAACTTGGTGAGCTCAGTTCGGCGGTGAGTCTAGTCGTAGGTGATTTTAACAGCAAACAACAGGTTGAGACGGTTTTATTCGAAGGTTTCATAACTGCCGTCAGGATAGCCTGTACTGTCAGAGTTCCAACAGCGTTCATATATTATATTTAAACATCACAACAAATTGATTATAGGCAACTCAAGAATATCTTTTGTTGTCAACTCTTCAATTTTCTTTTCGACAAGAGATAACTTCCTATTTTTCATTAACTTATCATCATGAAAGGCGTATTCGTAGATTTTTCTATTCGTTTTGTTATAGACATATCCATAATAATCATCTTTTTTATGCTCATCTTCAACAAAATTCATAAAGAATATTTCATCATCTTGCTTTAATTTCTCTATTACCGCATTGTATAAGTTCGACACTTCATTTGCTATAAAATCCGTACATTCTAAAACACTTTCTAGTAAAATTTTAGCTGTTAATTCTTTAGGTAACATTAATTTAAACTCCTAAATTTTAAAAAGTAATTATTCTACGTAAGACTTCCTATCTCCTTTCAGACACCTACTACATTGGCAATACACGAATTTTTTACTGAAGGTAACCAAAGTGAGAAAGTTTATATAGAATCGTTCTCATGAAAGTTGGTTTCAGACGACCGATTTATATCAACTGGCTTGTTAATTAGTAATAAGTTTACTGAAAAAATATTCCAGACGACCTTAAGGAAGGTATTGGTTTTATCTGAAAAGAAACCACGTGCGTGTGCTCCTCATACCTACAGAGTTATTGAGGAATTTTAGACAAACTACAGGCTTGATAAAAAGTTATTAAAACTAAACCTTAGTACTTTTCCCAGACAAAATCTAAATCATTTTGTGGAATACATCCTATAGTAAAACATTTTACAGCACATTTGAATGCCATTTCTTTAGATAGAATATATTTAGACTCAAATAAGCCAATTTGTCCTCCCGTATTTAATTCTATTTTTAAGGTACTTCCTTCACTGGGGTTTAATAAATTAAAAACTATGCCATTTTCTTCACCTGTTATAACATATTTTCCATTTCCTCCACCAATCATCAAATAGTTTTCTTCTAATAAAACTAAATTTACAAGAGTATGTTTTTTATTATCCAATCTTTCTAAAATGCCTAAGAGTTTTACTGAATAATTAACATGATAAATTTCTTCTTTACAAGAAGAACCGTCCCAGTTATCTAAAGTTATTTTCATAATTTTCTAAATTTCTTATCCAAGCTTTTGTCAAAATATCTTCTACTTCCGCCAAGATTACAAATATTAATTGATTCAAGCCCTAACCCTAGTCCAAATCAACTTCGGCAGACAACAGCCATGCGTCGCCGCCGAAAATGAGATTATTTAAGGACAAATATTTCAGACGACCTCGAAAAGGATTGAGGTCGTCTGAAAAGCAGGAGCCGCTGCATGTATCCCGACACACGTCTCGTCAAAATTAGAAGTTTCACACAAGCTAAAACCAGCAAGTTGCTAGGACAGCACCATTCGAAATATCAACTTCCCAAGTATCTGAAATCAATCCTTTGTAATTGGACTCAACAATAAAATGTTCGTCATCTATCCAACGGAAATTCAAGCTACACCATATATCGATATAAGATGGTTGCTCTGTCAGCAACGTACCCTGCTTAACTATTTCCCCTTTTTTATCAGATACTGTCCAACTAATTTTAAAATGGTAAAGATCACAATACGCCCATAAGGAAAGATATTGTTTCCTATTGGGGCTAAGTTTCCGCTTTTTTATTTGCTTTTTAAATGTTAAATCAG
>NZ_JH164966.1:195697-221271 GCF_000227275.1 Neisseria sp. GT4A_CT1
TTTCTTTGGGCGGAAATGGACCATTCTCCCATAAGAAAATATTACATTTAATCACCTTTTTGGAATCAAACTTAGGTATTGAAACGAGATAAAGCTCCGGAATAGCAAAGGTTTCTTGATTAAATTCAGAAGCCCTTTCATCGTTTTGACAGTATAAACAAATTTCGTTAATCATAATTTCACTTTAAGGATTGAGGTCGTCTGAAAAGCAGGAACCGCTGCATGTATCCCGACACACGCCACGTCAAAATTGGAAGTCTCACACAGGCTAAAACCAGCAAGTTGCTAGGACAGCACTATTCGAAATATCAACTTCCCAAGTATCTGAAATCAATCCTTTGTATTTGGACTCAACAATAAAATGTTCGTCGTCTACCCAATGGAAATTCAAGCTACGCAATATGTCGATATAAGATGGTTGTTCTGTCAGCAATGTACCCTGCTTAACTATTTCCCCCTTTTTATCAGATACTGTCCAAGTGATTTTAAAGTGGTGTTGATCGCAATATGCCCATAAAGACAGATATTGTTTTCTGTTCGGACTTAGCTTGCGCTTTTTGATTTGTTTTTTAAAAGTTAGATCGGAAGTCAAGCAACTTTGGTAAGCTTCTTCCAACGGTTTTGTATCCCAATTGTAATCAGCAGCAATATCCAGCATTCCCTGATGAATAACTTGTAATACCATGAGCTTTCTATCTTCCTCATTTAAAGAAAGATATTTTTTAAAATCAAAAAATTGGTACGATATAGCAAAACCTGGTATTTTCGCTTTAATTGGAAATTGTCGATCCTCACACAAAAAAATATTACATTTAAAAACTTTTTTTGAATCAAATTTTGGTAGAGATACCAAATATAGTTCTGATATAGCAAACATTCCTTTGCTAATGTTTTTATATTTTGTGTAATCTTCGAGAGGTAAGCTAATTTCTTTAATCATCATTTAGGCCTTTGTTGTAATTGTTGATTTATGCAGGCTACAATTTGCTAGTTACTAGGACAGTCCCATTCAAAATATCAACTTCCCAAGTATCTGAAATCAGTCCTTTGTAATTGGACTCGACAATAAAATGTTCGTCATCTATCCAATGAAAATTCAACCGATAGCCCATAGCCAAGAAAGAAGGTTCTTCTGAAAATAGAGGTCCCCTTTGAAGGATTGTTCCTTTTTTATCAGATACTGTCCAAGTAATTTTAAAATGATAGAGATCACAATGCGCAAATATGGACAAATATTGCTTTCTATTCGGACTCATTTTACGTTTTTTAATTTGAGTATTTAAGACAAGATCAGCGTCCAAACAGGCTTGATATGCTATTTCAAACGGTTCCGTATTCCAGCCCTGCTCAACTGCAATACCCAACATTCCTTGATGGACTGCTTGTAATTGCATCATTTTTTTCTCAGTATCAGAAGACGCAAAATACTTATCAAAATTAAAATACAGATAGAAATCTGCAAACCCTTGTATATTCGGTTTTTCTGGGAAATTGTTATGCGGATGCAAAATAATCAAACAGGTATTGATTTTTTTAGAGTCAAATTTAGGAAGCGATTTAACATATAACGTCGGAATAGCATAAGCTTGTCTATTGAAATTCACAAATATTGGATTTGTACTATATTCACTTCTTAAGTCTATAACTTTAATCATAAATATCTCCTAATCAACCATAGATCGTTTTTATATTGCCTGCTTATCCTTTTGTTAGGTCTTGAGCCAATCTTACTAATTGCCCCAATTAATCACATATATTTAACTTTAAATTATTATTTTTTATATAACTATCCATCCAGTCATAGTAATCATCTGGCAGCTCAATATTAAAACCATGATTCCAATAATTGTCCCCATGTACCAACAACATTGCCCAATGATACTCTTCATCATGACATAGCATACCAACCGAATGAAAATTTAACTCTTCCTTAGAACATAAAAAAGATTCATTTATTATCTTTTCCGCATAATCATCGGTATATCTTAAATAATGGGTTAGTATCCCAAATATTATATACAACCAAGTTTTTCTATGAAAAATAACTCTATCACCAGTTTCATTATCAGTGAATATCATATTATCTTTAAAATCATCAAACATTTTTTTCCTTATGGCAGATTAAGAGCAATTTTTACCAGTTTGATTAACTTTTTTAAACCGATTAAATAAATTGAATGCTTTTTTCTGTAAAATAACAAACTGCAAACCTATAGCTTTATGTGCTTTTCCTCTTTTAGCATCACTTGGATTTGCCAACATCGGACCACTTACCGAATCATGGTTATGGTTTAAAGTGCCCTTTCGACCTTTTGTTACAAAATCTCCCCATTCCAAATCAGCAGATGAGAATTTTTTAATATCTAACTTATCCAATTCAGAATTAGGTATATCAAATTGTGTTATAGGAACGTTCTTCCTTGCTACCCATGTTTCTGCTTGCATACAGTTTGTTGTAACGTAGAAACCTCCTTAACCAGAAGGATTAAGGTGGCTGACATAGAAGAAGTCGTCTAAACAGCAAAACCGTGGGCGTGCGTTCTACACACCCCTTACACCAAACTAATTTAAACACACCTGGCTACGACAAAAACCACCCAACCATTCTAATGAAAACCAAACAACCGCCCTGCTCCTTCCGTCCAAAAGAAAAGAGCGTCCGCATTAACCGCGTACGTCAACTCAACCCTGCTTATTGCGGTAATATTGCCCATCTGATCCGCCTGTACCTAAGGATTTGCCGTAATCCCTATCTGCATCTGCCGCGCGTACGCGCCAACCGAACGCCATGGCATTTTATCGAACTGGATGGTCATTTTTATTTGGATCTGGAACTGGGTTTGCCTACAGGTTGCAGCGAATGGGACTTTACCCTTCAAACCTGCCAACTGCCCGCTTGCCTGCAACAGGGCGATGACGAGGCTGAAGAGCATTTCTGCGACATTCTGAAGGCAATGTTGATGATGTTTTACCTGCCCGTTTTTGCGCTCAAACAACCTCAATCCTGCGTTTGTAACAAAACCGTGTTGCTTCCTGAGACCGCTAAACCTCCACAAAATGATGAACAACGCACCAATCTGATTCAAAATTTATTTTTTAACAGTCATATAATGGATGCCCACCGCAGGTTGATACAAGACGGGGGAATTCTGTATTTTATATTGGACGAAGCCAATCCCACCAAACGCCGCCCGTTACGCGAATTGATAGATGAAATAAACATTCGACCTCAAACAAGCGAACCGGACCAGCAAAAAATGCAAATTGTTATGGCGTTTTATCGCGAAATGTCCGATTTCCTGCAATCCGGCCTACCGAAACAAATAAACGAAACAACCTAGAACATTAAGGTCGTCTGAAACCATGTATTACGAACTCCACCTTACTGCCACGCCGCAACCTTACTCTGCCCTTCCCCGTTTTCAGACGACCTGTGCCGACTTGGGAGGCAAAGCCGTGCTAATCGAACTGCCCGAGGGCGAGCATCCTCAGCAGCCGATGTTTTCCGCTGTGATACAGTCGGACGATTATCAAACCGTGTTTGAGCAATACGTACAAAGCTTGCGCGATGCGGGACTGACGTTAGACAATTTTGTCTTGCCACAATAAAGTTCAGGTCGTCTGAAAATGATTTTTCAGACGACCTCTCAGAAAGGAGCATTATTATGGGAATCCTCATTTTTAAAACCGACAAAACGAAATGGCAGAAAATGCTCATAGCTCTGTTAGGTTTATTTTTCTTAACTACGGCAATAGCCGGAGGAAATATGAATTTTCGTTCAGGTAAAAATGATAGTGATGTTTCAAGATTAGCCCATGCCAAAGCATTGGAAAGTAAATTAATTGGAGAAGAAGGGTCGAAATCCAAGCAAAGCAATAGCTTTGAAAGATTGAATAAAGAAGGAAATAGAGTTAAATTTAGAAAGTTATATCATGAATCAAAAAATATTCATGGGAAGATATATGCTTTAGTTTGGTTTTTCGATAATGATAAAAATTTGTACAGAAGATATAAGAATGAATTAAACCAAAATGAACACGTAATGATTCATCACGCAGATGTTAAATTGATTTCCCCGCTGTCTGATGTTTTCCCACTGATTGAATCAGGCTATTTAAAGAAACATATTTTTTATTGAATGTTCAATAAATCCTACTTCGCAATCTATTACTGCAATGTCAGAAAAGCTCATATTTGAGAAAGCCACTTACAGAGACCTTTGCAAAAATGGTCTATTAACGAAATTTGGCACCTAAGAGTACGCCAAAAAATTTTCAATTAACTAAAACCTTTCTGATATTGAGTAAAAAGTAGGAAAAATCAGAAAGGTTTTTCATTTTGGAAATGATATTGAGCATAAAAATTTAGTAACTTATATTATTGCAAAGACCTCATACACTTTATCCAAAAAAGCAGCCTGCACTTCCAAATTTCCAAGTACAGGCTGCTTTTCTGCCGTGCGGCGTGTTCAGGCGGCCAAAAATCCTATTTCGGCTGCTGAATATTAATCAAGCCTTTCAACACGCCGTCCAATCCGCCGTATACCGAAATCTTGTCGATTTTCTCGGTAACTTTTTCCAATGTTTCCAATTCTTTCAGACGTAGGGCGGTCGGGTTTTCCTCCATCACGCGCGCGGTGTTCAGCAACGAGCGTGTGGCGGCGGTTTCCTCGCGGCGGCGGATGTTGTTGGCTTGGGCGGATTTTTCGGCTTCCACTACGCGCGTTAAGATGCTGCGGATTTCGCCCGGCAAGATAATGTCTTTCACGCCTGCGCTGTCGATTTCCGCGCCCTGCGGTACTTTGGCGCGGATAAGTGCGGTCAGTTCCGTATCCAAGCCCTGTTTGTCCTCCAACAGTGTGTCCATACTTTTACTGCCGATGAGCGCGCGGATGGCAAACTGCAATTCGCGGTAGAGATATTCTTCGGGCGATTGATGCTGGGCAAACCATTTGGGTGCGTCCGTAATCCGGTAGTTGCATACCACATTGGCGCGTACGGTAACCTTATCTTCAGTCAGCAGCTCCTGCCCCGATACTTCGCAAGTCTGCAAACGCAAATCC
Organism: Neisseria sp. GT4A_CT1; assembly: GCF_000227275.1. Taxonomy (NCBI): domain Bacteria; kingdom Pseudomonadati; phylum Pseudomonadota; class Betaproteobacteria; order Neisseriales; family Neisseriaceae; genus Neisseria; species Neisseria sp. GT4A_CT1. The sequence continues at coordinate 200,761 of NZ_JH164966.1, forward strand.
GCCACTTGGCTGCCGACCGTTTGGTTTACCAGCCAATAGTGGTAACGACCCTGCATCAGAGGCGGTTGCTGCACGTTGTCGATATAGACCAAGCCCTGATGGTGTTCGGGTACGTTTACCGTGTGCACTGCATTTTTAAACACAGGATGGCCGCCGAAATTGATGTTCTGCAACTGCTTCACTGTATCCGTATCGATTGCCAAACCTTTAGATAAATCAATACGTTGGATTTCATACGGCTGAGCCGCTTCGCGCCAGAACCACGCTGCTTCTTTGGGGCGGATCAGGTTTTGCAGCTTGCCGTTTTGCGACCACAGCAGCAATTCGTTTTCACCGGCTTCCACGCGCTGCCAATGCGCCGCTGCGAGTTCGGGATTTTGCGCCGCCCATTGCGCCAGTTGCGCCGTGTTTTCGTAAACGGGTATGCCTGTATCGGCAAACAGGGCTTTATGTTCCTCGCCCAACAGCAGCACATAATCACCTTCGCCCAGCACGCGCATCAGGCGGTTGCGCTCGGTAATCAGCAGGCGTTCGTTGGCTTTAACGGTATATTTTTGCAGGGGTTTGTCCAACGTGGCGTGTGTCAGCAAAGCAGCCTGCACATTTTCGGGCAGCCAGTATTCGGTTTTCGGCTGCGTGTGCGTTTCAATTTCGCCATTTTCAGGCAGCCAAAACGCTGCGTGTTCGCCGCTTGCCACGACCTTTGCGCCAAAATCCTGATGCCACGCCAACGTGTTTTGTCCCACAGGGCTTTCCAGTACCAGCCATTGCGGATTTTCAGGCTGCTCTTTCGCCCATTTCTGCGCGTCTTCCCATTGATGATACATTGTGTTGGCTGTGTGTTGCCGTTCGATTTCGATTTCGTTATTTTTCGCTCTTGCCTTGCTTTGCAGCAGATACCGCCCTTCGCCCAGCACGCGCTGCAAACGCCCGTTGATGCGGATAAGCAGGCGTTCGTGTTGTTCCACGACAAATTTCTCGCAGTTTGACGGTACTTGGTTGCGCAACAGCAGCGTTTCCTGCACGTTTTCAGGCAGCCAGTATTCGTTGTGCGCCAATGTGAGCGTATTCAATTCGCCTTTTTCAGGACGGAAAAACGCCCAATAGTCCGTATTGTCGGTCATGGTAAATACGGGCATTTCATCGTGCCATACCAGTGTATTGTGTCCGGCAGGGTTATGGACAATTTGCAGGAATTTTTCCGCCTTTTTGCGTTCCGAAGCGATTTTCAACAAACTGCCGATGCCGTTCCACTGCACATGCAGCACGGTCGCGTCCTGTTTGTGTGTTTCAATTTCCTTGCCCCAATGCCAAATAGTGTGTTTCCCCGCATTGAGAACGGTGTGCAGGCTGCCGTCCAGCAGAACGATAAGGCGTTCGGTGGGTTTGACGACGAAATTTTTGAACATGACGTTTCCTTTTTAAAATGGATTGGGCTTGGACATTTCCGTTGCCCCAAACCCCGTTTCAGGCCGCCTGAAAACGGCAACCCGAAGAAATAGGGGCAACCTGCCGCTGCCGCTTGTGCAACAGCCAGAGGCGGCGGACCCGTGTGTACATCGGGGAGCATGAAAGCAGCGCAGGGCTTGGGTTTCACATCTTGCCTAAACCGTTTTGCCGTGCGCCGGTATCGTGCCCGCCTTTGCGTCAGCCGGGCCGCAAGCCTTGCCCGTTGTCTTTGCGGTGTGGCGGCGGATAGGTTTCAGACGACCCCAATGGTGCAGGCTGCCTGAAATACCGTCCGACGCCGCGCCGCGCAGAAAGCGGCAGCAGCAGGTTGCGGTACTGCGTTTTTGGTTTTTGAGACCAATAAATGTCGGTTTTACAAACCATTTTCTATCGTGAAAGGATAGTGTCGGATAAAGCCCCGACAGGCTTGGTTTTGAATACAGGAGTCGAACCTGTTACACAAGGATTATGAGTCCTTTGCTCTACCCAATGAGCTAATTCAAATGCTTGTGTTGCGGGAATCGAACCCGCTACCGTCAGAATAAAATTCTGATGCTCTACCGAGTGAGCTAAACACTTTCCATCGGCTTTGTGCTATGGGATTCGAACCCATGTTTGTGGACCCTATGCCCGCCGTCTTTCCCACTAGACGAAACACGCTTTTGCCTTTGGTTTTCTGCTTTCCGCCACTTTCGTAGCGCAGGATACGGAATCGGCACGCCGCCCGCACAGTTCTGCCTGCCGTTAAACACGCAGAGCCGCCGCTAATCGCTTTGAAAAGCATGGACGGATTGTATTAAAAAGACAGCCTGAAAACAAATATTGATTTAGTAAGTTGTTTGCCATTCATTCCGAGCACTATTAAGCAGCCCATTAGCCGATAATGCCTCTACTACCTTTGCCGTTACCATTTCTTACAGCGGTTCCAAATCAAATATCATTAAGGGTTCGAATTATCTAAAACAATCAACCAAAATAAAAGGACGGATTTCCTTATCCGCCCCTTTTACATCAGTAATATCGCCAAGTATCCCGCATAAAATGGATAATCTCGTTTAATGGTACAGGTGAAAGCGTAAAATGCTTGTCACCCTTCTGCTGCTCTACTTCCAAAATCAACATACACCCCTCCGACAACTTACCCTCTCCGTCAAATTCCAATTCTTTAATTTTTACCGACTGTGTAATGCCGTTGTCTGCCAAATTTTGCTGATATGCTTCTCCAGTATGTCCGTAAAAATGGTAGGCAAAAGCAAGCTTATCCATCACTTCTGCAATTTCAACAGAGCCATAACCGCGCTGGCTGTCACCAAACTTATCATGCGTAATCAGCACATCAGGGTCATGTTTGTTTTTCAGGCAATCTTTAACCAAACGGCGCAGATTTTGACGTTCATATTCTTGGATAAATTAGCCATGAGGTCGTTGTTTTCTATCGCCAATACGGCCGATGCCGATTATTTCCAGCGATTCTCCTCCTTTTTGAAACACAAACGGCTCCCCCGTTTTGAGTACCCAAACGCGCTCATAAGCATCAATGGTAAAAACAGCCTGCTCGCTTTGCCGTTCTAATTCGTCTAAAAAACCATGATCTTCATGATTGCCGCGTACGCAAAGCATATCGATATTAAGTTTATCGAGGAATCGGGCGATTTGAGGATTCGGTTGCACAAAATCGTCCATAAATCCCAATTCATTGCGATCTTTTGCAGCATGACGCAAGGTGGCTTTATCCATACAATCTTTACTGGGAAAAGCACCCATATCACCACATTGGAGAATCAAATCTATGCTTTTGCCTGTAATTTGCTGGTAGTGATGTACCAGCTTAAAAGGAAATAAGAATTTGCCATGGATATCGGCGAATAGAGCGAAACGGAGCATGGGAGAAATTTCAATCGAATGAATGGAAATGAGGAAGCGGACATACCGGTGCTTTAAATATAAGACACATTTTAGCAGCAAACGGTAAACGTTTTTTACTTGCTTAATCTTAAATAGGGAACACTATCGATGTGTTAGAGCATTATATTTGAGTGATTTATTGGGGAAAGCCCATGCTTCATCCCAAACCATACCCATTAATAAAATATCTGATGGGTCAGCCATTATCGACCTGTTTCAAATATTAAAAAATATTTGGATTCAGAATCCTTATCTCAAATCACTACATCCCTGCAAATAACAAAAAGGTCGTCTGAATCTAATTTTCTAGACGACCTTTTTACCATTTTCTAACCCTATTGGGGCGTGCACGTTGAAAGGCATATCGATCTTTTGCCATTGCGCGCTTTCGTAGTCGAGCGCGGCGGCGATTAGGGGGTGTTGCTCGAGCCAGTTTTGGCTGATGCGCAGGATGAAGCCTTTGCCGGTTTCGTCGGCGCGCAGTTGGGTTTGCGGCGGCAGATCCAAAGGCAGGCGGGCGCGGCAGAAAAGTGCGGCGAGGCGCAGGGAGAGGACGGCGTACCAAAGCATTTCGCTGCTGCCGACGATGTCCGCCATTTTTTTCATGTCGCCGCGGTGTCCGATGACCAGTTGCGCGAGTATGGTTTGTTCTTTTCGGGAGAAGCCGGGCATATCGGCGTTTTCGAGGATGTAGGCGGAGTGTTTGTGGTAGCCGGTGTGGGCGATGTCGAGTCCGATTTCGTGCAGTCTGCCTGCCCAGCCGAGGTATTGTTGCCATTGGGCAAGGTCTTGGACGGTTACGTTTTTGGCGTGGCACAGGCTGTCCATAAAGGCTTGCGCGGTTTCGGCAACGCGTTTGGCTTGGTTGAGGCTGACGTGGTAGCGGTTTTGGAACTCGGCGGTCGTCTGATCGCGCATGTCTTCGTTCAAACCGCGTCCAATCAGATCGTAGAATACGCCGTCGCGTAGGGCGGCTTCGGTAACGGTCATTTTGGTGAGGTCAAGTTCTTCAAACGCTGCCATCATGACGGCCAGTCCGCCGGCGAACACTTCCACACGTTCGGGCTTGAGGCTTTCAAATTTGGCTTTTTTGACGGAACCGGCTTCAATAATACGGTCGGCGAGGTAGCGCATGCCTTTGTAGGTGATGTCGGCTTCTTGGGGCAGCTCGGCGGCGATGAGGTCGCGGATGGATTTGGCGGAGCCGGAGGTGCCGATGGCGAAATCCCAACCTGTACGCTTCATGAGTTTGCTGATGCGCTGGATTTCGTTGCGGGCGGCGGAGATGGCGGCTTGGAAGTCTTTGGCGGTGATTTTGTTTTGGAAGAAACGCAGGCTGTAAGTGACGCAGCCTAAAGGCAGGCTTTCGGTGGCGAGCGGCTGGAGGTCGGAGCCGATGACAAATTCGGTTGAGCCGCCGCCGATGTCGATGACGAGCATTTTGTCGCCGTTGGGCGGCAGGGTGTGGACGACGCCGGTGTAAATGAGGCGGGCTTCTTCACGGCCTGCGATGATTTCGATGGGGAAGCCCAGTGCGGCTTCGGCTTTGGGTAGGAATTGGGCGATATTTTTTGCTACGCGGAAGGTATTGGTCGCCACGACGCGCACTTGTTCGGGCCTGAACCCGCGCAGCCGTTCGCCGAATTTTGCCAAACAGTCCAAGGCACGCTCTTGGGATGCTTCGTCGAGGTTTTTATGTTCGTCCAAACCGGCGGCAAAACGCACCATTTGTTTGAAGGAATCGATGACTTTCAGTTGTCCGTTGTTGTTTTCGCAAACTTGGAGGCGGAAGCTGTTGGAACCTAAATCGACGGATGCCAGGACATTGGTGGGCGTAGTGGTCATGAAGGGATACCGGTGGATAAACGAAGCTCTAATGTTACTCTGTCCCGCCGTTGATTGACAATATCGCAGATCAACTTTAAACCGCCGCAATATTGCACCGTATTGATGTATCACGCATTGTCTGTTTCAAGTCAATCTGCTCATCAATGATGTACGCCACCTTTGATTCCGCACGGAGATATTCTTATAATACCCGTTTTGCAAACGTCAAAAGGTCGTCTGAAAACAAAAATAGGGTTTTCAGACGACCTTTAAACCGACTAAACGAATGACAGTACACATGAAAACGGAAAACCTGATCCTCACGCCCGAATCCCCGTCCCGCCGCCGCTTTTTACTGGCTGGCGGCGCATTGCTGCTCAGTCCTGCAGCCGCACTCGCCGGCGCGCAACGCGAAGAAACGCTTGCCGACGATGTCGCTTCAGTGATGCGCAGCTCCATCAACAATGTCAATCCGCCACGCCTCGTGTTCGCCGATCCAAACGAAGGTGAACGCTGGCTGGCGGCGATGTCCTCCCGCCTTGCCCGCTACGTTCCCGAGGCCGCCGAACGCCGCCGCCTGCTGGTCAACATCCAATACGAAAGCAGCCGCGCGGGGCTGAATACCCAAGTGATTTTAGGGTTGATCGAAGTCGAAAGCGCGTTCCGCCAATACGCCATCAGCGGCGTGGGCGCGCGCGGGCTGATGCAGGTCATGCCGTTTTGGAAAAACTATATTGGCAAACCTTCGCACAACCTGTTCGACATCCGTACCAACCTGCGCTACGGCTGCACCATCCTGCGCCACTACAACAATATCGAAAAAGGCAACATCGTCCGCGCTTTGGCGCGCTTCAACGGCAGCCTGGGCAGCAACAAATACCCCAACGCCGTCTTAGGCGCATGGCGCAACCGTTGGCAGTGGGGCTGACCGCGGGGTATAAACGGCTGCGGCCCGTGCAAATGCAAACCCTTTTGAATCCTGTATAATCCGCACATCTGATAATTTTAAAATTTCAGACGACCTCAAAATCCTACCGGGTCGTCTGAAAAACCGTTTATGGCAAAAGACACCCGCATCCAAATGTTTCCGCACGAATGGCGTGCCAGCACCACCCTCTCCGGCGTTTACGCACTGCGTATGTTGGGGATGTTCTTGGTTCTCCCCGTTTTGTCCTTATATGCCGCCTCATTGCCCGGCGCGGAAAACAACAAAACCTTGGTCGGTCTGGCAATGGGTATCTACGGGCTGACACAGGCTTTGCTGCAACTGCCTTTGGGCATCGCCTCCGATAAATTTGGGCGCAAAAAAACCATTTATGTCGGACTGATTGTCTTTGCCGCCGGTAGTTTTCTCGCCGCTGCCGCTAACTCATTGCCCATGCTGGTTGCCGCGCGCGCCATTCAAGGGGCGGGCGCAGTCAGCGCCGCAGTAACCGCGCTGCTTGCCGACTTGACCCGGGACGGCGTGCGTACCCGCGCGATGGCGATGATAGGTTTGAGCATAGGTTTGACCTTTTCCGTCAGCCTGGTGGTCGCCCCGATGATTGCCGACATAATCGGCGTTCCCGGATTGTTTATGCTGACCGGCATCCTGACCGTCATCAGCATAGGTGTTGTCGCTTGGATGACTCCCGCCCCCGAAGTGTCGAAGCTGCACGAAGACACACAGGCGCAACCCTCACGCATGGGCGAAGTCCTCCGCGACCGCCAGCTTCTCAACCTGGATTTCGGCATTTTCGCGCTGCACGCCGCACAAATGGCGTTATTCACTGCCCTGCCTTTTGCCATGACGCAGCTCGGTTTGGAAAAAATCCAGCATTGGAAAGTCTATCTGCCCTCAACCATCGCAGGGCTGGTGATTATGATCCCCCTCATCATCATTGGCGAAACCCGCAACAAGCTCAAACAAGTCTTCATCCTCGGCATCGCCTGCATCGCAGCGGCGCAAATCGGCTTATTGTTCGGCATGCACTCGATTTGGCTGATTACCGCCTATCTGGTTGTTTACTTTATCGGCTTCAACGTATTGGAAGCCAGCCTGCCGTCCATGGTGTCTAAGATTGCACCGGCCGATTTGAAAGGCACGGCGATGGGAGTTTACAATACCATGCAGTCCGTCGGGCTGTTTGTAGGCGGCGCAAGCGGCGGATGGCTGTTTCAACAATACGGCTTTGCAGGCGTTTTCACCTTTTGCAGCGTATTGATGCTGTTGTGGCTGGTCATCGCCGTACTCGCCCCCGCGCCGAAACCCGTCAAAAACCTCAGCTATCCCGTCAGCCCCGTATGGCAGGAAAAACACGATTCGCTCTACCAAGCATTGTCCCAAGTCGAAGGCGTCGAAAGCATTACCTTCAGCGCAGACAAACAAACCATTTACATCAAGGCGTTGCAAAAAGGATTTGACCAAGAGGCCGCCGAAAACATCATCACAGGAGTTTAAAAAATGTCATTGAACAAAGTCATCCTTATCGGCCGTCTCGGTCGCGACCCCGAAGTCCGCTATATGCCCAACGGCGAAGCCGTCTGCAATTTCAGCGTTGCCACCAGCGAAACATGGAACGACCGCAACGGTCAGCGCGTAGAACGCACCGAGTGGCACAACATCACCATGTACCGCCGTCTCGCCGAAATCGCCGGACAATATCTGAAAAAAGGCAGCCAAGTTTATCTGGAAGGCCGCATCCAAAGCCGTAAATACCAAGGCAAAGATGGCATCGAACGCACCGCATACGACATTATCGCCAATGAAATGAAAATGCTCGGCGGCCGCAACGATAACAGCGGCGGCGCACCTTACGACGACGGCGGTTACAGCCAAGGCGGCTACCAACAACAAGCGCCGCAGCAACAATACCAAGCCGCCCCGCAAAACCAAGAACCCCCTGCCGCCCCCCGCCGCCAAGCTCCCGCCGCACCGGCAGCCCCTGTCGAGGACATCGACGACGATATTCCGTTCTGAGTTATATAAACAACCCAACAATATTGCTTGATACAAACCGCCGAGGTTTGAGGATAGATTGGGTATCTGTATTGGATGAAAGCAATCCGTCAGACTTTGAAAGCCATTTACAAAAATGCTTTAAAATTTGACCGCGCTTTTATTGTCGATACCCTCCAAGCACAAAGGTCGTCTGAAACTTTAATTTCAGACGACCTTTTTCTTTGTGTTTAAACCGCTAAACAGTATTATTGAAAAGCAATAGAGATACCGAATAAAACCGATTTACTCCTGCCAGATAATCTCGTGTTTAGAACCATAAGTAATCTTTTTAATATTGCGTTCAAGAGCAATTTCTTTATCTAGCCTTCCTGAATATTTTGAATCCGCCAATTTTTGAAATAAAGTAATATTCAGCTCATCATTGCGGGAAGTTGTCTTTATATCTGAAATGCCCATTGCGCTATTGCCTACTAAACCTGTCAAATGAACCTGCCTATAATCCTTAGCTTCATTGACTGTAATTTTGAAATTCCCAATATCATCCAACTTGATTTCGTCATTGGCGAAAAAGCAGCCGGACAATATCAAGCCGGTAATACCCAGCATAGCTACTTTAATTTTCATCGTCATTTTATCCTTCGATAGAAGCATCTTCTAGTGTGCCGTCAAAATTGCCATCCATAACAATACGGTATCTCTCAACAAATCTTCATCATTGAAGTCGACAATACACTATTTATAGTGGATTAACTTTAAACCAGTACGGCGTTGCCTTGCCTTGCCGTACTATCTGTACTGTCTGCGGCTTCGTCGCCTTGTCCTGATTTAAATTTAATCCACTATAAAACTCTTTAGAATCATAAATAAAGTCTTGAAGATGACTTTCAGACGGCCTGACCGACGGTTTTACCCTTATTTATCCTGTTTATTGACAATGCTCCAATGAGAAAAGTTCTTTGATAAGCGCTTTAGACGTATAAATCTACAAAGTATGATGTAATACTGTTTCTTACCCATTTGAAGTAAATGTATAGATTATGGGTAACTCTTTTGCTGTATTGTCCTTGTTATTTAGAAAAAATAATAATGATACGGTAAGTTTTATTATGTAATTTCAGGTTGTTTATCCATCATCCAATTTATCGTAGGAGCGATTATGCCTCAAATGAAATTTAAATTATGGCTGCCGATGTTGCTGACTGCCGTTTTAGCAGCCTGTTCACAATCACATCAAGCAGTTGAAGCACCGGCTGCCACCAATTCAGCCGTACCGAGCCAAAGTGCGCAAGCGGCAGAGAAATTAGGAACGGGTTGGGGCGATGAGGTGGAATCTCCTGTTCATTCTGTAGATTTGCGCCGTGTCAGTCAGGAACCTTTGGCGCAAAGCGTATTAAACTACTCTTCCAAAGATTATCGCGGCCGCAGCGTCAATTCGATTGCTTTAGCTTCAGGCAAAGTGGAATTGTCTGTACGCGGTGACGATGGCAGCCTGCTGCCGATATTCCGTGACAAAGGCAACTACTATCTGCGCGGTACGGACGGACAGGCATACCGTTTGGTCTATCAAAACAACAGCAACAAAACCTTGGAAATCGTAGCCAGCGTTGATGGTTTGGATGTGATTTCAGGCAAATCGGCCAGCAAATACGCCGACGGTTATGTCTTGTACCCTCATGATTCTTTAGAAATCGAAGGTTTCCGCAAAAGCAGCAGCGCGGTGGCGTCGTTTGTCTTTAGCAGCCCCCGCGACTCTTATGCCGCCAACTCGGATAATGGCTCCATCCGCAATACGGGTGTAATCGGCACTGCAATTTTCGAACTGTACGACCCAAACCGCAGCAGAAATGAACCTCAAGCCTTTCCCGCCGATGACGGATACGCCAAACCGCCTACCCGATAAGGCATAAATAATAAAAGCGGTCTGTAAACCAAATAAGGTTTCAGACCGCTTTTTATTTTGCAGTAGCAATGAAAATATAGTGGATTAAATTTAAATTAGGACAAGGCGACGAAGCTGCAGACAGTACAGATAGTACGGCAAGGCGAGGCAACGCCGTACTGGTTTAAAGTTAATCCACTATAAAATAACTTGATAAAGATAAACAGGAATAATCTGTTCTAAATCGTCCTAAGACAAAAGGTCGTCTGAAAACCGGTTTTCTAGTTTTCAGACGACCTTTATGCTTTTGAAGCTTAGTTCGGCTTATTTTTCAAAATATATTTGCGTACGGCGGCGTTGTGTTCTTCCAGATTATGGCTGAACTGGCTCAAGCCGGTACCGTCCATTTTGGAGACGAAATAGAGGTATTTTTCATTCGACGGATGCGCGGCGGCTTCAAGAGCAGCTTTGCTCGGCAGGGCGATGGGGGTCGGGGTTAAGCCGCTGCGGGTGTAGGTGTTATACGGCGTATCGCGCTGGAGGTCGGCTTTTCGGATTTTGCCTTTGTACGCGCTGCCCATGCCGTAAATCACGGTCGGGTCAGTCTGCAGGCGCATGCCGATGTTGAGGCGGTTGACGAATACGGAAGCAACATGGGCGCGGTCGTCTTCGTGGGCGGTTTCTTTTTCAATCAGGCTCGCCATAATCAGCATTTCATACGGATTTTTGTAGGGCAATCCGCTTTGGCGATCTTCCCAAGCGTCGTTCAGACGACGTTGCATGGTTTGATAAGCGGTTTGGTAGATTTGCAAATCGCTGCTGCCTGCGTCGATTTCGTAGCTGTCGGGGAAGAACTGGCCTTCGGGATTGCTGCTGAGCGCGTCGGGGGCAATCGCCTGCATGAGTTCCGCATCGCTCCAGCCGCGTGTTTTGTGTTCGATGTCGGGCGTGTTATCGATGATTTTACGCATGGTGGCAAAACGCGAACCTTCGACGATTTGAACGGTAACGGCATCGGGTCTGCCGTTGCGGATTTTCTGTAAAATGCCCCATGCGGAAATGCTGGAAGGGAGGCGGTACGAGCCGGCGTTGAGTTTGTTGTGTGCGCCTATCAGGTAGGCGGCTGCGACCAGCACATGGCGGTTGTAAACGACTCCGTCTTCGGCAAGCGTACGGCTGACGGAAGAAATGCCTTGGTTTTTGGCAATTTTGATACGGTATGCTTTGCCGTTGTCTTTGGGAACGAACAGCAAGGCGGCGAACACGGCGGCAACGGCAACAAAAAATACCGCAAACCATTTCAACATTTTTTTCAGCATGGTAGGATTTTTGATTTGTGAACGTCGTGCGACAGTATAACCGAAATGCGCGCCTTCTTCCCTGCGCGCCCGCCCGACGTACGTTTTTTCCGCCTCAGTGGTCGTCTGAAATAAAGGGTCGTCTGAATATGAATCTTCCGTCCGAATGCCAAGACATTGGCTGGCAACAAGGCTGGTGGCAGCCTGCGCGCCGCGCGTTTTCTCCGAACTTCGAGCCGCGGGCAGAATCAGAAGCCGTGTCGCTGGTGGTTTTACACAATATTTCGCTGCCGCCTTTCGAATATGGAACGGGCGCGGTGGAAAAGCTGTTTACCAACCGCATCGACCCCAACGAACATCCGTTTTTCAGCGTCATCCACACCTTGCGCGTTTCCAGCCATTTTCTGATCACCCGCGAGGGCGAGGCGGTGCAGTTCGTTTCTTGCAACGATATGGCGTACCACGCAGGCGTGTCGTCGTTTCGCGGACGCGAAAAGTGCAACGCATTTTCGGTCGGTATCGAATTGGAAGGCTGCGATTTCGAGCCGTTTGCCGAAGCGCAATATCAAACGCTGGAAACCTTGCTGCAAGCGTTGGTCGGGCATTACCCCATCACCGCCGTTACCGGTCATCAGGACATCGCACCCGACCGCAAAACCGACCCCGGCCACTTTTTCGACTGGCAAAGATTGCAGGCGGCAGGTTTTCCGGTTGTCCGTTAATCGCTCAAAAATGCCATATAGCATTTTTCAGACGACCTGGCCCGATTTTGGGCTATCATTCTCGGCATTTGCTGTCAGAAAAGTTTATTTTCGTTATAATCGAGCATCCATACGGGACAATCCGTGTCCGACTCCGACGAACTTACTCGCGGCAATACGATTCCGCATACGCCCAAAGGCAAACCACCCCGGGCAACGAAGACGGAATGCCGCTCTTACAAAAAAGTGATTACCCATGATTTTCATCGTCTTAGGCTTGGCAGTCATCCTTGCCGTCATCGCCTACAATATGTACCAAGAAAACCAATACCGCAAACAGGTGCGCGAGCAGTTCGGCCACTCCGACAAAGACGCGCTACTGAACAGTAAAACCAGCCATGTGCGCGACGGCAAAGAATCCGGCGGCAAAGGCCTGTTCGTCAAAAAAGCGAACAAAGCCCAAGAAGCCGCGCTGCGCAATCTGCAAGAACAAGACGAAATCTTCGCCGCCAAAGCCAAACTCGCCAAACCTTCCGCCATCAAAACCGATGTCGAGTTGGCGATTGAAGACGACTTTACCGACGAGCCGGTACAGCATACCGTCATCGGCCTGAACAACGAAATCACCACCCAAGCCGCCAGCGACGAGCCGGTCAACCTGCCGTCCGCCGCCAACCAACCTTTGGTCAGCTTGGACGAATTGTCTCAAGTCGAATTGCCGTGGTTTGACCCGCGCTTCGACTACCTCGCCTACATCGCCCTCTCCGAAGCGCAAGAGCTGCACGCCCTGCCCCGCCTGTCCAACCGCCACCGTTTCCAAATCATCGGCTGCACCATGGACGACCGCTTCCAAGTTGCCGAACCGATTCCGAGCGTTTATTACCAAGGTTTCGTCGTCGGCCTGCAAGCAGTCAGCCGCAACGGTTTGGCAACCCAAGAAGAATTGCAACAGTTCAACCAACAGGTTGACACCTTCGCCCAACTGATGGGCGGCAAAGTCCTCCACACCGATTTGGCAGCGTTTACCGAAGTCGCGCAGGCATTGGACACCTTCTGCGCCCGCGTCGATCAAACCATCGCCATCCACTTGGTTTCACACAGCAACATCAGCGGCGTCGAACTGCGCGCTTCTGTTGAAAACCTCGGCTTCGTATTGGGCGAAGACGGCGCATTCCACTACACCGGACAAACCGGCAGCCCGATGTTTGCCATCCATAGCCTCACAGGCGATGCTTTTACCAACGCCCTTTTGGACAACCAGTCCTACAAAGGCTTCAGCATGCTGCTCGACATCCCGCATGCGCCCGCCGGCGAAAAAACCTTCGACCTCTTCATGGACTTGGCGGTACGCCTCTCCGGTCAGTTGGGCTTGGATTTGGTCAACGACAAAATGGAGGAAGTTTCTACCCAATGGCTCAAAGACATTCGCAATTACGTCTTGGCGCGTCAGGAAGAAATGCTCAAAGTCGGCATCAAACCCGGCAGCAAACAAGCCCTGCGCCTGTTCTCCTAAAATTGAATGCAATCAAAGCGGATATGTCGTTACGGCATATCCGCTTTTTTTCGGGTAAAATCCAACTGTTTTCAACCTATCATTTTTCAGACGACCTTTGCCCGTCCCATCATGTATAGTGGATTAAATTTAAATCAGGACAAGGCGACGAAGCCGCAGACAGTACAGATAGTACGGCAAGGCGAGGCAACGCCGTACTGGTTTAAAGTTAATCCGCTATATCAGACAAAGGTCGTCTGAAAACCTTCCTCCATGAACCCGACCGCACAACACATCCGCCACCTCACCGACCTCCTCAACCGCTACGCCTACGAATACTACACCCTCGACGCACCCAGCGTACCCGATGCCGAATACGACAAACTATTCCGCGAACTCGAAGCGTTGGAACGAAACCATCCCGAGCTCAAACTGCCCGACAGTCCGACCCAGCGCGTCGGCGGCGAGCCTTTGGCGGGATTTGCCGAAGTGCGCCACGAAGTGCCGATGCTGTCGCTGACCAACGCCTTTTCCCCGCAAGATGAAAACGGCGTGTTCGACCATGCCGAAATGTACGCTTTCGACCAACGCGTGCGCGACGGTTTGGACGGCGGCAATCCCGAATACGTTATCGAACCCAAATTCGACGGCCTCGCCATCAGCCTGCTCTACCGCGACGGCGTATTGGTGCAGGCTGCGACACGCGGCGACGGCACGATAGGCGAAGACGTTACCCAAAACGTCAAAACCGTCGCCAACATCCCCCTGCGGCTGCACGGCGATAATCCGCCCGAATTCATCGAAGTCCGCGGCGAAGTGCTGATGCTCAAAGCCGACTTTACCGCCCTCAATAAAAGACAAACCGAAAACGGGCAAAAACCCTTTGCCAATCCGCGCAATGCCGCCGCCGGCAGCCTGCGCCAACTTGATTCGCGCATCACCGCGCAACGCAAACTGCACTTTTTCCCCTACTCGATTGCCCGCCAGCAAGGCGGTTTCGTCGCGGAAGAACACATCCAAGAACTCGCCTATTTCCAAGAACTCGGCTTCAGCCTGCCTAACGGCAATTTCGGCTGTTTCAAAAATATCGGCGAAGTATTGGCGTTTTACGAACAAATGCAGCAAAAACGCCCCTCCCTACCCTACGAAATCGACGGCATGGTGGTCAAAGTCAACAGCTTGGCGCAACAACGCGAACTCGGCTTCATCTCCCGCGCGCCGCGCTGGGCGATTGCCCACAAATTTCCCGCCGAAGAAGCCCTGACCATCGTCGAAGCCATAGATGTGCAAATCGGGCGCACCGGCGCCGTTACCCCCGTCGCCCGCCTGCAACCCGTATTCGTCGGCGGCGTAACCGTAACCAACGCCACCCTGCACAATCAGGACGAAGTATCGCGCAAAGACGTGCGCGTCGGCGATACCGTCGTCGTGCGCCGCGCCGGAGACGTGATTCCCGAAGTCGTGCGCGTGATTTTCGAACGCCGCCCGATGCAGGAAACCGCCGTTTCCAACGTTTCAGACGGCCTCAAATACCAACAAGACGACCTCTTTGCCGAAACACCGTCTACCAATCAAACCCAATCTGTTCCGCTCCACAAGCCCTACCACCTGCCGACCCATTGCCCCATCTGCCGCAGCGAAATCGAACGCGAAGAAGGCGAAGCCGTCGCCCGATGCAGCGGCGGTATGCTTTGTCAGGCGCAACGCGCGCAGGGCTTAATCCACTTCGCCTCGCGCAAAGCGATGGACATCGACGGACTCGGTCAAAAACAAATCGAGCAACTTGTCGCCCAAAACCTCGTCCGCCATTTTGCCGACCTCTACCGCCTCGACATCCCGACCTTGCAAAAAATGAAGGAAACGGCAGATAAAGCGTCGTCTGAAAACGAAAACGGCGACACAGAAACGGTTTCAGGCGACCTGTCTGAATCCAACACCCAAACCGGCAAAAAACAGCCGACCAAGTGGGCGGAAAACATCCTCGCAGGCATAGAAGCCAGCAAAACGCCCGAACTCGCCCGCTTCCTGTTCGCGCTCGGCATCCGCCACGTCGGCGAACGCACCGCCAAAACGCTGGCGCAGGCATTCGGCTCGTTGGAACACGTCCGCCGCGCACCCGAACCCATCCTCGCCTGCCTGCCCGACATCGGCACCGTCGTCGCCCACTCCATTGCCCACTTCTTCGCCCAAGACGCGCAGCAGGCGATGATAGACGAGCTGCTCGCCGCAGGCGTTGCCCCGCAAACCCAAGCCGTTACCATCCCACCCGCCCGCCACGCCGAGCCGCAACGCTGGATTGCCCGCCTGCCCGGTTTCAAAATCAGCGAAAACAAAGCCCAAGCCTTATGGGAACTCGCCGGTAAAAGCATAGAAGGTCTGCAAACCGACAAAGCCCTCCCCGCCGACTGGCAAGCATGGCGCAGCGAAACACAAAACGCCGCCCTGCTCGAAAACCTGAAAACCTTCTTCGCCCAAACGTCGTCTGAAAACCAAGAAGCAACGGTTTCAGACGACCTAAACGAAGCCGTAGCGGGCAAAACCTTTGTGCTAACCGGCACCCTGCCCACCCTCAAGCGCGACCAAGCCCAAGCTTTGATCGAAGCCGCAGGCGGCAAAGTTTCCGGCAGCGTGTCCAAAAAAACCGACTACGTTGTCGCCGGAGAAGCTGCCGGCAGCAAGCTGGAAAAAGCCAATGCCTTGGGTGTGGCAGTTTTGAGTGAGGAAGAGCTTTTGGCGATGCTGGATTAAGCATTTATTAAAAATACTCAAGGATGTGACCGAGCCAACTTCCCGACTGTCCAAATCGTTGATTCTGTTCTCAATCAATTTGGCAACTTATCGGGGAATGAACACTCTAATTCTGTTGAACGCCTTTTAAATGCCTTACCTTTTTGCCGCCGACAATGTGGCAACCAAGTCAAACCTAGACAACCGAGGTCGTCTGAATTTTCGATTCGACAATCAAATAGAAGGAAACTGAATGAAACCGATTAAAAAAGCCGTCTTCCCCGTAGCCGGTATGGGTACGCGCTTTCTGCCCGCTACTAAAGCCAGCCCAAAAGAAATGCTGCCTATCGTCGACAAACCGTTGATTCAATATGCGGTAGAAGAAGCAGTAGAAGCAGGCTGTACCGAAATGGTGTTCATCACCGGCCGCAACAAACGCAGCATCGAAGACCATTTCGACAAAGCCTACGAGCTGGAAACCGAGCTGGAAATGCGTCAAAAAGACAAACTGCTGGAACACGTCAAAGACATCCTGCCTTCCAACATTACCTGTCTTTACATCCGCCAGGCCGAGGCTTTAGGCTTGGGACACGCCGTATTGTGCGCCCGCGCCGCAGTGGGCGACGAACCCTTCGCCGTCATTCTTGCCGACGACTTAATTGACGCGCCCAAAGGCGCGCTGAAGCAAATGGTCGATATCTACAATCAAAGCGGCAAAAGCGTTTTAGGCGTGGAAACCGTCGATCCGTCGCAAACCGGCTCGTACGGTATTGTTGAAGTGAAAAAACTGAAAAGCTTTCAAAGAATTACCAATATCGTCGAAAAACCGAAACCCGAAGAAGCGCCGTCCAACCTTGCCGTTGTCGGCCGCTACATCCTGACCCCGCGCATTTTCAGCCTTCTGGAAAACCTGCCGCGCGGTGCGGGCAACGAAATCCAACTGACCGACGGCATTGCCCGCCTGTTGGATCACGAGTTCGTCCTCGCCCATGCCTTCGACGGCAAACGCTACGACTGCGGCAGCAAATTGGGTTATCTCGAAGCCACTGTCGCCTACGGCTTGAAACATCCGGAAACCGGCGCGCAGTTCCGCGAACTGCTGAAACAATACATCCCCCAATAAAGCAAATGACAAAAGGTCGTCTGAAAATTTCAGACGACCTTTTTGTTTGTACGGACACACGGTTTTCTGTGTATAGTGGATTAACTTTAAATCAGGACAAGGCGACGAAGCCACAGACAGTACAGATAGTACGGAACCGATTCACTTGGTGCTTCAGCATCTTAGAGAATCGTTCTCTTTGAGCTAAGGCTAGGCAACGCCGTACTGGTTTAAAGTTAATCCACTATAAAAACCGAAGTGTAATGCTTAAAGCTTAAAGCGGCCCCCGTAAATCTTCCTGCGTATTGCAGCTGAAAAAAACATGTTCCGAACCAAAATGCACCGATCTCGCCCGTTGCTGATGCAGCCAGCCGCTCAAGGTTTTCATCCCTGAATACAAATACGGGACGGTGCTTTGCAGGATTTGCGGACGGATATACATTACGTTGTAATGCGGCGTGACCGGTGTTTCCACATAAAACGCATTGCACAAAGGCGTGCGCTTGGAAACCGTTTCAAATTTCGCCACCAAATCAGACGGCAGCACAGGCATATTGCACGGCACCACCAGCAGCCAATCCGCCGCCGCAATCTGCAAATCATTGGCAGCCGTACACAGAGCCGCCAGCGGTCCCAAATGCTGCCATTGGCGCGAATCGGCAAAAATATGCGCACTACGGCGAGCATATTCTTCCAAATTCCGGTTGGCGCTGATAGCAATGTGTTCAACTTGTGGACGCAACGCTTCAATAACATGATCAATCAAAGGTTTGTCACGCCACAATACTAATCCTTTATCCGTCCCTCCCATTCGCTCTCCCTGCCCGCCGGCCAATATCAATGCGAAGGTTTTCATTTTGGTAGTCCTTTGTGAAGTCGCTGGTTTTGTGTGCCCATACTGTTAATCGGCTGATTCTTATGTTTTTAATTCATAGGTGTTATGTTCCTACCGATTCCCTGCGAAATCGGCACATCATCCCAGGTCGTCTGAAAAGACGGTTGCCCGCGATAAAATTCATATAAAGTGAATTTTATCATAACACGATTTTACATTAAAGCGCATATCGCCTTATTCACACCAAATTCCCCTTCGGACAGGTTGTTTCCCCGCCTAAAGGATGATATGTTTATAACATTTGGCAACAAAACGCCCTTCCTTTATTCCATGAGCTTACGAACCCTATTTTCAGGCGGCCTGAGCCTGTCCTCACGATTAAAACTGCTGACTGTCTTATGGGTTGGTTCGGCTTTATTGTCCGTCATCCTGACCCTGATTTTATCGCTGAGGCTGGAAAACGCAGCCACCGTCATTGATGATGCCGCAAGCTTGAGAATGCAGGTTTACCGTTTGGCTTATATGGCAAGCGAACGCACCCCGCAAGCGCAAATCGACAACCAATTGCGCGAATTTGAAGGAACACTCCTGCGCATCACCCAAAGCGATGCCATCTATCCCCTGATGCCTTCGGAAACACCGCCGGCCTATGGCCTGATCCAATCCATGCTCTTAATCGACTGGAAGTCAAACATCCAACCCGCGCTGAAACGTTACCGCAGACCGACGCAGATCGAACTCTACCGTCTTTGCCGGCAATATACGAATTGTTCTTGCAGGCATTAGGAAAACGCCAACGAAAAAAACACCTTATGGCTGCGCCGTTTCCAAATGGCGATGATGCTGATGATTTTTGTCGCCGCAGGTTTAATGATCGTATGGCACTACGCTTGGATTATCCGTCCGCTTGAAACCCT
Source organism: Neisseria sp. GT4A_CT1 (assembly GCF_000227275.1). Classification (NCBI taxonomy): domain Bacteria; kingdom Pseudomonadati; phylum Pseudomonadota; class Betaproteobacteria; order Neisseriales; family Neisseriaceae; genus Neisseria; species Neisseria sp. GT4A_CT1. Next base: position 219,834 of record NZ_JH164966.1, read on the forward strand.
GCGCGACGGCGTGGAAACCATCAGCCAAGGCCGATTCGGCGTACAAATCGATACCGAACAGATTCAAGAGTTTGCGCAAGTCAGCAAAGGCTTCAATCAAATGAGCAGTCGTCTGAAAGTCCTCTATACCGATTTGGAAGGACAAGTCGCCAGACAAACCCAAGACCTCGCCCGTCAAAACCGTGACCTGACCCTGCTCTACCAAACCACGCGAGACCTGCACCAAACCCTAACCCCGCGCGAAGCGGCAGAAGAATTCCTAGCACGGACCCTGCCTGCCGTTTCCGCAAGCGCAGGCAGCATCCGCCTTTTAGACAACGACCGTAAAAACACAAATCTTATTGCCTCTATCGGACTGTCTGAAGCCGAAGACAGAGATTCAGATACCGAACAAACCCAACCTGAAGAAGAAACACCCCTATTCAAACATACCGTCGTTTTCCCCATCACCTATCAAGAAGAAGAACTCGGCATCCTGACCCTATATTTTTCAGACGACCCCACACTTAACGACAACGACAACGAACTCCTGCGTACATTATGCGGTCAATTAGGTGTATCCATCGCCAGCAGCCGTCTCGAACAAGAGCGGCGCCTGCTTGCCGTACTCCAAGAGCGCAACCTGATCGCCCAAGGTTTGCACGACAGCATCGCCCAAGCATTGACCTTCCTCAATCTTCAAGTTCAAATGCTGGAAAGCGCGTTCCATGCCGACCAGAAAGAACAAGCCGAAGAAAACATCCGCTTCATCAAAGACGGCGTACAAGAATGTTACGAAGACGTGCGCGAACTCCTGCTGAATTTCCGAACCAAAATCAGCAACAAAGACTTCCCGGAAGCCGTAACCACCCTGCTGTCCAGGTTTAAACGCCAAACCAAAATCAATGTCGAAACAGTATGGCAGGACGACGGCCGCACATTAAACGATGACGAACAGCTGCAAATCATCTTCATCCTGCAAGAAAGCCTGTCCAACATCCGCAAACACGCCAAAGCCCAACACGTCAAAATCAGCATGCTCAACCAACAAAACTTTACCCTGAGCATCGAAGACGACGGTATCGGCTTTAACCTGCAACACCTGCACAAACTCTCCGGCGAACATGTCGGACTCGGCATCATGCAAGAACGCGCCCGCCGCATCAATGCCAACCTAGACATCCAATCCCAGCCCGAACAAGGCACAACCGTTACCTTAACCTTACCGCAACACAAGAGAACGACCCATGACTATTAAAATCATCCTCATTGACGACCACACACTCTTCCGCAGCGGCATCAAAGCCCTGCTCTCCCGTCAAAGCGACTTCGAAGTCATCGGAGAAGCTGCCGACGGTTTGTCCGGCGTCAAAATGGCGGAACAGCTCAAACCCGATGTCGTCTTACTCGACCTTGACATGCCCGTCATGAACGGACGCGAAGCACTGGCACAAATCTT
>NZ_JH164966.1:221747-230195 GCF_000227275.1 Neisseria sp. GT4A_CT1
GTGTGCCTTGCCTATCCCCTGTTGCGTGTCTCAGCCCTCACCCCGCGCGAACTCGAAATCCTCGGCTACCTCGCCGCCGGACACAGCAACAAAGTCATCGCCCGCCATCTGGACTTGGCAGAATCCACCGTCAAAGTCCACGTCCAAAACCTACTGCGCAAACTCAACCTCAGCAGCCGCGTCCAAGCCGCCGTTTACGCCGTCCAACACAAAGTCCCGCAGCCTGAAATTAATTAAACGGCTCAGGATGCTGATGCGGTAAAAACAAAAAAGGTCGTCTGAAAACGGACATAGCAAATTTCGCTAAAACCATTTTCAGACGACCTTTTCCATCAAACAGGTGTAGAAATGAAGATACTGATTTATTTGGTTTTACTTCCCATTAGTTTACTTGTCCTGCTCTATCTCATCGGCTTAATGCTCCCCCAAACACGCCGACTTTGCAAAACAACCGTATTCGATGCACCGATAGACCGTGTCTACCAAACCATTACCGATAATCAACATTGGCAATACCGCTCTTCTTTGGACAATTTACAAATTGTCAGCCAAGAAAAAGACAAAGAAATTTGGCTCGAAACAACAGGCAAAATAACCATCCGATTTATCACCGTAGAAAAACGCGAACCAGATTATTACGCCTTTAAAATGGAACACCAACTGTTTCATGGCACATGGACAGCCGAATTAGAAGCCATATCCGCCAACCGCACCCTCTTTACCGCTACCGAAAATATCCACTACAAAAACCCAATCATCCGCCTCATAGCTTACGCATTGATGGATTTAGACACAGCAATGCAAACCTATCAGGATGATTTGGATAAAGAATTGAGAAGAAGGCAAACAACTTCCACCTCAGACTTTTCAGACGACCAACTGCCCTGATCGAAGCCTAAATCCCCAAACACCACCAACCATAAAAAATAAAAAAGCCGTCTAAAATGACGGCTTTTTTGTATCCCATAACTGTCCCAGCATGTCGTAAGTATATGTTTCATATGATTATAATGGTGCGGACGGAGAGACTCGAACTCTCACACCTCTCGGCGCCAGAACCTAAATCTGGTGCGTCTACCAATTTCGCCACGTCCGCGCGATGAAACTGTGGATTATACACAAAGTATCCTGCTCTGCAAACAACCTTTGGCTTGAAATTGCTTTATTCCGACCGATATAATGGCAGATCGGTTATCTGCCGGAACACACTAATATCAAAGAGGAACATCATGCCTGTTTTACTGATTCAGGATTTTTTACAGACACAGGGTTTGAAGCTGTCTTCAGACGACCTCCGTATTGCTTATCTGACCGCAAAGACGGTGATGGATATGGGCAATGCTTCGATTGACCGCTCGGTTTTGTGGCGTGAGGAAGACGGTTGGAAGCTGGCAGACCATATTGAAGAAACGCCTGAAAACGAAGCTTTGCTCAAACAGGTTTTCATGGCTTTGGATTCGGTATTCAGCCGTGCAACAGCCGTCAAAAGCGCGGCGGTTTACATTCACCTTCCTGGCGAACCGCACGCAAGGCTGGTTCGTATCGCGGCGCAAGGCGAGCCTTTGGAAAATCTGTTGGCTATTCATGAAGAAAACGGTACGGTTTACCTTGCCTGCCGTACGGCGCAAAGCGGTTGGATGAATATTGCCAACGATATTGCTTATTGGCTTTTGCTGGACGAAATCCAAGGCAGTCGGAACGAAGGCAGCGGAAGCCAGTTGTCCATCCCTGTGGCAACGCAAAACGGAACGGTTTTGGGCGTGGTTCACGTTGAATTTACCGATAAAGATCAAGCCGATGACGCAGCCCAAACAGATTGGTCGGCGCTGGCGTTGGCACTTGCCGAGCCGCTGAAAGCATTGGCAGGCATCGAGGACAAGGAAGAAGAGCATGAATAATACCTTGAAATTCGTCGCCTCTTGCCGCCTGCCTACCGAATGGGGCGACTTCACTATGCACGGTTTTGAAGAACTGAGTGGGCAAGAACACATCGCTTTGACGATGGGCGATTTTTCAGACGACCTCCCTGTCCTGACCCGCATCCATTCTGAATGTTTGACCGGAGATGCCCTGTTCTCCAAAAAATGCGACTGCGGCCCGCAGCTTGAGGCGGCGATGAAGGCGGTTCAACAAGAAGGGCGCGGTGTGATCGTTTATCTGCGTCAAGAAGGGCGCGGCATCGGCTTAATCAACAAAATCCGTGCCTATAAGCTTCAAGACGAGGGGATGGATACGGTCGAAGCCAACCTCGCGCTCGGACTGCCCGTTGACGCACGCGACTTTACGCTTGCCAAGCAAATCTACGACCATCTGAATATCCGTGCTGTCAAGCTGTTGACCAACAATCCTGAAAAAATTCAGACGTTGAAAAATGCAGGCATCAATGTTGTCGAACGTATTCCGCTCCATGTCGGCGAGAATGCGGAAAACGAACGATATCTGCACACTAAAGCCGATAAATTGGGGCATATGATTTTTGATTGAGATAATACTAAACTTATTTATTATTTATATTCAAATAAATATATTTATCTTGAAACAAACGGCTTGCCCTGATAGAGGTTTTTTGGTTTAATCCCGAGTTCTCGGGTGATTAGCTCAGTTGGTAGAGCGTCTGCCTTACAAGCAGAATGTCGGCGGTTCAACTCCGTCATCACCCACCAGTTTTCCTTTCATTGTTGCAAAACAATGATGCGCGGTGGTAGCTCAGTTGGTTAGAGTACCGGCCTGTCACGCCGGGGGTCGCGGGTTCGAGCCCCGTCCGCCGCGCCAAATTTAAAAAGCACCGATTTATCGGTGCTTTTATTTTTGGTCGATGCATTTTATATTTTGGATACTCAATTTAAAAAGGTCGTCTGAAAACAGGTTAAGCGTTTGAATAAAATGCGCTACGTTTGTTTTCAGACGACCTTAATCTCAAAAAGCTTTATTTATGACCATATTCAGCAATATATTGGGCAATTGCAGCTTCAGGGTTAGCAGCGTTAATAAGTTGAGGTACTTCTACATAACCGCGTTTAACCAGATTTTTTTCACGCAAAGCATTACCTTGCATTCCGAATACTATATAAACGCCTAAACTAAGAAGGCCGACTATGCCACCCAACATCTCATTCTGACCAGCTAATACATTTAACACAATAAAGGTAACAAATATTCCAATCCCCAAACCCCACATTTTTTTCACACAAGCCCAAATAGCCCCAAAGAAAAATGCAGGCCAAGACCAGCCTTGTTTGACTGCCTCATACTGATTCATAGGATTTTTAAAAATCTTGTAAAGTTTCATAAAATACCTTTCTTTTATGCCTTAAAAAGTTAACGTCATGATTCTATCAAAATATATTAAAAAGTTGAATCATTATAAGATTAACGGTCGTCTGAAGACTCAATTTGGTTTTCAGACGACCTTTCATTTACTTACACAATCCCAACCTTATCACTCAGCCCAGTTTTTCTTCTTACTGGTTTTGCCTATACCCGGATTGAAGCTGTTGGTCGGGTCGAGTTTGCGGTAGAACTGCTTGAGCGCAGGTTTGGCCTCGTATAAATGGCCGACGTTGTGTTCGGCGGGATACTGCGCGCCGCGTTGGTCTAAGAGATGAAGCATTTCGTGTTCCAATGCCATGCAGTCGTTGCCTTTTTTGATGATGTAATCCTGATGGAAAACGTGGCACATGAAATGTCCGTAGTAGAGCTTGTGGATGATTTTATTGTCGATTTCCGACGGCAGTTTTTCAAACCAGTCGCGGTCGTCGCGGCGCAGGGCGATGTCCAGCGCGACCAAGTCTTCCACTTCATCATCATGCACGGCGCGGTAACGGATGGCGGCGGAGGCGACGGCAAAACGGTGCAGCATGGCAGCTTGGGTTTCTTCGGCGTTGCATTCGAAAAACGCGCCGCCGTGGTGCGCAAAATACTCTTTCAGGAACGCGCGCGCTTCATCGACGCCTTTTCCGCCCATTTTCAGAATCAGATGGTGTTCGTATTTGTCGCGGTAATCGCGCATGGATTTGGGCAGGTGGTCAGGCAAGTATTTGCTGACGAACTGCATGACTTTGTCGGAAAAATGTTTGGGCAGAAAGCTGACTTTTTTGCCGAATCGGTCAACTTTGGCTTTGAAATCAAATAATTTCGGCAGTTGGTGTGTACCGAATTTTTTGATGACGTAGAACGTGTCTTTGCCGTACACGTCGGCAATATCAAAAGCATGACGGTGGATGTATTCGCCGGAAATAGGCAGGCTTTCAAATTCACCCAAGGCGGCGCGGCGGATGTCGGTCAGTTCGTTGATGTCGTTGGTGCCGATGTAGAACACGGCGGTTTGCTTCTCTTGCGGGAAAGTGTCCAAGCGGACGGCGAATACCATCAGTTTGCCCGCGCAGCCGGACGCTTCATAATGACGCGCCGGGTCGGCATTGAAACGCGCGGCGGTCGGCTCGTCCACTTGGCGCACATGGTCGCAATAGGCGTGGTCGTGTCCTTTGCCCGCATCTTGCGTGATGTCTTTTCTTTGATAGTGATGGCCTTGAAGATTAGTCAGGATTTCTTCGGGCGTGTCGCCCAAATCTATGCCCAAATGGTTGACCAGATCCAGTTTGCCCTCTTCGTTGATTTGGGCGAACAGCGCCATTTCCGTGTAGGCCGGGCCGCGCTGCACCAACGCGCCGCCGGAGTTGTTGCACACGCCGCCCAAGACGGACGCTCCGATACATGAAGAGCCGATGACTGAATGCGGTTCGCGCCCCAAAGGTTTAAGCAGCAATTCGAGCTGGTTCAGGGTAGAGCCGGGCAGGCAGACGACTTGTTCGTTGTTGTTGATGGTTTGGATGATGTTCATCCGCATGGTGTTTACAATCACGATATCGCGGTCGTAATCGTTGCCGTCGGGGGTCGAGCCGCCTGTCAAACCGGTATTCGCCGCCTGCGTAATCACAATCACGTCCGCTTCGACGCATGCCTGCAAAATTTTCCACATTTCCAGAATGGTTCCGGGGCGCACCACCGCCAACGCCCTACCCTCGCCGAAACGGTAGCCTTGGCGGTATTGTTCGGTTTTCGCGGGGTCGGTGATGATGTATTTTTCGCCGACGGTTTGGGTCAGGCTGCTGATTAATTGCGAGGCGTTCATAATGCGCTCCTTGGGGCTGGTTTTATTGGATTAAAATAGTGATTGTAGTAACGCGACACGGCAAAGTAAAGGTCGTCTGAATACGGTCCGGAAAGGAATACTGTAAACCATCCACATCATCCGTCCAAACGCCCTACCCCTGAATTGCCCATTTTCCCCGCTATACACAATTTCTTTGCTGAACGGTGTGAACAGCTTGTGAATAAGTTCTATTACCTTTTGATAATCAAACAAAAAAATACAATGCTTAAAAAATAGGCAGTTTGTCGGTTTAGTCACATTCCGTGTTTGCCTTTGTGTGCGCAGTCTGTGGAAAAGTCAGCTAACTTATTCTATTCTCAATCAAAATATACAATGATTAAAAATTAGGCAATACGGCGTATAATCCGATTGATCAAACACACCCACTCAAAAATCCCGATTTTCAAAAAAAGGAAAAGGAATGCACACCCTTTCGGAACAAGTCCGCTTAAATGAGGCGCGCAAAAAGTTGGCGAAAAGCAGGCGTTGGGCGACGGGCTTGCTGCTTGCGGCGTGCGGGCTGTTTGCAGCCTCCACCGTTTATGTACGCCAATATCCTTGGTTGGGATTTGTCAAAGCATTTGCCGAAGCAGCGATGGTGGGTGCGCTGGCGGACTGGTTTGCCGTAACCGCGCTTTTCAGACGACCCCTCGGGCTGCCGATTCCCCATACCGCGATTTTGCCGCGCAATCAGGCGCGTATCGGCGATGAATTGGGGCGGTTTATCGAACACAATTTTTTGCAGGGCAAACCCATCGCCATGCGTATTTATCAAGCGCAGCCCAGCGATAAATTATTGAAATGGCTGGACGGCGAAGACGTGAAATCGCACTGGCTACCCTGGCTTTCCAAGCAGATTCCGACCCTGCTTGCCATCGCCAAACCGGAACAGACGGCGCGTTTTACGGCAATGCTGCTGGAAGAACGTTACAGCGGCGGACAAATCGGCAACGCGCTTGCCGACGGTTTGCGGCTGTTGAAAGCGCAAGGGATGCACGAAAAAGCGTTTGAAAGCCTGCTCCGTCAGATTCGGCGTTGGCTGAAAACGCCGGAAACCCGCGAAATGTTGGAACAGAACCTGCGCGAATGGGCGGCGAAAATCGAAGGCGGCAATCCCGGAACTTGGGACAGGCTTAAAGCGGCGGTGAAATCGACCTTGGTGGAGAAAGTCGATGATTGGGCGGCAGAAAAAGCGTTGGCATGGATAGACGGCTATTTGGCAACTGCGGACAAGCAGGACAACGCGCTGCGCCGACAATTCTTGGTGCAATACGACGAACTGACCGAACGCCTGACCACCTCGCGCCTGTGGCACCGCCGTCTGGACAAATTCAAAAAACAGCTCGCGCAATCGTCCGCCCTGCAACGTCAAATCATGACCTTATGGCGCGGCATTCTGGACTGGGCGCGGGAAGATGTGGAAAAACAAGACTCTTTGTGCCAAGCGCAACTGGAAAAGCTGCTGAACCATATGCGTTCGCAAGCTCAGGCATACCCGCAATTTATGCGTCGGGCGGATGTACGGATCTCGCTTTTGGTTCGGGATTTTGTGATGCGTTATAAAGATAAGGCCGCTTTGTTCGTCTCGGACAAAGTCAAAGGCTGGGACAGCCGCCTGATGGTGGAAAAACTGGAATTGAGCGTGGGCAAGGATTTGCAATATATCCGCATCAACGGCACGCTCGTCGGCGGACTGGTCGGACTGGTGATTTATACGGTATCGTTGTGGCTGGCGGGATAGTATGCAAAGAGGTCGTCTGAAAGCCCAACGGCGTAAAAAGCAATCGGCATTTTATCCCTACTTCGTCCGTTTATGTCGATTGAAGCCGCTGTTTTCAGACGACCCCTTGCCTTTTCCGACTGTAAAATATCAATAACGCCATTTGCCTAATTTGATAAAATTACGGACCGATTTTTTGTACCTGCCTGCTAAGGATGGTCTGTAAAACAGGTCGTCTGAAAATTTCCCGATCGCTTTTGACGGCTTGAATGTGGATTTCGCAGGCGGATCTGGACGGCAGCTTCAAGCCCGTTACGCCGTTCAGACGACCCCTATTTAAGATTGATATGTATAAATTCCTCCCTATTGTCCACGTTTTGTCCAGACTGGGGCTGCTGTTTTCCATGGTGCTCGCAGTACCGACGCTGATGTCGTATTTTTTTCTGGACAACGCATTTCCGGCGTTTGCCTACACGGCTTTGGCAACGACGCTGACCTCTTGCGCGGTTTGGCTGCTGACCTTCCATTTCCGCCGCGAGCTGCGCCCGCGCGACGGGTTTACGTTGGTTTTAATGTTGTGGCTGGCGTTTGCGCTGGTGGCGGCGATGCCGATCTATATTCACATCCCGGGCATCAGTTTTACCGATGCGTTTTTTGAGGCGATGTCCGGACTGACGACGACGGGCGCGACGGTCATGACGAGCTTGGACACGCTGGCCCCTTCGGTGAATTTTTGGCGGCATATGCTCAACTGGCTGGGCGGCATGGGTATCATCGTGCTGGCGGTCGCGATTCTGCCGATGCTGGGCGTGGGCGGAACGCAGCTCTTCAAGGCTGAAATTCCGGGAATGGACAAAGAAAGCAAGATGGCGCCGCGCATTTCGCAGGTGGCAAAAAAGCTTTGGTTCTTCTATACGATGACGACAGCGGCGGCTTTTCTGACGCTGCATTTTGCGGGGATGAGCTGGTTTGACGCGCTTTGCCATGCGATGTCGGCGGTGTCGCTGGGCGGTTTTTCGACACACGATGCCAGCATCGCTTATTTTGATTCGCTGACCGTCGAATGGGCGATCATGTTTTTCACGCTTTGGGGCGGTGTGAATTTTGCCACGCATTTCACGGCGCTGACACGGCGTTCGCTCAAATCCTATTGGCAGGATGAGGAATGCCGCGTACTGCTGGTGCTGCTGGCGGGCAGTATTTTGATGTCGGCGGTGTATCTGTGGCAGAAGGATTTTTATGCAACCTTTGGGGATTCGCTGCGTTTTGTCAGCTTCAACTTTGTCTCCATCGGGCTGGCAAGCGGTTTTTCCAACACGGATTTCGCGCAATGGCCGCTGATCGTGTCGCTGTGGATGTTTTTCCTATCCAACCTGTTGGCAAGCTCCGGCTCTATGGGCGGCGGCATTAAAAACGTGCGGGCGTTGGTCTTGTTCAAATTCAGCCTGCGCGAGATGATGATTCTGCTGCACCCGAAAGCGGTGCGTACGGTCAAGGTCAACGGACGCATGATTCCCGACCGCATGGCGCTGACGGTGATGGCGTTTATTTCGATTTATTTCATGACGACGATTGT
>NZ_JH164966.1:230481-278717 GCF_000227275.1 Neisseria sp. GT4A_CT1
TGCGTGTATTACCAATGCGGGCCCGGGCTTGGGCGAGGTCGGACCGGCGGGCAGCTATGCGGTATTGAGCGATGTGCAGAAATGGCTGTGTTCTGCCGTGATGCTGCTGGGCCGCTTGGAGATTTTTACGGTGTTGATTTTGCTGACACCGGCTTATTGGAAAAAATAAAGACGGGTCGTCTGAAAACGGATTTCGGGTTTTCAGACGACCTTTTTGTTATCAGGTTTGCCATGCGTGCAAAGCGGCAAGCCTTGAAAAGGAGCGGCTCTGCGTTAAACTGCAAGAGCAAAACAAGCAACGCAAAGGAAATACGATGGATATCCTTACCCGCCTTCAAAACTTGCCGCCGAGCAAGTTTCATTACAGGCTTTTGGTGCTGGTCGGTATCGGCTGGCTGTTTGACGCGATGGATACCGGGCTGGTGTCGTTCATCCTGCCCGAGCTGGGCAAAGACTGGTCGCTTGAGCCTGCGCAATTGGGCTGGATTGTCAGCATCTCCTTTGTCGGCATGGCATTAGGCGCGGTCATCAGCGGCTGGTTTGCCGACCGCTTCGGCAGGAAAACCGTTTTTGCCGGGACGATGGCGGTGTACAGCATAGCAACGGGTTTATGCGCGTTTGCACCCAACCTGTCCGCGCTTTTATTTTTCCGCTTCTTCGTCGGCGTAGGACTGGGCGGGCAGCTCCCCGTCGCGGTGTCCTTAGTCAGCGAATACGCCCCGCCGAAAGTACGCGGACGCTTTATCGTGTTGCTGGAAAGTTTTTGGGGGCTAGGCTGGCTTGCCGCAGCACTCGCTTCCTATTTCTTTATCCCAAAATTCGGCTGGCACAGCGCGTTTTTAATCGGCGCGCTGCCGATTGTGTATATCCCGCTGGTGTTGAAATTCATACCCGAATCCGTACCCTACCTGCTCTCGCAAGGCAAAACGGACGAAGCGCACCGGCTGGTCAGCCGCTTGGAAGAAGAAACGGGGATGACGCCCACCGCAACGGCCATCGCACCGCCGCAAAAGGAAAAACAGCGCATCCGTTTCATACAACTATGGCAACAGCCTTTCGCACGACGCACGCTGATGCTGTGGCTGGTTTGGTTCGGCATTGTATTTTCCTATTACGGCATTTTTACTTGGCTGCCGAAACTCTTGGTCGAACAAGGCAATACGGTGGTCAAAACCTTTGAATATGTGCTGGTGATGATTGTCGCGCAACTGCCCGGCTACATCGCGGCGGCGGCATTGGTGGAAAAAATCGGGCGCAAAGCGACTTTGGCGGGCTTTCTCGCCGCCTGCGCCGTCTGCGCGTGGTTTTTCGGGCAAAGCAGCAGCGCCGCCGAAGTCATGGCATGGGGCAGCCTGATGTCGTTCTTCAACCTCGGCGCATGGGGCGTTTTATACACCTACACACCTGAACTCTACCCCCTCCGCTTCCGTGCCTTCGCCTCCGGCTGGGCGGGCGCAATCGGACGCATCGGCGGTATCCTTGCGCCTATGGTGGTCGCCAAAATGGTCGGTGGCAGCGACGGATTCGGCAATATTTTCATGATGTTCGCCGGCGTGATGATGCTGATTGTATTGGTGATTTTAGCTTTAGGCGAAGAAACGAAAGGCAGGACGCTGGAAGATATCAACGGATAAACGCCGTTTTGCCCGTTGATGAATGATGTATAGCAAACATACTTAACTTTAAATACAGCATGTCATCAAATTCCGTCATTCCCGCGCAGGCGGGAATCCATCGTAAAACTTAAGAAACCCTAATTTGAAAAACAGTTTCTAAAATTTAAAAATGGATTCCCGCCTACGCGGGAATGACGGGGTCGGAAGCCCTGAAGTATCGAAAGTTAATTATGTTTGCTATAAAAGGCTGTCTGAATGGTTTTCAGACGGCCTTTATCTTTAAACAACCGAAAAACGGCGTGATTTCTTCGACGGTTTCAATAAACAGCCCTGCCTCGGCAAGCAATTTTTCCAGTTCGGCGAGGGAGCGGAAGCGGTATTCCGGCGGAGTGTTTTCCTGCATTTCCCGCCAAGTGTAGATGTGGTTTTCAAGCAGATAGGGTTTGATTTGCCGTTCGTAAACCTCGTGCGGGACGGTGTGTTCCAGCAGATAACGGTACACGCGGTCAAACTTGGCCGCATCCTGTCCGGCGTCAAACAGTATCAGCTCGTCCGCCATCAGCCACTCTCCGTCAGGCTTCAAGAGACGGCGTATGGTTTTCAAGGCCTGCGGCAGTCTGTCCGGCGGGATTTGGTGCAGGAACAGGGAAGTCAGTACCGTATCGGCGGCATACCCGGGCAAGTCTTCCCGCCCGATTTCACCCTCTACCAACCTGATTTCCGAATGCCCCGCCCAAGTCTGTCGGGCGGCGGCCAAGTTGGCTGCATCCGCGTCGATTCCGACAATATCCGCGTATTGTCCGACAAACGGCGCAAACGATTTTCCCGTACCGCAGCCCAAGTCTGCCAGGCTGCCGCCTTTGCGGGACGACAGGCGGTACAGCGTCTGCGCCAGCAGCGGGGTCGATTCAAAGGTATCGCGCCCGTCGGGCATGATTGTGCGTTCCACATAGCGGGACAGGGTTTGCGTCCATTGTTGTGCCTGGCTGTCCATGACCGGCTCCTTAAAAAAAACGGATAGACTTTGGTTTTAGGCCGTCTGAAAAGCCGCCCTACTCCGCCCAAATTACCGTTTCCGACGCATCACGGCGCGGTTTCGGAGAAATATCGCGCACACGGTAGCCGAAGGTTGCGGCGACGGACAATCCGTAATGTTCAGGGTCGAGCAATCCGTCTTCGGCAAGGATTTTTTCCACTACGGCATACTCCATGCCTTCGATGGCGCAAGAATCAATGCCGAGCATTGCTGCGCCGGTAAGCATATTGCCCAGCGCGATGTAGGTTTGCTTGCTTGCCCAGTCAAACAGGGCGCGTTCGTCGTCGGCGATGGGCATATCGTGGGTTTGGAAACGGCGGTAGCGTTCAAATGCGCCCGCCCGCTCTTCGGCAGTCAGACCGCGTCTGTCCATCAATTCTTCAAAAGCGGGGCTGTCGTAGCGGGCATGTTTTCGTGCCAACAGGAAAACGACGTGGCTGGCATCCGAAATGGAAGCCTGCATCCCCCAGCGAAGGGTTTGATTTTTTCGCGCAAAGCTGCGTTCTGTACGACCACAAACTGCCACGGCTCGCAGCCGACGGAGCTGGGCGAAAGCCGTCCGAAGTCAAGGATGGCGGCAAAATCTTCGGCACTGATTTTGCGCGCAGGGTCGTAGTAGCGGACGGAAACGCGGCGTTTGAAAATTTCGAGGGCTTGTTCGCGGGTCAGTATCATGATGATTCCTTTGATTGAGTATGGAAGGGGCTTCCTTTCGGACAATCAGAATGGTCAAACGTTCGCAAAGATTGCAACACCAGCGGCAGCGAAACCGTTTGACGGTTGTGTGCAGAAAGGTAGGCGGCGTTAATCAGCTCCAGCGATTTCAAGCCTTCGCGCCCATCGACAATAGGCTCGGCTTTGCCGCGCAATACATCGACAACATTCCGATAATACAGCGGATGCCCGAAACCGTACACCGACGTGGTTTCGTAATTGGCGGTTTTGACCTGTTCGTCGTAATCGCGCTCGTCGGCAAAATTCCACTCCTGAATTTCATTCACCGCCATACCGCCGATGCGTACCGTGCCGGTTTCGCCCAAAATGGTAATCGAGCCTTCGAGGTTTTTCGGATAGGTACACATGGTCACCGCCATCGAGCCGAGCGTGCCGTCGCGCCAACGGAGGTTCATCACGCCCGTGTCTTCGGCTTCAATTTTGCGGTGGGTCGCAATCATCGCCTGCACTTCCGCCACCGGGCCGATGAGCCATTCCATCAAATCGACGTAGTGGCTAGCCTGATTCATGAATGCGCCTCCGTCCATCTTCCAAGTGCCGCGCCAACCGCCCCCTTGGTCGTAATACGACTGCGGGCGCGTCCAAAAAACATTCAAATGCACCATATAGATTTTGCCGAAGCGTTGTTCTGCGACCGCGCGTTTGAGCAGTTGCAGCGTGGCGTTCAGACGGTTTTGTTTCACGACAAACAAACGTTTGCCCGCTTTGTCGGCAGCTTGAACCATAAGTTCGCCGTCGGCAAAGCAGGTTGCCATCGGTTTTTCGGTGACGACGTGAAAACCCGCTTCCAACGCCTCAACCGCCTGTTCGGGATGCAAGCCGGACGGCGTGGTGATGACGATTACGTCGGCATCGGTTTCTGCCAGCATGTCGGTATAGCGGGCATAGCCTTTCGCGCCGGTACGCTTGACCGCCGCTTCAAGCGCGGCAGGATCGATGTCGCACACGGCAACGAGTTCGCAATCTTCTTGCAATACCTCAAACGAGCCAAAATGGTTGTTGGAAATACGGCCGCAGCCGACTAAGGCGAATTTGATTTTGCGGTTTTGAATGGCTTCAGACATTTTCAGACGACGTATATAGTTATAAAAAACGGAAAAAGATTATAGATAAATCAGCCCTCAACCGATACCTAAAATCATGAAAAATTTGACGGGGCGGCAGGATATGGGTGTGCTTTCCGCCGTCGGCCCTTTCCTTTCAAACTCAGGCTGATATGAAGTTAATTTACAACAAATGCGTATCGTGGTTTATAATCCTACTCTTACGAAACAGGGGTGCTGCCTGATGTTCAGGCGGCTGAGAAATACCCTTTACACCCGATCGGGATAATACCTGCGTGGGGAGTTTTCACGGATTCTGTCTTTCAGACGACCTTTTTTGATATTGGGGTCGTCTGAAAAAGCAAAACGCTCCTGTTTCTTCTTTTCAAACGAGAAAACAGGAGCATTTTTTATGACTACGCCAAAGAAAACCGCCAAAACTTCCGGCAACGAAGCGCGCGAGCTTGCCGACTTGAGCGAAGACATCGGCATCCGCTTCAAATATCCGAACTCCGAACGCGTATATCTGCAAGGCAGCCGCGAAGACATCCGCGTGCCTTTGCGCGAAATCCGTCAGGACGACACCTACACGGCGCAAGGCACGGAAGCCAACCCGCCGATTCCCGTCTATGACACCAGCGGCGTGTACGGCGATCCGGCGGCACACATCGACCTGAAACAAGGCCTGCCGCACGTCCGCACCGCATGGCTGGACGAACGCGGCGATACCGAAATCCTGCCCAAGCTTTCCAGCGAATACGGCATCGAACGCGCACACGATCCGCAAACCGCCCATCTGCGCTTCAACCAAATCACCCGCCCGCGCCGCGCCAAAGCAGGTCGCAACGTAACCCAGCTTCACTATGCGCGCCGCGGCATCATCACGCCGGAGATGGAGTTTGCCGCCATACGCGAACGCATGAAGCTGGACGAACTTTTCAGACGGCCCGAATACGCCAAACTCTTGAAACAGCACGCGGGGCAAAGTTTCGGCGCAAATATCCCGACCCACCCCGACCAAATCACGCCTGAATTCGTGCGCCAAGAAATTGCCGCCGGACGCGCGATTATCCCCGCCAACATCAACCACCCCGAACTCGAACCGATGATTATCGGCCGCAACTTCCGCGTCAAAATCAACGGCAACTTGGGCAACTCCGCCGTAACCTCCAGCCTGACCGAAGAAGTCGAAAAAATGGTGTGGTCGCTGCGTTGGGGCGCGGACACGATTATGGATTTATCCACCGGCGCGCATATCCACGAGACGCGCGAATGGATTATCCGCAACGCGCCCGTCCCCATCGGCACCGTGCCCATCTATCAGGCTTTGGAAAAAACCGGCGGCATTGCCGAAGATTTGACTTGGGATTTGTTCCGCGACACCTTAATCGAGCAGGCGGAACAAGGCGTGGACTATTTCACCATACACGCGGGCGTGTTGCTACGCTATGTGCCGATGACCGCCAACCGCCTCACCGGCATCGTATCGCGCGGCGGCTCCATCATGGCGAAATGGTGCCTCGCCCACCATCAGGAAAACTTCCTCTACACGCATTTCGACGAAATCTGCGAAATCATGAAAGCCTACGACGTGTCGTTCAGCCTCGGCGACGGCCTGCGCCCCGGCTGCATTGCCGATGCCAACGACGAAGCGCAGTTCGCTGAATTGCACACCTTGGGCGAATTGACCGGCAAAGCGTGGGAACACGACGTACAAGTCATGATCGAAGGCCCCGGCCATGTGCCGTTGCAACGCGTCAAAGAAAACATGACCGAAGAGCTGCAACACTGCTTTGAAGCGCCTTTCTACACACTCGGCCCGCTCGTTACCGACATCGCCCCCGGCTACGACCACATCACCTCAGGCATAGGCGCGACCAATATCGGCTGGTACGGCACAGCCATGCTCTGCTATGTTACCCCGAAAGAGCATCTCGGCCTGCCCGACAAAGAAGACGTGCGCACCGGCATCATCACCTACAAACTCGCCGCCCACGCCGCCGACCTCGCCAAAGGCTGGCCGGGCGCACAATTACGCGACAACGCTCTGAGCAAGGCGCGTTTCGAGTTCCGCTGGCGCGACCAATTCCGCTTAAGCCTCGACCCCGAACGCGCCGAGAGCTTCCACGACGAAACCCTACCTGCCGAAGGCGCAAAAATCGCCCACTTCTGCTCAATGTGCGGCCCCAAATTCTGCTCGATGAAAATCACGCAGGAAGTACGCGACTACGCCGACAAGCAAAAAGCCCAGCGGCAGGGCATGGAAGAAAAAGCGGTCGAGTTTGTGAAGAAAGGGGCTGAGATTTACAGTTGATAAAAAGGTCGTCTGAAAAGTTTTCAGACGACCTTTTTCTATTTCCTGAACTCTTCCCTGACGATGTCCAGCCAAGCCCTGAGCGCGGGGGTGGGACGCTGGTGTTTTTTCCACGCCATGGTCAGTTGCCAGCGGATTTCGGGTTCGGTCAGCGGGACGGCGGCGAAGGTGTCGGGGTTGATTTTGCGGGCGTAGTATTCGGGCAGAAGGGCGATACCCATATGGTGCGCCACCATGTCGGCGAGCAGATCCCATTGTCCGGTGCGGCAGACGACGTTGGGGGTGAAGCCTTGGCTGCGGCAGGCGGTTTGGATGGTTTCGTTGAGGGAAAATCCTGAGCCGAAGAGGATAAACGGTTCGTGTTGCAGGCTTTTGAGGCTGAGGGCGGCATGGCGGGCTTGGGTGCGCGGCATGAGGACGACGAGCGGGTAATCGCACAGGACGATGCTGTCGAAGTCTTCGTGAACGGGGGCGAGCAGTTGTCCGGCGTCGAGTTCGTTGTTGCGCAGGGATTGCTCGATGGCGAGCGAACCTTGTTCGAGGAAGGTCAGTTCGATGCCGGGCCATTGGCGGCGGAAGCGGAACAGGGCGTTGCTGAGCAGGTCGCTGCCGAGCAGTGCCAAACCCAGCCGCAGCGTGCCGCTTTTGATGTGGCGGTAACCGTCGATGCGGGCGAGCAGCAGGTCGCGTTCGTGCAGGAGGTTCAGCGCGTGGCGGTACACTTCTTCGCCGATGGGTGTGGTGGCGACCTGGCGTTTTTTGCGGCCGTTTTCTTTAACCAGCAGCGGCACACCCAGCTCTTCTTCCAATGCCTGTATGGTTTTGCTGACGGTGGGTTGGGTCAGGTTGAGTGCGGATGCGGCGGCAGAAAAACTTTGCAGGCGCACGAGTTCGGCGAAACAGTGCAGGCTTTTGAAGTCCATTATTCCTCTCATGCATGATTTTGATGCAGATAATTCATATTATGCGCAAACTGCGTCCTTATAATCAAGCCTTCGTTTTGGATTACGGATGGATAAACCTTATGGATACGCTGACGCGATTTTTTCAGACGACCTTGCAGCTTGCCATGGTCGGCTTGGTGTGGCTGGTGTCGGATTTGATGGTGCGCTTTGCCCATCTGCCTGTTTCTTCGGGCGTATTGGGGCTGTTTTTGATGCTTGCGCTGTTGGGTTTGGGCGTGATTAAAACCGGCATGGTCGAGCGCGGCGCGAAATGGGTTTTGGGCGAGTTGGTGTTTTTCTTTATTCCGATTATGGTTTCCGTATTGCAATACCGCGATTTGCTTCTTTCCGAAGGTTGGCGGCTGGTGCTGACGATTGCGGTCGGCACTGCGTTGGTGATGATCAGCACGGCGTTGACGCTGAATTTCTGCTACCGCTGGAAACGCCGCCTGTATAAAAAACTGCACGCCTGATAGGGAACAAAAATGGATTACGCCGCGCTTGCCTGCTTCGCTTGGACCTGCTTCGCCTATTTTATGGCGAAAAAAATCTACCGCAAAAAACCGCTGATGATTTTCTCGCCCGTCGTGACCGTCTCGGTCAGCACCATCGTCCTGATGCTGCTTTTGGGCATTTCCTACGACACTTACCACAAATACACGCAAGGCATCGTTTTCCTGCTCACGCCGGTAACGGTCGCCTTCGCCATTCCGATTTATGAAAACCGCGAGGTCATCCGCCGCCAGCTTCCCATCCTGTCGATAGCGATTTTGGTCGGCATGTTCGTCGGCGTGGCCAGCGCGTTTTTGATGGGCAATATGTTCCACTTCGACAGCGAAGTCACCAACAGCCTGATGGCGCGCTCGATTTCCACGCCGTTTGCCGTCGTATTGGCAAGTGAAATCCACGGCTCGGCGTCGCTGGTATCGCTATTCACCATCATCACCGGCTTCGTCGGCATGATATTCGGCGATTTGTTTTTGGCGTTCACCCGCATCCGCTTCCACACCGCCAACGGTGTCGCACTGGGCAACGCCGCCCACGGCTTCGGCACTTCCCGCGCCGGACAACGCCACGAAACCGAAGGCGTGATGGCGAGCCTGACCATGATTTTGGCGGGGCTGTTTATGGTCATCATCGGGCCGAGCATGGTGCATTTGGTGGTTTGGCTGATGGGCTGAACGGCAGTTTTATAGTGGATTAACTTTAAACCAGTACGGCGTTGCCTCGCCTTGCCGTACTATCTGTACTGTCTACGGCTTCGTCGCCTTGTCCTGATTTAAATTTAATCCACTATACAAAGATATTGGCAACGTCGTCTGAAAAGCCGTTTACAGGTTTTCAGACGACCTTTTTTTGAGTTTGCCGCGGATATAAACGTTGACAATGACAAAATATTAATACTATGCTGAAGTATTACTCACTAGCGGATATATTATGCAAACGACTCATCCGAACCCATCCCTCCGTCTCAACATCATCGGTACAGGCAAAGGACTGCCTTCGCGGCTGGTCCCTTCCACCGAAATCGACGCCCTGCTCGGCATCAAAGAAGGCCGCACCGAAAAACTCAGCGGCTTGGCGCAACGCTACTTTCTGGCGGATGACGAATCTGCCGATGCGATGCAGCTTCAAGCCGCAAAAAATGCGCTGGCGGCGGCAGGCATCACGATTGACGATGTGGACTGCGTCATCAACGCTTCGGGCATCGACCGTCAATGCATTCCCTTCAACGCCGCGCATACATTACGGCTGCTGAAGCCCGCTCGCCCGATTGCCGCATTCGACGTCAACATGACCTGTTTGTCGTTCTTACGCAGCTTGGATTTGGCGGATTCGCTGTTACACAAATATCCCACCATTTTATTGCTCAGCTGCGATGTCGCCTCTGTCGGCTTGGACTGGAACGATTTTCACAGTTCGACCATTTTCGGCGACGGTGCGGCGGCGGCAGTCATCAGGTCGTCTGAACGCGGCGGCGTGCTGACGAGCAAATTCGAGGTACATCCCGAAGGCTACGAATTTTGCACCATTCCTGCGGGCGGCTATGAAAACCATCCGTCCAAACATCCTGAAAGCTATGTCTCCCAAGCCTATTTCCACATGAACGGCAAAAAGCTCTACAAGCTTGCCGCAGAAGCCATACCCGGCTTTTTGGATGAAACTTTGGCGCAGGCAGATTTGACGTTGGCAGACATAGACTGGATCGTTCCGCATCAGGCAAGCCGCGGCGCTTTGCAACACATCATCAGTCGTCTGAAACTCGATCCGGCTAAAATCGTCGATATTTTCAACACCCACGGCAACCAAATCTCCGCCTCCATCCCCTCCGCGCTGCACCACCTGCTGACCGACTTCCCCGTCCGCTCGGGCGATAAAGTTTTGCTGTTCGGCACATCCGCAGGCGTGGGCTTGGGCGCACTGGTTTGGGAAAAACCATGAAAAAGGCCATCGTCACCGGCGCGACCGGCGGACTGGGGCGCAACCTTGTGCAGACGCTGCTTGCCCAAGGCTGGCAGGTAGCCGCCTGCGGGCGCAATGCCGAAATCGGCAAAATGCTGGATACGGAATTTCACGCCTTCGATTTGTCCGACCGCAATCAGACCCTGAAGGCATTTTCCGATGCCGATATCGTGTTCCATTGCGCCGCACTGTCCTCGCCATGGGGGCGTTACGAAGATTTCTACCGCGCCAATGTGACCGCCACGCAAAATGTCTTAGCGGCGATGCGGCACCACCATATCGGCAAGCTGGTACACGTTTCCACGCCCAGCATCTATTTCGACTACCTCGACCAGCATAAAGTCCCCGAAACCTTTATCAGCCGCCACTTCGTCAACGACTACGCTTACACCAAATTCCTTGCCGAACAAGAAGTTGCCGCCGCCACCGACCTCTCCAGTGTCATCATCCGTCCGCGCGGCATTTTCGGCGAATACGATACCGCCGTCCTGCCGCGCCTGCTCAAAATCTCCGAAAAAGGCTTTCTGCCGCTGATTCGGCGCAGCGGCCGCGAAGCAGGCGGCGCATTAGTGGACGTTACCTACGTCGGCAACGTCGTCCATGCCCTTCTGTTGGCAGCTGAAGCCGATGTCCCCCGCGCCATGCCGTTCAACATCACCAACGGCGAACCGCAAACCATCACCGCACTCTACCGGCAAATCATCGATACCCTGCATCTCGGATGTCGTCTGAAACCCGTCTCCTACCGCCTGATTGACAGCGTTGCCCGCCTACTGGAAACGCAGGCACGGCTGACCCGTTCCTTTCGCGAACCCCTCGTCACCCGTTATAGCATAGGCACGATTTCTTTCGACCAAACCCTAGACATCAGCCGCGCCCGTTCGCTGCTCGGCTACGAACCCCAAATCAGCGTTGCCGACGGACTGCGGCAATACGCCCGCTCCTTGAAAGGCTGAAGCTATGGACATCCGTTTCTACCACACCGGCTACTGCACCCATCCCGAATGTATGGTCGAACGGGGCGGCAGCCTGCGTAAAGCCGCCTTTCCCGCCATGACCGCCCACATCACCCACCAAGGCGGCAACCTGCTGTTCGATACCGGCTACGCGCCCCGCTTTTTCCAAGCCTGCCGCCGATTTCCCGAGAAATTTTACGCGCTGACCACGCCCGTCACCCTCAGCCAACCGACCATACGCGAGCGTTTGGGCGATGCCGCGCACGACATCAACCAAATCTTCCTGTCCCACCTGCACGCCGACCATATTGCCGGCCTCAAAGACTTCCCCGACGCGGAAATCATCCTTTCCCGCGCCGCCTACGATTTTGTTTACCGTACCGACAAACCCGAAAGCCTGACCAACCGCATCATCGAAGTCAAACAAGGCTTCCTGCGCGAGCTGTTGCCCCAAGACCTGCCGCAGCGCGCCCGCTTTATCGAAGATATGCCCGAAGTCCGCCTTGACGAAGCGTTTTACCCGTTTGAACAAGGCTACCGCATCAGTGCCGATTTGATTGCCGTCGCCCTGCCCGGCCATGCCGCCGGACAATACGGGCTGATAGCCGGAGAATTTTTCCTGATTGCCGACGCCGTTTGGCGGTTTGCGACCATCAGCCACAACCGCCGCCCCAACCCCATTACCGGCCTTATCGCCCAAAACCGCACCGCCGTCCAAGCCACCATAGACCGCCTGCAAGACCTCCACCGCCGCAACCACGAAATCATCCTCGTTCCCAGCCATTGCGAACCCACCTTGCGGCGCTTGGGCATGGAAGGTTTGGATTAAAGCAGGTCGTCTGAAAACCCGACGAGCAAAGCCCCTCAACCGCCCCAAAGAACACACCATGAAACCTTCAAAATGGCAAATCCTCAAATCCTTTTTCCACACACGAAACTACACGGAACGCGCCGCCCTTGAAGCACACCAGCAAAAACAGCTCGACCGCCTTTTAACGAACCACAACAGCCGCTTCTACCCCCACAGCGCCAAGCTGCAAGACTACCCCGTTATCAACAAACGCATCTTCATGCAGCATTTTGCCGACATCAACGCCTACGACATCAGCGAAAAAGACGCCCTCTCCGTCGCGCTCAAAGCCGAAGAAAGCCGCGACTTCAGCCCCGTTTTTCAGACGACCTCGGGCAAAGAAATCACCGTCGGGCTTTCCTCCGGCACCAGCGGCAACAGGGGCATATTCCTCGTTTCCCCCGAAGAGTCCGCCCTGTGGGCAGGCTATATGCTCAAACGCATGCTGCCCCGCCCCTACCTTGCCCGCCACAGCATCGCCTTCTTCCTGCGCGCCAACAGCAACCTCTACACCGCCGTCAAAAGCCCGCTGATACGCTTTGATTTTTACGACCTGCTCGAAGCCTTGGACGCGCACATCCCAAGACTCAACGCGCAAAAGCCCACCATCCTCATCGCCCCCGCCCAAGTATTGCAGCAGCTTGCCCAGCATCCCGACCTCGCCATACACCCCAAAAAAATCATCTCCGTTGCCGAAGTTTTAGAACCGCAAGTCAAAACCCGCATCGAACAACGCTTCGGCACGCCGGTTCATCAAATCTACCAATGCACCGAAGGCTTCCTCGCCCACACCTGCGCCCACGGCAACCTGCATCTGAACGAAGACATGGTCTATATCGAAAAAGACTGGATAGACCGCGAAAGCGGCCGCTTCGCCCCCATCATCACCGACTTCAACCGCAAAAGCCAACCCGTCATCCGCTACCGCCTCGACGACGTTTTGATTGCCAACGACGCCCCCTGCCCCTGCGGCAGCGCATTCGCCCGCATCAGCACCATCGAAGGACGCTGCGACGACATCCTCGACGCACGCACGGCAAACGGCGAACCTTACTCCCTCTACGCCGACTTCATCCGCCGCGCCATGATTTCAGACGACCTCATCCAAGAATACCGCGTCGAGCAACACGGCAAAGCCCTGCATATTTTCCTCACGCCCGACACAGAACAAACCCGCGCCGCCGCCACCCGCAACCTGGACCGCCTGTGGCAGACGCTGCAACTTCGCCCTTTCGATTACGTTTTCCAGCCGGAACAAACCCGCCCCCTGCACCAAAAACGCCGACGCGTGACGAAAATTTCCCCGCATAGCGAAAATCCGTAATTGTTTTAATGCGTTATCTTTCCAAGCAAAGACAAAAAGGTCGTCTGAAAAATTTCAGACGACCCTTCCAGTAAAAAGAAAACGCCATACCTGACCTTCCTACTTTCCGTAATATAGTGGATTAACAAAAATCAGGACAAGGCGACGAAGCCGCAGACAGTACAAATAGTACGGCAAGGCGAGGCAACGCCGTACTGGTTTAAATTTAATCCACTATACTTTCCGTAATACCTGTCATGTTAAACTTGCAGTAACGCCCAACACTCTTTCAGACGACCTAAACCTTATGCGCCACCTTATCCCCCTCTTCTTCCTATCGTTTCCGTTAGCAGCCTATGCAGGCGGTGATTCTTCAAAAGCCCAAGTCCTCAGTATTGTAGGCAGCCACGGTTACTATCAAATTTCCGTCCGCCAAATAGAACACCTAATTTATGACGATGGATGTACGACATACAATATCCGTATTACTCCTCCTAGAAAAACCTTTTGGGATCTGCTTGGTCTGAGACAAGCTGGCGACCATCCCACCGCCGAACAAACACAAGCTGCTGCCGCAGTGTTGAAACAGTATGCTGCCAATCAGCACCCGCTAGAAATCGGCTATTTAGGTGGCGGACTGTATCCTGATCCTCAGCAAAAATGCCTTTATCACGGCACTGGGATGAGGTTTTATGCACCGGACTATTTAGCCGTACGCCAAGACGCACGTATGGATCTATATCCTTATCTGACCAAACCATAAATACATCCCCGCCACAAAGTAAAAGGTCGTCTGAAAACGGACGCAGTCAGTTTATGCGGAGCTAAAACGAACTCAGTGAATCTTGAGAACAGTTTTTCAGACGACCCTTCCTAATACCAGCCAATCGAAATAAAAACCTCTCCAGCCCCAACCCGCTCGGTTCAAGCCTCATCTACTACCCGATATCGCCCCACTCCAAACCGAATTTCTGCAAATATTTGCGCAGCCTGTCGCTGTCATTGGTTTTGGCACGGCTGTTTCGGGAAACATGAAACAATGCCCTTCCCGCCTGCGCCATGTTTTGGTGTTTGCGGCATTCGTCAATCACGTTCTGCAATTGCAACTGGTCAAACAAATCCAAATTTTCCCAATCGATTTTGTCGGGGTAGTTATCCGCCTTTTCAGACGACCCCTTGTGTAAAAGGTCGTCTGAATCCGCCTCTTCAGCCCATAACCATTTGAGCCGCTCAATTTCCGCCGCTACTTGCTCCGCCTGTATCCTGCCCTGCGGGGCAAGCGTGGCCAGGCGCATGATGCTGGCGGCAAGGTCGCGGAAATTGCCGCGCCATCGGGCTTCGTTTGAATGGGCAAAGGCAAGGTAGGCGGACAGGGCTTCTTTATTGAAACGGGTGGCGCGACCGAGTTCCTGCGAAGCGAGCGCGAGCTGGTGTTCGATGTTCGGCTCGATGTCTTCGCGGCGGTCGGCAAGTGCGGGCAGCGGGTAGTTCCAGATATTGATGCGGGCAAACAGGTCTTCGCGGAAGCGTCTGGCGCGGATTTCCCGCCGCAGGTCGCGGTTGGTACCGGCAATAAGCTGGAAACTGCTTTGCACTTCCTTGTCGCTGCCGACGGGATAAAAATGTTTTTCTTCAATGGCTTTGAGCAACATGGCCTGCTCATCCAAGCCCAATTCGCCGATTTCGTCCAAAAACAGCACGCCGCCATCGGCGGTTTTCAGGTAGCCTTCACGCTTTTCCGCCGCACCGGTAAACGCGCCTTTTTTGTGTCCGAACAGGGCGGAAGCCGCGCCGTCGCCGCGCAAGGTGGCGCAGTTCACATCGACAAACTCGCCTTTAATCAAGTGGCGCACCTTTTTCAACTCGAAAATCCTGCGCGCCAGCATCGATTTGCCCGCGCCGGTAGGGCCGGAGAGCAGAATCGGCGACGGGGAATGCAGCGCGACTTGTTCGATTTCGGCAATCATGCGGTTGAAGGCGGCGTTTTGGGTGGAGATACCGCTTTTCAGGTAGCGCACCGCGTCATCGCGCACGGCGGCAAGGCGTTCGGCAAGCACATCGTAACGCGCCAAATCCAAATCGATGATTTCATAACCGCCGATATCGCCTTTCCCCATGCTGCGCCTTTGGTTTTTCGGCGGAGCAGTCTGCAACAGCACACCGGGGATTTGGCGCGATTCCACCAATAAAAACAGGCAGATTTGCGCAACGTGCGTACCCGTGGTGATGTGGGTGAGATAAGTTTCTTCTTCAGTATCAAACGTATAGCCCGCCGCCCAATCGTGCAGCTTGGTATAAACCTCGGAAAAATCCCACGGGTTTTCCAACTCCATAGGCACGAGATTGACAACGGTGTGCGGCGACACCTGCTGAATATCGGCTTTTACATGATCCGCCAGATCGCGGTATTTTTCCGCATAAAACAGCTCCATGCGGTCAAGATGGAAATCATGACGCTGATTCATGGCGACATTCGGCCGCCACTTCTGCCAACGCCCTTGACCGAAACCGCTGTCCAATACCGTACCGAGAAAGCTGACGGCGACTTGTTTTTTGGGTGCAGTATTCATTTTCAGACGACCTCTAAACGATTCTTTCCAAGACAAATGCGCCGTAACCGTCGCCCAAAGGCAGCTCGAAATCCGTATGTAAAATTTGGCGTTCCGCCTGCACGTTCTCTTTGGTTTGCGGGTTGAAGCCCTCTTTCAAGGTCGTCTGAAAATACACGCCGAAGCCGCGTTTCTGCCACGCGGGCAGTTCGTTGAAATTAATGTTATTTTCAAACAGCAAATCGTGTTTTTGAGCGCGTGTCAGCCCGCTGACGGCATCCGTGGCGCGGGACACGCTTTCGCCTTTTCTGCGCAGCATCCAATAGCAGTGGGCGTTGAGCGCGTTGCGGTGCGCGTCTTCATGCCGCCAACGGAAATAATCGACCACCAGTTTTTCGTTCGGTAAAACGCAAACCCGTGCATCAAAAGCGGCAGGTTGCCCGTGCGCTACCGAAAAGGCAGCGCTGGCTTCGCCCGCCAATACCGAAATGATTTTGCGCGTTTTGCGTTTGAACGTATCGTCGTCGCGGCGCAACAGCAGCGAAATTTCATCGCTTTCGGAATAGCCATACGCCACATTGAAACCGCACTGCATCAAAT
Source organism: Neisseria sp. GT4A_CT1 (assembly GCF_000227275.1). Lineage (NCBI taxonomy): Bacteria > Pseudomonadati > Pseudomonadota > Betaproteobacteria > Neisseriales > Neisseriaceae > Neisseria > Neisseria sp. GT4A_CT1. The sequence continues at coordinate 246,891 of NZ_JH164966.1, forward strand.
GCTGGACGGTGTGTGCCATCAGGTCGCGGAAGCGGATATCGAACGGGGCTTCAAACTGCCAAACCTCCTTAGTCAACCGCGTAAAGCCGCGCCCGTCCAAGCGCACTACGATGAAATTTTCCTGCGGCACGCAGAAATCGTAAGCGGTTTCGTATTGCCGCAGGCGTTTGTCCAAATCATCGAATCGCATCACATCTCCTTAAATATCTTATTTTCTATAAATCTATCTAAAAATATATTTTTCAGCATTCTACGCTTTTTGCCGCAAAAGACCAAATTAAAATATATTTTCTTTATATTCAATAAATTAAAAATTAATTTTGAAATTTTTTTATCGTTGGCACGCTGTTGGCTATGTTGTAAATGTAACGATGCAGCAGATGCTGCGGGAAATACAGTTCTATAGGAAAGAATTTTCCGTAAATTTTTAGCTGCCGTGTCGTTACAGGGCGAATGCCGACAAGACTACAAGGTTTCTGCAGGTTCGACTCCTGCCTCGCCTAATAGGCGTTGACGTCTTGTTTTTCTAGTCGCCCACCTTTTCTGATTCAGCAGGCAAATGCCAGCCTTGTTTCCCTGAATGGCTGATGGCTTGCTGTATCGCTTGATCACTCAAGGTCGTCTGAAACTTTTCAGACGACCTACGATGAAAACCGTTTTAGGTACATTCGGCAAATGCAGGAGGAATTACAGCCTGCTAACGCTCGAGGTCGCGGGTTCGAATCCCGCCTCTGCCGCCAACTATGGCAGAGTAGCTCAGAGGATAGAGCGCGTAAAAATTTCTCTACTCCTTGTTGCCAGATGTACCACCCCTTACGGGCGGATGCCGGCAGGATTACATTAGATCGGTTATTGCGGGTTCGATTCCCGCCGCCGGAAACGGCGTAAATCCTGCCAATCTAGCCGCCCACCTTTTTTTACGGCAGCAGGCGGATGCCTGAAGGGATTACATTAACCTTCCACGTTAAAAAAACGTATCCCTTCAAATATTAGCCGCTGCGCTGCCACCCATTCGAGGTCGTCTGAACAGTTCAGACCACCCAAAACCAACAACACGAAAGGAAATGAAAATGGCTAACACCACCTTGTTCCAATCCGTTAAAACCCGTTTGACCGCTGCCGACACCCGCAACGAAGCAGGCAGCATCGCCTATACGCTGACACCCAAGCAACAGCTCGCCCAACTTGCCGCCACCGGCTGCCTGAACAGCACCTACTACACCGATGCGCAAGACCAGCTTGAGCAAGTATTGGAATTGGCAGAAAACCTGAATGCCGAGTTTATCGCCAAAACCGCCGTGTACGCCCGTCAAAAAGGCTTCATGAAAGACATGCCCGCGCTGTTGCTTGCCGTATTGGCGCAAAAAGACGTGAACATGCTTGCCCGCGTGTTCGACCAAGTGGCGGACAACGGTAAAATGTTGCGCAACTTCGCGCAAATCATCCGCAGCGGCGCAGTCGGCAGAAAGTCCTTCGGCAACCGTCCGAAAAAACTGATGCAGACCTGGCTTTTGACCGCTACCGAAAAACAACTGTTGAACGCCGCTATCGGCAATGCTCCGTCGCTGGCGGATGTGGTCAAAATGGTGCATCCCAAACCGCGTGAAGCATGGCGTGCCGCCTGGTTTGCGTGGCTTATCGGCAAACCGTACGACCGCGAAGCATTGCCGCCCATCACCCGCGCCTTTGAAGACTACAAACAAAGCCGCCAAGGCGCATTGCCCGACGTTCCCTTCCAAATGCTCACTGCCTTGGAATTGAACAGCGGCAACTGGGCGCAAATCGCCCGCAACGGCTCATGGCAGCAGGTTCGCCAAAACCTGAACACTTTCCTACGCCATGATGTGTTTGCGAAAAGCAAAAACATCAAAATGGTGGCAGAAAAACTGCGCGACCAAACCGCCATCCGCCGCGCCCGCGTCCTGCCTTACCAATTGCTGACCGCGTATCAGGCAACATCCGAACAGATGCCGTTTGAAATCCGCGAAGCCCTGCAAGATGCGATGGAAACCGCCGTACAAAACGTACCGGCCATCCGAGGCAAAGTCGTGGTTTGCCCGGACGTCTCCGGCTCCATGCACAGCCCGTCCACCGGCTATCGCGGCAGCGCGACCAGCAGAACCCGCTGTATCGACATCGCCGCGCTCGTGTCCGCCGCCATGTTGCGCACCAATCCGAAAGCCCGCGTGATACCGTTTGAACAAATCACGGTAAACGTACAGCTCAACCCGCGCGACAGCATCATGACCAACGCCCAAAAACTCGCCAATATCGGCGGCGGCGGAACGGCATGCAGCGCACCGCTCGCCATGCTGAACCGCGAAAAAGCCGATGTGGATTTGGTCGTCATCGTGTCTGATAACGAAAGCTGGGCAGACCTCGGACAATGGGGCGGCAAAACCGGCCTGATGAAAGAATGGGACATCCTGAAACAACGCTGCCCCGAAGCCAAACTCGTCTGCTTGGACATCCAACCCTACACCACCGCACAGGCGCAAAACCGCCATGACATCTTGAACATCGGGGGCTTCTCCGACCAAGTGTTCACGCTCATCGGATCGTTCGCCGAGCAAGGTATGGGCGCGGATTTCTGGGTGGAAGAGATTGAGAAAACCGAGCTGGCGGCGGTAAATTAGCCAAGGGGTCGTCTGAAAATAAGGTGGACAACGTTTTCAGACGACCTTACCGGTAAAAGATTGAGTGGCAAACATGAATGCTGACAAACTAGCCCTGTGCGAAACCTTTCCTGCGACCTTGCGGCATGAGGCAGAAACGCTGATTTTGCGGCAGCCCTACCGCAGTCGCTTGTCCGTCCTCCAAGGGGAAACCGTTGTTTCAGACGGACAGACAATCCGCCTCATCAGACGCCAATATGCGGCTTTCCATGCGAAAGGAGATGAGGTTCGGCAACTGATGGCACACTGTCTGAATACTCGCCATCATGACGGTCATATTCGCGAACGGCATTTCAAACCGCTGCTCGCCGCCGGACAGCCTGCGTTCGTCCTGCCTTTTGCCGCACAGTTGCTCGGCGAATACGTTTTGCCGATACAATTTGACGTTGCCGTATTTTTCCAACACAACGCTGCGGCTTTGGCACGTTTTTTCGCTGACAACCCGCTTTATTGGCAAAAGCAGAAAAACCGCATCCGCAGCTATTGGCATTGTTATCACAGCAGCCGTTATCCCGATTGGCAAAGTTATCCCGTCCGTTTGCTGACGGAAGAAATCAATAAAGAAATCGCCCGTATTGTTTTCAGACGACCCCTCACACCAAACTTCGTCTGAAAACCCAAATAAGGAAACTAAAACCATGCAAAAATTCATCTTAATCCGCGGTCATCAAGGTTCGGGAAAATCGACTTTTGCCGAACAAAAAGCCGCCGAATTTAAAGCGCAGTATCCGGATGCGGAAATCGTCCGTATTGAAAACGACTTACTCATGACCGACGAAAACGGCGTGTACCGCTGGTCGGGCGAGGCGCTGGATAAGGCGCAGAAACGCGGTAATGCCTTGATGACCGAGACCTTAAAAATCGGACGCCAAAATCCGAACCGCAACATTTTAATCATCCATTCCAACACCAACCAAAAGGCTTCGCGTTGCCGCCATTTGTTGGATCTGGCGAAAAAAAGCGGTTTTGAAACAGAAATCTACCGTATGCACAATTTCTATCCCAACCTGCACGGCGTGAAAGAGCATGACGTGTTGGCGGCGTATATCAAGCTGAACCAAAACCGTGTGGCAAACGAAATCCACGTTGAAGCCGTACAACCCGCCAGCGCGGAACAACTGGAAAAAATCAAGCAGATGCAGGCTTTCGAGCGGCAACCCTTGTCGTTTGACGAAGCGCAGCAAACCTTCGTTACCGAAAATTATCTGCAACACGGCAGCCGCAACTTTACCGCCAAAGCATCCAAGCGTTATCCCGAATTGCGCGTGTTGAAATACGCCCGCAGCGTGTTCTACGACAACCGCTTCGACGACGCGCTGCTGGAAATGCGCGGTTTGATTATCGACGCGCACAACCGCATCATCGTGCGCCCGTTTAAAAAAGTGTTCAATTATTCGGAACGTATTGCCAAAGGTAGCCGTTATCCGATCCGAATCAGCGACGATAGATTGGTGGATGCGGTCGTAAAAGTAAACGGCTTCCTCGGCTGCTGCACTTTCGTCTCGCTTTCAGACGACCACCCGTCCCACGGCGCGGCGTTTGACGGCAAAGTGCTGTATTCGACCACCGGTTCGCTCGACAGCGCGTTTGCAGACATGACCGCCGCACACTGCGCGCAATACGAAACCCTGTTCCGCGCTTATCCGAACCACACTTTTTTGTTTGAAATCACAGACGCAAAAGACGTGCACATCATCCGCGAAGAATTGGGCGAAACCCTAATCGGCTGCATCGACGTGGCGACAGGCCGTCAGTTTACTGAAGCCGAATTGGACGAAATCGGCAAACAATACGGCATCCGCCGCCCTGAAACGCTGAAAAACATCACGTTCGGCGAGCTGAAAGGTCGTCTGAAAAACGTGGAACACGAAGGCTTTATGGTATTTGATGCGCAAAACGGCGAAATGCTGTTCAAACTCAAATCGCCGTATTACTTGATTTCCAAGTTTCTGGGACGAAGCAACGAAGGCAACATCGGACGCAAGCTCGACAAACGCCACGTCGATGAAGAGTTTTACCCCTTAATCGACCATATCCACGAGCATCGCGAAGCGTTCAACGCCATGCCGGAATTGGATAAGATTGCGTTTATCCAAGCATTCTTACGGCAACTGTAAGGTCGTCTGAAAAATGCCGGACGCTTGTGATAATATGACGGCGGCGGATACTTCGTTTCATCCGCCCCTCATTATTGCAAAAGGAAAAACGATGAAAAAAAACAATCTTGTCAAAAAATTGATGCTTGCTGCCGTAATGCTCCCGTTAGCGGTACAGGCGGCGCAAGCTGCGGAGATGGCATCCTTCGGCGAACCGCCCAAAGACTTCAAAATCGACTATCAAACCGAACAAACCGGCATGATCATGGTCGAGCTCGTACCGCAAAAACAGACTGTCGACAACTGGACACAAATGATCACCCTGCAGTCCATGGCAGGCGCAAACCTTGGTGCAGAGGAATTCCGGAACAATACTGCAAACTTATGGCAGAATGCCTGTCCGAAAAGCAGCTTCAATCCCATAACTGAAGGTGAAGCAAACGGCTATTCCGCCGCAGTGTGGCAGCTTACCTGCGAATACAACCCGCAAACCGGCAAACCCGAATACACTTGGTTCAAGGCCATACAAGGCGATGACAGCCTGTATGTGAAACAATACGCCTTTCGCTACGCGCCGAACAAGAAAGAAATACACAACGCTTTGGATCAGCTGCGCAAATTTACCGTCTGCGACAGCAGCGAACAACATCTTTGCAGCAAAAACGGAAAATAAGCGTTTAAACGTTTTCAGACGACCTGGTCGGCAGAGTACAACAAGGTCGTCTGTTTAAAGCCAAAACAATAATGCGCTTACGCCCCGCGTTCGAATGCCTCGATTTCGCCAACCTTAGGCGCATAACCGCTGCTTGTGTCGTGGCGCAAATCCAGCCAAATATCCACCAACGCCCAAGCGGCAGGCGCGGCAATGACGTTCTGCCCCATGCACAAAACCTGCGCGTCGTAGTTTTCCACCGAACCGCGAAGGGTGAGCAAATCATGTGCCGTCGCCGCCCGTATGCCGCGTACCTTATTGGCGGCAATCGCCGTACCCACGCCCGTACCGCAAATCAACAGCGCGCGGTCGGCACGTCCCGCCGCCACTTCCTGCGCCGCTGCAAACGAAAGCTGCGGATACGTTCCGTCCAACGAGGATAAATCAACCAAACTACCGACACGCGGATCGTTTTGCAAATGCGCTTTAAGCGCGTCTTTTAATAGTGCGCCGTTGGCAGGCGCGGCAATAACCAAACGCATACATACTCCTTAACCACATAATAAACATAACCAGCATACGCCCGCTTGCAAGACGGTTCAAGCCGATAGCCGCACTACCGCACCATAAACCGCATCGAAAAATCACAGGAAACGCAACATGAGCAAAATCTTTTTCACATCCGACCTACATTTTTCGCACAAAAACATCGCCAAATTCTGCCCGCAGTTCCGCCCGTTCGACAACATCGCCGACATGGACGAATACCTGATCAGAACATGGAACGAAACCGTTTCCCCCGACGATGACGTATACAACTTGGGCGATTTGTCTTTCGCCCATGACATCAAAAAAATCGCAGCCGTCCTATCGCGCCTCAACGGCAAACACCACTTGATTTACGGCAACCACGACGACATCATCCGCCATCACAACAAATACCTGTTTGAAACCGTCAAACACGACGGCCATCCGTTACTGTCATCCGCCCGAACCTACCGAAAACTGCAATTGGACGAAATAGACAACACGCTGATTTTGTTCCACTACCCGATTAACGAATGGGACGGCTGCCACAAAGGCTGGTATCACTTATATGGCCATTTGCACGACCGTCTGGCAGAAATCCCCGGCCGCGCCTTAAACGTCGGCTTCGACCTGCACGGCCGTTTCCTCACCCCGCAGGACATCGACAGCTTCCTCAGTCCGCTGCCGAAAATCTCATATTTCGGAGAAAACCCGACCGTTCCGTCCCAAGTAGAGGCCGCCAAGTATTTCGTAGCACACCAGTTACGTTCACTCAACAATAAAGCCAATCAGAAGGCGCAAAAATAAAAATCAAACTGATGCGGGTAGCCATGTTCAAATGCGGATAGCGTGACTCCATCCAATAACGAAAAGGTCGTCTGAAAAACATTTTCAGACGACCCCAAGCGTCAAACAAACCATGCCGCCTCCTTTTCAATCTTGTATTGTCAAAAACAAATTTACAGTCAGAATGTTATACAGTATCATCTCGAAACTCATTTACTTTCTTTCAGACGACCTATCCCTCTCTTAGAGCAAACCAATAATTCGGTAGCGCATTACTTTAGTTTCATAGCAAAATCAAAATTTGTTATATGCCGCCGATGTTCTTATCTGCTTGCGCCAATACATCACCTTAAGGTCGTCTGAATGCTTTACGACTTATGAATTCCATTCTCTTAACCGGCCTATTCCAACGGCTGCTGATTGCCCTTCTTGCAATTGCAGCATTATGGGCAATATATTTTTGGGCAGTCGCATCATGAGCATCAAGGTAGAAAATCTGACAGTCAGCTACCAACGCCGCCCTGCCATCCACCATATCGATATTACTTTTGAAGACCACAGCATGTGGGCAATTTTCGGCCCCAACGGTGCGGGAAAATCTACGCTGCTCAAAGCCATTATGGGACTTCAAAACATCGATACGGGCAAAGTGTCCCTTGAAGGATTGCAACGTAAAGATATCGCCTATCTGCCCCAGCAGTCGGACATTGACCGCAGCCAGCCTATGACTGTCTTTGAGCTTTCCGCGATGGGTTTATGGTACGAAATAGGCTTTTTTGGCCGCGTAAACGCCCAACAACACCAACGGGTGATGGCTGCATTGGAGCGCGTCGGCGTTCAGGATCTTGCCGACCGTCAAATCTCCCACCTTTCCAACGGGCAATTCCAACGTGTCCTATTTGCGCGGATGCTGGCTCAAAACGCCAACTTCTTGCTCTTGGACGAACCTTTTAACGCGGTAGATGCCCGAACAACTTACGCATTGCTAGACGTATTGAAACAATGCCATGAAGAAGGTCAAGCCATCATTGCCGTTTTGCATGATTACGAACAAGTCCGAACCTATTTCCCCCATACTGTATTGATTGCACGGGAAAAAGTTGCTGCAGGCGCAACCCATACCGTACTGACCGACGCCAATTTAAGCCAAGCCAATGCACTGATGCAAAGGCAAGAATCGGCAGATTGGTGCGAGGTATAACAAAAAAGCATTGCTAAATTTCCATTGCAATGCTTTTTTTATTGAAGTCCTATCAAGCAATTAACTTACGGCTGCAAAATAAAAACTGCACTATTATTAGTGCAGTTTTTTCAAATCATCCTTGAAACGATGATTAGCGTTTTTTACCGGTAACGGTAGCAACCGCCAGATTTTCGTTACGTTTCAGAGAAACGCTTTCTACACCTTCAGGCAGTTGGATGTCAGACAGGTGAAGGATGTCGCCGGCAACGACTTTAGTGCAGTCCAAATCCAAGTATGCAGGGATGTTGGCAGGCAAAGCGACCACTTCAACAGTAGTGTTCAACAGGGATACGCGACCACCTTGCAGTTTAACGGCTTGAGAGTTTTCAGCGTTAACAATGTGCAGAGGAACGCGGATGCGTACAGGTTGGTCGGCTTTAACGGCTTGGAAGTCGATATGTTGAACTTCGCGACGGAACGGGTGCATTTGGAAATCACGGACGATAACGTCTTTGGTTTCACCGTTCAGAGACAGTTTGATCAGTGCAGTGTGGAAAGATTCTTTTTCCAATGCGTAGAATACAGTTTTGTGATCCACAGTGATTGCAACGGGCTCTTGACCTTCACCGTACAAAATGCCGGGGATTTGGCCTTCGCGACGCAGGCGGCGGCTCGCACCAGTGCCTTGTGCTTCACGAACAGAGGCTTGAATTTCATAAGTCATGTTAAATACTCCAAATTAAATAAAACTACCGTCATCGGCCGCGACCAGCTTAAGACGGCTTCGGGGTTATGGCAGCAACATGCTGCCTGTCATCACTTCTTCATTGAAAAGATATGAGACGGATTCTTCATTGCTGATGCGGCGGACCGTTTCAGCCAAAAGGCCGGCAATCGTCACTTGACGGATGCGGTCGCATTGTTTGGCCGCTTCAGACAAAGGGATAGTGTCGGTAACGACAACTTGGTCGATTTCAGACGAGGCAATACGGCTGACTGCCTCTCCGGAGAATACGGCGTGGCTGGCATATGCCAAGACACGCTCTGCTCCGCGCTCTTTCAAAGCGACGGCAGCTTTACACAGCGTATTCGCGGTATCAATCATGTCGTCCACAATCAGACAGGTACGGCCTTGAATGTCGCCGATAATATTCATGACTTCCGCCACATTGGCTTTCGGGCGGCGTTTGTCAATAATTGCCAAATCGGCATTTAATGATTTCGCCACAGCGCGGGCACGGACCACACCGCCAATATCAGGGCTGACTACGGTCAGGTTTTCAATCCGCTGCTGTTTGATGTCATTCAACAAAATAGGAGTGGCATAGATGTTGTCAACAGGGATATCAAAGAAACCCTGAATCTGGTCAGCATGCAAATCGACAGTCAAAACGCGGTCGATACCTGCGGAATACAACATATTGGCCACCAGTTTGGCGGAAATCGGAACGCGTACAGAACGTGGACGGCGATCCTGGCGGGCATAGCCGAAATAGGGAATTGCTGCGGTAATACGACCGGCGGAAGCGCGTTTCAGCGCATCGGCCATCGTCAGGATTTCCATCAGGTTGTCATTGGTTGGGGCGCAGGTGGGCTGCAGGATAAATACATCACGACCACGGACGTTTTCCATCAATTCGATGGCAATTTCGCCGTCTGAGAATTTGGATACGGAGGCTTCGCCTAACGAAATATCCAAGTGTTTGACAACGCGTTGAGCCAACTCCGGATTTGCGTTGCCGGTAAATACCATCAAACTGTCGTATGCAGCCATATTTTCACCTGATTTTATGTTTAACTTCCGCTCAGAAAACGTCATGCTTCCCTCTGCCTATGTCCAAGACATTACGAGCGGTATTATACGCACAATGAACGGCATAGTGAATTAAATTTGCAGCGTTATATCGCGGGTACGCCTCATCACAATCCAAATTTATCACTATAAAACAAAGTTTTTCTGCGTTGTCATTGATTTTCAACATAAAAGAGCGTGTAAGGGAACTTACACGCTCTTATTTGGCTGGGGAGGAAGGATTCGAACCTTCGCATGCTGGAATCAAAATCCAGTGTCTTAACCGCTTGACGACTCCCCAATAAAGGGTGCTGGCTGGGGAGGAAGGATTCGAACCTTCGCATGCTGGAATCAAAATCCAGTGTCTTAACCGCTTGACGACTCCCCAACAAAGGGATTTGGCTGGGGAGGAAGGATTCGAACCTTCGCATGCTGGAATCAAAATCCAGTGTCTTAACCGCTTGACGACTCCCCAACTTTATCAAATCATTTGAAACAATGGATGAACGTCTAAACCTTCAACACAATATGCTTCATATGATTGTGAAACTTGTTGGTATATATTGTTTGCTTCTTGCCGACTATCCGTAAAGAGAAATATACACGCTCCAGACCCTGTCATTAGCGCAGAACCATATTCGGATAATTCACAATAAGCTTTCCAAACCTCAGGATATTCCTGAAAAACAACAGCCTGCATATCATTTCTAAACGGCTGCAAAGATTGGAAAGTCGGCATTATGCTTGGTTTGGAATTTCGTGTCAAGTTCTCATGCGAGAAAATTTTAGCAGTAGAAACATGTACCGACGGTTTGACTATCACATACCATTGTTTAGGAATTTCTATTTTGACTAATTGCTCACCGATTCCTCGTGCAAAAGCACTTTGCCCAAAAAGGAAAAACGGCACATCCGCACCCAAACCAACCGCCAAATCAATAAGCTGTTGCCTTGTCAGCCGACATTGCCACCATTGATTCAACACGGTTAACACAGTTGCCGCATCGGAGCTGCCTCCGCCCAATCCTCCCCCTGTCGGAATCTTTTTCTCCAACCAGATTTCCACACCACGACAGGAACCGGTATGTTGCTGCAAAGAAAGTGCGGCACGATAAGCCAAATCTTGTTCGCAGGGAATACCTTCAGTGGGATTATGCAGAATAATCTTTTTATCGTCTCGTGGCTTCAGGTGGACGGTATCATACAGCCCGATAAGGCAGAAAATACTTTCTAAATTATGGTATCCGTCATCCCTTCTGCCCGTAATACGCAAATCGAGATTCAACTTAGCAGGCGCGGGAAAGGCTTGAGCGTCGGAAGAAATGTCCATATCAAGCTCTTTTTTTATTTTTTAAGGCGGGCTGCACATTGCGTCTGATCGCTGGCAGCAGGTTCGTGGTTGACTTCGTCAAATACCAGACGGACATTTAATTTGGCATTTTCCAATTGAAGGATTTTCGGCTTGCCTTCGCTATTGGTGCTGCGTGTAATAGTCCAATTGAATTGTTCCAAACGGCCATCGGGCAACAATCGATATGGCGCATTGGCAACGCGTTTGCCATCCGCCCAAATATGCAGATATTGAACAGGCAATTCATAGCCCAAAAGTTTGTTGCTGAGCTCTTCTGCTGTTTCTGCCTGATAGACTCGACCTTTACTGTCTACTGCCAATACACCTTGATTGTCTTTACATAACTGTCCGACCGTACTGCCCAAAGGCGTATTGACGCTAATCGTTTGGACTTGATTTTGATAGGACCAGTCAAAATTGGCGTAAGAGCCTTTTTCTTCGACTTTTACTGCCAATCTTCCGTCCGCAGTGAAATCATTGACATTCTCCGCCGGCTTCCAATCATTTTGCTGAGACAAATTAGGATGCACACAAGCGGCAAGCAATATCAGTGTTGCAATAGATACTAAGGTTTGTAATTTCATAAATACTCCCAAAAGGTCGTCTGAAAACTATCTATCATCCCGGCTTCTTCCAAGGCCTTGCTTTCAGACGACCTCTTTCATTATTTCGATTTTACGGAACGCCCCGATTGGGCTTTTTTCGTTGGTTTAGGAGCAGCCTCCACGCCGAAACGCTTCATGGTTTCCCGCAATATTTTCATATCGCCTTCACCCTTCAGGCTGTCCGTCCATATTTTTTTGGCTTTTTCCTGCTCTCCGGATGCCCACAATGCTTCGCCCAAGTGTGCGGCAACTTCTGCATCGGGATATTTTTCAAACGCATATTGCAAATAAGGCAATGCGGTTTGCACATCGTCTTTCAGGAAATAAGCCCAACCCAAACTGTCATTGATGGCGGGGTTTTCCGGCTCGATTTGATAAGCAGCCTGAATCAGTTTAAAGGCTTCGTCTAAATTTTTCTTGGTCGGGGACAGCAAAATATAGCCCAACGCATTCAAACCATTGGCGTTATCCGGTGCCAATTCGACTACGCGGCGCAAATCGGCAATTGCCTTGCCCTGATCGCCCATACGGTCATAAATCATGGCTCGTTGGTACAAAACATCAGGCAACTGCTCCATGGCATCCGGCTGCCGGCTTATCTTGGGCAACATTTTATTCAGCTCGGACAATGCTTCTTGCAAATTATCGTGTTTGGACAAAGCAAACAGGGTAACCCGTTGCAATTCCTTACTGCCGAAATAACGCCCTTCCTGTTCCGGCAGGCTTTGCGCCCGACGTGCTTCTGCCAAAGCTGCCTTACCGTTTCCTTGCTCGGCCTCTAATGAAGCACCGAAAACTGCTTTATCAAAAACATAACTGGGGGAAACAACTTTGGCAAGCCATTGTTTGGCTTTGGGATAATCTTTAACATCGGCATAAGCCATCGCACCAATCAGGGCGGCACGGCTTTGCTGTTCGCTTGTTCCGATGTTATACGCCTTATCCAAATAATTGATAATCGTCGAAATATCGTCTTTACGATTGCTTGCCAACAACGCTGCCTGAATATACAGGTCTGGATTCGGGTTATTTTCCAACAGCGTACGCAGGCGCGCATAGGCTTTGTCGTTTTGTTTATTGGAAATCAGGTTGACGATTTCCAACTCCTGCCATACGGGCGAAAGATTGCGCGTATCGGTTTGCTCGAAGAAGCCGTTTAATATCTCGGGACTGCGTTGCGCCATCAGCCGTAAAGTCAGTAAAGTCGGCGGCAGCATCTCTGCATCCAGCCCTGCCAAACGTTGCAATGCCGCAATGGCATGTTTCTTTTTACCGCCTTGCGCACTGAAAATCACATCGGCAATCGCAGCTTCCGGCAAATCTTTATATTTCAAAGCTTCCTTATGGACTTGTGACGAAGCTTTCTCTGCCAACCCCGGTTGCTGAATCGCCGCCTGAGCCAACAGCAGGAAAATACGCTGATTCTGTTCTTCGCTGGCATTGGCCAAAATATCATCCAAACCATTCAAGGTCTTATCGCCCTGCCCCAGCAAGATATTGCGCAGCCAAGTCATACGTTTTTGCGCATTACCCGGAACAGGTTCGATTTCACGCCATTTTTGATAAATCATTTCCGCCTGTTGGAACGCATTGAGCGAAACCGCCATTTCTAAAGCGCGTTCCGCTACCTCCGGCGATTTGGTATTGTTCAACATCATCATGTATGTTGCCAACGCCGTACCGGCATCACCTTTCTGCAACAGTATTTCGCCGCTCAATAAGGTAAATATCTGATTTGCACGATTTTGTATATTCACACGGCGAGCCTGCTCGACCTTGAATTCATCAGGCGTAAAGCGGTTTCTCTTTTGAATAATCTGTTTCACGTCTTTCGGTGTTTTCACCTCGACGGCATTATCCTGTCTGGCGGCGGAAACTTGCACCGCAAACAACATCATGACCGCAGCGGCAATCGTGCGGGCGCGGGTTGGGGACAGCAACATAACAATCCTTTGTGTACAAAAAAGCCGCATCAGAATTCATACGGCCATAATCAAACGTAACTTTATCACAAGCGGCCAACTTTGTAGATTTAAGCAACCGTAAACCTATTGTAATATTCCTCCTTTTCAGACGACCCCTTGCCCTGAATTTGAACAGGTTCCCGGCTATCTCTTCGCGCTTAACCACCGTAATCAAATATAGTGGATTAACTTTAAACCAGTACGGCGTTGCCTCGCCTTGCCGTACTATCTGTACTGTCTTCGGCTTCGTCGCCTTGTCCTGATTTAAATTTAATCCACTATATAAGCAGACTACGGCCATCAACAATTCGACTCGAAATCAAAAAAGCTGAGTTCTGTCATTTACAGAACCCAGCTTACATCAACCGCCTGAACGAGCTTTATCAATACTGAATATAAGGCAGTTTAAAGTTTTCAGACGACCTTACGCACCATTACAACAAATTGCTGACGAAAATCAGCAAAATCACCAACGGCACGAGGTATTTCACATAGGCAAACCAAATATTGACCGTCGTATGGTTGCCTTTATAGAGCAATTCGTCTTTCGCTTCGTCCTTCATCACAAAACCGACAAACAGCGCGGAGCCGAGCGCGGTCAGCATAAACAAGATGTTGCCGCTGATGTAGTCAAAAGCATCGAAAATATTTTTGCCGAACACGGAAACGTCTTTCCACGGGCCATAGCTCAAAATGGACGGGATGTTGCCGAAGATGAAGATGGCAGCCAGTACAATCGTAATCGCTGCGGTACGGCGGATTTTGGTTTTCTCCTGAATTGTTGTAATCAACACTTCATAAATGGTCAGCGAAGTCGTCAGCGCGGCAATCAGGAGCAACGAGAAGAAAATCACGGCGAACACAGGCCCTGCCCACATATTCGAGAACACAATCGGCAAACTTTGGAATACCAAAGTCGGACCGGAATTAGGGGCGACGCCGAAGCTGAAGAGCGACGGGAAAATCATAAAGCCCGCCAGTACGGCGATAATGGTATTGGTAATTGCCGTAATGACTGCGGTTTGCACCAAATTTTCGTTTTTATCCAGATAGCTGGACAAGGTAATCATCACGCCGAAACCCAAGCTCAGTGCGAAAAATACTTGCCCCAAAACGAAGACGAACAGTTCGGCGGTAATCTTGCTGAAATCAGGCTTCAGATAGAAAGTAATCCCTTCCATCGCGCCCGACAGGGTAACGTTGCGCACGACCATGGCAATCAAGAACAAAAACAGCAGCGGCATCAGGTATTTCGCCGCTTTTTCAATGCCGCCGATGACACCTTTGACCAAAATCCATTGGTTCACAACGACAAACAAGAAAGTGTAGAACGCAATTTCCCAAGGGCTGTTTTCGATGTGTTCGGTAAAGAAGCTTTTCGTTATTTCGCCGCTGACAGGGCTGGAAATATTCAGATTTCCGCTAATAATATTAACGATATAGCTGATCACCCAGCCGCCGAGCACCATGTAATACGCCATAATGCCGAACGATCCGAGCAAGCCCATCCAGCCGACCAGTTTCCAAATTTTGGCGACGGGTTTGCCGTTCAACGAGCCACCGAATGCATCCAGCGCATTCACACCTTTGCGCCGTCCGATGACGTTTTCCACCAAAATCATCGGAATACCGATAACAAACATGGCGATACAGAATAAAAACACATACGCGCCGCCGCCGTTTTCACCGACCAAATACGGGAAACGCCACGTCGCGCCGAAACCGACAGTCGCGCCGGCAACGGTAAGGATATAAGTCAAACGGTTGGACCAAGTTTGACGGGGTTGGTTGGAAGACATAAAACACCATCTGCCTTGTTGGGAAAACTTGAAATTATACGCGAACGGATTAACGGTTCTTAACTGAATATCAAAAAGCAGTATAGTGAAAACATCTGGGAATTTTGCATTTTTTAGGGGAAAGCCATAAAGACAAAGGTCGTCTGAAAACAAAACAGGGGATATAGCTGGATACACTAGGAAACCATTGTCATTTCCCACCCTATTAAAATGTCAGAATTCAGACTTGAAACCACGATATGAAAAAACCTGCTTTGATCATGCAATCAAAGCAGGTTTTTATATTTGGTCGGAATGAGAGGATTCGAACCTCCGACCCCTTCGTCCCGAACGAAGTGCGCTACCGGGCTGCGCTACATTCCGAATGAGTGGCTATTATAGAGGAATTTTCGGCAGGATGCACGGATTTTGTTCACAATCTAAAATAAAAATAGATGAATTGCCTTCAATTTGCCTCTGTTTTCAATTAACATAACCTATCTTTAAAATTTATTTTACAAATAATCCTCAGACTTGATTTGAATCAAAGCTCCAAATTGAGTTTCATTTATAATCGCCGACATTGGAGCTGAGACGACAATTTCTCAGAGTCCTCAAGATTTTCTGATCAGTAGATGATGCATCTGCTTTGATTTAATACTCTCTATCTCTTTCCTCTTGATGTGTGTGTGTTTGGGTGTGGCTGTTGCCACCCCTTTTTTTTGGCTTTTATGTGAAGTAAAATCCGTAACAGCAAATTCTTAACTTCAACCATTTATCCGGAAACAAAATCATGAGCAATAAATTGACTCCGCCTGCCGAACTGCCTGACGAGCAGGATTTACGGGCGGTCTTGGCGTACAACATGCGACTTTTCCGCGTGAATAAGGGCTGGTCTCAGGAAGAGCTGGCGCGGCAATGCGGTTTGGATAGGACTTATGTGTCGGCGGTGGAGCGCAAACGCTGGAACATTGCGTTGTCGAATATTGAAAAAATGGCGACGGCTTTGGGTGTGGCTGCGTATCAGTTGCTGCTGTCGCCGCAGGAGCTGCTAAACCTGATGACCAATCCCTCTAATGCCCAACAGAGGTCGTCTGAAAACGATATTTGACCGCCAAGTCATCCGCCTCCTCTCCCCATAACTCGAAAGAATAAAAAATGTCTGCAAACCTGTCTTCAGCATTGGAAACCTTCAAACAGCAGCGCGCTGCCGCCGAAGCGCATTATTTGAAAGCCAACCGCGTGTCGGTATTTTTCAGGGAATACGCGGCGGCAGTCGAAACCTTGCTGGCGGCATTGTGGGCAGAGCATTTTCAAAACAGCGCGTTATGCCTGATGGCGACCGGCGGCTTCGGGCGCGGCGAGCTTTATCCTTATTCTGATTTAGATTTGGCAGTCGTGTCGTCTGAAACCGTTTCAGACGACCTTCAGGAAAAAATTGCGGCTTTCGTGCAGGCTTTGTGGGATATGAAACTTTCACCGTCGGTCAAAAGCGGCAGCGTTGACGAACTGTGCGAAAGCGTGCGCGATGATATTACGGGGGACACGGCGTTTTTAGAGGCTCGTTTTTTGTTCGGCAACCGCCAGACAGCAGACGAGTTGACGGAAAAAATGAACGCGCAACGCAATGTAGCCGCGTTTATCGAAGCAAAACTGGTAGAGATGGAACACCGCCATGCCAAATCGCAAGGTTCGGGAGCGGTATTGGAGCCGAACATCAAAAGCTGTCCGGGCGGTCTGCGCGATATCCATACCCTGCTTTGGATAGCGAAGGCGCAAGGCTTAGCGGCCAACCTGCCTGCGCTGGTCAAACAAGGCATTCTGACGCGCACCGAAGCCGGCATGCTTTCACACGGCTACCGCCGCCTCGCCCACATCCGCATCCATCTGCATTTAAACGCAAAGCGCGCCGAAGACCGCCTGCTGTTCGATTTGCAGCCGCAAGTCGCCGAAAGCATGGGCTATAAGGGTGTGAACCTCCGTCGTCAAAGCGAAGAATTGATGCGCGTGTTTTACCGCGCGATTAAAACCGTCAAACAATTAAGCGGCATCCTCACGCCCATGCTGCAAAGCCGCGTTTCCTCCACGCCGATGCGCGTTACCCTGCGGATTGACGACGACTACATCCAAGTGAACAACCAAATCGCCGCGCGGCACACCGATATTTTTTTCAGACGACCCGAACACATTTTCAAAATCGTTGAAATCATGCAGCAGCGCAACGACATTACCGCGCTCGAACCGCAAACCCTGCGCGCTTGGTGGGGCGCGACGCGCAAAATCAACCGCAGCTTCTACCAAAATCCCGAAAACCGCCGCCGTTTCGCCGGCTTTTTCCGCCGTGGCAACGGACTGACCCAAACCCTGCGCTTTCTCAACCTCTACGGCGTGTTGGGCCGCTACCTGCCCGCATGGGAAAAAATCGTCGGCCTGCTCCAGCATGACCTGTTCCACATCTATCCTGTGGACGACCACATCCTTGCCGTCGTCCGCAACGTCCGCCGCCTTGCCCTAGACATGCACAGCCACGAGCTGCCCTACGCCTCCGCGCTGATGCAGTCCTTTGAAAAACAAGACATCCTTTATCTCGCCGCCTTCTTCCACGACATCGCCAAAGGACGCGGCGGCGACCATGCCATACAAGGCATCGCAGACGCACGTCAATTTGCCGCCGACCACTTCCTGACCGAAGAAGAAAGCGACCTGCTTGCCTGGCTGGTCGAAAACCACCTGCTCATGTCCACCGTCGCCCAAAAAGAAGACATCCAAGACCCCGACGTACTCGATGCCTTCTGCAAACGCGTGCAAACCCACGAACGCCTCAGCGCACTCTACCTTCTGACCATCTCAGACATACGCGGCACCAATCCCAAACTGTGGAACGCATGGCGCGCCAGCCTGCTGGAAAGCCTGTTCCACGCCGCCGGGCGCTACCTCGCAGGTAACGGCGGCAACCCGCACGCCCTCTTCGGCCGCCGCCAGCAAGAAGCCGCCGACTTGCTTACCCGCGCCGCCGTCCCCGAAAAACAGCAGAAAAAACTATGGAACGCGCTCGGTTCCGCCTACTTCGCCCGCCATCAATCCCGCGAAATCCTGTGGCACGCCGCTAACCTCGTACACGACTTTGAAACCCCCATCGTCCGCAGCCGCATCCTGTTCAAAAGCGACAGCTTTCAAGTCATGGTCTTCATGCCCAACGGCCCGCGCCTGTTCGCCCGCCTCTGCCGCATCTTCAGCCGCCACGGCTTCGACATTCTCGCCGCCCGCGCCTTTATCACCGAACACGACTACATCCTCGACACCTTCATCGTGCAAATTCCCTCGCAGCACGCCCCCGAAGACTACCCCGACATCCAAAGCGCGCTCGAAGCCGAACTCAACAGCTTTATCCACGGACACACCGTTGCCGAAACCCAAAGCCGCAGCCGCCGCATCAGCCGCCGCAGCCGCTACATGCCGATTGCGCCCAGCATCACCATCACCCCTGAAGAAGACTACCCCGACTGGTACTCCGTCGAAATCACCGCCGTCAACCGCCCCTTTCTGCTCGCCGACATGGCGGAAGTCTTCTTCGCCCACAACGTCAGCCTACGCTACGCCAAAATCTCCACGCTGGACGAACGCGTCGAAGACAACTTCATCGTCTTCAGCCCCGATTTGAAAAACCCGAAAACACAGTCGTCGTTGAAACAGGCTTTGTTGGCACAATTGTCGGTGTGATGGTTGGTTTTAAAGGAAAAGCAAGAGGTCGTCTGAAACCCTGTTCCCCGTTTTCAGACGA
This sequence comes from Neisseria sp. GT4A_CT1, assembly GCF_000227275.1. Lineage (NCBI taxonomy): Bacteria > Pseudomonadati > Pseudomonadota > Betaproteobacteria > Neisseriales > Neisseriaceae > Neisseria > Neisseria sp. GT4A_CT1. The sequence continues at coordinate 266,082 of NZ_JH164966.1, forward strand.
CCTTCTGCTTACTTCATTTTCTTTAAGCCAACAACTCCCGCCAGCGTTTCACTTGAAAGCGCACTTGTTCCGGCGCGGTTCCGCCCAAGTGGTTGCGCGCGTTCAGGCTGCCTTCGGGTGTCAGCACACCGTACACGTCGTCTGAAATCAGGTTGCTGAAACCTTGCAGGACCGAAAGCGGCAGTTCACTCAAATCAACGCCCACTTGGTCGGCGTGGCGCACGGCTTGGGCGACGACTTCATGGCTGTCGCGGAAAGGCATGCCTTTTTTTACCAAATAATCCGCCAAGTCGGTGGCGGTGGCGAAGCCCTGCATCACGGCGGCGCGCATATTGTCGGGTTTGACGGTCACGCCGCGCATCATATCGGCGTAAATCCGCAGCGTGTCGATGAGCGTGTCGGCGGTGTCAAACAGCGGCTCTTTGTCTTCCTGATTGTCTTTGTTGTACGCCAGAGGCTGAGATTTCATCAGGGTAATCAGGCCGATAAGGTGTCCGATGACACGGCCGGATTTGCCGCGCACGAGTTCGGGCACATCGGGATTTTTCTTCTGCGGCATGATGGACGAACCTGTGCAGAAACGGTCGGCGATGTCGATAAAGCCGAAACGCGGACTCATCCACAAAATCAATTCTTCAGACAGGCGGCTCAGGTGAACCATAATCAGCGAGGCGGCGGCGGTAAACTCGACGGCAAAATCGCGGTCGGATACGGCATCGAGCGAGTTTTGACAGATTTGTTCAAAGCCCAACAATTCGGCGGTGATTTCGCGCTGAATCGGATAGGTCGTACCGGCAAGGGCGGCAGCGCCGAGCGGCATACGGTTGACGCGTTTGCGACAGTCTGCCATGCGTTCGAAATCGCGTCCGAGCATTTCGACGTAGGCGAGCATGTGGTGCCCGAAGCTGACGGGTTGGGCGACTTGCAGATGGGTAAAACCGGGCATGACGGTTTCGGCGTTTTGTTCCGCCAAATCAACCAAAGCCGTTTGCAAGTTTCGAATCAGGTCTTGAATAACGGTAATCTGATCACGCAGCCAAAGGCGGATGTCGGTAGCGACTTGGTCGTTACGGCTGCGACCGGTGTGCAGGCGTTTGCCGGCATCGCCGATTTTGTTGGTAAGGCGGCGTTCAATGTTCATGTGGACGTCTTCCAAATCCAGCGACCAAGAAATAGTACCGTCCTTGATTTCTGCTATAATCTCCGCCATTCCCTGACGAATCGCCGCCAAATCTTCTTCACTCAAAACACCTGATTGAACAAGCATTTGCGCGTGAGCCAGCGAACCCTGAATGTCCCACTCGGCAAGCCGTTTGTCGAAATCGATCGAACCGGTGTATTTCTTCACCAGCTCGGAAACAGGCTCGTTAAAACGGCCCGACCAGGTTTTGTCCTTACTCATGGTTTCGTCCTTCAGATAAAATAACAGAGCCAATAAGGCTCGTATAAACGCATTAAAAGAAAACGGTTGGAAATTTTATGTCTATTATACGTCAAATCAACAATACATTCGCCGTCCCGGACCTGCGCAATTCGGCAACAGTCGTGCGCCTTTTGATTATTGTCTTGGGCAGTCTGTTCTTTTTACCCTTGATCAGCGATTCTTCGCTCTCCTATTCCACAGAGATTTACCATCATTCCCAATGGGTGTTTCCCGTATTGCTGGGGATTTTGGTCAAAGCCTATTTCGTCAATATCTTCACCCCTGCCATCAAAACATCGCCCTACGGTGTCATTATTACCTATTTTTTGAACTTATCGATATTTGCAATCGTCGATTTTTTCATTCTGAAAACACACGGTAGAACGCTCTCGCAACATTTCTTCCTGTTCAACCTTTTCCTGCTCGGGCTGATGTATTACGAAGCTTCGCGCCGGAACGGCCTTGCGCCTTCGATTTCCGAAGCCCGCCTCAGCGCGCTGACCGCCCGCATCCGCCCGCATTTCCTGTTCAACAGCCTCAACGCCGCCATCAGCCTCATCCGTCTGCGTCCGTATGATGCGGAAACCCTGCTGGAGAACCTCGCCAACCTCTTCCGCGCCCAACTGCGCGACGGCAGCCAAAGCAGCACTTTAGGGCAGGAAATCGAATGGGCGCAGGAATACATCGCCATCGAACAAATCCGCATGGGCCATATGCGCGTGCAGGTGATGTGGCAGCACCAGGCGCCCGATGACGCGGAAACGCCGCACCTCCTGCTCCAACCCCTTTTGGAAAACGCGGTCTTCCACGGCGTCGAATCGACCCACCGCCCCGGTATGATTACCGTGTTTACCAAGCTCAACAAATCATCCATCTACATCCGCATCGAAAACCCGTACACCCCGCCCGAAAGCAGCGAAAACGCCAAACCGCACAAAGGCAACTCAATGGCATTGCACAACCTCAAAGAACGCCTGACGCTGATGTACGACAACGATGCCAAAATCCAAAGCCGCCAACTCGACGGCATTTTCCGCGTCGACATCCGCCTGCCTTACCGCAAAAAAGCCTCTGATGTAAACAGGCTGTTCGGTTAATACAACCATCCCCCAAAGGTCAAAGGTCGTCTGAAAAATTTCAGACGACCTCAAACAAACCACCGTCAACCTTATGAAAACCAAAACAATCTTAAAATGGCTTCCCGTGGTTTTGTCCGTCTTGGGTGCATTGGGTTACAGCTCGCGCGATACCGAAATCATCCGCTCCGGCGTGCAATTCGCTTCTGCGCTCACAGGCAGCAGCCATCTCGGCATGGAAGCCTTCGGCGCATTATTATCAGAAACCGTCAAATCAGGGTCGTCTGAAAATAATGCACACCAAAGCCGTCCGCACACTCAAAAACGCAATTCCACCACTCCCCATACCTATCACGGCAAAATCTCCAAAATCCACGACGGCGACACCCTCCACGTTATCGACGAAGACGGCGCGAAACACAAAATCCGCATGGCGTATATCGACGCGCCCGAAATCAATCAGGCATACGGCACACGTTCGCGGGACAACTTGATTGACGCCGCCGACGGCAAAAAGGTGAAGGTACGCGTATTTGAAACAGACCGCTACCAACGCGAAGTCGCGCAAGTTTCCGTCGGGACGACCGATTTGAACCTCATGCAACTCCGCGACGGAGCGGCATGGCATTACGACAGCTACGCCAAAAAACAACAAAGTAAAACCGCCTACACCGACTACGCCGCCGCCCAAAAACAGGCGAAACAAAAACGCAAAGGGTTGTGGAGCGGTAAAAATCCCCAAGCCCCGTGGGACTTCCGCCGCGAAGAGCGCGAAAGGCAAAACGGCGGGCACAACGACAGCCGTCAAGAATCAGGCGGACAATGGTTTGGCATTTGGTAACCGGTGGCTCTCGACATTTAATTTTCCAAGTGGAATTTGTTCATAAAGCGGAAGATTCAAGGCGGAAACTGCAACAAGGTTGGATACCTTGCGAGGATTTCCAACGCAACGGAAACTATTGAATCTCGACAGCTCCCAGTATAAAAAAGGTCGTCTGAAAAATATTTTCAGACGACCTTTTAATGAATCTAAAAAACTAACGGCATTGCAGCCAAGTCCGTTTGAGATGATCGACATCCGTCACTTTGCAGACATTTCCAGAGCAGCTGACCGAATAATCTACTTTGGTCGGATGCCCCCATTGTTTGAAGCCGACACGAATTTTGCCGTTGGGCAAGGCAGACACGCTGACCTTGACTTCGGTTTCAGGATCCTGACTGTTCCATATCGGATCGGCCTCAATACACAAATCCTCCGACCGAGAAGCGGTACGGATGGCTTTTTTCAAAGAATCATCGGCATATCGGTTCAAAATCTTCACGCCCGATTCATCATCGCGGCTTGCCTCTTGATAAATCTTCTTCACCAAACGGATCTTGGCGGCATTGTCTCCGCTTGCAAAAGAGACAGACGGAACCAGTAACGCAGCGAAAAGTATTGTCGCTATTTTGTTCATATTATGTTTTCCTAAAATCAAATCCTATCCTGCCTACCGTCCAATACCCTATTGAAACCATACTCAGTATTGACTTGGCAGGGTTCAGCCGTAAAAATACAAAAAGAATTATATCCATTGGATATGCTTTTTCAAACCGATTTAAACGTCATCACCCCATTATCCATCCTATAAAGAGGTCGTCTGAAATGCCTGTCATGCTGATTGTCCGTCCGTCCGCACGCGCGGGAGATGATGTGCGCACCTGTTCGCAGGCAGGCTGGCGCGCGCGGGTGTTGAGTCCGGTTGAAATCGAGCCTGACGAAGCGGCGTTGCGCGGCTTGAAAGAACAGTTTTCCCATGCGGATGCGGTGTTTTGGGTCAGTCCGACAGCCATCGAAACCGCTGTGCCGTATGTGGATTTTTCAGACGACCTGAAGGTTCAGATTGCGGTCGGTCAGGCAAGCGGTCGTGCTTTGGAACGCTGCGGCGCAAAAAATGTGTCTGTGCCGCAAGAAAGCAACGACAGCGAGGCGGTGTTGCGGCTGCCGGTTTGGGATACGCTGCCGCAAGGCGCACGCATATTGATTGTGCGCGGACGCGGCGGGCGCGATTTTTTGGCAGAGTCGTTAAAGAAAAAAGACTTTGCGGTGGAAATCGCGGAAGTGTATTTCAGACGACCTAATGAATTGAATTGGCAGGATTTTGATACCGAGTCCATTGATGCTGCCTTTATCGCTTCGGGCGAACTGGTGCGCGGGCTGTTTGCGCAGGTTCCGCCGCAATTTTCCCGATTCTTCGAATCCTTGTTATACTTCACCCATCATCCGCGCATAGCCGACGCGCTTCGCGAGGCGGGTGCGCGCCACATACGGGTCGTCGCTTCTCTGAAAGCGGCACTTTCATCATTTCCTAAGGAGCAAACCGATGAGCCGGTCTGAAGACAATCCATCCGAAGCAAACGAAGCCGGTCGGCCGATTATCGTCGACAGTCAGGGCAACGCGGGGTCGTCTGAAACAGCGGCTCCGAAAAAGGCCAAGCAGCCTAAAACCTCCGAATACGCAGGAACACACATGTCTGAATCTAAAAATCTTCCCCAAAACCAACCCGCCCCCGTCATCATCAAACAATCCGGCGGCAGAGGGCTGGCGGTAGGCGCGCTGGTGCTGGCGCTGCTGGGTTTGGGCGCAAGCGGCTTTTTGTTTGTGCAAGGACAAAACGTCTTGAAAAACCAAGAGCTTTCGTTTAACCAAAAGCTCGATAAAGCCGCCTTGGGCGAATCTGAAAACGCTTTACTCCTGAAAGACCATTTAAACCGCCAAACCGCCATCCAAGCCGAATTGGAGCGCTTGGGCAAAGCCCAAATGGCAAACAGCGAACAAATCCTGTTGACGCAAAAAGCGTATCAGGAGCTGACCAAAGGGCGCGTCAACTGGCTGGTTGACGAAGCGGAAACCATGTTGAACCTCGCCTCGCAGCAACTGCTGCTGTCGGGCAACGTACAAGGCGCGGCGGCGGTGTTGGAACATATCGACGGCCGCCTGAGCCGTTTCGACCAGCCCGAGCTGCTGCCCATCAAACAAGCCGTCAGCCATGATTTGGCGGCATTGAAAAACCGTCCGTATGTCGATATTTCCGGCACGGCGCTGCGCCTCGACCGTTTGGAAACCGCCGTTTCCGGCCTGCCGCTGGTGTTGGACGGCGTATTGCAGCCGGGCGAACAGGCGCAAAGCAACGGCGCATCTTCAGGCTCTTGGTGGCAAAATACTTGGGATAAATCTTTGGTTGCACTGAAAGGGCTGGTGGAAGTCCGCCGACTCGACAATAAAGACGCGATGCTGCTGTCGCCCGAACAGGCGTATTTCGTCCGCGAAAACCTGCGCCTGCGCCTTTTGGATGCGCGTACCGCGCTGATGCAGCACAACGGCGAGGTTTATCAAAGCGATTTGAACTACGTCGAAGCCGCGGTCAAGCAATACTTTGACGGCAAATCGCCCGCAACACAGGCATGGCTGAAAGAGTTGTCCGAATTGAAAGCGCTGGATGTGCGCATGATTTCAGACGACAGCTTGAAAGCCAGCCTCAGCGCAATCCGCGCCTATCAAGACGGTACGCGTACTCCGGTCGCGCTGCCCGAACCCGTAACGACCGCCGCGTCCGCGCCCCTGCCCTCCGCCGCGTCCGAAGCTGCCGCTCCTCAAGCCGCCTCTCAGGTGAATGAAACTGCTTCCGCACCGAAAACCGCACCGTCTCCAAGGGCTGCCCATCCTGCCAAAGCAAGACCCGCTCCTGCGCAGAAATCCGCCCCTTCCGCCCAAACAGACGCGAAGCCTTTAGAAGCTCCGGCGCTGCCTTCCGAGGCCAAACCGCAAAACATTTCCGAGCCGGAAAAGAAAGCGGCTCCTGAGAAACAAAGCCGCCCTGCCGCCGATGCTGAGACCAAAGGAGGCCGTGCATGAAAGCCGTCGTCTGGATTGTCGTTTTATTCGCCGCCGCAGTCGGTATCGTCCTAACTTCCGGTATTTACACAGGTAATGTCTATATCGTCGTCGGACAGGTCATGATGCGGGTCAACCTGCACGCCTTTATCTTAGGGCTGGTCCTGTTTGTCGTTACCCTGTATTTCCTGATCAAATTCATCGTCGGTCTGATGAACATCCCCGCCCGTATGCAGCGTTTCGGTACGGCGCGTAAAGGCCGTCAGGCAGCCGTCGCTTTGAACAGCGCAGGTTTGGCGTTTTTTGAAGGCCGCTTTGAAAAAGCGGAGCAGGAAGCCGCCAAAGTATTGGAAAACAAAGAAGCCGGCGACAACCGCAATCTCGCGTTGATGCTGGGCGCGCACGCCGCCGACCAAATGGAAAACTTCGAACTGCGCGACCACTACCTGAAAGACATTGAAAAACTGCCGAACAAACAGCAGCTTTCCCGCTATCTGTTGTTGGCAGAGTCCGCACTCGGCCGCCGCGATTATCCGACTGCCCTGGAAAATCTGAACGCTGCCGCGCGCATCCATCCCAACCTGTCCCGCCTCGCCCGCCTGCAACTGCGTTATGCCTTTGACCACGGCGATGCAGAAGACGTGTTGGCGAAATCCGAAAAATTGATGAAAGTCGGCGCGATTAACGATTTTGAAGCGGAACAATACCAAAGCTGGGCATACCGCCGCCTGTTGGCTGAAGCATCAGACGCAGCCGGTCTGAAAACCTGTCTGAAGCGCATTCCCGAAGCACTCAAAGCGGACGAATTGTGTGTCGCCATTGCCGAAAAATACGAGCGTCTCGGACTCTATACCGAAGCCGTCAAATGGGTGCGCCAATACTACCCGCAAAACCGCCGCCCCGAACTTTTGGAAGCCTTCGTCGAAAGCGTCCGCTTCTTCAACGAACGCGGCCAGCAAAAAGCCATCGACCTTGCCGATTCTTGGCTGAAAGACAAACCCGACGACGCACCGCTCTTGATGTACCTCGGACAGCTTGCCTACGGCCGCAGCCTGTGGGGCAAGGCACAAAGTTACCTCGAAGCCAGCATCGCCCTGCAACCGAGCATCGCCGCCCGCCTCATGCTGGCACGCGTACTCGACGAAACCGGACAACCGCAAAAAGCTCAGGAACAGCGGAAATTGGTTTTGGAAGCCGTCTCCGATGACGAACGCCACGCAGCATTGGAGCAGCATAGCTGAGTTTGGGAAATATCTTTATCTGGGAGAATTTGATGGGACCTTCAGATTCCTTTAAGGAAAAGAAAGAAATATTTGAAATTGGAACGCCTACTTATAGCCAAAAGTTAATTGATGTTTGGAAAAAGAGCATTAATGGAAACGAAAAATCTTGGGTGCTCTTTGAAAATGGTACTTGCGTCATTTTACTTGAACCGGAAAAAGATCTGGCGAAACAGGCTAAAGAGATATTAAGCAAATGGGGCAAGGTTCAAATAGGAACACCATCTGCAGATTTTGGCATTATCACTTTAGATAGCGGCGATGGATATGCCGTTTCATGCCATCATCCCGAAATTTTTACGCTAATCCTAAAAGAAGAAGGATTGGATGAAGATTTCAAAATCGGTATCGAAGGGCGCTCTCATCGCGATTGTGATGCTGAAGAACTCAAAGTTATCCATATCGAAGATAAACGCACCATTGAAACCCCATGAAAACCTGCTGCCGTTTAATCATCTACTGATGATTACCTAGGCAAATGTGCTCGTCCCTCCCTTTTTCAGACGACCTTTCATTGCGGAAACCGCCGCAAAGGTCGTCTGAAAACCGTTTTCCTTCCCCGTTTTACAAACAAACCGAAAGTCCCACATGACCTCTTTGAAAAACGACACCTTCCTCCGCGCCCTGCTCAAACAGCCCGTCGAATACACGCCGATTTGGATGATGCGTCAGGCGGGGCGTTATCTGCCCGAATACAAAGCCACGCGCGCGAAAGCGGGCAGCTTTCTCGATTTGTGTAAAAACACCGAATTAGCGACCGAAGTGACCATCCAGCCCTTAGACCGCTTCGATTTGGATGCGGCGATTCTATTCTCCGACATCCTGACCGTCCCCGACGCAATGGGCTTGGGACTGTATTTTGCCGAAGGCGAAGGCCCGAAATTCGAACGCGCCTTGCAACACGAAGCCGACATTGCCAAGCTGCAAGTTCCCGATATGGAAAAGCTGCAATACGTCTTCGACGCCGTCGGCTCCATCCGCAAAGCGCTGGACGGCCGCGTACCGTTGATCGGCTTCTCCGGCAGCCCGTTCACGCTCGCCTGCTATATGGTCGAAGGCGGCAGCAGCAAAGAATTCCGCACCATCAAAACCATGATGTACTCGCGCCCCGATTTGCTGCACAAAATCCTCGACACCAACGCCCAAGCCGTTACCGCCTACCTCAACGCCCAAATCGACGCGGGCGCGCAGGCCGTGCAGATTTTCGACACTTGGGGCGGCGTCCTGAGCGATGCGGCGTTTAAAGAATTCAGCCTCAAATACATCCGCCAAATCGTTGCCGGATTGAAACGCGAAAGCGAAGGCAGACGCGTTCCCGTTATCGTGTTTGCCAAAGGCGGCGGGCTGTGGCTGGAGGGCATGGCGGAAATCGGCGCAGACGCATTGGGCTTGGACTGGACGTGCAACATCGGCGAAGCACGCCGCCGCGTCGGCAACCAAGTCGCCCTGCAAGGCAACTTCGACCCGTTTGCCCTCTTTGGCACACCCCAATCCATCCGCACCGAAGTCGCGCGCATCCTTGCCGACTACGGAAACGGCAGCGGCCATGTCTTCAACCTCGGACACGGCATCAACCAACACGCCGACCCCGAACACGCCAAAATCTTAGTCGATACCGTACACGAACTGTCGCGCCAATATCACGCTTGATTGAGCGTAACGTAAAAGGTCGTCTGAAAACCAAAACTGCTTATCGGTTTGGTTTTCAGACGACCTTTTATTTGGATGAAATGTAAAAATCAGACATTTTCTATTTAACTGACTGCATATTTACCGAAATCAAATCAGATTGATTTCACATATTTCAAAAGGTGGGTATGATAACGTTCTTTCAAAATTACCTTCCCAATTCCAATAAAATCCATCTTTTTAGGGGCTGTCAACATTTAATTTCCCCAGTGGATTTTTGTTCACAAAGCGGAAGATTCGAGGCGGAAGCCGCAACAAGGTTGGACACCTTGCGAGGATATCCAACGCGGAAGATGCTGCTTTGAGGATAAAAAGACACGGAAACTATTGAATGTTGACAACTCCTCTAGGAACACACACATGAACTTTCAAGACTATTTCGTCAATCTGATATTGAGCGGAGTGATGATTATCGGCGCTTATCAGTTTTACTTTTATACCCAGCGCCACCCTTTGCGCAAAGAGATCGTTTGGAATTCCCCGATAGACGAAAAAATCCCTTTCCGCCCGCGTTGGTCGTGGATATACAGCTTTCTTTACTACCCCGCCATCCTCTACCTCAACATCATCGCCACCGACCACCGCCATTTCAACATGATGGCGTTCAGCTTCCTGATGTTGCTGTTTATGCAAATGCTGTTCTTCTGGCTGTTTCCCGTTTCCACCCCGCCGCATTGGCGCAGCATCAATACCGGTAAAACACCGTCCGAATGGTTTTTACAGTTTGTTCAAAAATTCGACCAAGCCAGCAACTGCTTCCCCAGTATGCACGTTTCCGTCGCCATGCTGACCGCCCTGCACGCGCTGCCGACTTTGGGTGCCGCCGCGTTCCTCTTTCCCGTATTGATTGCCCTGTCCTGCATCTTTACCAAACAGCACTACCTGATTGACCTGCCCGCAGGCGCTGCATTGGGCGGCTTTGCCTACTGGCTGTATCTTTTAGTGCTTTGACGCACCCAATCCTAATAAAAAAACCTAAAAGGTCGTCTGAAAACGAGCGAAGCGAGTTTCGCTAAAACAAAACTCAAAAGGTCGTCTGAAAACGAAAAACACCCGCTTATCGGTGTCAACTCGTTTTTCAGACGACCTTTGTATATACTCACCATCTGAACCTTACCGCCTCAAACCAGTCAGACTCAAAAATATAGTGGATTAACTTTAAACCAATACTGCGTTACCTCGCCTTAGCTCAAAGAGAACGATTCTCTAAGGTGCTGAAGCACCAAGTGAATCGGTTCCGTACTATCTGTACTGTCTGCGGCTTCGTCGCCTTGTCCTGATTTAGTTAATCCACTATACATCTGCTCCCGCCATTCCTCCACCGCCTATCGAACATGACTTTTCTAAAAGACATCACCTGGACAGAAATCTTCATTTTCGCCCACACCTGCGCCGCGCTCGGCTGCGTCTTGCGCGTGTTGTACAAACAAAAAAACATCGGCTCCACGTTTGCCTGGCTGATTATCCTCTTCCTTTTCCCCGTCTTCGGCACCATCGCCTACCTGCTTATCGGCGAGCCGCGGCTCGGCACGGCGCGTGCAAAGCGTACGGACGAGATGAACCGTTTTTATCAAGGTTTCGTCGAAACTTACCTGTCTAACCTTTACCTTGATATCGGCGACAAAGTCAAATCCCGTTATCACGGCATCAGCAAAGTCGCTGCGAGCGGAACGGGACTCGGCGCCACGCGCAACAACGCCATGACGCTGCTGTCCACCACCGATGAAATCATCGACACCATGCTTGCCGACATCCGCGCCGCCCGCCATTCCTGCATGCTCGCCTTCTACATCATCGAACCCGAAGGCAGGATAGAAGAACTGTTAAACGAACTCCTCGCCGCCGCCGACAGAGGTTTGGATTGCGCCATCCTCGCCGACGCCGTCGGCAGCAGCCGCTTTTTCGACAGCGGCTGGGTAGAAACCCTGCGCGAAGCCGGCATAGAAGTCCACGCCTCCTTGCCCGTCGGCGTCTGGCGCACCTTCTTTACCCGCACCGACCTGCGCAATCACCGCAAAATCCTCGTCATCGACAGCAAAATCGGCTACACCGGCAGCTTCAACCTCGTTGATCCCCGCTTCTTCAAAAAAGATTCCGGCGTCGGCGAATGGGTGGACGTCATGATGCGCTGCACCGGCCCACTGGTACTCGAACTCTCCGCCGTCTTCTTTGCCGACCTTGCCGTCGAAACCGACGAAAACCTCGAAAGCGTGCAGCAATATCTGACGCAGGCGCAAGAGCGCATTCCCGAAATCCTTCCCGAAAAAATGCAGCAGGGCGACATCGTCGCCCAAGTCATCCCCTCCGCGCCAGAACAGGGCAGCCACGTCATTTACGAAACCATCATCAGCGCGATTTACGCCGCCACTAAACAAATCACCATCACCACCCCCTATTTCGTCCCCGATGAACCCCTCCTGATGGCATTGACCATCGCCGCCAAACGCGGCGTCAAAGTTACCCTGATCCTGCCTGCCAAAGTCGATTCCTTCATGGTGCGCTACGCCTCCCGCGCCTACTACCCCATGCTGCTCGACGCAGGCGTCAAAATCGCCATGTTCGAAGGCGGGCTGCTGCACGCCAAAACCATGACCATAGACGAAGACTACGCCCTCTTCGGCACGGTCAACATGGACATGCGCAGCTTCTTCCTCAACCTCGAAATCAGCCTCGCCATCTACGACCGCGACATCACCAAACAAATCTGCAACCTCCAACGCGACTACCTCAAAAACAGCAGCTACATCACCGTCAAAGCATGGCAGCAACGCTCCAAATTCCGCGGGCTGATAGAAAACACCGTCCGCCTGATGAGTCCACTGTTATAGGCAGGCTTACCGTTCACACAAGACCAAAGGTCGTCTGAAAAGCTTGGAAACCTTTGAACTGCACCCCAAAAGTTGGACATCCCCTCCAACTCACAAGGTGCAGTTTTTTTATGAGCAAATATACATTACACTTCAAATACCAAGCCGTACTCCACTACCTGCATATACGCAGCCAACAGCGTACCGCAGACCACTACGGCATTTCCCGAACCCACCTGAGACGATGGATACGCGCCTATCAAGAAGGCGGTATCGGCGCACTCGAACATCCCCAATCCAAAACCATGCCCCAACACCGCAAAAACCCCTTCATCGCAGATAAACCCGACCACGAAAAAACACAGGCAGAGCTTATCGAAGAGTTGTGCTATATGCGCGCAAAGGTCGCCTACCTAAAGGAGTTAAAAGCCCTCAGCCAAAAACAGACCGAAAAGGACAAAGCCAAACCGTCCAAACACTGAGGGC
>NZ_JH164966.1:278972-303273 GCF_000227275.1 Neisseria sp. GT4A_CT1
AAGGCGTGCTGTACCGTACGGCGGGGTATAGGGAATTGCTTGCGGAGCATTCCATGGTTCAAAGCATGTCGCGAAAGGCGAACTGTTGGGACAATGCGCCGATGGAAAGCTTCTTTGCGGTGTTGAAGACGGAGTGTTTCTATAATGCAGGTGAATTGACGGTAGATGAATTGATGAAGCAGATAGATGACTATATGGATTACTACAACCGGGAGCGTTGCAGTTTGAAATTGAAAAAGCTGAGTCCTGTCGCATACAGAACCCAGCTTGCACAGAGCGCCTGAATAGGCTTTTATGAGTGTCCAAGATTTGGGGGCCAGTTCACTTTTCAGACGACCCTTTTGTTTGGATAACAGTTGTCAGCCCGAAGACAGATAGATAATATAAACCGAATATTTTTCAACTCGCCCGCGCCCCGTAAACCAATATTCCCGGACTTGGTGCTTGTAAAATTTGAGTCAAAAGGCAATCAACAATGAAAAAGACTTGGAACCAAATACTTGAATCAGCACAACCCGTGGTTGATTTTTTGTCATCAGACAGTTTCTTTTCCCGTCCTTATGACGGCGATCGTGAAAGATTTATCGTTACTGCCTCTCCGGAGGAAGCCAGATATCTGTTAGGTCGTGAATAGGACGAGTGGGAGGAGATTATAGATACTCAGCAATTCTCGGGTTTGGAGGATTTCGATTGGCACTACTTGATTGGTGCTAAATTAATTAATACCAATTGCCTGGGAGCCCTAGATAAGGATTTTCATGGTGCAGATAAAAAGCTCACGATAGAGGGGGTAGTAAACCTACTGGAAGAAACAATGCCTGACAATATGAGGATTTTATTGAATTGTTATGCCAATAACTATATACCGGAGATTTGGAAAGATATCTTATATGTTTACCAACATAACGGTCTCCCTTGCGGCTGGAAAGGAGATTATCCGGAAGGGAAAATGATCGTTTTTTCCAACGAATAAAGGATGAGAAAACCGTAATCCGTTTGAAATCTTAATTCATGTGTATGGGTTGGTTTGAAAAGGTCGTCTGAAAAACTTGAAACCTGTTTCAGACGACCTCAAAGTCAACATCCCGTTCCACTTCCAAGGTAAGTATTACGACGAAGAAAGCGGGTTACACTACATCCGTTTCCGGTATTACGACCCTGAAATCGAGCGGTTCGTGAGTCAGAATCCTATTGTGTTTGCCGAAGGAGTTAAAACATGGAGTTCTTTTTAGATAAAGATAATTATTGTTGTGTAAAAAATACTGCTAATCCTGATGAACAAGTTATCGGAGACTTTTTTGAAGGAGATATTCAAGGTATTGATTACAATGTCAATTTATTTATTGATGTCATTAATCAAATTAAAAATGATGAAATAGAAAACTGGCAGGGAGCAGGCAATGCCCACACAATTTCCATAACAAAAGATAAGATAAATATTTTTAACGAATTTACTGAAATGGATGTAACTATTTATGACTTTGAATACTTTTTGTCCCTTTTATATCAATGGAAAAAATTGATTGAAAGTAGGACCATAAATCAAACTTGATTTTTTGATCATTATTCACAAAGTTAGTTTGAGTCTGTTCTCTCCAACAGAATTATTTGTACCCCAGCACCAAATGTTGAAGCATGGTAAAACTGCTAAATAATTAAAACGGGATTATTGATATGAATATAACAGGAATGGAATACTTTGTTATTTCAAATAAAAAACCTGATATTGTTTTGAATGGTTTTAATCAAGCAATAGTTGAGCTATGGCCAAATTGCATTATTTATGAGAATGACAAACTATTTGATGGCAGTTTTTTTATGGGTATGTTAAAGATCATGAAATGGAGAATTTCTCAGAAGAGAATGCCTATAAACTCGATCAACATGGAGAAGGCCAAATATCATTGGCATGCCAGTACTATCGATCATTAAGAATGAATACAATGGCAGATTATGCATATTATGATGGATATGAAGACCTATATGATGACTGTCCTAAAGACAGTATCTTGAGAAAAAATATTTTTATACTTCATGAAGTGTATTACTACACTCTTATATTACCGGCTACACATGAACATCCTTTTAGCAGAAAAATAATTAATATTTTAGAGGATATTCTTTTAAAGAAATCTGAAATATAATTCAATTAATCAACAATATAGAGATGATTTTTAAAAATTTTGAAGAGTTTGAATCAATTTTAGATAAATTATTTGATAATGAGCAATATGAAGTAGCCGATGGAATCATGGAAAATCAAATAGATAATATTTGCAAACTATCTTCCTTGGAAGAAATTGATCAGTATCTATGGTTTTATGCTTCTGTTGCCGGAGATTGCGAATCTTTCGGTAGATTTCAGAAATTATGCAGACAATTAGTGTCTTTAAACAAGATAAAATCGAGTGATTTAGCCAAATATGAAGAAAAATGTCCTGCTGATAGATGGTTTTAGTTAAGGATAGATTGACTCAAAACCCAACATTTAAAAAGGTCGTCTGAAAAGTTTAAAATCCGTTTCAGACGACCTCTTAAAACAAACCCTGCTTACAAAGGAAATAACCGCATGAACCCCATCCGCCCCTTCTTAGACCATACTCCGCAAGTCCATGAGTCCTGTCTTATCGATGAAACTTCGGTCATCATCGGCGAAGTATCGCTTGCCGAAGACGTATCCGTTTGGCCGTATGCCGTTTTGCGCGGCGACGTGAACAGCATCAGCATCGGCGCGCGCAGCAATGTGCAGGACGGCAGCGTCTTGCACGTTTCGCACAAAAACGCGGAAAAGCCTGAAGGCTCGCCCCTTGTCATCGGCGAAGACGTTACCGTCGGACACAAAGTCATGCTGCACGGCTGCCGTATCGGCGACCGCGTTTTAATCGGTATGGGAACAATTATTCTGGACGATACCGTCGTCGAAAGCGACGTGATGATAGGCGCAGGCAGCTTGGTGCCGCCGCGCAAACGTTTGGAAAGCGGCTATCTTTATGTCGGCTCGCCCGTCAAACAAGTCCGCCCGCTGACGGACAAGGAAAAAGAGTTTTTGAAATATTCGTCCGCGCATTATGTGCGGCTGGCAGGACAACACAAGCAATCAAAATAAGCCCTCTGCGACGCCTTATCGCTATAATTGATGGGGCTTTGCTGCCTGCTCCTGATTTTCAGACGACCCGTCCCGATAACGACCATGAACCCCGAAACCCTGCAAGATTTCCTACATGCCCACATCCCTGCGACCGCCCTGCTCGACCTGAGCGTCTTGGAAACCACAGCGGATCAGACCGTACTTTTCGCACCCCACGCCCCCAACCGCAATCATAAAAATACCGCCTTCGGCGGCAGTATCGCGTTGGCGGCAACCGTCGGCGGCTGGGCAACTGTCTATCTCCATTGCCCCGAATCGGATGGCAATATCGTCATTCAAGAAGGCACTACCCGCTACCTGCGCCCTGCCCGAGGCGATCTGACCATCATCACACGCAGTCCGCCGGCTGAAGAGTGGCAAAAACTCAAAACAATGTTCGAGCGCCATAAAAAAGGAAAAATCACCCTGCAAACCGAAATCTATTCGGAAAACGAATTGGCTGCCGTCTTTGACGGACGGTTTGTCGTATTGGGATAAGGTATCGGCTGTTTCATAGACAAAGGTCGTCTGAAATTTTCAGACGACCTTTGTCTATGAAGCGGATATCTATTCACACCCACAGCCAAGCCCAAACGCTGCGCCCTTCACCTTGCAGCAACACCAGCGTTCGGCAGGCGGAGGCTGTGTTCATACATTCCAACCCGATGCCGTGTTCGGCAAGTTCGGCGGAGATTTTGGGATGGAGGAACTGCTGCTTCTCTCCTGTGCCGATGATGATGACTTCGGGCAAGCCGTCCGACTCGGAGGTCGTCTGAAACAGGTCGGCGGCAGTCAGTTCGGACGGCGTTTGCACGTTCATTGCTTCGATTTTGCCGTTGCGCCAGATGATGGGCGCGGTGTAGGTTTTGCCGCCCGCTTCGATTGCGCCCGCCCGATAAGCGGTCAGGCTCAGGGTTTCATCGGTTTTGTTTTCTTCTATCAGCATTTTTCTTCCGTTTCCTTCTCGGCTTCATCCATCTATTGCAAACAGGCTTGCCGCCCTTTCGCCGCGTTCCGTAAAAAAGGTGCAAAATCAGGCAATTTCAGGTAGGATGGGCGACTTTAGCCTGCGTCTTCCGCCCTTGCAAAATCAGCATTATATCAATCTGCGGCGGCGGTGCGTTTCGGGCTTTCTGAATTTCTGTTTTTACTTTTTGATTTAAGAGAATCGGCTCACAAGGAGGCACAATGAAGCCAGTAAACATCGGTCTTTTAGGTTTAGGTACGGTCGGCGGCGGTACGGCTGCCGTGTTGCAGGACAATGCGGCGGAAATCAGCCGCCGTTTGGGACGCGAAGTGCGCATCAGTGCCGTATGCGACTTGAGCGAAGAAAAAGCCCACCAAACCTGCCCGTCCGCAGCCTTCGTCAAAGACCCGTTCGAACTGGTCGCGCGTGAAGACGTCGATGTCGTCGTCGAATTGTTCGGCGGTACCGGCATCGCCAAAGATGCAGTATTAAAAGCCATTGAAAACGGCAAACACATCGTTACCGCCAACAAAAAACTGCTCGCCGAATACGGCAACGAAATCTTCCCGCTGGCGGAAGAAAAAAACGTCATGGTGCAATTTGAAGCGGCAGTAGCGGGCGGCATCCCGATTATCAAAGCCCTGCGCGAAGGCCTCGCCGCCAACCGCATCCGCAGCATCGCCGGCATCATCAACGGCACCAGCAACTTCATCCTCTCCGAAATGCGCGAAAAAGGCAGCGCGTTTGCCGACGTATTGAAAGAAGCGCAAGCGTTGGGCTACGCCGAAGCCGATCCGACCTTCGACATCGAAGGCAACGACGCGGGCCACAAAATTACCATCATGAGCGCGCTGGCATTCGGCACGCCGATGAACTTCCCCGCCTGCTACCTCGAAGGCATCAGCAAACTCGACAGCCGCGACATCAAATACGCCGAAGAACTCGGCTACCGCATTAAACTTTTGGGCATCACCCGCAAAACCGACAAAGGTATCGAATTGCGCGTCCATCCGACCCTGATTCCCGAAAGCCGTCTCTTGGCAAACGTCAACGGCGTGATGAATGCCGTGCGCGTCAATGCCGATATGGTTGGCGAAACCTTATACTACGGCGCGGGCGCAGGCGCATTGCCGACTGCTTCCGCCGTCGTCGCCGACATCATCGACATCGCACGCCTGATTGAAGCCAACACCGACCACCGCGTACCGCATCTGGCGTTCCAACCCGCCCAAGTCCAAGCGCAAACCATCCTGCCTATGGACGAAATCACCAGCAGCTACTACCTGCGCGTCCAAGCCAAAGACGAACCGGGTACGCTGGGGCAAATCGCCGCGCTTTTGGCAAAAGAAAACGTGTCCATCGAAGCCTTAATCCAAAAAGGCGTCATCGACCAAACCACCGCCGAAATCGTGATTCTGACCCACAGCACGGTCGAGAAAAACATCAAGCGCGCCATTGCCGCCATCGAAGCATTAAGCTGCGTGGAGAAACCGATCACCATGATCCGCATGGAAAGCCTGCATGACTGAGCCGAAAAACGAAATGTCCGCCGAAGAGCAAGCCGCGGCGCGTAAAAAAGCGAAAGCCAAAATCCGCACCATCCGCATTTGGGCGTGGGTCATTTTGGCACTGCTCGCCGCGACCGCCCTGCTCTCCCAATGCGCCATGTCCAAACCGCAGGCAAAGCATAACATCTTTGAGTCTTGCGTGAAAAACATCCCCTTTGCCGAAAAATGGCAAAACGATTTGAAAGAAAGGGGCTTGGATTCAAACAACAGCAAACTCGCCACCGATTACTGCACCTGTATGTGGGACAAGCCTTTGGACAAACTCTCCGAAGATCAAATCCGTTCATTGGGCAAACTCAGCCCGCAAGAGCAGCTCGACCTGCTTGGCGGCGCGCAAGCGTTTGAAGATCGCGACAAGCAGTGTGTGGCAGGTTTGAAGGCAGAATAATCCGTTTTTGACATGGCAAAAAGGTCGTCTGAAAAAACTCCGTTTGTTTTTTTCAGACGACCTTTTTATTGATAAGGGATTCACTGCACATCAGGATGGAACAACAAACTATGCTCGGGCGATCGGTTTCTTCCCTTCCAACCATACCTTCAGTTTTTCCTCATCCAAAAACCAGTGGCAGATTTCTTCGTCCCCATCCAATAACACGGGGACAAGCTCGTTATATTGTTCTTCTAAAACAGGGTCTTCATCGACATCGAAGATTTCCAACTCAAAACCGAATGCCTCTTGATACGGCTTGAGCTGTTCACGCATTTTGTGACAGAGACTGCAATATTCTCGAAACATCAGGATCAGCTTCATAGCGGATGCTTTGCGGTGTGGTAAACGAAAAACGGATTGTAAGATAAAGGCTGCCGTCAATGCAAAGGTCGTCTGAAACCTTAGATTTCGGTTTCAGACGACCTTTGATAATGCTTTAGACAAGATTAGGATTGCACATTGATACCGGCGGTAACTGTCGTTTGCGCACTGTTGGCATTCAGGAAGGAAGCCGCCAACTCGCCGCAGCAGCCGCAGCAGGTCGCAACGCCCAATTGAGCCTGTAAATCGCTCATGGTACTCGCGCCTGCAGCGATGGTTTCTTTGATGTCGTGGTCGGTAATGGCGTTGCAAATGCAAACAAACATGATGTGCTCCGTGTTTTCTTTCGCTCAGTATTGATAGTGTGTTTTATTCTTAAACGTAAATATAAATAAAAACAGTTTGCATTGCAAGACCGGTTCGAACGGTTTTATTTGGTAATTTTCTATTGATTTCCTTGTTTCGATTGATTCAATAGATTGGAACCACATTCTAAAAACAACAAAGCCGCGCACGTCATAACATTTCACAACAAATAAAAAAATACAGGCTGCGCAACGGCAAGCCTGTATTTTTTATCTTTTCATTTTGCAATACCGCTATTTCCCCTTCACATCAATCACCCACACTTCCGACTGCGAACCCAAGCGCAGCGGAATCCCCCAGAAACCGTAGCCGGACGTGACAAAAAAATGTCTTCCGCCGATTTCCTCGTAGCCGTAGGCAAGGCGGTAAAGCGTGCGCACAATCAGGTTTGCCGGCGCGATTTGACCGTTGTGGACATGACCGGAAACTTGAACGTCAATAGGCAGCTTGGCGTGCGCCTCGACTTCGGTCGGGCGGTGATCCATCAGCAAAACGGGCTGGTCGGTATTGTGGTTTTCCAGCAACTGAGAAACAGACGGACGGTCGTGGTCCACATCGTCGTTGCGGACGACGAGCAGGAAAGCATCGTGTTGCAACACTTGGTTGCCGAGTACGGTAATGCCCGCCGCCTCAAGATCATGGCGGATGCGCGCGCTGTCGCCAAACATATCGTGATTGCCCAAAGTCGCGTAAACGCCCAACGGCGCTTTCAGACGACCCAGATGCGGCTGCATATTCTCTTTGCGGTAGGCATCGACGTTGTCGTCCATCAAATCGCCCGGCAATAGGATTAAATCGACTTTTTCGCGGTTCATGATGTCCACCAGCTTATCCAGTTGCCGCGCGCCGAACAAAATTCCCAAGTGCAGGTCGCTTGCCATGCCGATACGCAGCGGCTTATCCATTTTCTTATCGATCACGACGGTCTGATGACGGACAACGGGCGTATAGGCGTTGTACATCCCCAAGCCGACCAAACCTAATACGAACAGCGGCGCAAACAAGCGCAGGCTGCGCGACAGCGACCGACTGGCCACGAATTTGCGCAGCAGCAGGAACAGGACAAACGTCGCCAGTGCCGCATACATCACAAACAGCAGCAACACCATCCAAAACGCCATGATGCGGAACATAAAATGTCCCAATTCCAACAAAAGCCCCGCCAGCAGGCCGTTGGTCACGAAATACGACACCCCCATCAGCCAACGCCTGCCTGCCTTGCCGACCACCGGCGCGAACAGCCATTGCAACGAACGCCCCAGTCCGAACGTGAAAAGCTGGAGCAATACAATCATTATCAAAAACATCGTGCCAAACATAAAGCGAACCTGTTGAAAATCAAAAAACAAACGGCGGATTCTATCATATCCGCCCTTTCAGACGAGGTCGTCTGAAAACCTTAAGTGCTATAATACCGCCTGAAAAATCCAATAAACCGAAAAGGAAAGACAATGAACCGCCCGCAAACCGCCATCATCCCCGATCACGCCCAAGCCGGCATATTCATCGAAGCCGACATCCGCGACGGCCGCTACGACGACATCAAAACCGCCTGCCGAAGCTCGCTTGAAGCCTTGGCAACCCTCAAAACCCGCTTTCCCGAAGATATTTTAGGCATGACCATCGCCTTCGGCAGCGACGCATGGAAAGCGTTCGGACACTCAGAAGAAGGCAGCGAAATCAAGCCCTTCCCCGTCATGGGCAACGGTCTTGCCCCTGCGACCCAGCACGATATTTACATCCATATCCAAGCCTACCGCCAAAACGCCGCCTTCGCACTCGCCCAATCCGTCCTGGCCGCGTTCGGCGACAGCATCAGCGTTGCTACCGAAGAACACGGTTTACGCCTGTATGAAGAGCGCGGACTGGACGGCTTCGTCGATGGTACCGAAAACCCGCAAGGCGATGAAAACGTCCGCAATGTCGCCATTACTCCCCGAAGGCCGACCCGATGCCGGCGGCAGCTACGTCCTACTGCAAAAATACCTGCACGACCTGAAAAAATGGGATGCCGTCCCCGTTGCTGAACAAGAAGCCAGCGTCAGCCGCAGCAAAGAAGCCAACGAAGAATTCAGCAAAGACGTTCGCCTGCCCGATTCGCATTTGGGCCGCGTCAACCTAAAAGAAAACGGCGTGGGTCTGAAAATCGTCCGCCGCAGCCTGCCCTTCGGCAAAATCAGCGGCGAACACGGCCTGATGTTTACCGCCTACTGCCACACCCTGCACAACATCGAAGTACAGCTTTTACATATGTTCGGCGATGCCGACGGCAAAACCGACCTGCTGCTCAAGCATCTTTCCACCGCCGTTTCCGGCGCATATTACTACGCCCCTTCGGTCGAGCGTTTGCAGGATTTGTAAAACCGCGTTGCCGATGTGAAATATTGAAGCCCTAAGACGAAAGGTCGTCTGAAAACTTGAGATTCAGGTTTTCAGACGACCTTTTTCATGACGTTTGTAGGAAATTCAATTATTATCCCCACCTGATTTCAAAGCTAATAATAAAAAGGGAAACAGTTTTGCTGAAATATTATGGATTGCCGTTTTGGGCAGTCGGCGTCATCGCTTCGTTCGCTTTGCCGTTTGTACCGCATTGGGGCGTGTGGCTGGCGGCGGCATTGGTTTTGCTGGCGGCTTCGCGGCGGTTTGCAGCGGCGGGAATGATGCTGTGTGTCCTGCTTGGCGCGGCTTACGGCGTGTTTCGGACGGAAGCGGCTTTGTCGGCGCAATGGCCGCTGAACGGGTCTTCGGAGTCGGTGTTGACGGTTGAAGTCGCAGATATGCCGCGCGGCGACGGGCGGCGGGTGCAGTTTGCGGCGAAGGCGTGGACGGAGGACGGGCGGCAGTTTGATTTATTGCTGTCGGATTATCAGAAACGCAATTGGGCGGTGGGCAGCCGCTGGAAGGTGTCGGCACGGCTCAAGCCGGTTATCGGCGAAGTGAACCTGCGCGGGCTGAACCGCGAGGCTTGGGCGTTGGCAAACGGTTTGGATGGTGCGGGTACGCTGGGCAAAGGTAGGAGCTTGGTTCGCGAGGGCGGCGGTGTCGGCTTGGCGGTGTGGCGCGATGCGGTCAGCCGCCGTTGGCAGGCTGTCGGGGCGGACAGCCCGGATTTTTCGGACGGTATCGGTCTGATGCGGGCTTTGAGCATAGGCGAACAATCGGCGTTGAGGCCCGAACTGTGGCAGGCGTTCCGACCTTTGGGCTTGACGCACTTGGTCAGCATTTCGGGGCTGCACGTTACGATGGTGGCGGTGTTGGCGGGTTGGCTGGTCAAACTGATTTTCAGACGACTGTCTTGGATACCGGCAAAACCGCGCGTGTGGATTTTGGCGGGCGGCGCGGCAGGGGCTTTGTTTTATGCGCTGCTGGCGGGTTTTTCCGTGCCGACGCAGCGCAGTGTTTTGATGTTGGCGGCGTTTGCCTGGGCTTGGTGGCGCGGCAGCCTGTCTTCGGGCTGGACGGCGTGGTGGCAGGCTTTGGCGGTGGTGTTGCTGCTCGATCCGTCGGCGGTTTTGGGCGTCGGCACTTGGCTGTCGTTCGGCTTGGTTGCCGCCTTAATTTGGGCTTCGGCAGGTCGTCTGAAAGAACGCGGCTGGCGTTTGGCTGTACGCGGACAATGGGCGGCGACGGTGTTGTCGGTGGTACTGCTGGGCTATATTTTTGCGTCGTTGCCCATCATCAGCCCTTTGGTCAATGCGGCGATGATTCCTTGGTTTTCTTGGGTGCTGACGCCGTTGGCGCTGCTGGGGTCGGTATTGCCGTTTGCGCCTTTGCAATGGGCGGCGGCAGGTTTGGCGGAATACACTTTGCGCGGCTTGGTTTGGCTGGCGGAGGTGTCGCCCGAATTTGCCGTAGCCGCCGCGCCTGTGCCGCTGTTGGTTTTGGCTTTTGCAGCGGCTTTGCTGTGGCTGTTGCCGCGCGGACTGGGTCTGCGGCCTTGGGCGTGTTTGGTGTTGGCTGGATTTGTGTTTTACCGCCCCGACCGTTTGGACGACGGGTTGGCGCGAATTACCGTGATGGATGCGGGACAGGGTTTGTCGGTGTTGGTACAGACGCGCGACCGCAACCTGCTGTTTGACACGGGTACGGCGCAGGCGGCGCAAACAGGCATCGTGCCAAGCCTGAACGCCATGGGCGTACGCCGTTTGGACACGCTGATTCTGTCGCATCACGACAGCGACCACGACGGCGGTTTGGACGCCGTTTCCGATATTGAAATCGGCGAAACGCTGGCGGGACAGCCTGAGTTTTATCCGAACGCAAAATTTTGCGCCGAAGCGCAATGGCAATGGGACGGCGTGGATTTCGAGTTATTGAGGTCGTCTGAAAACCCGGTCGGCGAAGACAATGACCGAAGCTGCGTCCTGCGCGTCGTTTCCGACGGACAGGCATTGCTGGTTACGGGCGATTTGGGCGTCAAAGGCGAAGCGGGGCTGGTAGAACGCTACGGCAGCTCGCTGTACAGCCAGGTTTTGATATTGGGACACCACGGCAGCAATACGGCTTCATCCGGCGGTTTCCTCAACACGGTCTCCCCCAAATACGCCGTCGCTTCCAGCGGCTACGCCAACGCCTACAAACACCCCACTCCCGCCGTCCAAAACCGCGTCCGCGCACACGGCGCGACTTTGTTGCGGACGGATTTGTCGGGTGCATTGGTATTTGAGCTGGGCGGCGATGAAGTCTTTAAAGGTCGTCTGAAAAAGGATAAGTTTTATTGGCAGAAAAAGCCGTTTGAGTAAACGTATTTGCCGAATGATAGAAACAGGTTTTCAGACGACCCCAAAGCCTCTATGCCGTAAAAATATAGTTATCCTTGCTTTATGTGAATCCAGTTGTGGATATATCGGATTAACAGTTGATACTAAAAGAAAAAATAAGACTGCCCAAAAAACAGGCAGGGGCGAAATAGAGATTTCAGATGACCTTCATCACGCGTTTGTGCATTATCCGTCTTCATTTACCGTCGCCCAAATGGCGGCGGTAAAACCGGTCGATATCCGCTATCGCCTTTTCATCATTCGGCCTCAAATCGATTTTTAAATCGGCAAGCCGTATCAGCATCAAGTCTTCTTGTTCCGCCACCGCGCAGCTGACTTCCCCGCTGCTGCGCAGATGCGCGATGAGTTCGTCCAACTGCCGCAGGGCGTTTTCGTAGGCGGCATTTTGTTTGTCTTCTGCCATATGGATTCCGTTTCTTATAGACAATAAAAAATGGCGGGGAATCAATCCCGCCATTATTCTACGGCATAAGCCGCACGTTTAATTAAGCAGCCTGAATGTTAGCAGCTTGTTTGCCTTTAGGGCCGGTGGTTACGTCGAAAGACACGCGTTGGCCTTCTTTCAGGGTTTTGAAACCTTCCATGTTAATCGCTGAGAAGTGAGCGAACAGATCTTCGCCGCCTTCGTCAGGAGTGATGAAACCAAAACCTTTAGCGTCGTTAAACCATTTTACGATACCGGTTGCCATTAGAAACTTCCTATACTTAAAAATTAACAAAATCAGCAAAATAAGGCATACAGCAAACTTAAACGTTCAGCGTTTCTCCCTAGCTTTATATACTTGGTCGAGTGCCGGCTTCTGCTTAACCGTCTTTTTACATTTGTTAAGCCAAAACGTCAAGCCATACAAGGGAAAAAGTGCGAAAATGGCGGAAACCGACCAAAATACAACAGAAATCGAAATAAACCTTATAATCACTATATTTATAGATTCATTTGGTATCAAACCTTCCACAAGGTCGTCTGAAAACAAACCCTCTTCCACAAAGCCAAAAAATTATGAACAACCCAAACACACATCACGAATCCGATACACTTTTAAGCGACCAAAAAACCGCCCCGCCGAAACGTTACGGCGTGTTTTTGCTGAACGACGATTACACCACGATGGAATTTGTCGTCGAAATCCTGACCGAAATCTTCATGCTCGGACAGGAGCAGGCGGTGGCGGTGATGCTGTTGGTTCATCACGAAGGCAAAGGCTTGTGCGGCACTTACACACGGGACATCGCCCAAACCAAGCAACAGCAGGTCATGCAGCGGGCAAAAGCCGAAGGGCATCCGCTGCAATGTATTGTCGAGGAGATTTAATATGCTTTCACCCGAATTGGAACAGATTTTGCAGCAGCTTTACCGCGAGGCGCGTAAGGCTCATTATGAATTCATCAGCCTCGAGCATCTGCTTTTGGTGTTAATCGAAGAAGACGCCTCCGTCCCCAACGTCCTCAAGCTCTGCGGCGCGGATTTGAAAGTGTTGTCCGAACAGCTCGCCGCCAGCGTTGCCGAAAATACCCCGCAGATTCCCGACCACCTTTTGGACACAGTCGAAACCCAGCCCACGCTCGGCTTCCAGCGCGTCATCCAGCGGGCGATGGTGCATACCCAATCCGCAGGCAAAGGCTTGGTCGAGCCTTTGGACGTTTTGGTGGCGCTGATGAGCGAAACCGACAGCCATGCCGTCTATTTCCTCAAACTGCAATCGGTTACGCGTTTTGAAGTTTTGCGCTGCATTGCCCACGGCGCAACCGAAGACGACGAACACAAAGGCTTTTCAGACGACCCCGACAATGATTCAGACGACCCCGTCGAATCGAAAAGTGGCTCACTGTCGGACTACACTGTAAACCTCAACGCCGAAGTCAAAGCCGGCCGCATCGACCCCTTAATCGGCAGAAAACACGAAATGGAACGGCTGGTGCAAATTCTGTGCCGCCGCCGCAAAAACAATCCGCTTTTAGTCGGCGAAGCAGGTGTGGGCAAAACCGCGCTGGCGGAAGGCTTGGCGCATCAAATCGTCAACGGAGACATTCCCGACGCGCTCAAAGATGCCGAAGTGTACGCGCTGGATATGGGCTCACTTTTGGCGGGTACGAAATACCGCGGCGACTTTGAAGCGCGGGTCAAATCCGTCTTGAAACAGCTCGAAAAAATCCCGCACGCCATTTTGTTTATCGACGAAATCCACACCATCATCGGCGCGGGCAGCACCAGCGGCGGCACGATGGATGCGTCCAACCTGCTCAAACCCGCGCTGGCGAAAGGCTCGCTGCGCTGCATCGGCGCGACCACCTACGACGAATACCGCACCATTTTCGACAAAGACCACGCCTTAAGCCGCCGCTTCCAAAAAATCGACGTGGTCGAACCCACCGTCGCCGAAACCGTGCAAATCCTGCGCGGCTTGAAACCGATGTTCGAAGGCTTCCACCAAGTACGCTACACGCAAGGCGCACTCGAAGCCGCCGCCGAACTCTCCGCCCGCTACATCAACGAGCGTTTCCTGCCCGACAAAGCCATCGACGTGATGGACGAAGCAGGCGCGGCGCAACGGATTCTGCCCAAATCCAAACAGAAAAAAGTCATCGGCAAAGCGCAAATCGAAACCGTCATCGCCAAAGTCGCGCGGATTCCCGAAAAAACCGTGTCGCACGACGACAAACAAGTGCTGCAATTCCTCGGCCGCGATCTGAAAAACATGGTTTACGGTCAGGAAAACGCCATCGACGCGCTGGTTGCCGCCGTCAAAATGTCGCGCTCCGGCCTCGCCCTGCCCGACAAACCCATAGGCAGCTTCCTCTTCTCCGGCCCAACCGGCGTCGGCAAAACCGAAGTCGCCAAACAGCTTGCCTACTCGATGGGCGTACCGCTGCAACGCTTCGACATGTCCGAATACATGGAGCCTCACGCCGTATCGCGCCTTATCGGTGCGCCGCCGGGCTACGTCGGCTTCGACCAGGGCGGCCTTTTGACCGAAGCCGCCAACAAACACCCGCACTGCGTATTGCTCTTGGACGAAATCGAAAAAGCCCATCCCGACATTTTCAACGTCCTCCTGCAAGTCATGGACGCAGGCAAACTGACCGACAACAACGGCAAGAGCGCCGATTTCCGCAACGTCATTCTGATCATGACCACCAATGCAGGCGCGGAAAGCCTCAGCCGCCCCAGCCTCGGTTTTACCGCCAAACGCGAACGCGGCGACGAAATGCAGGCAATCAACAAACTCTTCACGCCCGAGTTCCGCAACCGCTTGGACGCGATTATCCCGTTTGCGCCCCTGTCCGAACCCGTCATCGCCAAAGTCGTGGACAAATTCCTGCTCCAGCTCGAACACCAGCTCCTCGACAAAAAAGTCGAAGCCGAATTCACGCCGGCATTGCGCAAATATCTGGCGGAAAAAGGTTTCGACCCGCAAATGGGCGCGCGCCCGATGCACCGTCTGATTCAGGAAAAAATCCGCAAACCGCTCGCCGACGAACTCCTGTTCGGCAAACTCGCCGACGGCGGCTTCGTGCGGATAGACTGGGATGCGGCGAAAGAAGAAGCCGTGTTGAAATTCAAGAAAAACAAAGCCAAACCTGAAGCAGCAGCGGTTTGACGGATAAAGGCAAAAGGTCGTCTGAAAACGAGATTTCTGTTTTCAGACGACCTTTTTCAATGGAATCGTTTAATTTCGCGAATGATGTTCGTCAACGATGTTTTTCAGGCGGATGTTGGCGACGTGGGTGTAGATTTGGGTGGTGTTGATGTTGGCGTGTCCGAGCATGAGTTGTACAGCGCGCAAATCGACGCCGTGATTGACGAGGTGGGTGGCGAAGGCGTGGCGCAGGCCGTGCGGGCTGAGCGAGGTGATGCCGGCGGTTTCGGCGTAGTTTTTGACAATCATCCACGCGAGTTGGCGGGAGATGCCGCTGCGTTTTTGGCTGACGAAGACTTCGTCGCAGATTTTGTTTTTGAGCAGTAGCGGGCGCGATTCGGCGCAATAGCGTTCAACCCAGTAAACGGCTTCTTCGCCCATAGGCACGATACGCAGTTTGTCGCCTTTGCCTATGGTGCGGATGCAGCCGCGGTTGAGGTCGAGGTCACCCAGTTGGAGCTTGACGGCTTCGGTTACGCGCAGACCTGTGGCGTACATGACTTCGAGCAGGGCTTTGTCGCGCAGGCCGTGCGGCGTGTCGGTATCGGGCGCGGCGAGCAGGTTTTCGATTTGCGCTTCGGTAATCAGGGTGGGCAGCTTTTGCGTCTGTTTCGGGGCTTTGAGGAAACGGGTCGGGTTGTCCGTCCGCTGCTCGGTCTCTTCCAACCAGGCGTATAGGCGTTTGCAGGCGGACAGGGCGCGCGCCTGCGAGCTGTGCTTTTCGTCCGCCGCATAGACGGCATCCGCCAAATCGGCGGCTTCGGCATCCAACCAAGTATGCCCGCCCGCTTCCAAACGCGCGGCGATTTTTTCCAAATCACGGCGGTAGCCTTGCAAGGTGTTATGGCTGAGACGGTCTTGCAGCCACAGCGATTCGAGCAGTTTGTCTATGAGTTCGTCGGTCATGAGGTTTTACGGGTAGTCCGAAGATGGGGTATCGCAAACATACTTAACTTTAAATCCGGCAGTCATCAAATTCCGTTATTCCGGCGCAGGCGGGAATAACGACAACCGTTAAGTTGCGTATCAAAAATAAAGTATAGTGGATTAAATTTAAATCAGGACAAAGCGACGAAGCCGCAGACAGTACAGATAGTACGGAACCGATTCACTTGGTGCTTCAGCACCTTAGAGAATCGTTCTCTTTGAGCTAAGGCGAGGCAACGCCGTACTGGTTTAAAGTTAATCCACTATAAATCAGGACAGGCAACCCTGCCCTGATTGACGACCTTTTGCTGCATTACGGTTTATCGGGACAGCGTTTCCAACACTTCCTGCGCGTGTCCGGCGACTTTGACTTTGCGCCATTCGTGGATGATTTCGCCGTTTGCGTCCAATACGAATGTGCTGCGTTCAATACCCAAAGACTCTTTGCCGTACAGTTTTTTCAGCTTGATCACGTCAAACATTTTGCACACGGTTTCGTCTTTGTCGCTCAACAATTCAAAATTGAAACCTTGTTTAGCACAGAAATTCTGATGCGATTTCACGCCGTCGCGCGAGATGCCGACGACGGTATAGCCGAGTTCTTTGAATTGCGGCAAACGGGCGTTGAAATCCAAGCCTTCGGTGGTGCAGCCGGGCGTGCTGTCTTTGGGGTAGAAATAAACAATCAGCGGCAGATGTTCGGCAGAATCGAAGTCGTTGCCGCTGCTTGAGGGCAAAGTGAATCGGTATTGGGTCATGATGTCTCCTTTCAGACGACCTAAGACGGAAACGTAGTAGCGGGCAAGGAAATAAAATGAATCCCCAACATAGCCGCTTCGGCGTTTCACCACAATCTTGCAAACTGCGTCAGCGTTCGCTCAAATTCAGATAATTGCGCGTTCCCTGCAAATCGTTCAGCGCATTGAGCAACAGTTGGAAATGTTCGTCATTGCCTTGCAAGTCCAACTCGTCAGCATTGACGGTCAGCAACGGGGAATTTTGATAAAGGTGGAAAAACTGGCTGTATCCCTCGTGTATCCGCCCCAAATAGCCTTCGGGGAAAAGATTGATGATGCCGTCGCCGCGTTTTTGCAGGCGTTTGCGGTTGCCGTCCACGGCGGTTTGCAGGTAAATCACCAAATCGGGCGCGGGATACTGCGGCAGGATTTTTTGTTTCAAATCGGCGAAGAGCTGCTGCTCGTCTTCATTCAACACGACCGGCGTGAAAATCCGGTCTTTTTCCAACAGGAAATCGGCGACCACCATGCCGCCTTGTGCGTATTCGTTTTTGATGATGTCCACGCTTTCGGCTCGGCGCATCAGGAAAAAAAGCTCGGTTGCCAAGCCGTGATGGGAGGCGTTGGCGTAAAACTTCATGAGGAAGGGGTTGTGTTCGGGGTTTTCCGCCAGCGACAGCGCGCTGAAATGTTCTGCAAGGCGGCGGCTCAAGGCGTTTTTCCCGCTGCCGATGGAGCCTTCGACGACAATATAACGGTAGTTCATGGTTTGATGGATGATTTTGTTTTGATATTTTGGAAAGGTGGCATTTTATCAGACCGACGGAGTTTGCCCAAACCTGCCGCCGTCCTTCTTGAAAGGTCGTCTGAAAAAGGAAACTTCCAAGCCATTTCCCTTTTCAGACGACCTCTTAAACCTAGTTGCTTCAAATATAAACTTTGACACGCGATTGAAGCAAACAGATGTTTTTATTTCACCGTCTTGCTTCAAACGGCTTCTAACAGGCGTATTCCTTCATCGCCCAAAGCGGCCGCCAAATCCGCCGCCCGTCCGTGTCCGCCCAAAACAAAATCGGGCAGGATTTCTGCCAGCGGCTTCATCACAAAACTGCGTTCGTGCGCGCGCGGATGCGGCAGGGTCAGATGCGGATCGTTGCTGGAAATGCCGTCAAAATCGATGATGTCCAGATCCAATGTGCGCGGGGCGTTTCGGAACGTGCGTTCCCGCCCGAAATCCGATTCGATGCGGTTCAACACGGCAAGCAGCGAAACGCCGTCTAATGAAGTGCGGACGGAACAAACGGCATTGACGAAATCAGGCTGCTCGTCGTAGCCGACTGGCGCGGTCACATACAGCGAGGAAGTTTTTTCGATTTGAATCTGCGAATGCGCCTCCAGCGTGGATAAAGCGGCGCGGACTTGGCGGTCGGGTTCGGCAAGGTTGCTGCCCAAGGCGATGACGGCAAAATGGGTTTGCGGCATGTTCAGACGACCTCTTTAAAACGGCAGCGTTTTGGTTTTGGCAAGATAGACGATGCAGCCGACGCAGGCCATTGCCAAAACATAAACGGTATAAAACTTCGGCGAACGCGGACGGGCGCGCATCATGACCATGCCCAGCCCGATGTAAACCAGCAGCAGCAGGATTTTGCTGCCAAGCCAGGGCGCGTTGAAGGGCGAAAAGTGGGTAATCTTCATCAGCCACAAGCCGGTAAAGAGCAGCATGGTGTCGTTGAGATGGGGAAGGGCTTTCCAGAATCCCGCCAAAGGTTTGTCGGGATGCCGCCAAAGCAGGAAGAAGCGGATATTGAACACCAAAATGGTGATGGTAACGAAAATCTGATGGCTGTATTTTACAAACAGATATTGCATAGCGGTCGCACGTTATTGTTTTTGAAAGAAGCGCCTATTCTACCCCAAACATTCATTCTTGACGTAACTTTTCAAACGCCAACAAATACGGCGGGCGGTTGCGGCGGTTGATAAAGCCATAACGCAAAACGGCAAATTCATCCTGCGGCAGCTGCCGCGCCCAATCTTCGATTGCCTGCGCTTCATGCTGCCCCGCCTCATGTCCTGGGTATAAGACGGCAACCGCCAGCCCGCCCGTTTTCAGCAATGACAAGGCAGATGCCAACGCGCGGATACTGGTTGCTGCTTTTGTCGTACAGCTTTTATCGCCGCCGGGCAACCAGCCGAAATTGAATACCGCCGCATCCAGCGGTTCCCGGATATGGGAGGCAAGGTTTTCATGTCCGTCCAATATCAGTTCCACCCTATCCGCCATGCCGGCTTCTTCCAAGCGCATTCGGGTGTTTGCCAATGCCTGCTCTTGAACGTCAAACGCCCACACTTTCCCGCCGCTGCCGATCGAACGCGCCAGCATCAGCGTATCGTTGCCGTTTCCCGCCGTACCGTCCAAAGCGCGGGCATCGGGTTTTAAGGCTTGTTTGAGAAGCGAGTGTGCAAAAGGGAGGATGTTTTCGAGCCGCATAAGATGAAACCGTACAGAGGTCGTCTGAAAATAAAAATACCTTACCGGCCAAGCGGTAAGGTATCAGAATCGATTAATGCGTTACATACATTATTCGGCAGGTTGTTGCACGGTCTCAACTTGAACCGGAGCAGCCGCAGCGGCTTGGGGTTTGTTCTCGTGTTGCAGGCTCACGGCACGGGCAGGAACGATCGTTGAGATGGCGTGTTTATAAACCATTTGGGTAACGGAAGTATTACGCAGCAGAACGACGTATTGGTCAAACGACTCGACTTGGCCTTGCAGTTTGATACCGTTGACCAGATAAATCGAAACCGGAACGTGCTCTTTACGCAACGCATTCAAAAAAGGATCTTGTAACATTTGTCCTTTAGCTGTCATATTCTAAGCTCCATTATTATGATTTTGAAATCGTTTTGAAAACGAACATGTGTCGGATTGTAGACCCGAACGAGAAAAATTACCAACTATTTTTCCGTAAGAATATGCAAACCTCTATCAAACAACGGGCTTTCAAACGATTTTTTACCCGAACGTGTTATACAAATCATTTTAATACAAACGATTTTTACCATAGGGAACAGATTGGCAGATTTGGATTTTCAGACGACCTTGTTACTGAATAAAACCTTTCGGTTACAACATCTTATCAAACCATCTTCAAGATGGATTTACCTCCAACCGCCCTATTCGTCCCGACTGCAATCTAAAAGGGGCACACCTCGCGGCACGCCCCTTGTTCCGTCAGATTTATTTGCTGTACTGTTTTTTCACACTGACTTTGGTTTTCTTTTTAAAACGGTTTTTCTCTTCCTTGCGGCCTTCACGTTTCTCGATGCGGTTGCTCAGGCTGACGCGGCGCAGCGGTTTTTTCTTCGGTTTGTCTTCCGCATTTTCATACGGATTTTCCGAAACATTGTATTGAATCCGCAACGGCGTACCTTGCAGGTTGAAGGCTTTGCGGAACGTCTGGGTCAGGTAGCGCGTATAGCTGTCGGAAATCGCGTGCAGCGAATTGCCGTGCACCACAATCACGGGCGGGTTCATGCCGCCTTGGTGGGCATAACGCATTTTCGGGCGCACCAAACCTGCGCGCGGCGGCTGTTGGCGTTCGATGGCGCTTTGCAGGACGCGGGTGATTTTCGGCGTTGGCATCTTAATCATGGCGGCGTTGTAGGCTGCCTGAATGCTGTCGAACAATCCGTCGATACCGCGTTCTTTCAATGCGGAAATGAAGTGGAACTTGGCAAAATCGAGGAAATATAGTTTGCGGGAAATGTCGCGTTTAATCTGCTCGCGCCGCTCTTCGCTGATACCGTCCCATTTATTGACGGCAACCACCAGCGCACGCCCTGCTTCCAAGGCGAAACCGGCAATCGTGGCATCTTGGTCGGCGATGTCCTGCTGCGCGTCCAACACCAAAACGGCAACGTTTGCCGCTTCAACCGCCTGCATGGCTTTGATAACGGAGAACTTTTCCACCGCTTCATCAACTTTGCCGCGACGTCGAACGCCTGCGGTATCGATGATGGTAAACGGTTTGCCTTCGCGTTCAAAATCAATGTGGATGCTGTCGCGCGTCGTGCCTGCCATATCGAAGGCAATCACGCGCTCTTCGCCGAGAATGGCGTTAACCAGCGTGGATTTGCCGACATTCGGACGACCGATAACGGCAAAAACGGGATGTTTTACATCAGCTTCTTCGGCTTCAGGCTCAGGGAAGTTTTCTAAAATTTCTTCAATCAGGTAATACACGCCGTCGCCGTGCGCACCGGAAATAACGTGCGGCTCGCCCAATGCCAACTCGTAAAACTCGGCGGCAAGCACGGCTCTGTTGCCGCCCTCGCCTTTGTTTACCGCCAGATAAACGGGGCGCGGGCTTTGGCGCAGGCGGTCGGCAATGATTTTGTCTTGCGGGGTCAGACCGGTGCGGCCGTCCACCAAGAACACGACGGCGTCGGCTTCATCGACAGCCTGCAAGGTCTGCTTCGCCATTTCGTGCAAAATCCCGCTGTCCACAACCGGCTCAAAACCGCCGGTATCGATGACGAGATAAGGTTTGCTGCCGATTTTGCCGTGTCCGTAATGGCGGTCGCGGGTCAGGCCGGGCAGGTCGTGCACAAGCGCGTCTTTGGTGCGCGTCAGGCGGTTGAACAAGGTGGATTTGCCGACATTCGGGCGGCCGACAAGGGCGATGGTGGGTTTCATGATAGGGTCTTTCTGTGTCAAGTGTCGGTTCGGAAGCGAACCTGCAACACGAGCAGGTGTTTTTCAAAACACGGTAGGTTAAAAAGGATAAGGGGTCGTCTGAAAATAGATTCAACAGAACAATGGCTTGAGCTGGAATTTCCGTCCCATACAGCCATCTTCGACTTGGGGAACTTGCCTGCGCTTATCAACTACAAATACGGTATGGCAAGTTTCATCCGGCCATAGTTAATGGATTTTACGCAATGAAAAAGATCAACTTAACATCACTATGCATTTTTCTCCCTGTGAATTTCGGGATTGGCTTATTGTTTGGCGTTTATCAAACAGACCGACCACTCAAAATCATAGTCTCATTAATTATCAGCACGCTCTTTTATATCGTACCTATGTATTTTCTACTCAAACGCAAAGCCAAATAATCTGCCTTTTCAGACGACCTGTTCGGCGAATCTTGTCCCTGCATGATACGTCTTCAAACAAAAGGTCGTCTGAAAATATAGTGGAACACAATTAAAACAGACAAGGCTTGCCGGAAAGATTCCGACAAGCCGCATACGTCTTTCAATTTTTCAGACGACCTTATTTTTGCGAATCCAGCTTCATTTGCAGCAATTCGCGTTCAATAGCTTCTTTAGGCAGCTTTTCCAAAGCCTGCTGATAGCTTTGCGCGGCTTCTTTGGTTTTGTTTTGCGCGGCATAAACATCGCCTTTCGCTTCCAAAAGCAGCGGCTCGAAATCGGCTTCAACTTTCGTATTCAAGGCTGCAATCGCGGCATCGTATTTTTTCTGCTGCAACAGGACGATACCCAAACGCTGCGCCGCCAATGCTTGAACCAGCGGGGCTTTTTGGTTTTTCAACACCCAGTTCAGATGACCTTCCGCCACATCGTAACGGCGGGCATCATATTCGGTCGCAGCCGCCATCAGCGTCGCTTGCGCGGCGGCAATGGAGTCCGGGTAATTTTGCTGGAGGTTGGTCAAATCGGCATTCACTTCGGCTTGCGAGGCTTTTGCCTGCATTTTATCGACGATTTTCGCCAATACTTCGGCAGCTTCCTGACTTTGCGAGGTTTTATGGCTCTTATACATGGTATAGCCCAAATAGCCCAACGCCGCCGCAATCAGCAGGGCAAACAGCCATCGGCCGGTACTTTTCCAAAAGTATTTAAAATTGTCTAATTCTTGTTGTTCTTCGAGATGGGCTGCCATTTATGCATTCTTCCATTGTTGTAAAGTGTGGATTAAATCGTCGGCGGCGACGGTTTGCTGGCCGTGTGCGCCGTTCATGTCTTTAAGCGTAACCATACCGTTCGCCAATTCGTCTTGCGCGACAATCAGAGCAAAGCGCGCGCCGCTGTTGTCGGCTTTTTTCATTTGCGCTTTCAGGCTTTGATAGCCGGAATGCTGCATCACGTTGAAACCTTGTACGCGTAAGGCTTGTGCGTATTTCATCACTTGCAAATCCGCATCCTCGCCCTGATGCATGGCGTACACGTCAGGCGCGGCATTGACTTCCAGCGAACCATATTCGCTAACCAGCAGCAGCAAACGCTCGATACCCATTGCAAAACCGATAGACGGCGCAGGCTTGCCGCCGAGTTCTTCAATCAAACCGTCGTAACGGCCGCCGCCGCACACCGTCGCCTGCGCGCCGAGTTTGTCGGTCGTCCATTCAAAAACGGTTTGGTTGTAATAATCCAAGCCGCGCACCAGTCGCGGATTTTCGATGTATTGAATGCCCAAGCCTTCCAGCATGGCTTTGAAACGGCTGTAATGATTGCGCGATTCCTCACCCAGATAATCGGTCAGATGCGGCGCGGCATTGCAGATTTCCTGCAAATCGGGATTTTTGGAATCCAAAACGCGCAACGGATTGGTTTTCAGACGACGTTTGCTGTCTTCGTCCAATTTGTCTTCATAACGGGTCAGATATTCGACCAAAGCCGCACGGTGCGCCGCACGTTCTTCGCGGTTGCCCAAGCTGTTGATTTCCAAAGTCAGGTAATCGCGGATACCCAGCTTGTCCCACAAATCCGCCGACATCGCGATGATTTCCGCGTCGATGTCCGGGCCTTCAAAACCCAACGCCTCGATACCGACCTGATGAAACTGGCGGTAGCGTCCTTTTTGCGGACGCTCGCGGCGGAACATCGGACCCATGTACCACAGCTTTTGCGGGCTGTTGTACAACAGATTGTGTTCGACCACCGCACGCAGGCAGGATGCCGTACCTTCCGGCCGCAGGCTCAGGCTCAAAGAATCGTTGGAATCGGAAAAAGTGTACATTTCCTTACCGACCACATCAGTTTCTTCGCCGATGGAACGGACAAACAAACCCGTCTGCTCGACAATCGGCGTACGGATTTGCTGATAACCATAAGCACGCGTCCAACGGCCGACCACATCTTCAAACGCCTGCCAAAACGCAGCGGTCAGCTTGAAATCTTTTTGTTCGACGGGCAAAAGGTCGTTCATGCCTTTGACGGATTGGATTTTTTGTGCCATTTCAAATAGGGATACCGTAATCAAAATAGTCGGCAATTATAGCTGATTTTTAAGGAGTTGTGAGGTTTCGGCGATGAAGGATTTGGGCTAAAAGGTCGTCTGAAAACCGGTGTGGCAATTTTTCAGACGACCCCATATATTCCAAGCAGCCGAAATGCGGCAAGGATGACATTGTAGCCTTTTTATTTTGTTTTAAGTGGATTCACTTTAAACCAGTACGACATTG
>NZ_JH164966.1:303778-313807 GCF_000227275.1 Neisseria sp. GT4A_CT1
AATCCACTATACTATACAATCCCATCATCCTTACCCAACCACCCGCCCAAACCGTGAAAATCCTCATCCTCGGCAGCGGACAGGTCGGCTCGACCGTCGCGCAAAACCTCGCCTCCGTTTCCAGCAACGACGTTACCGTTATCGACATCGACGAAAAAGCCCTGCAACACATCGGCAGCCGCCTCGACGTCCAAACCATACTCGGCAACGGCGCATCCCCGTTTATCCTCGAACAGGCGGGCGCGGCAGATTCCGACCTCCTGCTCGCCCTGACCCGCAGCGACGAAACCAACATCGTCGCCTGCAAAATCGCCGCCGACCTCTTCAATATCCCCAGCCGCATCGCCCGCGTGCGTTCCAGCGAATATCTGGAATACCCCTACCCCGAAAACGACGATACGGAAAACGGCAGCCTTACCGTCTTCGACATCACCGAAACCATCAGTCCCGAACAGCTCGTTACCGAACAGCTCGTCGGACTGCTCAGCTACACCAGCGCATTGCAGGTATTGAGGTTTGCCGGCGACAAAGTCCGCATGGTCATCGTACAGGCTCGTAAAGGCGGGCTGCTCGTCAACCGTGAAATCGCCGACATCAACCAACACCTCCCCGAAGGCGCGGACTGCCAAATCTGCGCCATATACCGCAACAACCGCCTCATCGTCCCCACACCGCAAACCGTCATTATCGAAGGCGACGAGGTACTTTTTGCCGCCGACATCAGCAGTGTCAACATCATCATGCGCGAACTGCGCCCCAAAGAAGCGCGCACCCGCCGCATCATGATTGCCGGCGGCGGCAACATCGGCTACCGCCTTGCCAAGCAGCTCGAATCCAAATACGACATCAAAATCGTCGAACACAACCCCCGCCGCGCCGAGTGGCTCGCCGAAAACCTCGACAACACCCTCGTCCTGCAAGGCAGTGCCACCGACGAAACGCTGCTGGACGAAGAATACATCGACGAAATCGACGTATTCTGCGCCTTGACCAACGACGACGAAAACAACATCATGTCCAGCCTGTTGGCGAAAAACCTCGGTGCCAAACGCGTCGTCACCATTGTCAACCGCTCCAGCTACGTCGATTTGCTCGAAGGCAACAAAATCGACATCGTCGTGTCGCCGCACCTCATCACCATCGGCTCCATTCTCGCCCATATCCGCCGAGGCGACATTGTTGCCGTCCACCCCCTCAGACGCGGCACTGCCGAAGCCATCGAAGTCGTCGTCCACGGCGACAAAAACACTTCCGCCATCGTCGGCAGGCGCATCAGCGGCATCAAATGGCCGGG
Organism: Neisseria sp. GT4A_CT1; assembly: GCF_000227275.1. Classification (NCBI taxonomy): domain Bacteria; kingdom Pseudomonadati; phylum Pseudomonadota; class Betaproteobacteria; order Neisseriales; family Neisseriaceae; genus Neisseria; species Neisseria sp. GT4A_CT1. The sequence goes on from NZ_JH164966.1 coordinate 305,073, forward strand.
CGACTGCTACATCGCCGCCATCGTCCGTGCCGAAACGAGCGAAGTCATCATGGGACACCACACCGACACCATTGTCCAAGACGGCGACCACATCATCTTCTTCGTCTCCCGCCGCCGCGTCCTGCCCGAGCTTGAAAAACTCATCCAAGTCAAAATGGGCTTTTTCGGCTGACACCGTCAAAGGTCGTCTGAAACCTGTTGCAGCAAAGTCAGAACCTTTTTTTCAACTTCATTGAAGCCGCGCTTTCAGACGACCCGACACAAATTACCCAACATCATCCGTTTCCACATCCGATACCCAAAGGAAAATCCATGTTACGCCCCATCCTTGCCGCCCTCGTGCTCGCAACCGCCCTGCCCGCCGCAGCCGAAACCGACACCCTTCATTACAACATGATCGAATTTGCAGAATCTGCCAATCTCGAAATAACCCGCGACACCATGACCGCCTACTTCAGCATTGCTTCCGAAGGCAAAGACCGCGCTACGGTGAACAAAGCGTTTCAGAAAAAATTCAACGATTTCAACAAAGCCGTACAAAACAACAAACTCCAAACCGAAATCCTCAACCGCAGCGCCAGCCCGCGCTATGAATACAACAACAACGGCAAACGCATCCAAACAGGTTGGGAAGAAGAAGCCGTGTTCAAAGTCGAAAGCAAAGACTTTGACGCCATCAACCGCCTGATTGACGAAACGCTGCAAACTGCCACGCTCAACCGCATCGGCTTCAGCATATCCAAAGAAAAACGCGAAGCTGCCGTAGATCAAGTCAGCAAAGCCGCCATCCTGCGCTTCAAAGACCGCGCGCAAGACTTAGCGAAAACGCTCGGTTTTTCCAACTACAAAATCGTCAAACTCAATTTAGGCCACATCGGCAACCGCTCCATAGACAACGGTTTCGCCCGCGCCAAAATGATGAATGCCGAAGCTGCCATGTTCAAGCGTTCGGCAAGCGACGAAAACAACGCTATCCAAGCCCCTTCTCCCGGCTCAGAAGAAATCAGCATTACAGTCAACGGCTTGGTGCAGATGTAAAACGCTCTTCCAACAAAAAGGTCGTCTGAAACCCAAACCGGTTTTCAGACGACCTTTTTCTATTTCAACAATCAAGCCAAGCTGACTTCCAAGTTGTCAATCAGACGCGTCGTTCCCAAGCGGGCGGCAGCGAGGACGACGAGGGCTTTGTCGCCGGTGCGTGCGACGGCGAGGCTTTCGGCATGGCGGATTTCGACGTAATCAACCACCCAGCCCGCTTCGGTCAGGCGGCGAACGGTTTCTGTTTCCAGACCGACGTAATCGAGATTGCCGTTTTTGAGTTCGGCAGCGACGCGTTGCAATTCGCGGTACAAGCGCGGGGCTTCGGCGCGTTCGGCTTCACTGAGGTATTGGTTGCGGCTGGAAAGCGCTAGCCCGTCGGGAGCGCGGCCGGTATCGACGGGAACGATGTCGATATTGAAATTCAGGTCTTCGACAAAGCCTTTGATAATCGCCAACTGCTGATAGTCTTTTTTGCCGAAGCAGGCGGTATCGGGTTGGACGATGTTGAAAAGTTTGCTGACGACAGTAGCGACACCGCGGAAATGACCGGGGCGGAATTTGCCGCACAATTCGTTTTGGAGGTTGGGCGGTTCGACGTTGAAACGTTGCTCGACATTGGGATACAGCTCTTTTTCGTCGGGCGCGAACACGACGGCTATGCCTTCGTTGGCGAGTTTGTCGGCGTCTTGCTGCAAGGTGCGCGGGTATTTGTCGAAATCCTCGCCCTGTCCGAATTGTAGGCGGTTGACGAATATGCTGACTACGACGTTGTCGGCGCGTTTTTTGGCTTCGCGAACAAGGGCGAGATGGCCTTCGTGCAGATTGCCCATAGTCGGCACAAAGGCAACGCTGCCTGAGTTTTTGCGCCATTCGCGTAATTCTTTAATGGTATGAATGATTTGCATGGTGGAAAATGTCCTTTATCTTTTTCGGGATTGCGGCGCGCAGCCACTATGTTTTGTCAGCCCGAAAATCACGCGCCGATTATACGCTGGGAACACGGACAAACAAAGGTCGTCTGAAATTCGGTTTTCACGATGAAAACCTTTTCAGACGACCTTTTTCAGTTGAGGGTATCAAGCAAACGAATATTCCGCAGCGGGAAAGGTTTTGGCTTTGACTTCATGGACATACGCTTCAACGGCGGTTTGGATGCTGTCTTTGCCCTGCATGAAGTTTTTGACGAATTTGGCGGTTTTGCCCGGAAAAATGCCGAGCATATCGTGCATGACCAAAACTTGTCCGTCGCAATCCACACCTGCGCCAATACCGATGGTCGGGCAAGAGACGGTTTCGGTTACTTTTTTCGCCAATTCCGCCGGCACGCATTCCATCAATACGATGGCAGCACCCGCTTGGTCGTGTGCTTTCGCATCTGCCAACAAGGCTTCCGCCTTATCGCCCCGCCCCTGCACTTTATATCCGCCAAACGCAAACACGGACTGCGGAGTCAAGCCGATATGGGCGCAGACGGGAATGCCGCGCATTTGCAGGAATTCGGTGGTTTCCGCCATCCAAACGCCGCCTTCGAGTTTGACCATATGCGCGCCCGCCGCCATCAGTTCGGCAGCGGCGGCAAACGCCTGTTCTTTACTCTGCTGATACGCACCAAAAGGCAAGTCGCTGACAATCATCGCGTTTTCCGTACCGCGCGCGACGTTTTCGGTGTGGTAACACATATCGCGCAGGCTGACGGGCAGCGTGGATTTGCGCCCCTGCACGGTCATGCCCAAGGAATCGCCCACCAGCAAAACATCGACTCCGGCGTTATCCATCAACGCGGCAAAGCTGGATTCATAGGCGGTCAGCATGGCGATTTTTTCGCCTTCTGCCTTCATCTTTTGCAGTGTGTTCACAGTAATCATTAGAATGTATCCCGCCTTTTTCAGACGACCTTTTAGATTAAAACGGGCTATTATAGTGAAATGCCCGCCGCCCTGCCACCCGAACGGCAAACGCAAAACAGCCCGACTGCTTTCACAATCGGGCTGTTTGATTGGTGCCGGCACCAAGAGTCGAACTCGGGACCCCCTGATTACAAGTCAGGTGCTCTACCAACTGAGCTATACCGGCTTACTGAAATACCTTGCGGCACCTTCAGCGATAAACTGGTGCCGGCACCAAGAGTCGAACTCGGGACCCCCTGATTACAAGTCAGGTGCTCTACCAACTGAGCTATACCGGCAAAGAAGCCGAATTATGCCGTTAACTGCCCCGCTTGGCAATAGCTTACTGCCCACAAAGTAAATTTTTATAAAAAATATCTGATTTAAAAAGAAATTTATTTCAGACGTAATGATTACACCATATATAAACCAAGCCACTCAGATATATAACCGTAAGGTCGTCTGAAAAACACCCGCACAAAAAGCATTTCAGACGACACTCTGATAAAATACCCCCCTTTCCCCTCCATCCGTCCACATCATGCCACGACACCCCTACCGCCGCCTGCGCCCCGCCAAGTCCGACCTGCCCGAAGTCGGCATTTCCGAAGAAGGCAACATCCGCTCGCTGCATTTGGGCAGCGACACCATCCAAAGCTCGATGAACCTCGACCATCCTGCCGAACTGGTTTTATCGTACAGCCGCGCAATGATGGGCTGGCTTCTGTTTACCGAAGAAACGCCGAAACACATCACGCAAATCGGCTTGGGCGGCGGCTCGTTCGCACGCTGGATAGACAGCTACCTGCCCGACACCAAGCAAACCGCCGTGGACATCAATCCGCAGGTCATCGCCGTCGCCCGCAGCCTATTCGAGCTGCCGTTTGAAGGGGAAAACTTCGAAATCGTCGAAGCGGACGGCGCGGAATACATTAAAGTGTTCCGCCACAATACCGACGCGGTGCTGGTGGACGGCTTCGACGGCGAACAAATCATCGACGCGCTGGTGGAAGAACCCTTCTTCCAAGACTGCCGCCACGCCCTCTCGCCCGACGGCGTGTTCGTGACCAACTGGTGGAGCGGCGACAAACGCTACCAACGCTTTATCGAACGCTTGCTCAACGTCTTCGAAGGCCGCGTGCTGGAACTGCCCGCCGAAAGCCACGGCAATATGGCGGTGATGGCGTTCCAAAGCAGCCCGAAAGAGCAAAACCTCGACAAGCTGAAAAAGCGCGCGGAAAAGTTAAGCGGACAATACGGCTTGGATTTCAAACGGATGTTGAACGATTTGAAAGCAAACAACCCCAACAACGGCAAACATTTTTATCTGTGAGATGAGCAGGTCGTCTGAAAACCCAAATACAGATTGGGCGACGGCAACACCTGATAAAGCAATAACCCCGCCCTCACAGCACACACAAAATAAAGGAAAACCCATGTTGAAACCTGACATCATCCAAATATCCGGCCCTGTCGGCCTGCTCGAAACCATCTTCCTGCCTGCCGCGCAAACACCTGCACGAGGCGTAGCAGTCATCAACCATCCCAACCCGCTGCAAGGCGGCACGAACACCAACAAAGTCATCCAAACCGCCGCCAAAGCCTTATCTCAGCTCGGTTTTCACTGTTACCTGCCGAACCTGCGCGGCGTAGGCAACAGCGAAGGCACACACGATTACGGACGCGGCGAAACACAAGACTGCATCGCCGTCATCGACTATGCCCGCGCACAACACCCCGAAGCCGAACTGTTCGCATTGGCAGGTTTCTCCTTCGGCGGCTATGTCGCCACCTTCGCCGCCCAAGAGCGCGAACCGGATTTGTTGCTGCTTATCGGCGCGGCAGTACACCACTACACCGACCGCCCCGAACCTTCAGCCGTCCCTGACATTACCAAAACCCTGATGATTCATGGCGCAGAAGACGAAGTCGTTGAAATCAGCAAGGCTTGGACATGGGCGGAACCGCAAGGTTTGCCCGTCATCACCATTGCCGGCTCATCCCATTTCTTCCACGGCAAACTCATCGTCCTGCGCGATACCATCGCCCGATTCGTGCCGTCGGTTTTACAACAAAAATAAACGGAGCATCATATTAAATAATATGATGCCAAACCTTGCCGTGCAGCTTGTCCATACTGAATCCGATATGACAAACAACACAGCATGACCGCCGTTTTAATTGCCTGAACAATATTTTCAGACGACCCCGCTGACTATATAATTCCGCCTATTGCCTTTATTTTAACGATCCAGAATCCAATCATGCGTTACAAACCTCTTTTACTCGCCCTGCTCATCAGTTTCGCTTCGCCTTCTTTCGCCGCCAAAGACGCGCCCAAGGAAAAGGCTGCGCCTGTCAAAAAAAGCGTCAAAGACAAAAAAGACGCCGAACCTGCTAAAAAAGAAGCTGCCAAAGACAAAGCCAAACCTGCCGCGAAAAACGCTAAGGACAAGGCAGATGACAAGCCCGTAGCCAAAAGCAAAAAGGAAACTGCCGAAGCGGCGAAAAACGAGCGTGCCAAAGAACGCAAAAACGACAAAGAAGTTAAAAAACAAGATAAAGGCGACAAAACCAAAAAAGGTGAAGCCAAAGCGGAAGAGAAGGCAGGCAAAGCCGTTCCCGCAAAAACCGAGCCTGTAAAAGGCAAAGACAAAGCGGCAGACAAACCCGCAGCCAAAAACAATGTAAAGGCAAAAAAAGAAGCCGCCGAGCTGCCTAAAAAAGACGAAGCAGCGGCAAAACAGGACAGAAAAACCGTCGAGAAAAAAGCGGACAAAGCCGATAAGAAAACCGCTGTCGCCAATTCAGACGACTTCAAAGCCGCAGTAACCGCCGCCGCCAATGATTTGGAAAGCAAAAAATCGCTGCGCAGCCGCAACGAAGGTTTCATCATCCACGTTAACACCACGTTGAAGCAGTTGCAGCAAAGCCGTATCAACCTGTCCGCCATCAACCGCCAACAGCGCGACGCATGGGACAAGTTTCAAAAACTCAATGCTGATTTGAACTACCTGAAAACTCAGGTTTCCAATACGCGCGCGCAAATTTCCCGTTTTGTTTCAGGCAACTATAAAAACAGCCAGCCTAACGCCGTTGCCCTGTTCCTGAAAAATGCCGAACCGGGTCAGAAAACCCGCTTCCTGCGTTACACCCGCTATATCAACACCGCCAACGATCAAGTCATCAAAGACCTTGAGAAGCAGCAAAAAGAGCTGGCAGCGCAAGAGCAGAAAATCAACAACGAACTGGCATACCTGAAAAAACTTCAGGTCAACATTCAGTCCTCGCTGCGCCGCCAAGGTGTAACCAACACTGCCGAACAGGCGGAAAGCCGCCGCCAAAACGCACAGATGGCAAAAGAGGCGCAGAAAAAAATCAACCACAAAGAAAACGAACGACGCCTGAACAATCTGTTGAAAGACTTGGAAAAGCGTAAAGCCGAGCAACGCCGCCAGGAAGCCGAAGCGCGTAAAAAAGCCGCCGAAGCCCGTCTTGCCGCCGCTGAAAAAGCACGCAAAGACCGCGCCGCCGCCGCGCAAAAAGCCGCTGACGAACGCGCCGCCATGTCCAACCTGACCGCAGAAGACATGAACATCCGCGCGCCTTCCTACGTCAGAATCAGCAATGCCAACAGCTTCAGCCGCATGCAGGGTCGTCTGAAAAAACCGGTCAGCGGCACGCTTGCCGGACTCTTCGGACAAGACCGCGGCGACGGTGAAGTTTGGAAAGGCGTGTTCTACCAAACGACTCCTGCAATCGTCAGCAGCATTGCCGGCGGTACGGTTACCTACGCCGATGAATTGGAAGGTTTCGGCAAAGTCATCGTCATCGATCACAGCGACGGCTATATCAGCATCTATTCAGGTTTGAGCGAAATCGAAGTCGCCAAAGGCTACGCCGTAGCCGCTGGCAACCGCCTGGGCATCAGCGGAACCCTGCCTTCGGGCATGGAAGGCCTGTATCTGGAAGTCCGCTACAACGGGCAGGCAATGAACCCGCTCTCCTGGATAAGCTGACCTGTAAACCGGTTTGACATTTTCAGACGACCTTTTGCCGTATCACGGGGTCGTCTGAAATTTAACAACCCGACCCGACGGCCCTATATTCAAAAGCTTTTACACCTGCGCAGATATTTTTTACGCTAACCCTGTTGTTTACCAAGCGTAAATCGCATACAGTCTTGCGAATGTATATTCAGGTCGTCTGAAGCAATATTTCCCACCCCGTTTCACAGTCATTACGGTCTGAAATGAAATAAGACAAAAAGAAAGCCATTCATAATGTCAACATCCACTTTGAAAAAAGTCGCACTCTACACACTCGGCGCATTCAGCGGTGTCGCCCTCAGTTTGAGCGTTCAAAGCTTTGCCGCCGAAAAAGACAAAAAAGACAACGAAACCCTGCCCGTACAATCCATCCGCAACATGGCGGAAGTCTACGGGCAAATCAAAGCCAATTATTACCAAGACAAATCCGACGCCGACCTCTTTGAAGGCGCGATGAAAGGCATGGTATCCGACCTCGACCCGCATTCCGAGTATATGGATAAAAAAGGCTATGCCGACATGAAAGAATCCACCAGCGGCGAATTCGGCGGCTTGGGTATGGAAATCGGTCAGGAAGACGGCTTTATCAAAGTCATCGCCCCGATTGAAGATACGCCCGCCGAGCGTGCAGGCGTGAAAAGCGGCGACTTCATCGCCAAAATCGACAACGTCTCCACTCGCGGCCTGACCACAAGCGAAGCCGTGAAAAAAATGCGCGGCAAACCAGGTACCAAAATCACCCTGACCCTTTCGCGCAAAAACGTGGACAAACCCATCGTCGTCAACCTGACCCGCGCCATCATCAAAGTCAAAAGCGTCCGCCACCACCTGCTTGAGCCAAACTACGGCTACATCCGCGTGTCCCAATTCCAAGAGCGCACCGTAGCGGGCATCAACGAAGCTGCCAAAGCTCTGATTAAGGCAAACAAAGGCGCGCCGCTCAAAGGCATCATCCTTGACCTGCGCGACGACCCGGGCGGCCTGCTTGACGGCGCGGTCGGTGTCTCTGCCGCCTTCCTGCCCGCAGACGCAAAAGTCGTCAGCACCAAAGGACGCGACGGTAAAGAGGGTATGGTATTGAAAGCCCGTCCCGAAGACTACATCCGCACGAGCGGCAGAGACCCGCTGGCAGATCTGCCTGCCGAGTTGAAAACCATCCCGATGACCGTGTTGATTAACTCAGGCTCCGCTTCCGCCTCCGAAATCGTTGCCGGCGCGCTGCAAGACCACAAACGCGCCGTCGTCGTCGGTACGCAAAGTTTCGGCAAAGGCTCGGTTCAAACCCTGATTCCGCTGTCCAACGGCAGCGCAGTCAAACTGACCACCGCGCTGTATTACACGCCGAACGACCGCTCGATTCAAGCGCAAGGCATCGTCCCAGACGTCGAAGTCAAAGACAAAGACCGCGCTTTTGAAAGCCGCGAAGCCGACCTCGCCGGACACATCGGCAACCCGCTCGGTGGCGAAGACGTCAACAGCAGCAACGAAATCAGCACGCCTGATTCAAACGAAGCCGCCAAAGCCGACGAAAACGCCAAGTCCAAAAAAGGCAAGGACAAAGATAAAGACGAAGACCTCTCCAGCCGTCGTATTCCTAATCCAGCCAAAGACGACCAGCTCCGCAAAGCCTTGGATTTGGTGAAAAATCCAGCCGAATGGCAGAAGTCTTTAGGTTTGGCGGCGAAAAAACCGGCTCCGAAAAAAGACAAGAAAGACGGTAGGTAAAGACGAAAGCAAATAAGCTCAGTCCGAATCCTTG
>NZ_JH164966.1:313961-316642 GCF_000227275.1 Neisseria sp. GT4A_CT1
TCACACTTCAAAAATCCCATAGGGAAAACATCATGGCAAAAGCCCCCAAAACCATCTACCAATGCACCGAATGCGGCGGCACTTCCCCGAAATGGCAAGGCAAATGCCCGCATTGCGGCGAGTGGAACACGCTTCAAGAAAGCCTGGCCGCGCCCGAGCCGAAAAACGCCCGCTTCCAATCTTGGGCGGCGGATACCTCGACCGTCCAATCCCTCTCCGCCGTTACCGCCACCGAAGTGCCGCGCAATCCGACCGGCATGGGCGAACTCGACCGCGTATTGGGCGGCGGTTTGGTCGATGGTGCGGTCATCCTGCTCGGTGGCGACCCCGGCATCGGCAAATCCACGCTACTGTTGCAAACCATCGCCAAAATGGCGCAAAGCCGCAAAGTGCTGTACGTTTCCGGCGAAGAATCCGCCCAACAAGTTGCCCTGCGCGCGCAACGTTTAGAACTGCCCACCGAAGGCGTAAACCTGCTTGCCGAAATCCGCATGGAAGCCATTCAAGCGGCGTTGAAACAGCATCAGCCCGAAGTCGTCGTCATCGACTCCATCCAAACCATGTATTCCGACCAAATCACCTCCGCCCCCGGCTCCGTGTCGCAGGTGCGCGAATGTGCCGCCCAACTGACGCGTATGGCGAAACAAATGGGCATCGCCATGATACTGGTCGGACACGTTACCAAAGACGGCGCGATTGCCGGCCCGCGCGTGCTGGAACACATGGTCGATACCGTGCTGTATTTCGAGGGCGACCAACATTCCAACTACCGCATGATACGCGCCATCAAAAACCGCTTCGGTGCGGCAAACGAACTGGGCGTGTTCGCCATGACCGAAAACGGTTTGAAAGGCGTGTCCAACCCGTCTGCCATCTTCCTCGCCAGCTACCGCGACGACACGCCCGGCTCGTGTGTTTTGGTCACGCAGGAAGGCAGCCGCCCGCTTCTGGTCGAAATTCAGGCATTGGTTGATGATGCGCACGGCTTCACCCCCAAACGCCTCACCGTCGGCCTCGAACAAAACCGCCTCGCCATGCTGCTCGCCGTCCTCAACCGCCACGGCAGCATCGCCTGCTTCGACCAAGACGTGTTCCTCAACGCCGTCGGCGGCGTGAAAATCGGCGAACCCGCCGCCGACCTCGCCGTTATCCTCGCCATGCTCTCCAGCTTCCGCAACCGCCCGCTGCCTGAAAAAATGGTCGCCTTCGGCGAAATCGGCCTCAGCGGCGAAGTCCGCCCCGTCGCACGCGGACAAGAACGGCTCAAAGAAGCGGAAAAACTCGGTTTCAAACGCGCCATCGTCCCCAAAGCCAATATGCCGCGCAACGAAAAAGAGTTTCCGAATCTAAAAATCTTCGGCGTTTCCAGCCTTCAGGAAGCCATCGACATCTGCCGCGATGCGGAAAATTGACAGACAGCAACATGAAAGGTCGTCTGAAATCCTATTCCCAGTTTCAGACGACCTTTTCATTCTCTAATACTCAATGCTGTTATAATCCGCAAACCAAGTAAAACAACGACTTCAAAAGGAAAAACATGACACTCAAACCTCCCGTCCGCATCGCCGTTACCGGCGCAGCAGGGCAAATTGCCTATGCGACCCTGTTCCGTATCGCCGGCGGCATTATGCTCGGACGCGACCAACCCGTTATCCTGCAATTGCTCGACCTGCCTCAGGCGCAGCAGGCATTGCGCGGCGTGATTATGGAAATGCAGGATTGCGCTTTCCCGCTCCTTGCCGACATCTTCGCCACAGACGACCCCGAAGTCGCCTTCAAAGATGCCGACATCGCCCTCTTGATCGGTGCGCGCCCGCGTACGCAAGGCATGGAACGCGCCGACCTGCTGCACGCCAATGCCGAAATCTTCAAAGTACAAGGCGCGGCGTTGAACAAAGTTGCCCATCGCGACGTCAAAGTCCTCGTCGTCGGCAACCCCGCCAACACCAACGCCTACATCACCATGAAGTCCGCGCCCGACATCCCGCCGGAAAACTTCACTGCCCTGATGCGTCTCGACCACCACCGCGCCGTCAGCCAAGTCGCCGAGAAAATCAACCGCCCGATTCCTTCCATCGAGCAAATGTGTGTCTGGGGCAACCACAGCCCGACCATGTACGCCGACTACCGCTACGCCACCAGCAACGGCGAGTCCGTCCAAGACATGATTACCGAACCCGATTGGAACACCGAAGTCTTCATGCCGAAAATCGCCGGACGCGGTGCCGCCATCATCGCCGCGCGCGGTTCGTCGTCCGCCGCCTCCGCTGCGAACGCCGCCATCTACCACCTGCGCGACTGGCTGCTCGGCAGCAGCGGCAAATGGATCACGATGGGCGTCCCCTCCGACGGCTCTTACGGCATCCCCGAAGGTTTGGTTTTCGGTTTCCCCGTCATTTGCGACGCAGGCAGCTACCGCATCGTCCAAGGCTTGGACTTGTCGGATGAATTCAGCCGCCAACGCATCGCCGCAACACTGGCGGAGCTGGAAGAAGAACGCGCCGCCATACAAGATATGCTTTAATAGATCGAGGTCGTCTGAAAACCGGTTTTCAGACGACCTCGACTGACATGAATACCACGGAGTCCCCATGACCACATTGGCCAACAAAAAACTCGCCGTCCTCATCGACGCCGACAACGCCCCCGCCGACATCATCGACCGCCTGCTCGAAGAAGTT
>NZ_JH164966.1:316996-342506 GCF_000227275.1 Neisseria sp. GT4A_CT1
GCCAAATACGGCATCGCCAGCGTCAAACGCATCTACGGCGACTGGAGCCACGGCCTTTCCAAATGGAAAGCCGCCCTCCTGCCCCACGCCATCATCCCCGTCCAACAATTCGCCTACACCAAAGGCAAAAACGCCACCGATATGGCGCTGGTCATCGACGCGATGGATTTGCTATACAGCGGCAATTTCGACGGCTTCTGCATCGTATCCAGCGATTCCGACTTTACCCGACTGGCAAGCCGCCTGCGCGAAAGCGGGCTGACCGTGTATGGTTTCGGCGAAAAGAAAACGCCCGAAGCCTTCCGCAAAGCCTGCGACAAATTCATCTACACCGAAATCTTCCGTCCCGAAAAACAACGCCAAGAAAAAGAGAAGAACAGCGGCAAAAACACCCCTGCCGCCGCCCCAGACGCGCTGTCCCTGCTCAAACGCGCCGTGCGCGAAAACGCCGACGACCTCGGCTGGGCAAACCTCGGCCCCATCGGCAGCTACATCAGCAAAATCAATCCCGATTTCGACTCAAGGCTGTACGGCTACGGCAAACTCTCCGACCTCATCAAATCCTTCGACATCTTCGAACACCGCACCGACAACAACCAACTCCAAGTCCGCCGCCGCAAATCCGCCGACAAACCGACAGAGAGGTCGTCTGAAAACCCGGTGGCAACCCATCATGCAGAAGAAACCGTTTCAGACGACCCCAACGCCGCGCAAAAACGCAAAACGCGCAGCAAAAAAAACAACCAAGCCAAGAACGAAAACACCGCGCCAAGCCCAGCGGCAGACACCGCACAGCCGACACCCGCCAAACCCGAACCCGCCGCCAAAAGCAGCAAACTGCCCGTTACCCGCGTTATCCCCGCTGTACAGCAGGCAGTCGACACCCACGCCGACGAACAAGGCTGGGCGCGTTTGAGCGACGTATCGAAGCAACTCGCCGCACAAGGTACCGACCCGCAGCAATACGGCTTTGAAACCATAAACCACCTCATCCACGCCATCTACACCGACTGGCTGGAAATCAAAAAAGCCGGCCGCGGCGAACGCCTGCGCGTCAACAAACGCTTTACCGCCAAAGGTTAAGCCATAGGTTTGGAGGCAAAAGACAATCTGCCGCCCAATCTGAAGAGGTCGTCTGAAAATCTAAATCCCAAGTGAACTGACCTCAAAATCATTAAAAGGAAAATCATGACTTCCGCAAACATCATCCCGAAACTCGCCGTCATCGCCGCCGTATCTGCCGCCGCACTGTGGGCGCAGGATGCCGCCGCCTGCAACGGCTCAAACTGCCAAGGCATACCCCCACACATCTTGCACGAAATGCAGCAGCGCGACATTGAAGCTGCCCGACAACGTGAATATAACAGGCAACAAAAACAGATTGAACGTGAACGAATCCGCCGCGGTGACACGCTTATGTCTGAGGAAGAATTTCAAAAGTTGCAGCAGAAAGTCGCCGCCCAAAAACGAGACAACCCCAAAGGCTGCGATGCCGGACAAGACGGCCTGCAGTTTTGCTGGGCTCATACTGCCGGCAGCAGCACCTCGTTTGCCTACGTTTTGGCCGAAAACTGCGAATCCCATTACGGATGCACCGATCATGGCCTGCAATACCGCTACGATGAAAACGGCCGTTTGCAAATCGTCCGCATCTACGACAGGGACATCATCATCAAAGGCGAAAATACCTACCGTTTCAACGAAGACGGCAGCGTTACCGTCTTCGACCACAAACGCAACAATACCTTTGACCAATTCAAGAAAGTCTACGACATCAGCACTGAAGAAGCCCTAAGCCGCCTGCACCTGCCCCAAACCGTCCTGCGCCTGAAAATTACGCCCGACCCGAAACAGCTTGCATCCTTCCGCCGCATACTGCCCGCAGGCTGTTCAGGCACAGCCGAAATGCGTGTCGGCAAAGTAGCTTGCAGCATCGAACTGCTGGGCAAATAAACCCGTTATTTGCCGCTACGTTTTTTATGTAACCGTAGCCAAAAGGCAAAAGGTCGTCTGAAACCTGAACCGCTCCCAAAGTTGGACAACCCATCCAACCACAAGGGGCGGTTCGTCGTTCAGACGACCTTTAATGCTAAAATGTCCTCTGTTTGCCACACACACCGTTTTTCATGAATATTCTCGAAGCCTTATTGTTATTGGTCCTGCTGATCGTCATTAGCGCATTCGTTTCCTGTTCCGAACTCGCGCTCGCCTCGGCGCGCAAAATCAAATTGCAAGTCATGGCAAAAGACGGCGGCGACACCCGCGCGCTTGATGTGCTCAATATGCAGCAGCAGCCGGGCAGCTTCATCACCGTCGTCCAAATCGGTTTGAACGCCGTCGCCATTCTCGCCGGTATCGTCGGCGAAGCGGCGGTGCGCCCTTATTTCGGCGGGTTGTTGGCAAACGCGGGCAGTTGGGGCAGTACGGCCGCGTCGCTGCTGACGTTTGCGCTGGTCACCGGCAGCTTCATCCTGATTGCCGACCTGATGCCCAAGCGCATAGCGATGACCCATCCCGAAGCGGTGGCGGTGCGCATCGTGCGGCCGATGATGTTTTTGATTTTTATCCTAAAGCCTTTCGTTTGGACATTTGACGGACTGGCGAACTCGATATTCAAACTCTTCAAAATCTCCACCGTCCGCCAAGAGCAGTTGACCTCGGAAGACATTTACGCCGTCGTCGATGCGGGCGCGCAGGCGGGCGTATTGAAAGAGCAGGAACACTACCTGATTGAAAACATTTTCGACATGCAGGCGCGCACGGTGACTTCCACCATGAGCACGCGCGAATACATCGCCTATTTCGATAAAAACGACGGCAGCGATACCGTGTTGGAAATGATGTCGGAAAAACCGCACAACAAATTCTTGGTGTGCGACGGCGATTTGGAACGCGTCATCGGCTACATCGAATCGCACACGCTATTGACATTGTTTTTAAAAGAAAAAGACGTCCGCCTGACCGACAAGCGCGTGTTACGCAAAGCCTTGTTCATCCCCGACACACTGTCGCTTTACGATGTATTGGAAACCTTCAAAACTTCCGGCGAAGACTTTGCCGTAGTGGTAAACGAATACGCGCTGGTGGTCGGCGTGGTAACGCTGAAAGACGTGATGAGCATCGTCATGGGCGAGCTGGTCAATACCGAAGAAGAGCCGCAAATCATCCGCCGCACCGAAGATACCTGGCTGGTGGACGGCGCGACCCCGCTCGCCGACGTCATGCGTGCGCTGGACATCGAGGAATTTCCCAACTCGGAAAACTACGAAACTATCGCCGGCTTTATGATGTATTCCCTGCGCAAAATCCCGAAACGCACCGATTTTTTGGTTTACGCGGGCTATAAATTTGAAATCATCGACACCGAAAATCTGAAAATCGACCAGCTTTTGGTGTCCAAACAAAGCGATACAGTAGAAAAAATATAATCAGCCGCAGAAACCATCCGAAAAACTTAAAAAATAAATTTCAAGGACAAATCATGATGGCGAACACCGAACCACAAAAATACGCCCGCAGCCTGCACGCACCCATCAGCTTGGGCACAACTTCAGACGACCGCTTTATGCCTCGCGGCTACCTCGCGCATTTCGCTACTCTGCCGCAATTGGTATTGACCGAAAAGCTGGACGGGCAAAACAACTGCTTCGCCGCCCACGGTCTTTATGCCCGCAGCCATGCCGCCCCCACCCAACATCCGTGGGACAAACCGCTGCTGCAACGCTGGCAGCACATCAAAGACGACTTGGGTGACCTCGAACTTTTCGGCGAAAACATGTACGGTATCCACTCCATCGCCTATTCGCAGTTGAAAAGCTATTTTTACCTGTTTGCCATCCGTCGCGGCGGACATTGGCTGTCGTGGGAAGAAGTTAAATTCTATGCCCAGCTGTTCGATTTCCCCACAGTCCCCGAACTTCCCATCGTGCATCCGCTTGCCGACTTCACCCAAAAATACACCGACGAAGACACCGCTTTGGAGCAATGGCTGCTCGCCAATTTAGGTGCAACATGGACAGACAGCGTGCAAACCGCAGGCAAACTCGGCGGCTACGACCCGAAAACAGGCGAAGCATGCAGTGAAGGCTTCGTCATCCGCAATGCCGCTGATTTTGCCACTAACAACGGTAACCTGCCCGTACAGTCCAACGAGTTTGACAACCTCTTTAAACTTGTTCGCGCCAAACACGTTAAAACCGATGTGCATTGGACAAAAACTTGGAAGCCCGCCCGCCTTATCGATTATGATAAATACCATTGGCAAAGCTGGCAGTTTCAGACGGCCTGAAGTCAAGTCATCCAATAATAAGAAAGACTACCATGTGGACATTCCCCCATTACACACCCGGCAAACTTCCCGACTGGCAAGCCTTGGAGCATCGCTTCAGTTGGTTTGCCGATATGAAAAACGTGCCGCAGGATCCTGAATGGCACGCTGAAGGCGATGTATTCGTCCATACTAAAATGGTGTGCGAAGCCCTGCTGCAACTGCCTGAATTCCAAACACTCAGCGAGCAGGAGCAACATATCTTGTTTGCCGCCGCTATGCTGCATGATGTAGAAAAACGCAGCACCACTAAACGTGAGATCCAAGGCGGCAAAGAGCGGATTGTGTCGCCGAACCATGCCAAAAAAGGTGAATACACTGCCCGCGCCCTGCTTTACACCGAACTTGCCACGCCGTTTGCCGTGCGCGAAGCGATAGCCAAACTCGTGCGTCTGCACGGACTGCCTCTGTGGGCAATCGACAAACCGAGTCCGGAACGCGCCGTCATCGCCGCTTCTTTGCAGGTCAATACCGCTCACCTCGCCATGCTTGCCAAAGCCGACGTTCTAGGTCGCATCTGCCGCGACCAACAGGATATCCTGCTGCGCATCGACTTGTTCCGCGAGCTGTGCGAAGAAAACGACTGCTGGGGCAAAGCGCGCAATTTCGCCAGCGATTACGGCCGCTATCTCTATCTCAACGCCCGCAGAGACATGCCCGATTACCAGCCGTTTGACGACAGAACCTTTGACGTGTACGCCATGTGCGCCATAGCAGGCAGCGGCAAAGACAGCTATATCCGTCGAAACCTCGCCCATCTGCCCATGCTGTCGCTGGACAACATCCGACGCGAGCGCAAACTCGACCCCGCCGACCCGAAACACACCGCCGAAGCCGTGCGTTTGGGGAAAGAGCAGGCAAAAGAATACCTGCGCGCCCGCACGTCCTTTGTCTTCAACGCCACCAACCTCAACCGCGACCTGCGCAGCAAGTGGCTGCCTATGTTCGCCGACTACGGCGCGCGGGTACACCTGATTTATTTGGAAGTGCCTTACACGCAATTGCTGTCGCAAAACCGTAACCGCGAACATTCCGTGCCGAACGATGTGATACACCGCATGATCAACAAGCTGGAAATCCCCGATTACAGCGAAGCGCATACGGTGGATTTTGTGGTTTCCGGTTAACCGGTCCGCATCCGAAGTGCGGTTGCCAACCATAAAGGTCAGGCAGCCTGCGAAAATGGGCATCCATCAAATTTCTGGATTTATCTGGGATTGAATAGAAAAGGTCGTCTGAAAATTTTCAGACGACCTTTGTTTAGATTTAAGCCTTATGTTTTTTCTTGAGCGCGGCGTTCAGGATGCACCCTAAAATAAAGCCGACGGTTGCAGGCAGCAGCCAGCCCAGCCCGACGTTGTAAAGCGGCAGTGCGCCGTTGATGTCGGCGGCGACTTCTTCGCTGAAGCCGAATGCGGCTTTATAGGCATCGAGCAAACCGACTGCCAGCGTTGCCATCATGGTGCAGAAATAGACGATGCGGCTGCCGCCGAACAGTTTGTGCAGGAAGACCAGCAGGATGATGACGATGGTCAGCGGGTACAGCAGCATCAGCATCGGAATGGAGAAGGTCAGGATGGAGGACAGGCCTTTGTTCGCCAACGCCATAGACACGACCGTATTGATGACGACGAACATTTTGTAAGGAATGCCGGGACACAGGCGGTTGAAATATTCGGAACATGATGTAATCAGTCCGACGGCGGTACTCAAGCAGGCGAGCAGGACGATGACGCCCAAGAGGATATTGCCGGGGACGCCGAAGTAGAAATTTGCCGTTTTCGACAAGATTTCCGCGCCGTTTTCCTGAAGTCCCAAACCTGCCACGCTGGTCGCGCCCATATAGCCGATGAAGAGGTACACCAGTGCCAGACAAGATGCGGCGACGATGCCTGAAACGGCGGTCGTCCGCAGCAGCTCGGAGCGGTTGTCCACGCCCATCGCGCGCACGGCGTCAATGACGATAATGGAGAACACCAGTGAAGCGAGTGCGTCCATTGTGCCGTAGCCTTCCAAAATGCCTTTTATGAACGGACGGAGGGCAAAATCGCCTTGTGCCGCAGCGGGAACGCCCATCGGATTCAACGCGGCGTAGCCGACCAAAACGGCAATCGTCAAAAGCAATACGGGGGTCAGGATTTTACCGATGCGGTCCACCAGCTTGCCCGGCGACATCGACAGCCAATACGCCACGCCGAAAAACGCCACGCTGAACGCCGCCAGCCCGACTGTTTTTTGGCTTTCAGTCAAAAACGGCGCAACGGCAATCTCAAACGACACCGTCGCCGTACGCGGCATGGCAAACAAAGGCCCGATGGACAAATACAGTGCGACGGCAAACGCCACGCCGTACCAAGGCGCAACCCTTGAAGCCAGCGCCTGCACATCGCGCGAACCGGAATAGCCGATGGCAATCACGCCCAACAGCGGCAGGCCCGCGCCGGTCAACAGGAAACCCGTCATCGCAGAGAACCAGCTTTCCCCCGCCTGTTGTCCGAGATAAGCGGGAAAAATCAGATTGCCCGCACCGAAAAACAAAGCGAACAACATCAAACCGACCGCCCACAGCGAGGCTTTACGGTTGAGCGGGGAAACACTGTTCATAAATTCGTACCTGTTTGTTTATATTGGATTAACTTTAACCCAGTACGGCGTTGCCTCGCCTTAGCTCAAAGAGAACGATTCTCTAAGGTGCTGAAGCACCAAGTGAATCGGTTCCGTACTATCTCTGTACTGTCTGCGGCTTCGTCGCCTTGTCCTGATTTAAATTTAATCCACTATATAAAGGGCAGTTGATTAAAATGGGTATGGGTTTGCCAAGCGTGAAATCATCATGCCGTTTCGCCTTCAATGTCGGCGGCGGGGTCGTCTGAAACGCCCTCTTCCGCTTCCGGGCGTTCTAAATTTTCCTGTTTCAGGCTGATTTCGATTTCGCCGTAGCTGTCCGGCTGGACGATGCGGACCAAACCTTCTTTGGCAAGCTCCAAGAGCGCGATGAAATTGACGACCACATACGCCGCGCCCTGCTCCGGTTTGAACAAATCGCTGAATTTGCATATCCCGCTCTCGTTCAGACGACGTAAAACCGCCGTCATCTGCGCGCGCACGGAAATGGTTTCCTGAATCACTTCATGGCTGCGCGTATGTTTCGCCCGCGACAAAATGCCCAGCCACGCCTGCGTCAAATCGGCGACATACACCTCCGGCAGCTTCGCCTCGACCGCGATTTCCAACGGCAGATACGCCCAAGCAAAATCCCTTCCCGCGCGCGGCAACGCATCCAAACCCTGCGCCGCCAGCTTCATCTGTTCGTAAGCCAAAAGGCGGCGCACCAGCTCGGCACGCGGATCCGCCTCCTCATCCTCGACCTCTTCGGGACACGGCAGCAGCAGGCGCGATTTGATTTCAATCAGCATCGCCGCCATCAAAAGATATTCCGCCGCCAAATCAAACTGATACGCTTCCATTTGGGCGATATAGTGCAGATATTGCTCGGTAATCTTCACCATCGGAATATCGAGAACGTCGATATTCTGTTTGCGGATAAGGTAAAGCAGCAAATCCAACGGCCCTTGGAAGCTGCTTAGGACAACCTTCAAAGCATCGGGCGGAATAAACAAATCCTGCGGCAAATCGGTAACAGGTTGACCGAATACCCACGCGACAGTGTGTTCAGACGACGTTGCCGCAGCGGAAGGAATAAGGTGTTCTGAAGGCATGGTTAGAGGAGCTTTTTCTTATTAGGTTCGATGGGTGGTTAATCAATAACGGGGTCGTCTGAAAACGCAGCGGGTTTCGCCAAAACAAGTGCGGCAAAACAAAAATCAGCCTTTTTTGCGTTGGCTTTTCAAAGAAGCGATGGCAATGGCAAGCGTTTGCGCCAACGCCATGCCCAGCAGCGGCAAAACGGCGAAAAACGAACCGGTCAGCACCGTAACGGCATCGCGGGAAAACACAAAGCCATCGCGCGCAAGCATTGCGATTATCCAAACCGACAATAGCAGCCATTCGCAGCCGACCAAAAACCAAATCATCCCGACCGAGCAGCATTTGCGCCACTTCATGATGGCAGCGTGCAAAAGGCTGAATATCGGAACGGACAGGAAAGGATAAAGGAAATTGGTAAACGGCCGCGGAGAGCCGTCCTGAAAACACAAATAATCGCCCGACTGCATGTCGCATCCCATTGCGCCAAACATCGGATCGACGGCATACATCAACACGCCGAACCACACCGCATAAATCAGGCTGGCGATAAAATAGGCTTTGAAAAATCGGTTCATAGGCAAAAAAGGTCGTCTGAAAAAATAAATTTCAAGAGGCTTAAACCCACATCAAATTTTCTGATTGGCATTTGCAGAAGAGCGCAACACACTCAGGGCTTGAACTGCTGCCATGCCATAAACAGGCAATCCCAAAAAAAGAAGTCCTCCTATTGACATCCAACTATCCAGACTACTCCATTCCCACAGTAAAAAAACGAACCAAACAATCAACCATTCGACAATAGGCAAAGCAAGAGTCATCGAAGTTGTACAGCGTTTGGTCCACTTCATAATGCCGGCATTGAGTAGGGACAATAACATTACAGATAAAAACGGAAAGAAGAAAACCTTCAAAGACACTTTCTCAAAAGCCGACATTTCAGCAGCTCGTGAACAATACTGTAGACGCTGTTCATTTTCAGGTGCAATATCAAAACATTCGGATCCTGAAAACAGCAAACCGTCACCGTACATCAGCAAACCGAAGACAACCGCATAAATCAAGCTGGCGATAAAATAGGCTTTAAAAAATCGATTCATCTCATTTCCGTCCTGCAATATGTTCCACCGCCGCCTGCGCACAATACAGCCCAAACGAAGCCGTCACCAGCATACTCGCGCCATAGCCCGCGCAGGACAGCCCTTGCGGCGCGGTATCGGTCGAACACGCTTCGCCAGATTGCGGCGGCGTAATGTTCTCAGTCGAGAACACACACGGCACGCGCATTTTTTCTTTGGTATCGCGGCTGAAGCCGTAGCGTTTGCGCAAGGTGTAGCGCAGGTTGGCAAGCAGCGGGTCGTGGGTAACGCGGCTCAAATCAGCGGTTTGAATCAATGCCGGATTTTTCTGTCCGCCCGCGCCGCCGCTGAGGATAAACGGCTGATTGTGCCGCACAAAATAAGCCGCCATCGCCGCCTTGACACGCACTTGGTCTATCGCGTCGATCACAAAGTCGAAAGGTCGTCTGAAAAGCGTTTCGAGATTGTCTTCCGTCACAAAATCCTCGATTTCCTCCACTTCGCATTGCGGGTTGATTTGAGCAATGCGTTCGCGCAACGCCATCACCTTCGCCTTGCCGAAATCGTCGGTCAGCGCATGAAGCTGGCGGTTGACATTGGACTCGGCGACGTTGTCCAAATCAATCAAGGTCAAACGACCGATGCCCGTCCGCGCCAAAGCCTCTACCGCCCAAGAGCCTACCCCGCCCACGCCGACCACGCAGACGTGCGCGCGCGAAAACCGCGCCAGTGCTTCATCTCCGTAGAGTCTGGCAATACCGCCGAAACGGCGCGAAGGAAGAAAAACGGTGTCGTTCATACCCAACCTTGTGATATATCAATAAATGAATGAAAATCAACGCAAAACGCTGCGGACGAGTCCGACACATATTATACTGGAAAGTAGACGGGCTGTTGCAGCAGCCCGAAAGAGTCTATAATCGTTTCATATCGGACCCTTCCCAACCGCATGAAACAAAGTGCCGCCTGCGGCGCAAAAGGAGAATGAACTATGTACAAACATCTGGTTGTAGCCGTTGACGGCAGCGAAACTTCCCTCAACGCCCTGAAACACGCCGCCGAGTTGGCAAGCGTCAACAACGCCCGCCTGACTTTGGTACACGTCGCCAACCCCGCCGAATACATGGCGCTCGCCCCCGAATTCCTGCAACACGAAAGCTACGAGGCCGCCGCCGTCGCCCAAGGCAACGAAGTCTTGGACTTCGCTGAAAAAACCGCCCGCGAAAACGGCGTGGAAAACATCGTCAAACACCTGCTGGTCGCCAACAAAGGCGCACGCGAAATGGCGCAGGATTTGGTCGATTACGCCGATGAAAACGGCGCCGACCTGCTGGTACTCGGCACACACGGCCGCACCGGCCTGATGCACCTCCTGATGGGCAGCTTCGCCGAAACCGTTATGCGCCAAAGCCACCTGCCGCTTCTGATTATCCGCAGCAAAGCGGAAGAAGCGTAAGGGGCTGCCCTACTGAAGAAGGTCGTCTGAAACTGCTTCGACAGACGCAGTTTCGATAATGTCCTTATCCGTCAAATAAAAAGGTCGTCTGAAAACCTGAAACCTGGTTTTCAGACGACCTTTGTCTTGCAATCCGTTTTATCCGTCCGTTTTCAGCATCCGCAGGAAGTCTCGTCCGATGTCTGAAGGCTCAAGACTTTGCGTTTTTTGGCTTTTTCGTAACGGCAGCGTTGGCGCTCGGTGGTAATTTCCAACGGCGGGACGGGAACGGGTTTGCCGTCTTCAACTGCAACCATGGTGAAGTAGCAGCTATTGGTATGACGCACTTCGCCGGTGCGGATGTTTTGCGCCTCGACGCGGATGCCGATTTCCATGGAGGTTCTGCCCGTGTAGTTGACGCTGGCGTAGAAGGTTACCAAGTCGCCGACGTGTATCGGCTCTTTAAACAAGACTTTATCAACAGACAGGGTAACGCAATAATTACCGCTGTAACGGCTGGCGCAGGAATAAGCGACTTGGTCGAGCAGGCGCAAAAGTTCGCCGCCGTGGACGTTGCCGCTGAAATTGGCGGTGTCCGGCATCATCAGTTCGGACATGATGAGTTCGTGTGCAGGGAGTTGGCGGGTTTGGTCCATGGTGTTCCTCTTTTAAAAATGAATGTTTGTGTTAGACAGGCGGCCGTTCAGTGGTTGGGATGGTTTTCAGACGACCTTACTGATTGTATTTAATATATGAATATACGGAAATTGGATTTTTTTATGGGTTTATAACCATTTTCTGCGCGAGAAGAAAATCAGCAGCCCGACGATAATGCACAGCATCAAACCTAAAACGATAAAATAGCCGTAATGCCAATGCAGCTCGGGCATGTTGTCGAAGTTCATGCCGTAGATGCCGGTAATGACGGTCAGCGGCATGAAGATGATGGTGATGACGGTCAGGACGCGCATTTGCTGGTTCATGCGGTTGGATTGGAAGGAAAGGTAGATGTCCATCATGCTCAACACCATGTCGCGCGAGGCGTCGAGCGACTCAAGAAGCTGCATGTTGTGATCGTACACGTCGCGCAGATAGACGGTGGACTCGCCTTTGAAAATGGTGAAATCGACACGTACGGCAAGTTGATAGAACACGTCGCGCAAAGGCAAAAGTGTGCGGCGCAGGCGGACGGCATCGCGCTTGAGACGGTGGATTTTGCCGAGGATATCGCTGTTTTCATCTTTAAACAGGGATTTGTCTATGGCTTCGACGCGGTTGTTGTACTCTTCCAAAACGATGAAATAGTCGTCCACGATGCGGTCGAGCAGGCAATAGGCGAGAAAGGCGGTATTTTTGCCGAGGATGCCGCGCGGGTTTTCGCTCATTTGGCGGCGCAACTGGCTGAACAGCCCCAGCGGTTTTTGCTGGAACGACAACACGAAATCCTTGCCGATAATCAGATACACTTGGTCGGAATTCAGTTTGCCGGCGGCGGTGTAGTGGTAAACCTGCGCGGCGATAAACAGATAATTGTCATAGTCTTCGATTTTGGGGCGTTGTTTGCGGCTGAGGATGTCTTCGATGACCAGCTCGTGGATGCCGTAAGGCTCCAGCGTGTGTTTGAGCAGAGCGGCGTCGTTGATGCCGACGAAATGCAGCCAGTTGGTCTGCCCCGCTTGCGGGCGGGCGATGTCGGGCAGTTTTTTACCCGCGAGATAATCGTGTTGGGCAAACGTATCGGCGGAATAAAGCGTCTGGTGGATGGCGGAACGCGGCGCGTTGTCGGTATTGCTGCGCGGGACGGTTTGGTCTTGCGTAATTTCTGCTGGGTCTGCGCTGTTGGGCTGTTTGCTCATAAAATGGGATAGGGCAGGATGGATAATGTGTTTTTCTGTTGTATAGTGGATTAAAATAAAAATGAGACAAAGCGGCAACGCCCGCCGTGTACGGGTAGTACATAAGGGCGTTGGCAACGCCGTATCATTGCAATTTTAATCCACTATAAAAAAGGTCGTCTGAAAGGTTCAGACGACCTTTATGCTTGAGAAAACCGTTTCGGATATAGTGGATTAACTTTAAACCAGTACGGCGTTGTCTCGCCTTAGCTCAAAGAGAACGATTCTCTAAGGTGCTGAAGCACCAAGTGAATCGGTTCCGTACTATCTGTACTGTCTGCGGCTTCGTCGCCTTGTCCTGATTTAGTTAATCCACTATATTTTACAACCCTTGGCGGTCGAGCCAGCGTTCGGCGTCCAGTGCGGCTTGGCAGCCGGAAGCCGCGCTGGTGATGGCTTGACGGTAGGTGTGGTCTTTGACATCGCCTGCCGCCCATACGCCTTCGATATTGGTCGCTCCGACGTTGTCGCCCGTACCGCCTTTGGTTTTCAGGTAGCCGGTTTCGTCCATATCGAGCTGGCCTTTGAAAATGTCGGTGTTGGGTTTATGGCCGATGGCGATGAAAACGCCTTTGACGGCGATTTCTTCGGTGGTGCCGTCGTTGCGTTTCAGACGAGCGCCGGTTACGCCGCCTTCGTCGCCCAAGACTTCATCCAGATTGCTGTTGAGCTTGAGGATGATTTTGCCTTCTTCAACGCGCTGCATGAGTTTGTCCACCATGATTTTTTCGGCGCGGAAACTGTCGCGGCGGTGAATCAGGGTAACGGTGTTGGCGATATTGGCGAGGTAAAGAGCTTCCTCTACGGCAGTATTGCCGCCGCCGACAACGGCTACGTCTTGTTGTTTATAGAAGAAACCGTCACAGGTCGCGCAGGCGGATACGCCTTTGCCGGCAAAGGTTTCTTCACTGGGTATCCCCAGATATTTGGCGGATGCGCCGGTAGCGACGATCAGGGCGTCGCAGGTGTATTCGCCCATGTCGCCTTTGAGGATGAAGGGGCGGTTTTGCAAATCGACGGTGTGGATTTGGTCGAAAATCATTTCGGTGCCGAAGCGTTCGGCATGGGCTTGGAAACGCGCCATCAGTTCCGGGCCTTGTACGCCTTCGGCGTCGGCGGGCCAGTTGTCGACTTCGGTGGTGGTCATCAGTTGTCCGCCCTGCTCGACACCGGTGATGATGACGGGCTTGAGGTTGGCGCGGGCGGCATAAACGGCGGCGGTGTAGCCGGCGGGGCCTGAGCCGAGGATGATGAGTTTGTGATGGTTGCTCATGATGTTTTCCTTACTGAGAGATTGAGTGTGTTTCAGACGAGGTAGATTTTACTTGAAACTCAGGTCGTCTGAAAATGCAGATGCAACCGCACCCCCCCTTTTTCTTTTGATATAGTGGATTAAAATTGCAATGATACGGCGTTGCCAACGCCCTTATGTACTACCCGTACACGGCGGGCGTTGCCGCCTTGTCTCATTTTTATTTTAATCCACTATAAAGAGTATTGACTGAAGGCATCTTGCATCTTATGGCGATGCATAAACAAAGGTCGTCTGAATTTTCAGACGACCTCCATCTGCTTTAATCGGCAAATCAGCGAACTCTGTTACGCTGTCTTTCTCTGATCAGCATTCTTTGCCGAATCGGAAACCCGTTTAAAACAATCAAATGGCTTTAGCGGCGGCGGCCAAAACCGCGACTCATTGGCCGGCGATAATTGGACGGCTGCTGGGTTGTTTGGCGGTAACGTTGCTGTTGCGCCGCCTGTTGTTGCGCAGGCAGGCTGCGGGTATTGAGTTGCTGGCTGGTACGGCTGTTGGGACGGGCCGTTTGATAATAATGGGCGCGTGCGCGTTGGGCAATCGGGCTGTTTTGATTACGCGCTTGTGTGAATTTGTTTGCCAGCGCGTTACCGATGAACGCGCCTGCCGCCGTACCGACCAAGCTTTGCAGCAGCCAGCTGCCAGTGGATTGGTCGTAAATATATTGTTGTCCGTCTGTTCCGGTCACAGGCTGACCATTGTTGCCGTTGGCTTGCGCTTCGGCTGGAATGGTATCTTTCACACCTTCCGGCGTGAGTTGGTAAATCGTATTGTCTTGTTGTTGGGCAAGTTGCTGCTGAAGCGCTTCGATTTGTTTTTGCTGCTGCTCAAGCTGGGCTTGGGTATTGTCTTTGCAGGCAGCGAGAGCAAGTGAGGAAAGTGCGGCTAAGGCAATGAGTTTTTTCATTTTTTTATCCTTTTTGAAGTGGTATTGTCTAAGCCGAGCGTTATCGGCAAACTGCGCGTCAATATACTGCGCCTTGCCGTGGAATATGGTGCAAATTTGATTTTTATCAAGTGCGTCAATATGGTTTACAAAGGCAGGCGGGGGAGTTTGGCTGCGAAAGCAAGGCTGTTGGCAATCAGGCTGCCATGATTTTCCATTTCGTGTTCGGTTTCGACAATCAGCAAGTTGTCAGGACGGCGGGCATGCAGGCTCATATGCATTTGGGCGGGGGTAAATGGGAGATGGTGGCGTTTGGCAAACGCTTGGGCGCGTTGGTTGGCGGTTTTCAGCATGGGCAACAATGTGATATCCAAATGGAAACGGTGTACACCCAATACCAAGATGCGGGCGGCAAAAAAGTCGGCTTCCTCCGTAAAGACAGCAGGGCTGTCTGCTTCAAAATCGTGCCTTTCGCCTGCAATCAAAGTGGCAACCATACGGATTTGCGGAATCAATGCCTCGCTGATCAGCGTATCTGCGCTGCCCGGCAAGGCTTGGGAATCTGTTGTGTGATGGCTATTGCCGTCAACAATCATTTGGCAGCGGTGTAAAGGAAGGTTTTTTGTTTGGGCGTGTATGGAGGGGGTCATGGCTGTAATCCTGATTCAGTTGTGTTTTATTTCATATTTCAATTGATGCGGCCATGTATAGGTAACAAAAAAGCCGCTCAAATGAGGCGGCTCTGATTTGCGTATCCCTATCTCTAATCTGTGTCAGACAAGCGCAAAAAAGTACCGCACGTTTGTGTGGTACCAATAGAAGAAAGCAGATGAATGGTGCGCTGTTTGCATGACAGAATACATAAATAATGGAATAGATAATGTGTGCAGTTTAAAACAAAAATTCTAAATATTTCAAGAGCAGCAAGGGAAATAATACAAAAATATTTATAACTTATTATTATTCATATAATTTTATTTCAGTTTAAAACCACATATGCTGCATATTCACTTCTTAACAAAGCAGGGAACCGTCTCTTTTACTGACAAAGTATAGTGGATTAACTTTAAACCAGTACGGCGTTGCCTCGTCTTAGCTCAAAGAGAACGATTCTCTAAGGTGCTGAAGCACCAAGTGAATCGGTTCCGTACTATCTGTCCTGTCTGCGGCTTTGTCGCCTTGTCCTGATTTAAATTTAATCCACTATATTAAAAGAAAAACGGCATATCCGAAAGGATATGCCGTTTATGGGTGCAGGGACTGCTATATTTGGCAGTGGTTTGTGTTTTAGTCCTCTTGCGCCGCTGTTTGCAGGTAGTTCGGCAAACCGACTTTGCCGATCAGCTCCTGCTGGGTTTCGAGCCAGTCGATGTGTTCTTCGTTGATGTCTTTTTGTTTTTCCAACAAATCACGGCTGACGTAGTCTTGCTGTTGTTCCGCGATGGCGATGGCAGCGATGAGGGCATCGTGTTTTTCCTGTTCTTTTGTCAAATCGCAGGACAGGATTTCTTCGGTTGATTCGCCAATCAGCAGTTTGCCCAATTCTTGCAGGTTAGGCAGGCCTTCCAAGAACAAAATACGCTCGATTAAATCGTCTGCGGATTTCATTTCGCGGATGGACTGTTTGAAGAAGTGTTCGCCCAATTCTTCAAAGCCCCAGTTTTTCAAAATACGGGCATGCAGGAAATATTGGTTGATGGTAACCAAGAGCAAGCCCAAGTTTTTGTTCAGCTCGCGGATAACTAAGCGATCGCCTTTCATTTTCAGCTCCTTATACGCTTAATTACAGTTGGCTTTGGTAGTAGTTGCCTTCGCCGACGAGTTCGATCAGACGCAGTTGTTGTTCCAGCCAGTGGGCGTGATCTTCTTCAGTGTCTTTCAACTGGGCAATCATCAAATCACGGGTAACGTAGTCTTGTGCTTCTTCGCACAGTTTGATGCCTTTTTTCTAATGCATCGCGTACTTCGTATTCGGTGTTCAAATCCGCTTTCAGGCAGGAAATCACGTCGGTACCGATGTTCAGTTCGGCACGGGTCATTTTAGGCGTACCGCCCAGCATCAGGATACGGCGGATGAAGTCTTCGGCGTGGGTTGTTTCTTCTTCCATCTCATGATTCAGACGCTCGAACAGTTTGTTGTAGCCCCATTCGGAGTACAGGCGTGAGTGGATGAAGTATTGATCGCGTGCAGCCAGCTCGCCGGACAACAGTTCGTTCATATAATCGATAACAGCTTGATTGCCTTGCATAATTCTTTCTCTTTCTTTGAAATTGTAAAGTGTCTGTAAAAAACATTGCGTGTTGTTTCTTGATGGCTGAATTGTATGCAAAAGCCTGATGCTTGACAAATTTTCTATTTAAAATACAAACAATTATCAAAAGAAACAGAAGCCTTAAAAGGTCGTCTGAAAATTCAATACCTTGTTTTATATAGATATTTGTTGCCATTGGTATTAAGAATCCATTTCAACATTCAAAAACATTTACACTCTTTAACCATAAATAAAAGCAAATAAATTACAAAACCCAATCAAATTTTATTATTAATTATTCTCAAATGCTTTTATCGTCAAACTGTGCCGCAGTGTGCATAGTGACTGATGGTTGAACCGGGATAAACGCCGTACCGATTCAAATTTAATCTACTCCCCCTCCGTCCGATAAGATGAACCGTGATATAATCGCGAGTTACTTTTTGATAAAAATCATTTGAAATACATATCACCATGAAACAAATTCGCAACATTGCCATCATCGCCCACGTCGACCACGGCAAAACCACATTAGTTGACCAACTGCTGCGCCAATCCGGTACATTCCGCGCCAACCAGCAGGTTGACGAACGCGTGATGGACAGCAACGACCTTGAAAAAGAACGCGGCATTACCATCCTCGCCAAAAATACCGCCATCGATTACGAAGGCTACCACATCAACATCGTCGACACTCCGGGACACGCCGACTTCGGCGGCGAGGTGGAGCGCGTTTTGGGTATGGTGGACTGCGTCGTATTGTTGGTGGATGCGCAGGAGGGCCCGATGCCGCAAACCCGTTTCGTTACCAAAAAAGCCTTGGCTTTGGGACTGAAACCGATCGTCGTCATCAATAAAATCGACAAACCGTCCGCCCGTCCGAGCTGGGTCATCGACCAAACCTTCGAACTCTTCGACAACTTGGGCGCAACCGACGAACAGTTGGACTTCCCGATTGTTTACGCTTCCGGCCTGTCCGGTTTCGCCAAACTGGAAGAAACCGACGAGAGCAACGACATGCGTCCGCTGTTCGACACCATCTTAAAACACACGCCCGCACCGAGCGGCAGCGCAGACGAAACGCTGCAACTGCAAATTTCCCAACTCGACTACGACAACTACACCGGCCGCCTCGGCATCGGCCGCATCCTGAATGGCCGTATCAAACCCGGCCAAGTCGTTGCCGTGATGAACCACGATCAACAAATCGCCCAAGGCCGCATCAACCAGCTTTTGGGTTTCAAAGGTTTGGAGCGCGTACCGCTTGAAGAAGCCGAAGCCGGCGACATCGTGATTATTTCCGGTATCGAAGACATCGGTATCGGCGTGACCATCACCGACAAAGACAACCCCAAAGGCTTGCCGATGTTGAGCGTGGACGAACCGACGCTGACGATGGACTTTATGGTGAACACCAGCCCGCTGGCGGGTACCGAAGGCAAATTCGTGACCAGCCGCCAAATCCGCGACCGCCTGCAAAAAGAATTGCTGACCAACGTCGCCCTGCGCGTGGAAGATACCGCCGATGCCGACGTGTTCCGCGTATCCGGACGCGGCGAACTGCACCTGACCATTTTGTTGGAAAACATGCGCCGCGAAGGTTTTGAACTGGCAGTCGGCAAGCCGCGCGTCGTGTACCGCGACATCGACGGTCAAAAATGCGAACCTTATGAAAACCTGACCGTGGACGTACCGGACGAAAACCAAGGCGCGGTAATGGAAGAACTCGGCCGCCGCCGCGGCGAACTGACCAATATGGAAAGCGACGGCAACGGCCGGACCCGCCTCGAATACCATATTCCCGCGCGCGGCTTAATCGGTTTCCAAGGTGAATTCATGACCCTGACGCGCGGTGTCGGCCTGATGAGCCACGTATTCGACGACTACGCGCCAGTGAAACCCGATATGCCCGGCCGCCACAACGGCGTACTGATTTCCCAAGAGCAAGGCGAAGCCGTCGCTTATGCCTTATGGAATCTGGAAGACCGCGGCCGTATGTTCGTATCACCCAACGATAAAATCTACGAAGGCATGATTATCGGCATCCACAGCCGCGACAACGATTTGGTGGTCAACCCGCTCAAAGGCAAAAAACTTACCAACATCCGCGCCAGCGGCACCGACGAAGCTGTGCGTCTGACCACGCCAATCAAGCTGACGCTGGAAGGTGCGGTCGAGTTTATCGACGATGACGAGCTGGTAGAAATCACGCCGCAGTCCATCCGTCTGCGCAAGCGTTACCTGAGCGAACTGGAACGCCGCCGCCACTTTAAAAAGCTGGATTGATTCCACTAGGCTGTTGATGAAATGAAAAAAGGTCGTCTGAAATTTTCAGACGACCTTTTTATTGCTTGCTATTCGTTCCCGTACAAAATTGCCGTTTAATTTCCGATTTAACTCAGCCTTATTCGCAGAAAAAATATAGTGGGTTAACTTTAAACCAGTACGGCGTTACCTCGCCTTAGCTCAAAGAGAACGATTCTCTAAGGTGCTGAAGCACCAAGTGAATCGGTTCCGTACTATCTGTACTGTCTGCGGCTTCGTCGCCTTGTCCTGATTTAGTTAATCCACTATAAAAAACAGTCGGGTTTGATTTTCAGCCGCTCAAAGTCAGAAATACCTTTCAGTCAACCTGAATCAGTTGCGGCGGCTATTTGTTTTCGCCGTATTTATCGTGCAGATTTCGGATTTCTTCTTTCAACCATTCATCCCAATCGGGGCGTAAACAGCGGAGCTCTTTGTTCCAATACAGACAGTCCCAAGCCATGCTGCGCGAGGCTTCGGTATCGCGCTCGAACATTCGGGCGACAAAAGGTTCGAGCGTTTGCGCGCTTTTGAACATACCGCCGTATTCTCCGTAAGTGCGGCAGGTTTCGGGATGGAGCATTTCCATCAGCGTTTCAATGTCGCTCTGCAACGCAAGCCATGAACCGTTTGACTCGTCCAACCCAAGCACATCGCGCAGCCAATGTCTGATGTTTTCCAAAGCTTGAAAACGCGGGTCATGCCACAGCAGGCGCAGGGCGGCAAGCTGACTTTCGGCTTCCGTCCGACCTTGCGGGTTTTCATGATCAAAAAGGGAAACGAGTTCGTACAACGCACGATTGCGCTGCTTTTCCTGCAGCACAAGTAAGATGTCGCAGACTTGTTCGGGAGTCTGCCAAAGAGGAAGTTTGGAGAGGGTCATGGGCTCGGAGGTCGTCTGAAAGTCAATGAACATGACTAAAGCACTTGATTCATTTGATTTTCGCAATGAAATCGCTTTTGAATCGAAAGCATAAAAATCCGCCCAAGGTCGTCTGAAAACCGATTTCAGACGACCTCTCTGCCTTAAACCATCAACCGCAATATCGGCAGTCCAATATGTCTTTGCGGATGTCGTTCAACAGGAAGGCTGCGGTGTCTTCGTGTTCCGCCTGCACGAAGGTGAAGAGTCGGGCGATGATTTTGCCGATGAAGACTTTTTGCAAGGCACAGGCGTCGGTCAAGGTGCGTTCCTGCAGGAAGCTGCGGATGTCTTCGGGCAAAGTGTAGTCGCGGGCAACGGCGGCAAAGCGGGCGTCGGTTTGCAGACGGTCAAGCAGGGTTTGGTTTTTGTCCAACTTAATGCCTGCTTCTTTTTCTTCGGCGGTGGCGCGGACGAACTGGTCGTAAATTTCGGCATAAAGCATATCGTTCGGACCTTCGAAGATGGTGAAGGGGCGGATGTCGATAGCGATATTGCTGGCGGTGTGTCCGCGTTCAAAACCCTTTGCGCCCAAGAGTTTTTGCAACATTTGCGCGGCGGCGTATGTGTATTCTGTGGCGAGGGTTTTGATGATGTTTGCCTCCATCAGCTGATGGGCGACGGGGGCAACGGGCGAAACGCAATGGCAGACGTAGCGGTAAAGAATCTCGGAAACCTGATGGCGGCGTTGGATTTCGCGGCGTTCATAATCGACGAATTTGATGTCGTGGCGGACATATCGGTTCAGGTTGTCAATGATGTATTCCATGATGCCGTGCGTCATGCCGATCAGTTGCAGGCGGCTGCGGATAAAGATGTTTTGGAACGCGCGCAAACCGGCGGCGTCGCTCTGCGAGAGTTTCATGACGGCGGCAGCAGGCATTTCTGCATCAATGCGGTTGACGGCGTAACGGACGGCGCGCAGGCCTTCGGATGCGAGGGCTTCGTAGCGGATGTATTGCTTGGGAACGAGCAACAGGTTGATGACTTTGGAGAGTTTGCCGTTTTTGCGCTCTTTGGCGGCGACGAGGAGAAAGTCGCTTTGCGAGTTGCCCTGCCAATATTTCGCGGCGTTGACGTAAATCGTTTGTTCGTCGATGTATTCGTAGTAGGACTGCATTTCGCGGGCAATCGCCGCGCCGGAGGTTTCGGGTTCGGTAATGCCCAAACCGCCGCCCTCGCCTTTAAAAACCATGTCCAAACCTTGCGCGACTTGCGCTTCGTCGCCAAACTCTTGCAGAGGCTGCAACACCAGCGCGCCTTCGATGCCGGTACGCAGGGTAACGGGCACGCCGTAATGCCCCGCAATCCGCAGGACTTCTTGGATTTCAAACTGGCTGCCCTTGCGGCCGCCGTGTTTTTTGTCGAGGAAGGGCAACAGCAAACCCGCCTGCTTCAAGGCAAGCCATTTGTCTTCGGGCAGGTATTGCATGAGGTTCAGGTCGTCTGAAAAAATGCGGCGGAATGCGGATTCGATGTGCTTTAAAAAAGCAGCCGTGTCCATAGTTGACGGCTGCGCGCTTGATTCGGTGTGTGTCATCATGATTCTCGGTTAATCGGCAGTTATTAGAGTTTAGAGCTAAATTTCTAGGATTTATACCACAAACCCGTTTAAGCGACAATGATTATCAAGTGTGGACGGATTTTCAGCGTGCAAACGCATGATTACGCCGCCCCGATAAACCGATACGGTGCTACCATAGCGCAAAACACCGCCGGAACACTGCCATGTATTCACAACACAGCGAACGCCATTTCAGCAACCGCAACAACTGGCTGCGCGCGAGCGTATTGGGCGCGAACGACGGCCTGATTTCTACCGCCTCACTGCTGACCGGCGTTGCGGCCGCCGCCCCCGATTTCCAAACCCTGCTGCTGACGGGCGTTTCCGCCCTAATTGGCGGCGCAGTCTCGATGGCGGCGGGGGAATATGTTTCCGTATCCAGCCAGTCGGACACGGAAAAAGCCGACTTGCACAAAGAACGCTACGAATTGGAAGCCAATCCTGATGCCGAACTGGCAGAACTGACTGAAATCTACCGCCGCCGCGGTTTGTCCGACGCGCTTGCCGCCGAAGTCGCACAGGCATTGATGGAACACGACGCGCTCTCCGCCCATGCCCGCGACGAAATCGGCATCACCGAAACCTCCGCCGCCAAGCCCATGCAGGCCGCGCTTGCCTCCGCCGGTTCGTTCTGCGCCGGCGCGATACTGCCGCTGCTGGTCGCGCTGACCGCTCCCGCCGCCCTGATCCCTACGCTGGCGGCAACCACTTTATGCGGACTCGCCGCGCTGGGTTACGCCTCCGCCAAACTCGGCGGCGCACCTGTCGCTCCCGCCGTCTTGCGCGTGTGCCTGTGGGGTGTGGCGGCGTTGGTGGTTACGGGTATGATCGGCAAACTGGCGGGTGTAGCAGTTTGAACGGAGGTCGTCTGAAAACTTGTAGCCAAACCCGCCATACCGGTTTTCAGACGACCTTTTTGACAATCAGCGGTTCTCTATGTTTTTATAGAAAACGGCTTATGAAAAAAATCCTCTAAATTCTGTCGTAAGGAATTTAGAGGATTTTTGGTTTTAGGATAGCGTTTTACAAAATTCGCCTATACGGTTTATTCGTCTTCGAATTTTTCCAAAAACTCATCGCTCACTTCATTGAACTTATCGGTACTGTCCAAGATTTTCTCGTTGTTCTCGTCCAATTGCTCTTCATCTTCTTCCGAACCGTGTTTGCCGGAAGCGCGGATTTGGATCAGCTTTTTATAGCCGTCTTCCATCAAATCGCTAAAGAAACGCAGATGGCTTTTCAAAGCATTCAACAGGGAAGCATCGCCTTTGTATGCACCCAATTTATCGGCTTGTGCGATGTAATTGGGAATCGCGGCTATCCACTGCACACGGACTTTTTCGGCTTGGGCGTAATCGCGTTTGTCCATTGCCTGGTTCATGTCTTCCATATGGTAGAGCATAAAATTGGCAATGCACATCAACTCATTGTTGTACTCTACTGCGTTATCGTAGCTGCCTTTGGCGTAATACACGCCCTCTTCCTCATTCCAGCCGCCGCGTTTTGGCGAAGACGATGCGCCACCGGTAGCGCCAAACAGTTTTTTAATGAATTCTAAGATCATAATTTTGCTGCCTTTCTCATAAGTAAAGTACACAGACGGGGAAAAGTATAACGCAAATCTGAAATGCCTGCTGCCTGCACTTCTGCTGCGGCATACCCTTCCCCTCCGTTTTCAGACGACCTCGTTCCCAGAAATAGGTCCGTTTTATACCTTATCACAAACCCTTGCATGTCGTCTGAAAAAGCAGCCGCTGTCTTTGCCGGTTTGCATCCGTTAGAATAACTTCCTGCCGCCAAAGGTCGTCTGAAAACATCCGAACGAACAATCCCTTTTTCAGCAGATACATGGAGTTGAACCATTGAACAAACGCCCGATGACGGCAGACGAAACCAATTTGTTGAATCTTCTTCTGTCCAACAAAAAACCTCAATATGCCCGATTGGAAACCCGTTTTTCCAACAGCGTCACTACGCTCGACGACGGCGCGATGGGCAGTTTTCTGTTTTCCAGCGATACAAACCAAACGCGCCCGCTAAAAATCATCCCAATCGCCGAATACCTGTTTCACGATAAAGACGGCATTCCGGTTTTGGCAACCCTATATTCTTACAGCGACGGTCAACTGCATGAACTGGATATTTGGAAAGCGGACTTCAGCCCGTTATTGGCTTATCCGGACAAACCGTAATATTCAGTCTATCCATTTCAATCGGTTTTTACGGACAAGCATTTTCAGACGACCCTCTGGCATAAAAAGGCCGTCTGAAAACCAACCAAACCATCCTATCCCTTATACCCGCTTTTAATCTGCTAAAATTCCGCTTTTACAACCCACCACGGCAGCCCGAAATTTTTTCCGGCTGCCGCAAGCCATTGTCCCTACGCCATGAACTACCCTATCCCCAAACCCCGTGAAAAATCCCGTTGGCCCAATCTTTCGCAAGGCTCGCTGCCGCTGGCTTTGGCGCGTTATCTGCCGCATAAGCGGCTCAAAGTCGTGCTGACCCAAGATGCGGAACAGGCGTTGCGCCTTCAGACGGCATGGCGGTTTTTCCGTCCGCACGATACGGCGGTGTTCCTGCCGGACTGGGAAACGCTGCCTTACGAGCGTTTTTCGCCGCATCAGGATTTGGTGTCAGAGCGGCTGTCAGCGTTGTGGCAGATTAAGAGCGGCGCGGCGGACGTGCTGTTCGTACCGGTTGCCACAGCGATGCAGAAGCTGCCGCCCGTGCCGTTTCTGGCGGGGCGCACGTTCTGGCTGAAAACGGGGCAGACTCTGGATATAGGCCGTCTGAAAAGCGATTTGGTGGATGCTGGTTACAACCATGTTTCCCATGTCGTGGCGGCGGGCGAGTTTGCCGTGCGCGGCGGTATTGTCGATTTGTTCCCGATGGGCAGCGAGATGCCTTACCGCATCGATTTGTTCGACGATGAAATCGACAGCATTAAAACGTTTGACACCGACACGCAGCGCACCATTTCCCCCGTTTCCGAAATCCGCCTGCTGCCGGCGCACGAATTCCCCACCGACAGCGAGGCGCAAAAAATCTTCCGCAGCCGCTTCCGCGAGGAAGTCGATGGCAATCCGAACGATGCCGCTGTGTACAAAGCCGTCAGCAACGGCCATTTCGGCGCAGGCGTGGAATATTATCTGCCGCTGTTTTTTGAAAACGAGCTGGAAACGCTGTTTGATTACATCGGCGAAGATGCGCTGTTTGTCTCTTTGGGCGACGTTCACGCCGAAGCCAACCGCTTTTGGAGCGATGTCAAATCGCGTTACTCCATGGCGCAGGGCGACGAAACTTATCCGCCTTTGCTTCCACAGCATTTGTATCTCTCTGCCGATGTGTTCGCAGGTCGTCTGAAAAACTACGGACAAGTGCTGCCCGATGTTTCCGGCAAGGAACACACCCTGCCCGACCTTGCCGTCAACCGCCAATCCGACGAGCCTTTGCAGGCATTGAAGGATTTTCAGACGACCTTTGACGGGCGGATTTTGCTGTGCGCCGAAAGTTTGGGACGGCGCGAAACCATGCTCGGCTTCTTGCAGCAAAACGGTTTGAAAGCCAAACCTGTGTCCGACTGGCAGGGCTTTTTATCGGCACACGAGCCACTGATGATTACAGTTGCGCCGTTGGCATACGGATTCAAACTGGGCGGGCTGAACTCTCCGAGCCAACAGCAACCCACTCCCACCTCCGAGGGAGAAGGCAAAACGGTTGCCGCTCAAACCAAATTTCCCGCAGCCGTAACAAACCCTCTCCCTAGCCCTCTCCCGCAGGAGAGGGAACAGAATGCGGCAGCCGTTTCAGACGACCTGAA